>JAYELS010000022.1:0-2789 GCA_034717695.1 Pseudomonadota bacterium
GGCGGAGATAACACGCCACGAGTCATCCGACCTGGTTATAGACGCCAGTGACCTGGTAACCGGGGTAACCATCCAAGGAACCAAAGTTGCCCAGAGCCGTCTTTCAGGGTCACTGTCGAATTTGAAGAACAGCTCTGGAGCTACCCTGGACAGCGGGACGGCGGCAATGCCGTTGGCCTCCGGCTCCTACAGCCAGTTGGCTACCATGAGCGGCGGCACCACCAAACACTTCAAGGTTGGGACAGTCGACGTAGTATATTCGGCCCTGATCGACGTCAACTATTTTTGCCGCCTGACGACAATTACTTTTGCCTCTTCTCCTCCTGCTGATAGTTGTCGTCGGTTTCGTTATGGTGAAGTGCTCTGGCTTCACCGGTTCGGTAGCTGGGCACATCGAACTCCAGGATCACAGAGTGGTGGACCACCCGGTCGATGGCAGCGGCGGTGGCCATGGGGTTCTGGAAAATCTGGTCCCACTGGGAGAAGACCAGATTGGAGGTTATTCCAATGGAACGCCGCTCGTAGCGCTCAGCCATCATTGTGAATAAGACCTCCGACTCCGCAGCGCCCTGGGGCAGATAGCCAAGGTCGTCCAGCACCAGGAAATCGAAATTATCCAGCTTCCTTAGCGCTCGGGGCAGCTGCAAATCCCGCCGGGCCGCCAGCAACTCCTGGACCAGGCGATAGGCGGGCGTAAACAGGACCGAGCAGCCCGCTTCCACCAGGCGGTGGCCCAGGGCACATAGAGCGTGGGTCTTGCCGGTGCCGGGCAAGCCGAAGGCCAGCACGTTCACCCCCTGTTCCAGGAAGTCTCCCTGGGCCAGCTCAGCCAGTTGCAGTTGCAGCTTGGCTGGCAGGCGGTGGTGTTGAAAGGCATCCCAGGTCTTACCAGGGGGCAGTCTAGAGGCGCGGCGTAGCCGGGTGATCCGCCGCTGTTGGCGGTCCTCGGCCTCCAGCTCCAGTACCTCCAGCAGCGTCTCCAAAGCCTCGCCGTGTCCCGTCTGCTGGAACCGGGCCACCGCTTCGGCACCCACCGTGGGCAGCTTGAAGGCGGTGCACAGCTGGCGAATCCGGTCAGTGTAAACGTCCGCGTTCATCAGCCCACCGCCTGGAGCAACCCGTCGTAGACCTTCAGGTCCGGGGCGCTGAGGGATGAGAGCTGGGGTATCTGAGGCGGTGCTGGCGCCGCCAGTTCTCGCACCGCGGCGTAGTCAAAGGGTCCTCCGTCTTCCAGGAGCCGGTAGAGGGCTCGCTCTACTCTGGCCTCCAGAGTGTTGGCTGCCAGGTGCAGTATGCGGACGTACTCCACATCGGCCCGACCGCCATGCCAGCGGGACAGGGCTTCGTAGGCCAGCCTGAAGACCTGGGTCGGGAAGAGGTGTTCCTTGAACCGGTACCGGGCGAAGGCACCGGGCTTGCGCACCAGGGACCAGATGATGTGCCGGTAGTCGATGCGGGCCTTCTGCTCGCCCCGGGCCCGCTCCAGCTGTTCCACCAGCTGGCCCTTGTAGTAGACCTCCAGATAATCGGCGTACTGGCGCACCTCCACCTCATGACCACACAACCTGGACGGTACGCTGTAGGTCTTGTTGGTCACACGGATGGTGCCCCACTTCTTGACCTTAGGGCGCCAGGTGGTGTATTCCGGCACCGCCGCCGGAGGCAGCGGCCGGAGGTGGGGCCGCTCCCCTGCCAGCTTCTCCTGGATCCGCCGGTTGCACTTATCCACCACTGACTGGACGAAGGAGCTGTAGGCATCCTCGCTGGGGAAATCTCGGCTGCCCCTCAGCAGCAGGGCCTGGTCCAAGGCGGTTTTGAGCCGGTAATGGCCCTGCTCCGCCACCCCGTTCTCGTGAGACGATCTGGGATTGGTACGGGTAGCCTGGAGGCCGTAGTGCTCCAGCAGGGCGGCGTAGCGCTGGTTCAGGGTGCGTCCCTTGGTTTCTCTCAGCTCGTGGGTGGCCGCCGAGAGGTTGTCGGAACGGACCACCTGGGGAACCCCGCCCAAGTCCCACAGGGCGCCTTGCAACCCTTTCTGCAGGGCTTCGTAGGTCTCGCCAAAGGCCAGGTCCGCAAATCGCCATCCCGAGTGGCTGAGGATGAACTGAAAGAAGAGGTGGGGAAATAGCCGACCGGCGATGGTGACCCGCAGTTCACCGGCGTCGGTAAAATCCAGTTGGCCCTCCCTGCCGGGGGGATGTACCTGGGGAAAGAACACCTCCTGTTCTGGGCCGTGCAGGGCCCGCCAGTCGCGCAGGCGGCGCTGGAGGGTCCGCAGTTGGGCCGGGCTAAACTGTCCTGGGTAGCGTTCTTCCAGCCACTCCAGGACCGTGGTGGACTGCAAAGCTCCCTCCGGGTCCCGCCTCAGCAGTGGTTCGATGGCTTCGTTCCAGATCGCCTCGAAAGGGTCAGGACGAGTGCGCCAGGTTCGCGGCGCCTTGCGTTCCGAAGGCAATGGTCCTCGTTGCCAGGAACGGGCGCTCCGCACGCTCATCCCAGCGGCGGCCGCCGCAGCTTCTTGAGTTTTTCCTTCCATAAGCTTTTGCCTCAGTCGACGTATTTGTTGCCCTGTGACCATCCACTCACCCCCCAACACTTCACGAAGGATGGTCACCTATTTCTTCCGGTTAGGCAAAACCGGCAATTTTAGTTGTCGTCGACCGGCAAATGTAATTGTCGCTGATCAACCAGGGTATAACGGATGCCTTGCGGCTGGGAACCATTGGCTTTGATGCGGTCAAGCACCTGCTCCTGTGCCGTATCGAACACCGTCCCCCGAGGCTGGACCT
>JAYELS010000023.1:0-2779 GCA_034717695.1 Pseudomonadota bacterium
CTTTCGCCAGCTTGGTGACGTGGGCTTTAAGCTGTTCCAGGTCTTGGTCGTTCATTGTTCTGCCCATGGTATCCTCCAGTGCAGGGTATGGAAGCATGGGCAGTTACACAATTTAATTTACAGGCTCGATTTTATTCAACCTTCAGGTCGGTCGCTCTCCCTTCGACAGACACTTTTCTCGCCTTGTTTCAATCTGTTACTGGCTTAGCGTAGCCGCAACATCAAACCCTTACAAGAAACCGTTCAAAAAATTTTCCCCTGCGCAACCCGGAAGTTCCGGGCTTTGTCGCCGTAATGACCCCGCCTGTCGCCAAAACAGCCCCTCACTGAACAGGCAGGGGGAAACATGTCCACCAAAATCGAGGGGACTGGTAACCTTGCCCGACACCCAGATCGGAGAGACAGCCCATGTTGTACAGCCTTGGTGACCGCGCCGTGACAGTGCTCGGTGAACACTACATCGCCCCCGGTGCCGCCGTGATCGGGGCCGTCGAGATCGGGCGGCGGGTGAGCATCTGGTTCAATGTGGTGATCCGCGCCGACAACGACCGGGTGGTGATCGGCGACGATTCCAACATCCAGGAGTGCTCGGTGATCCACGTGGACGAGGGCATGCCCTGTATCATTGGCCGGCAGGTGGTGGTGGGCCACAAAGTGATGCTCCACAGCTGCACCATCGGCGACGGCAGCCTGATCGGCATGAACGCGGTGATCCTTAACGGCGCCCGCATCGGCAAGGGGTGCCTGATCGGCGCCAACACCCTGATCCCGGAAAACATGGAGGTGCCCGACGGCTCCCTGGTGGTTGGCTCGCCGGGCAAGATCCGCCGACAGCTGACGGACGCGGAGCGGCAGGGTATTCTTGAGGGCGCGGATCATTACGTCCGCAAGGCGGCGCTGTTCCGGGAGCAATTGCGAGTGCAATCCCCGGCAGGCTGATCGCCGATGGCCAGGCGCAACACGAAGGAATCGACCCATTGCGTATTCACTACCTTCAGCACGTCCCCTTCGAGGACCCGGGCAGCCTGCTGCCGGCACTGGCAAACCTCGGCCACGGGGTGGCCGGCAGTCATCCCTACCGGGGCGATCCGCTGCCCAGGGTCGACGACTTCGACGCCCTGATCATCATGGGTGGCCCCATGGGGGCGGAGGACGAGGCCATCCACCCCTGGCTCGCCGCCGAGAAGGCGCTGATTGGAGAGGTCTGCCGCCACACCGCGAAGCCGGTGCTCGGCATCTGCCTCGGCGCGCAGCTGATCGCCAGCGCCCTCGGGGCGCCGGTGACCCGCAATCCACAGCCGGAGATCGGCTGGTTCCCGCTCCATCTCGATGACGCCTTCGCCGCCAGCCCCTGGGGCCAGTGCTTTGACGGCGGCGCGCCGGTGTTCCACTGGCACGGCGATACCTTTGCCCTGCCGGCGGGTGCCCAACCCCTGGGCCACAGCGAGGCCTGCCGCAACCAGGGATTCGTCATCGACGACCGCATCGTCGGCCTGCAGTTTCACCTCGAAACCACGTCGGCATCGGCGGCGGCGCTGATCGAGGCCTGCGGCCAGGAGCTGGCCCCCGGGCCGTTCGTCCAATCCGCCGAGGCGATCATGGCGGACCCGGCGCGGTTCGAGGGCATCAACCGGATGGCGTCGCGGCTGGTGCGCCTCTGGCTCCGGGGTGCCGGCCAGTGACAGGGAGAAGCAAAGCATGAGCGGACAGCCCGCCAAGGAAAAAGTCAGCGCCGACCAGCTGCTTCAGCAGGCCCTCGCCGCCAGCGGCAAGGGCGACGTCGACGGGGCCCTGCGCCTTTTTGCCGCGGCCATCGACGCGGCACCGAACAACGCCGTGATCCGCAACGAGATGGGGGTGCACTATTACCACCGCGGCCTGCTTCCAAACGCCCGGGATGCCTTCGCCGAGGCGGTGCGCCTCAAGCCTGACTTCAGCCGCGCCCTCACCAACCTCGGCGCCTGCCACAACGAACTCGGCGACAACCACGCCGCCATCGCCTGCCACGAGCGCGCCGCCGCCATCGAGCCGACCATGGTCGACGCCTGGGCCAATGCCGGCAAGGCCTGGAACGAACTGGAAGAACACGAAATGGCCATCGCCTGCTACCGCCGGGCGCTGACCATCACCACCCGCCCCGACCTGCTGCGGGGGCTGGCCAAGGCCTACCGCAAATCGGCCCGCCACGAGCGCTCCCGGGAACTGCTGGAGGACGCCATCGCCCGCAAGCCCGATGATGCCGATGCCCACTTCGGCATGGCCCTCACCCATTTTCATCTCGAGGACTACCCCGCCGCCCTGCGGGAATTCGAGTGGCGGATGCAGGTCAAGGAGATGGTCCAACACCGCAAGGATCTCTACCCCATCTTCGAGCGGCCCGCCTACAGCGGCCAGGATCTGACCGGCAAGACCCTGCTGCTGCACACCGAGCAGGGCTTTGGCGACAACCTCCAGTTCGCCCGCTTCATCCAGCTGGTGCCCCCCCGGGTGGGCAGGCTGGTGATGTGGTGCAGGCCCGGCCTCGGCCAGCTGTTCAGGCAGTGTTTCGACATCGCCGAGGTGTCGGAGAATGTGTTCAAGCTACCTGACTCGGACTACCAGCTGCCCCTGTTGAGCGTGCCGTTTCACTTCGATCCGGGTCTCGCTTCCCTGGGTAATCCCCCCGAAAAGTAGTGTTGCTCAAAAGTAGAATATTCTCGTACTCTCTACGCAGGAGATTCTGCATGAAAACATCACGCTTTACCGATAGCCAGATTCTGGCCGTCCTGAAACAAGCCGA
>JAYELS010000024.1:0-39161 GCA_034717695.1 Pseudomonadota bacterium
CGTCATCGGCCGCCCCGCAATCCATTCCCCGGAGGGCCGAAGAGCGCAGCGTCATCGGTCGCCCCGCAATCCATTCCCCGTAGGGCCGAAGAGCGCAGCGTCATCGGCTACAGCCCCGTAATCCATTCCCCGTAGGGCCGAAGAGCACAGCGTCATCGGCTACAGCCCCGCAATCCATTCCCCGTAGGGCCGAAGAGCGCAGCGTCATCGGCCGCAATGTCACCGCGGGGCAGCCATGGGGTGGCCGGCTCAGTCCGCCTTGAGACGAAACCACAGGGCGTAGAGCGCCGGCACGAAAAACAGGGTGATGGCGGTGCCCACCGCCACGCCGCCGATCAGCACGAAGGCCATGGGGCCCCAGAAGGTATCGAGGGTCAGGGGCACGAAGGCCAGCATGGCCGCGAGGGCGGTGAGCACCACCGGCCGGGCGCGGTGCACCGCCGCCTCCACCACCGCCTCCAGGGGGTTCATCCCGGCGGCGAAGTTGTCCGACACCTGCTGGGTGAGGATCAGGGTGTTGCGCATCAGGATGCCGGCGAGGCCGATGAGGCCAAGGAGGGCCACGAAGCCGAACGCCTGGTCGAACAGCAGCAGGGCGATCACCGCGCCGATCACCCCCAGGGGGGCCGTCGCCACCACCATGAAGGTGCCGGCGAAGGAGCGCATCTGCAGCATGGTGAACACCAGCATCAGGCCGATCATCAGCGGCACCATCTTCTGGATGGCGAGGTCCGCCTTGCCGGATTCCTCGATCACCCCACCGATATCGATGCGGTAGCCCTCCGGCAGTTCGTCCCTGAGGGCCGCCAGGTCGTCCCACAGGGCCATGCTCACGTCCGGCGGCTGGGCGTCGAACACGTCGGCATGGACGGCGAGGAACGGCTCCCGGTTGTAGCGCTTGATCACTGGGTTCTCGAAGCGGGTTTCGAGGCGGCCGAGCTGGGCGAGTGGCACCTTGTGACCCTCCTGGGTGCGGATTTCGAGGCCCGCCAGCCGCTCCCCCGGGTCGCCGCCGCCCCGGGCCCGCAGCTCGACGCTGCGGATGTCCTGGCGCAGCCGGGTGACGGTGACGCCGTCCAGCTGGAACTGCAGCTGGCGGCCCACGTCCGCCGGGGTGAGGCCCATCAGCCGCAGCCGCTCCGGGTCCATGGCCAGGTGCAGCACCGGTACCCGGCCGTCCCATTCCAGGTGCGGGTCGCGGACGTTGGGGTGGGCGGCCATGGTGTCCCGCACCCGGTGGGCGATGTGGCGCAGGGTCATGGGATCGGGGCCGAGGACGCGAAAACTCACCGGGAAGGCCACCGGCGGCCCGTTGAACAGCACCTCGAAGCGCACCCGGGCCTCGGGGAATTCCCCGGCGGCCACATGGCGCGCGAGCTGCGCCATGATGGCGTCCCGCTGTTCCGGCTCCCGGGTGATCACCAGCAGCTTGGCGAAGGCGGGGTCGGGGTTTTCCGGGTTGGCGGAGGCGAAGAAGCGCGGCATCCCGGCCCCCACGAAGGTGGTCACCGATTCCGCCTCGGGGATGGTCATCAGCACCTCTTCCACCCGGCGGGCGGTGGCGTCGGTGTTGGCGATGGCGGTGCCCTGGGGCAGGTAGAGACTGACCAGCACCTCGTGGCGGTCGGAGTTGGGGAAGAACTGCTGTTCCACCAGGGACATGGCGGCGATGGACGCCACCAGTACCCCCACCGTGGCCGCCACCACCGTCTTGCGGCGCGCCACGCACCAGGCCACCACCTGGCGCAGCTGGCGATAGCGGGGGGTGTCGTACTGATCGCCCCCCTGATCGCCCCTTGGGGCCGGCAGCAGCCGTACCCCCAGGTAGGGGATGAAGATCACCGCCACCACCCAGGACACCAGCAGGGAGATGGCCAGCACCCAGAAGATATCACCGGCGTACTCGCCGACGCTCGACTCGGCAAAGCCGATGGGGGTGAAGCCCGCCACCGTCACCAGGGTGCCGAACAGCATGGGGGCGGCGGTGACGTTCCAGGCGTGGGAGGCGCTGCGCACCCGCTCCCAGCCCTCCGCCATTTTCACGATCATCATTTCGATGGCGATGATGGCGTCGTCCACCAGCAGGCCGAGGGCGATGACCAGCGCCCCCAGGGTGATGCGGTCGAGGTTGATGCCGAGCAGCTGCATCACCGTGAAGGTGAGACCGAGGGTGATGGGGATGGCGATGCCCACCACCAGCCCGGCCCGGAGGCCGATGGCGAGGATGCTCACCGCCATCACCACCACCACCGCCACCAGGAACTTGATCTGGAAGAGGTTGACCGCCGCGCTGATCAGCTCGGCCTGGTTGGTGATGGGGGTGAGACTCATGCCGAGGGGCAGGCGCGCCTGTTCCGCCGCCAGGAAGTCCGCCAGGCGGGCACCCAGGTCGAGGCCGTTCTCGCCGTTGCGCATCACCACGCCGAGCAGCACCGTGTCCTCGCCACCGGTGCGGATCAGGTAGGCGGGCGGGTCCTCGTAACCCCGCCGCAGGGTGGCGAGGTCGCCAAGGCGCAGCACCCGCTCGCCGATGCGCACCGGCACCGCCGCCAGCCGCTCCAGGTCCGACAGGTCGCTGTCAAGGCGCAGGTAGACCCGCGCCCCGGCGGTTTCCAGCTGGCCGGCGGGGGCCAGCTGGTTGTGGGCGGCGATGGCGGCGAACACCGCATCGGGGCCGATGCCGAGGTTGGCCAGCCGGGCGGTATCGAAGTCGACATGGACCCGCTCGGGCCGTTCGCCGAGGATCTGGGCGCGGCGCACCCCCTCCACCCGCTGCAGGCGATCGCGGATCGCCTCCGCCTCCCGGGTCAGCTCCCGCATCGGCAGGCCCGGGGCGGTGAGGGCGATCATGGTGAAGTAGAGGTCGCCGAAGTCGTCGTTGACCAGCGGCCCGATCACCCCGGCGGGCATGTTGAAGACCTCCTCCTGCATGCGCTTGCGCACCTGGTAGAACAGGTCCGGGATCCGCTCCGCGGGGGTGTGGTCCTGGAACACCACCTGCAGATCGGCGCGCCCCGGGCGGATGGTGGTTTCGATGTTGCGCAGGTAGTCCACCTCCTGGATGCGCTTTTCGAGGCGGTCCACCACCTGCTCCTCCAGCTCCTGGGTGGTGGCCCCCGGCCAGACCGCGGACACCATCATCACCCGCACGGTGAAGGCCGGATCCTCGGCGCGCCCCAGGGACAGGAACGCGTAGACACCCATGGCCACCGACAGGATCAGGAAGAACAGGGTGAGGGCGCTCTCCCGGACCGCCAGGGCCGACAGGTTGGGAAAGCTCATGGCGCCAGCTCCCGCACCCTCATGCCGGGCTTGAGCAGGTGGGTGCCGAGGGCGATGATGGGACTGCCCTCCGCCAGCTCGGCGCGGATGCGCACGGTCTCCGTATCCATGGCCAGCACCGTCACCGGCAGGGGCTGGGCGCGGCCCGCCACCACCCGCCACACCCGGGGCCCGTCACCCCGCTCGTCGAGGGCGGCGATGGGAATGACGAGGCTCTCCGCCGCCCCGGCCCCGTCCAGATCGACCCGCACCACCGAGCCCAGGGGCAGGGCCGGCGGGTTGTTGTCCGCCACCCGGTAGCGGGCCCGCCAGGTGCGGCTCGCCGGGTCCGCCGCGCCGGCGGTCTCCCGCAGGCGGATGCTCACCTCCGTGCCGTCGTCGAGGCGCGCCTTGCCCTCGCGGGCGGGCGGGGCACCTTCGGGCAGGTAGACCTCGATCTCCCGCTCCCCGTCCCGGGCCAGTACCGCCAGGGGCTGGCCGGCGGCCACCACCTGGCCGGGGTCGCCGCTCACCTCCATCAATACCCCGGCCTCGGCGGCCTTGAGGGTGGCGTAGCCCAGGCGGTTTTGCGCCTGGTGGGTCCGGGCCCGGGCGGCGTCGAGGCGGGTGCGGGCCTCCCGCAGGGCCAACGCCGAGCGCTCGAGGACCTGTTCGCTGATGAACTTCCTGGCCAGCAGCTCGCCGTTGCGCCGGTGGTCCTCGCTGGCGATCTCGAGGGCGGTATCCGCCGCCGCCTGCTCGGCAAGGGCGGCCCGCAGGTCCGCGTCCAGGTCCCGGGGGTCGAGCTGGAACAGCAACTGCCCGGCGTCCACCCGCTGCCCGGCGTCCACCGCCCGGGCGGTGATACGACCGGACACTTCGAAGGCAATGGGGATCTCGTAGCGGGCGCGGACCGTGCCGGAGAGGCTGAGGGTGGCACCGGCGTCGCCCCTTACCTCCTGCGTCCTTACCCAGGGTGGGGTGTCGCTGGATGGCGCGGGGTCATCACCCCCGGAGCAGGCGGCGAGGGCGAGGCAGAGCAGGGCGAGGTGGGGGGCTGTTATTTTCATGGCGGACAGTGGCGGTGGTTTCCGGCTATTATTGAACGAATACGTCTGTTAATTCGAGCCCCCGGTGCCAAAAACCCGCCAAAAGCCCGCCGCGTCTCCCGGCCGCCCCCCGGACCCGGACAAGGACACCGCCATCCTCGACGCGGCGGCGGCACTCCTGTTCCAGGTTGGCCCCCAGGGGGTGACCATGGAGGCGGTGGCGGCCCGCGCCGGGGTGTCGAAGGCCACGGTCTACTCCCGCCATGCCAACCGCGCCGAGCTGATCCGCGCCGTGGTGCGCCGCCACGGGGAGGCCATCGTCGGCCACTTCGCGGTGGCCCCCGGGTCGGTCACCCACCTGCGGGAAAGCCTCGGCGACTTCGCCCGGGAGTTGCTGGTGTTTCTGTCCAGCGACGAGCACACCCAGCTGGTGCGGGCGGTGGGGGCGGCGCGGTCCCTGGCGTCGGACAGCGTGCGGGAGATCTTCGACAACGGCCCGGCCCTGACCCTCGCGCAACTGGCCCAGTGGCTCGCCGGCGCCGCCGCCGCGGGCCTGCTCCAGTGCCCGCAACCGAGCCGCAGCGCCGAGCTGCTGATGGGGATGCTGAGCGGCATCGATCTCGCCCGGGCCCTGTTCGGCCTGCCCTGCGCGCGGCGGGGGGCGGCTATCGCCGAGCACGCGGACTACGTGGTGGCGGCGTTCCTGCGCCTCCACGGGGTGGTGCCGTTGGAGGGGGATGAGCACGATGGCCGATGACGCTGCGCTTTTCGGCCCTACGGTGGATCCCGTGGCTGGGTTTTGGCCGCAGTCTCCCCCCGCCGCGCCCGACACCCCGGCATGAATGTCACCGTAGGGCCGAAAAGCGCAGCGTCATCGGCCACAACCCCACGATCTCCACTCGATCCGCTATCCTGAGGGCGACCCCACCGCTCAAAGGACTGAGCCCATGCCCAACTACCGTCGCAACTTCGTCCCCGGGGGTGCTTATTTCTTCACCCTCAACCTGCGCAATCGCCGCTCCCGCCTGCTCACCGATCGCCTGCCCGACCTGCGGGATGCTTTCAACAGGGTGAAGCGGGCGCGGCCCTTCGGCCTCGATGCCCTGGTGATCCTCCCCGACCACCTCCACGCGGTGTGGACCCTGCACGAGGGCGACGCCGACTACCCCGGCCGCTGGCGGGCCATCAAGACCCTGTTCGCCAAGGCCGCCGGCGGCGCTGGCATCTGGCAGCGGGGGTATTGGGAACATACCCTGTGCTCCCCCGAGGACTATGCCGCCCATATCGATTACGTCCACATCAACCCCCTCAAGCACGGCTGGGTGAATGCGGTGGTGGATTGGCCCTGGTCCACCTTTCACCGCTACCTGGCGGCGGGGCTGTATCCCCGGGATTGGGCCGGCGGGGTGGAAGGGGGTGTGGCGCGGGCGGGGGAGCGCCCCTGAGTTGCGGGGCTTTGGGTGGCCGTGGCCGTGGCCGATGACGCTGCGCTCTTCGGCCCTACGGTGGGATCTTGGCCGATGACGCTGCGCTTTTCGGCCCTACAATAGACTCCCCGTAGGGCCGAAGAGCCGCAGGCGTCATCGGCCGCGATCGCCCTCCGGCTCTCCCCCGCGCCGCGCCCAATACCCCGCCAGGAGCGAGCCGGAGATATTGTGCCAAACGCTGAAAATGGCCCCCGGCAGGCCGGCGGCGGGGCCGAAGTACTTGGCGGCGAGCACCGCGGCGAGGCCGGAGTTCTGCATCCCCACCTCGATGGCGATGGTGCGGGCGTCGCGGCGGTCGCAGCCCAGCAGGCGCGCCCCGCCGTAGCCGGCGGCGAGGCCCGCGAGGTTGTGGAGCATCACCGCGAGGGCCACCAGCGGCCCGGTGGTGAACAGCTGGGCGCGGTTCTGGGCGACGATGGTGGCGATCACGGCGATGATGCAGGCCATGGAGATGGTCGCCAGCCACGCCTCCCGGCCGGCGAGCCGGTCCTGGGCCAGGCGGTTCAGTACCACCCCGAGGAGCACCGGGGCCACCACGATCTGGGCGATGGATTGCATCATCGCCGCCACCGGCACATCCAGGGCGCGCCCGGCGTAGAGCTCGGTGAGCAAGGGCGTCGCCACCACCGACACCAGGGTGGAGGTGAGGGTCATGGTGATGGACAGGGCCACCCGGCCCCCCGCCAGCCAGGTGATGACGTTGGAGGCAGTGCCCCCGGCGGCGGCGCCCACCACCATGAGGCCGGTGGCGAGATCGGCGGGCAGGGCCAGCAGTCTCGCCACGGCCCAGGCCGCCAGGGGCATCAATCCGAATTGCAGGCCCACCCCCAGCAGCACCTTGTGGGGCTCCCGGGCCACCCGGGCGAAGTCCGCCGGGGTGAGGGTCAGGCCCATGCAGAACATGATCACCATCAGGAGGGGCGCCACCAGCTGGGGCAGGCCCAGCTGCCAGCGCGGGATGAGTGGCGCGGTGAAGGGCTCGGGCGCCAGGCAGGCGAGGGCGGCGAGGAGGATGGCCCAGAGGGGGAACAGGGCGTTGACGCGGGCGAGGGTCATGGGCGGGGCTCCGGGCCGGGTCAGAAGGTGGACATGCCGGTCGCCTCCATCAGCCGGTAGCGCCAGTAGGTGAGGGGCGATTCATCCCGGTAGGCGTGGTAGGGCAGGCTGAGGGTGATGACGGTGTCGGGGCCGAGGCGCCAGATCTGGTCGAACTGCCCGGCGAGGGCGCGAATCAGCGCGGTGGGGCGCGGGCCGCTCACCAGCACATTGGTTTCGAGGTTGAAGTTGTCGAGATTGCGGCGGGTGAAGTTGGCCGACCCCAGCAGAAACCGCCAGGCGCCGTCGCCGTCCCGGCGCATCAGCACCTTGCTGTGGAACTGCTCGCCGTGGGTGTTGGCAAAGCGCACGGGAATGCCGGCCCGGTGCAGTTCGGCGGCCACCGGGCGGTTCGGCACCCCGTCCTTCTCGCGGCCGAAGGCGTCCTTGTTGGCATCCAGCAACACCCGCACCCGGGCGCCCCGATCCCGCGCCCGGATCAGGGCCTCGACCACGCCCCGGTGGGAGAGATAGAACATGGCCAGGTCCACCCGGCTGCCGGGGCCGGCGCCGTCGATCAGGGCCAGGGCGGCGTCGCCGATGGCGCCTTCGGTGAGAATGCGCACCCGCTCGCCCCCGTGGGCCGGGAGGGCGCCCTGGGTGCTGGCCTCCGCGCCGCCCCGGGTCGGCGGGTCGAGGGTCACCAGGCTGGTGATGGCCAGGGGCGGCAGGGGCAGGTGGACCCCGGCGAGGGCCGCCACCGCCAGCTCGCTGCGCAGCAGGTCGAGGGCGGCGGGGCCGTCGAAAGCGAGGGCGATGTTGCTGTGGCGGCTCGACCCGTCGTGGGGGTTGGCGGAGCTCACCAGGCCCCTGAGCCCGGCGGGGGTGTCCACCACCAGGGTCTTGCGGTGGTTGGCCTTGAAGTTGAGGAGCGCCAGGTAGCTGCGCAGGGTCACCCTATCCCCGCTCACCGGGCTCGGCAGCCAGCCGCCATCCGGGTCGTTGCCGAACCACTGGCAGCACAGGCGCCAGGGGGCCGACCACAGGGGGTTGGAGTCCCGAAGGGGCCCGAGGGGCGTCTCCACCACCGGGATGCCCGCTGCCCGCAGTTCCTCGAAATACGGTGAACGGGTGCCGCCGTAGAGGCTGTTGAAGGGGTCGCTGATCACCAGCAGGCGGATGCCGGGCACCGCCTGCTGGCGCGCCAGCAGGGCGTCGGTGAGCTCCCGGGCAAGGGGGCGGAAGCCCTCGCCGCCACCGCTGTCGTTGAACAGGAACATATCCACCACCACCAGCTGCCGGGCCTGGCCGATGAGGCGCAGCACCTCGTCAAAAATGACGTGGTCGTTCTGGCTCACACCCTGGCCGTCCACCCAGGTGCGATCGATCAGCAGCAGCGGCGCCAGCAGGGGCCGCTCGGGCCCCGCCAGGGCGAGGCCCTCCGGCAGGGGTTTGATCTGGTGGTGGATGGCGACGGCGCCCAGCACCGCCAGCAGCAGGCCGAGGAGCAGCTTGCGCCGGGGTTTGGTGTGGTTTCGCGGGGCGGAGGGGGGCGTGTCGCGCATGGTGGGTCCTCGGGCGGCGGTGGGGTTGCGGGCTCAGTCGTCGAGGGCTGCCAGCACCGAGTTCAGGTAGCGAAGGCCCAGGGCCGTGGTGGCGAGGCGTTCGGCGGGATCGCTGACGAGGCCCCGTTCCCGGAGCGTCCGCCAGCGGGGGGCGAGGGGGGCGAAGTCGAGACCGGTGCGCGCCGGGTACAGGGCCGGCTCGACCCCGTCCACCAGCCGCAGGGCGTTCATCATGAATTCGAAGGGCAGCTCGTCCGCCGCCACCGCTTGCCGGCTGGCGCGCCAGTCCCCGTCCCGGGCCAGGTAATCGGCGGGGGCGCGGGTCTTGCTGGTGCGCAGGATGCGGCCCTCCCCGGGGCGGGTGACCTTGCCGTGGGCGCCGGCGCCGATGCCGAGGTAGTCGCCAAAGCGCCAGTAGTTGAGGTTGTGGCGGGACTCGTGCCCCGGCCGGGTCCAGGCGGACACCTCGTAGGGGCGAAGGCCGGCGGCGGTCAGGTGTTCCTCCCCGGCATCCTGGATGGCCCCCAGCACCTCCTCGTCCGGCAGGGTCGGGGGGCGTTTGTGGAAGACGGTATTGGGCTCGATGGTGAGCTGGTACCAGGACAGGTGGGTGGGGTCGAGATCGCAGGCCAGGCGCAGGTCCGCCAGGGCCTCGTCGGGGGTCTGCCCCGGCAGGCCGTGCATCAGGTCGAGGTTGAGGTTGGCGAAGCCGGCGGCGCGGGCGGCGTGGATGGCGGCGATGGCGGCGGCGCGGTCGTGGATGCGGCCCAGTTGGTGCAGCTGGCGGTTGTCGAAACTCTGCACGCCGATGGACAGGCGGTTGATCCCGGCGGCGCGGTAGCCGGCGAAACGCCCCCGCTCCAGGGTGCCGGGGTTGGCCTCGAGGGTGATCTCGATGTCCGGGTCAAAGCCGATCAGCCGCTCCGCGCCGTCGAGGATGGCGGCGATGCCCCGGGGGGAGAACAGGCTGGGGGTGCCGCCGCCGATGAAAATGGCGGCGAGGCGCCGGCCCTGGACGTCGTCGAGCTCGGTGGTGAGGTCCGCCAGCAGCGCCCCCAGATAGGCCTCCTCGGGAACCTCGCCGCCGGGTTCATGGGAGTTGAAATCGCAGTAGGGGCATTTGCGCACGCACCAGGGGATGTGCACATACAGGGTCAGCGGCGGCAGTTCCAGCACGGCGGGCTACAGGGCCTGGGGCCGGGCGAGCTTGTCCAGCAGTTGGCGCATGGCGCGGGCGCGGTGGCTCAGGGTGTTTTTCACTTCCCGGGGCAGTTCGGCGGCGGTGCAGCCCTGCTCCCGCACGAAGAACAGCGGGTCGTAGCCAAAGCCGTGGCTGCCCTTGGGCTTGGTGCCGATCACACCCTCCCAGCTGCCCTGGCAGATCAGCGGCGTGGGGTCGGCGGCGTGGCGCATGTAAACCAGGCTGCACTGGTAGCGGGCGGTGCGCCGCTCGGCGGGCACCCCCTTGAGCAGTTCCAGAAGGCGCGCGTTGTTGTCCCCATCGGAGGCGTTGGGGCCGGCGAAGCGGGCGGAATAGATGCCCGGTGCGCCGTCGAGGACGTCCACCTCGAGGCCGGAGTCGTCGGCGATGGCGGGCAGCCCGGTGAGGCGCGCGGCGTGGCGGGCCTTGAGGATGGCGTTCTCGACGAAGCTGAGGCCGGTCTCGTCGGCGTCGGGAACACTGAACTCGGACTGGGCCACCACGTCGATGCCCCGGTCCGCCAGCAGGTACTGGAATTCCCGCAGCTTGCCGGCGTTGCCGCTGGCCAGCACCACCTTCTCGACGGCCACCACCCGGCTATTGGTCACGGTAGAACTTCCGCTGGAAGCTGAGGTTGTGGGGCGGCTTGTCGGCGGCCTTGACCTGGATGTTGAAGGTCATGGAGTCCTCGTTCTCGAAGTCGAAGGGCGCCAGGTAGTACACCGAGTCTCCTTCCCTCACCTCGAAGAAATCGAGGCTCTGCTGCTGGGCGAAGATGTTGGACACCGTGCCGCTGACCTCGGCGGTCCTGCCGGCGGGGAGGTCGTCGACGATCACCGAGATGTTGACGAGGCCCTTGTCCCGGCCCCGGGCGATGTTGTACAGGCTCGCGATCTCGGGCTTGATGAAGCTGCTGTTGAAGGCGCTGAAATACACCTTGGTATTGCCGTACTGCTTGTAGGGCTTGTCGCTGGCGCTGGCGGCGACGGCCACCAGCAGCAGGGCGGCGAGGCCGAGGGCGCGCAGGGCGGTGGCGGGCTGGGTAGTCATGGCGGGACTCCTCGGGCGGTCACTTGCTCAGGTGATAAATGGCGGTCTCCGCGAATAGATTAGGCCAGATTCCCTTCAGTTGCCTGCCGATGGCGTTGGACGCCACGGTGGCGCGGCGGAGGATGCGGATGCCCTTGTCGCGGCACAGGGCCTCGAAATCCTTCACGGTGCAGAAATGGATGTTGGGGGTGTCGTACCACTGGTAGCTGAGCTGGCGGGTGACGGGCATCCGGCCCCGCAGGCACAGGTAGGCGCGGGCCTTGATGTTGCCGAAATTGGGGAAGGTCACCACGCACTCCTTGCCGATGCGCAGCATCTCGTCGATGGTGCGGTCGGGGCGCAGCAGCGCCTGCAGGGAGTTGGTCATCACCACGGTGTCGAAGCTGTCGTCGGGGAAATGGGCGAGGCCCTTGTTGATATCGGTCTCGATCACGTTGACACCGCGCCGGATGCAGGCGGTGATCCGCTCCGGGTCGATCTCCAGGCCATAGCCCTCGATGCCGTGACTGTGTGTGAGGCTGTCAAGCAGGGTGCCGTCGCCGCAGCCGAGGTCCAGCACCCGGCTGCCGGGGGCGATCCACTGTTGCAGGATATCCAGTTCGACCCGCAGCATCAGGCGCTCCTCAGAATGGCGAGGGATTCCGCCGCCACGTTGTCCATGTAGCTCTTGAACACCGCCTCGTAGCGGGGGTTGGGCAGCAGGAAGGCGTCGTGGCCCATGTCCGATTCGATGTCGGCGTACACCACGTCGCGGTTGGCGCCGATCAGGGCGTTGACGATCTCCCGGGAGCGCTCCGGGGAGAAGCGCCAGTCGGAGGTGAAGGAGATCACCAGGAACTTGCACAGGGCGTGGCGGAACGCCGCCACCGGGTCGTCGCCGTACTCCCGGGCGAGGTCGAAGTAGTCGAGGATCTTGGTGATCAGCAGGTAGCTGTTGGCGTCGAACACCTCGGAGAACGAATCCCCCTGGTGGTGCAGGTAGCTCTCCACCTGGAATTCCACCGGTGTCTCCATGCCCCGGGCGAAGGAGCCGCGGCGCAGCTCGCGGCCGAAGCGGGTGCCCATCAGTTCGTCCGACAGGTAGGTGACGTGGCCGATCATCCGCGCCAGGGCGAGGCCGTTGCGGGGCAGGGTGTCGTGACCGAGGTAGTCGCCATCGTGGAAGTGGGGGTCCGACTTGATGGCGCGGCGGGCGATCTCGTTGAAGGCGATGTTCTGGGCCGACAGCTTCATGGCCGAGGCGATCACCACGCAGTGGCGCAGGCGGTCGGGGTATTCCAGGGCCCAGCGCATGGCGTTCATGCCGCCGAGGCTGCCGCCGATCACCGCCGCCCACTGGGTGATGCCGAGCTTGGCGGCGAGGCGCGCCTGGCTGTGAACCCAGTCCCGGGCCCGCAGCGGCGGGAAATCCCGGCCCCAGGGCTTGCCGGTGGCGGGGTTGATGGCCCGCGGCCCGGTGCTGCCGTGGCAGCCGCCGATGTTGTTGACGGCCACCACATGGAATTTGTCGGTGTCGATGGGCTTGCCGGGGCCGATGTAGGCGTCCCACCAGCCGGGCTTCCTGTCCTCGGGGCTGTGGTAGCCCGCCGCGTGGTGGTGGCCGGAGAGGGCGTGGCAGATCAGCACCGCGTTGCTCGCCGCGCGGTTGAGCTCGCCGTAGGTCTCCACCATCAGCTGGTAGCTGGGCAGCACGCGGCCGCAGGCCAGCTCGAGGGGCTCCTCGAAGTGGATGGCGCGGGGCTTGACCAGGCCCACGGAGTTGGCGGGGAAGGGGGTTGTCATAGGGGTGGTAGTTTACATGGAAAGGTTTGGGTCTGACGTCGGACGTCTGACGTCCGACGCAAAAGCGGCGCGCCGGCGTCGACGGCGGCACTCTGGCAGCCCGTTGATCGTCCCATCGGGCACAGCGTTGCCGTCCCGCCGGACCAGGCGTCAGACGTCGGACGTCCAGCGTCAGACAACCCCGTCACTCCACCGTAATGATCTTGAGGGTATTGGTCGCCCCCTCCCGCCCCAGCATGTTGCCGTAGGTGCACAGCGCCTGGTCCCCCGGCACCAGCTCGCCCCGGGCCTTGAGGCGGTCGATGACGTCCGCCAGGGTGGCCTTGATGGATTTGCAGCCGGGGTTGGCGGCCATGGGGATGACGCCCCGGTACAGACACATGGCGCGCAGCGCCTCGGGGTGGCGGGAGATGCCGTAGATGCTGATGCCGGAGCGAATGCGGGACATCCACAGGGGGGTGCTGCCGCTCTCGGTGAGGCACAGGATCGCCTTCACCGAGCCGAGATGGTTGGCGGTGTACATGGCCGCCATGGCGATGGCCTCGTCGGTGCGCTGGAAGGCGATATCCATGCGGTGCCCGGAGGTGCGGTTGGCGGGCTGCTTCTCGGCGCCGACGATGATCCGCGCCATGGCCTCCACCACCTTTACCGGGTGCTTGCCGCTCGCGGTCTCGGCGGACAGCATCACCGCGTCGGTGCCGTCGAGCACGGCGTTGGCCACGTCGAACACCTCGGCGCGGGTGGGCAGGGGGCTCTCGATCATGGTTTCCATCATCTGGGTGGCGGTGATCACCACCCGGTTGAGCTGGCGCGCCCGGAGGATCATCTTCTTCTGGATGCCGATCAGCTCGGCGTCGCCGATCTCTACCCCCAGATCCCCCCGCGCCACCATCACCGCGTCGGCGGCGCTGATGATGTCGTCGAGGGCGGCATCGCTCGCCACCGCCTCGGCGCGCTCCACCTTGGCGACGATGCGCGCCCGGCAGCCGGCGGCCTGGGCGGCTTGCCGGGCGAAACGGATATCGTCCCCGGAGCGCGGGAACGACACCGCCAGGTAGTCGACGTCGAGCTCGGCGGCGAGGCGGATGTCGGCGTAGTCCTTGTCGGTGAGGGCCGGGGCGGACAGCCCGCCCCCCAGCAGGTTGATGCCCTTGTTGGCGGACAGCACCCCGCCGGTGCGCACCCGGGTGAGGATGCGGCCGTCGGCGATCTCCTCGATCACCAGTTCGAGGCGGCCGTCGTCGAGCAGCAGCACCTGGCCCGGCCGGCAGTCGTCCACCAGCGCCGGGTAGGTGACCCCCACCCGGCGGGCGTCGCCGGCGAGCTTGCCGAGGCCGGCATCCAGGGTGAAGGGTTCGCCGGCGCGCAGGGTGACCGGGCCATCGGCAAAGCCGGCGATGCGGATCTTGGGGCCCTGGAGGTCGCCGAGAATCGCCACCTGGGCGTCCAGCGCCGTTGCCGCGGCGCGGATCTGCCGGCAGCGCTCCCGGTGATCGTCCGCCGTGCCGTGGGAAAAATTGAGTCGGAACACGTTGGCGCCGGCGTTGATCAGCGCGTCGATGGTGGCCCGGTCGGAGCTGGCGGGGCCGAGGGTGGCGATGATCTTGGTGCGTTTTTGCATCCTGTCGAGCCTTGTGGTGAAAGGTTGGCCGCCCACTCAGGGGCGGCAGGGGAAATCGTCCGGCAGGGCGGCGAGGCCGTCGATCCGCAGGGTTTTGTGGCGGCTGGTCTCGCCGCGCACCAGACTCACCCGGCTTTTGGCAACCCCGAGGAGCTTCGCCACGAAGCGGATCAGCTGGTCATTGACCTTGCCGTCCACCGGCGGCGACGCCACCTGGATCTTCAGTCTGCCGTCGTGCAGCCCGACGATGGCATCCCGGGCGGCCCGGGGCTGGATGTGGCAGTGCAGCAGCAGCCCGCCGCCGCTCACCTCGACAAACGCCACGGCGGGGCGGTTCAGAACCCCGGCACGGCCCAGCCGGGCAGCTGGGCGGCGTTGGCGGCGTGGGTGACGAAGATGCGGAACATGTTGAGCACCAGGAACACCAGGATCGGCGACAGGTCGAGGCCGCCGAGGTTGGGCACGATCTTGCGGAACGGGGCCATCACCGGCTCCATCAGCTGCCACAGCAGGGATACCGCCGGGTGCGGGTTGTGAGGCGCCACCCAGCTGAGGATGATCGCCGCCAGCAAGCCGTAGATGTAGATGTTGATCAGCATCGAGAGAATGCCGAGCAGCCCCCACCAGAGTACGTAGAAGACGTTGATCAGGGCGTTGCCGTTGAGGGAGGCGGTGACCTGGATGGCGATCCACTGCAACAGCAGGGCGAGGATCAGGCTCGCCAGATCGAAATTCCGCCAGGCGGGAAACAGCCGGCGCAGGGGCAGCAGCAGCGGCGCGGTGGCCCGGTGGGCGAACTGGGATACCGGATTGAAGAAATCCGCCCCGCACAGCTGCAGCAAAAAGCGCAGCAGGATGATCACCAGGTAGAGAGTGGCAAGGGACTGGATCAGAAAGGTGCCGACGTCGGTAAAGGCATTCATGGTGGGGTCTGTCATCCGGTGAATTCAGCGGCCATTTCCCGGGCGCGGGTTTCGGCCGCGGCCATGGCATCGGCCACCAGGCGGGGCAGGTCTCCCGCCAGGAAGGTGTTGATGGCGCGCTCGGTGGTGCCCGCCGGGGAGGTGACGCGACGGCGCAGCTCGGCGGCCTCCACGTCGCTGCCGGCGGCCATGGTTGCGGCGCCGAGGGCGGTTTGCAGGGTGAGCCGGCGGGCGGTGTCGGGGGTGAGGCCCAGGGCCTCGCCGGCCTGCTGCATGGCCTCCATGAGCAGGAAGAAGTACGCGGGGCCGCTGCCGGAGAGGGCGGTGACGGCGTCGATATCCGCCTCCCGGTCGAGCCAGGCGACGATGCCCACGGCGCTGAACAGCTGCTCCGCCAGGGCGCGCTGTGCCTCGCTCACCAGGGGCGAGGGGTAGAGGCCGCTGGCCCCCTGGTGCACCAGGGCCGGGGTGTTGGGCATGCAGCGCACGATGGGCACCGCGGCCCCCAGCCAGCTCTGCAGGGCGTCGACCGGGATGCCGGCGGCGATGGACACCACCAGGGGCCGGTGGCCGAGGGCGGCGGCGAGATCCCTTGCCACCGTCTTCATCACCTGGGGCTTGACCGCCAGCACCACCAGGTCGGCGCCGGCGCAGGCGGCGCCGTTATCGCTGAACACCGCCACGGCGAAATCCGCCGCCAGGGCCTCGCGGGCGGCGTCGAGGGGCTCGCTGACGCGGATGGCGGCGGCGGGAAAGCCCCGCTCCACCAGTCCGCCGATAAGGCTGCGGGCCATGTTGCCGCCGCCGATGAATGCCAGGGTTGCTGTGTTCAAACGCTGTTCTCCAAGGGGTTTTGCCGCCGGGGGCCAAAGATCGCGGTGCCGACCCGCACCAGGGTGCTGCCTTCGGCAATGGCGGCTTCGAGGTCGTCGGACATGCCCATGGAGAGGGTGTCGAGACCGGGCAGCCGGGCGCGTAGGGTAGCAAGCTGTTGCGCCAGGCGAAAGAACGGCGCCCGCTGGGCGGCGGCATCGTCACTGGGGGCGGGGATCGCCATCAGCCCCCTGAGGCGCAGTCCGGGCAGCGCCGCCACCGCGTCCGCGAGGGCCGGGAGGGCCTCCGGGGCGACCCCCGACTTGCTGGCCTCCCCGTCGATATTCACCTGGAGGCAGACATTCAGGGGCGGCAGGGCGGCGGGGCGCTGCTGGCTCAGCCGCTCGGCGATCTTGAGCCGGTCGACGCCGTGGGCCCAGGCGAAGTGCTCGGCGATGGCGCGGGTCTTGTTGGACTGGATGGGGCCGATGAAATGCCAGCGGATATCGGCAAGGTCCCGGAGCAGGGCGATCTTGTCGAGGGCTTCCTGCAGGTAGTTTTCGCCGAAGTCCCGCAGCCCCCCGGCGTGGGCGGCGCGGATGCTCGCCGCCGGCTGGGTCTTGCTCACCGCCAGCAGGGTGATGGCGGCGGGGTCGCGGCCCGCGGCCCGCGCGGCATTGTCCAGCCTTTCACGGACGCGGTTGATGTTGGCGGTGATATTCGTCATATACTTGGGACGTTTGCCCGTCGGGGCTGTGGAAAACGCACAAAGACAACAAGCGGGACTGGCTGATGGATATCACGGAATTACTGGCGTTCAGTGTCAAGCAGGGGTCGTCCGACCTTCATCTGTCGGCGGGACTGCCGCCGATGATCCGTATCGATGGCGACATCCGGCGCATCAACCTGCCGCCGATGGAGCACAAGGAAGTCCACAGTTTGATTTACGAGATCATGAATGACAAGCAGCGCCGGGACTACGAGGAGTTCCTGGAGACGGACTTTTCCTTCGAGGTCCCGGGGGTGGCGCGCTTTCGCGTCAACGCCTTCAACCAGAACCGCGGCGCGGGGGCGGTGTTCCGCACCATTCCCTCCCGGGTGCTGACCATGGAGGACCTGGGGCTTGGCAACATTTTCCGCGAGGTCTCGCTGCTGCCCCGGGGGCTGGTGCTGGTGACCGGCCCCACCGGCTCCGGCAAGAGCACCACCCTGGCGGCGATGGTGGATTTCATCAACCAGAACCGCTACCAGCACGTACTGACCATCGAGGACCCGATCGAATTCGTCCACGAGAGCAAGAAGTGCCTGATCAACCAGCGGGAGGTCCACAAGGACACCCACGGCTTCAACGAGGCGCTGCGCTCGGCCCTGCGGGAGGACCCGGACATCATCCTGGTGGGCGAGATGCGCGACCTGGAGACCATCCGCCTGGCGCTGACGGCGGCGGAAACCGGCCACCTGGTGTTCGGCACCCTGCACACCACCTCGGCGGCGAAGACCATCGACCGCATCATCGACGTGTTCCCGGCGGCGGAGAAGGACATGGTGCGCTCCATGCTGTCGGAATCCCTGCAGGCGGTGTTCGCCCAGACCCTGATGAAGAAGATCGGCGGCGGCCGGGTCGCCGCCCACGAGATCATGATCGGCACCCCGGCGATCCGCAACCTGATCCGCGAGGACAAGGTGGCGCAGATGTATTCGTCGATCCAGACCGGCGCCGCCCACGGCATGCAGACCATGGACCAGTGCCTGCACAAGCTGGTCAAGCAGAAGGTGGTGTCCCGGGAAGTGGCCCGGGAAAAGGCCAAGGTGCCGGACGATTTCTGATGGCCCGGCCAATGCATTTTGATGTGGAGTAGATGGGATGGAGTTTGACAGTCTTCTCAAGCTGATGGTGGACAAGAGCGCCTCCGACCTGTTCATCACCGTCGGCGTGCCACCGTCGGTGAAGATCAATGGCAAGGTGCTGCCGGTGGGCAGGACGCCGCTGACCCCCGACGCCGCCCGGGAGCTGGTGGAATGCATCATGGACGAGGGCCAGCGCCTGGATTTCAACCGCAACAAGGAGCTCAACTTCGCCATCGGCTCCCAGTGGGGGGCGCGCTTTCGGGTCAGCGCCTTCTACCAGCGCAACGACGTGGGCATGGTGCTGCGCCGCATCGAGACGGTGATTCCCACCATCGAGGAGCTGCAGCTGCCGCCGATTCTCAACGACCTGGTGATGACCAAGCGGGGCATCATCATCTTCGTGGGCGCCACCGGCACCGGCAAGTCCACCTCCCTCGCGGCGATGATCGGCTACCGCAACCGCAACACCAAGGGCCATATCATTTCCATCGAGGACCCCATCGAGTACGTCCACCAGCACGAGGGCTGCATCATCACCCAGCGGGAGGTGGGGGTCGACACCGAGTCCTTCGAGGTGGCCCTGCGCAACACCCTGCGCCAGGCGCCGGACGTGATCCTGATCGGCGAGATCCGCACCCGGGAGACCATGGAGCACGCCATCACCTTCGCCGAGACCGGCCACCTGGTGCTCGCCACCCTCCACGCCAACAACGCCAACCAGGCCCTCGACCGCATCCTCCACTTCTTCCCGGGGGATCGCCATTCCCAGCTGTGGATGGATCTGTCCATGAACCTGCGGGCGATGATCGCCCAGCAACTGGTGCCGACGGTGGATGGCAAGGGGCGGCGCGCGGCCATCGAGATCCTCATCAACACCCCGCTGGTGTCGGACCTGATCCGCAAGGGCGAGGTGCACAAGCTCAAGGAATTGATGACCCGCTCCACCGAGCAGGGGATGCAGACCTTCGACCAGGCCCTCTACCGGCTGTACACCGAGGGCGTCATCACCTACGAGGATGCCCTGGCCCACGCCGATTCGAAGAACGACCTGCGCCTGCTCATCAAGCTGCGCAACGAGACCGACATCGGCAGCCTGTCGGCGACCGCCGACGATCTGCTGATGGCCGACGAGCCGAGCGATCACCTGCCCTTCTACAAGCCCTGAGATTCCTCAGGGCGCGAGCCCCTGTCCTGGGTCCGCCAGCCAGCTTTCGAGAATGACCTGGGCGGCCAGGTCGTCCACCGGGTTCCGGCGGTAGCTGTCCCGGTGGCCGCCCCGCGCCTTGGCCTCCCGGGACGACAGCCGCTCATCGATCATCGCCACCGGGAGGCCGAAGCGGCCGTGGAGGCGGCGGGCGAACTTCCGCGCCCGCAGGCAGAAGTCGCTCTCGCTGCCGTCCATGTTGAGGGGCAGGCCCACCAGTAGGGTGTCGGGGCGCCATTCGGCGATGAGTCGCGCCACCGCGTCCCAGTCCGGCTGGCCGTCCCTGGCCTTCAATATCGCCAGCGGCCGCGCCGTGGCGCCGAGGGTCTGGCCGATGGCGCAGCCGATATGGCCGAGGCCGTAGTCGAAGGCCAGGGCGGTGATGATCGGCCGGTCCTCGGCCACCTCAGGCGTGGCCCGCCCGGGGGCTCAGGCGATCGAGATCGACGCCGATGCGGGCGGCGGCGGCCCGGGCGCGTTCCGGGAAGGGGGTGTCGAAGATGATCGCCGGGTCGGCGGGAATCACCAGCCAGGCGTTGTCCGCCAGCTCCCGCTCCAACTGGCCGGCGCCCCAGCCGGCGTAGCCGAGGGTGATATAGCTGTCCCGGGGGCCCTGGTTGCGGGCGATGTCGAGGATGATGTCCTGGGACGCGGTGATGGCGATGTCCGGGGAGATCTCCAGGGTGGACTCCCAGTGGCGGGCGGCGTTCTTGTGGAGCACGAAGCCCCGCTCCCGCTGCACAGGACCGCCGGACAGCAACGGCCGGCGGCCGATGTCCTCGACGTATTCGAGGTCGAGTTCCTCGAACACGCGGCTCATGGGCACGCCGATGGGATGGTTGATGACGAGCCCCATGGCGCCCTCCTCGCCGTGATCGCAGAGGTAGATCACCGCCTGGGCAAAATGGGGATCGCCAAGGCCGGGCATGGCCAGCAGCAGGTGGTTCTTGAGAGTGGAAAAGTGTTGAGTGGTCATCACCGGATCTCCTCTCCTGGGCCTGTGGATACCCTGAGTATTGGGGCGCGGCGGGGGGAATACAAGGCGATGGGGGATTATCGCCGCCCGGGCGCCCGGGGTCAGTCGGACCCGGTGGCAAGCCCCTGGCCGGGGATGAAGCGCCAGGTGCGGATCACCTCGATACGGTCGGCGGCAATGGTGCGGGGGATGGGGGCGAACGGGGCGGCGAGGCGGACGATGCGCACCGCCGCCTGGTCGAGCACCCGCTGGCCGGAGCTCTTGACGATCTCGACGTTCTCCACCTCGCCGTCGCGACCGATGGCCACGGCGAGCCGCAGTTCGCCGAACAGCGCCTTGCGGCGGGCCTCCTCCGGGTAGTTCTGATTGCCGATCTTCTCCACCCATTCGATCCAGCGGTACAGGTAGTCCGCCTGTTCCGAGGAGCGCGCGCTGGCGGCGGTGAGCACCAGGGTGCGGGGGATCTTGCCGTAGGCCTGCTTCTGCTGGTCGAGGCGGGCCCTGAGGCTGGCGATCTCCCGCACTGCCCGGGTGGGTGTCGGGCTTGGCGCCGGCGCCGGGCTGTCGGCGTCCGGTGCGGGGCGGTCGCGGCGCGGGCCGTCGCGGGTTGCCACCAGGGGGGCAGCGGGGGATTGCGGGATTGGCGCCGCGTCCGGTGCCAGGGGCAGGGGGTCCACGTCCCGCAGCTCGGTGGCCTCGATGGGGGCCAGCTCGTCGGTGGTGATGGGCGTCGACTCTGCGCGGTCACCGCTGCCCAGCTGGTCGTGGGCGGCGAGATACTCGGCCTCGTCGGGGCGCTCGGCGCTGCGGTGCTGGGCGAGGGTGATCTCGAGGGTGGCGCTGCCCGGGGTTTCCCGGGGGGATTCGAAGCCCACCCCGAAAATCAGCGCCCCGTGGAACAGGGTGGCCAGCAGCAGGGCCGGCCCCAGACGATCGCCCCGGGGCCGGTCGGCGAGTGCCGTGGCGGTGGCCATGGCCCGTCCTCAGCCAAGGCGGCGGGCGATGGCATCCATCAGCCGCGGGCCGATGCGGGTGCCCTCGGCGGCGTCGATCTCCCGCGCGCAGGTGGGGCTGGTGACGTTGATCTCGGTGAGGTAGTCGCCAATCACATCGAGTCCCGCGAAGAGGATGCCCTTCTCCCGCAGCACGGGGCCGATGGCCTCGGCGATCTCCCGGTCCCGGGGCGACAGGGGCTGCACCACACCGCGCCCCCCGGCCGCCAGGTTGCCGCGGCTCTCGCCGCTGGCGGGGATGCGCGCCAGGCAGTAGGGTACCGGTTCGCCGTCCACCATCAGGATGCGCTTGTCCCCCGCTGTAATCTCGGGGATATATTTTTGCGCCATGATAGTGCGGGTGCCGTGGTGGGTGAGGGTCTCGATGATCACACTGAGATTGGCGTCACCGGGCTTGACCAGGAAGATCGCCGCGCCGCCCATGCCGTCCAGGGGCTTGAAGATGACTTCCCCGACGGTGGCATGGAACTTGCGAAGTCTCATCGGATCGCGGCTCACCAGCAGCGGCGGCGTGAAGCGCGGAAACAGCGTCGCGAACACCTTCTCGTTGCAGTCCCGGAGGCTCTGGGGGCGATTGACCACCAGCACGCCCTCGCGCTCGGCGGCCTCGAGGATGTAGGTGGAGTAGATGAATTCGCTGTCGAAGGGCGGGTCCTTGCGCATCAGGATGGCGTCGAGATCCGCCAGGGGCCGCTCTTCCCGCGCGCCCAGGCTGAACCAGCGCGCGGGGTCGTCGAACACCTCGACCGGCGCCATGTTGCCCATGGCGCGCCCATCGACGATGGCGAGGTCCTTCTGCTCCATGTAGTACAGCGTCCAGCCCCGCTCCCGGGCGGCAAGCATCAGGGCGAGGGTGGTGTCCTTTTTGAAATTGATGGCGTGGATCGGATCCATCACCACGCCGATGGCATGGGTCATTGCAGGTTTCCTTGGCGGGGCGCGCGCCGATCGCAAGGCGCGGCCGGGATTGGCTTGGAAGGGAGAGCATAGCAAGCCACCCGGACTCCGTCATTCATGATCGATATCCGGCATTTTGTCGGACAATGGGGTGGAGTTGTGGAGGGTGGTGGATGTTGTACAGCGTTTGTGCTAGAAAGTCGCCGGGGGAAAACAGCATGAACCCGACAATTAAAACTACTACCGAGGTGAAATGCCCATGGAATTGAGACTGGATGGACTCAAGGTGATGGTCATTGATGACAGCAACACCATTCGCAAGACCGCCGAGACACTGCTCAGCAAGGCAGGTTGCAGCGTCATTACCGCGACGGATGGCTTCGATTCGCTCGCCAAGATCGCCGACAACGCGCCCGATGTGATTTTCGTCGACATCATGATGCCGCGCCTCGACGGCTATCAGACCTGCGCGCTGATCAAGAATAACAAGCAGTTTCGCCACACGCCGGTGATCATGCTGTCCAGCAAGGACGGCCTGTTCGACAAGGCCAAGGGGCGTATCGTCGGCGCCGACGACTACCTCACCAAACCCTTCAGCAAGAACGAGTTGTTCGATGCCCTCGCCAAGTACGCGCCCCGCGAACTCGGCCAGGTGGTCGAGCCGGCGAGCGGCTGACGGCGCGCCACCACCGGCATTTAGCGCCCATTTGCCTTAACGGAAACCTTTGCCCATAGAGGGAACACCATGACGAAGATTCTCATTGTCGATGACTCTCCCACGGAGATTCACAAGCTCAAGACCATTCTCGCCAAGCACGGCCACAACGTGCTGGTGGCCGACTCCGGCGAGACCGGCGTCAACCTGGCCCGCAAGGAAATGCCCGACGTGGTGTTGATGGATATCGTGATGCCGGGGATGAACGGTTTCCAGGCGACGCGCCAGCTCACCAAGACCAAGGAGACGAGCCATATCCCGGTCATCATCGTCACCACCAAGGATCAGGAAACCGATCGCATGTGGGGTGCCCGCCAGGGCGCCAAGGCCTATCTCACCAAACCCGTGACCGAGAAGCAGCTGCTGTCCGCCATCGAACAGGTGGTGGGCTGAGCGCGGCAAGGAGAGCCCCGTGAGCGCACAAACCGATAACAACGAAGCCTATCGGGCACTGGTGGAACTGTCGCGCCGCTACGGCGCGCGGTCCCGCAGCCTGCCCGCCCAGATCGATGTGACACCGACCCGCACCGTGGTGTGTTTCCACCTGCTCGGCAGCCCGGTGGCCATTCTCCTCGACGAGATGAACGAACTGTTCGAAGTGCCCCACTGCACCCGCTTGCCGAGGGTCAAGCCCTGGGTGCGCGGTGTCGCCAACGTGCGCGGCAAACTGACGCCCATCATCGATTTCGCCAGCTTTCTCGGCGGGCGACTGCAAACCGCCCCCAAGCGTCAACGGGTGTTGCTGATCGAGCGCGACGGCATTGCCGCCGGGCTCATCGTCGACGACGTGGTGGGCATGAAGCATTTCCGGGTGGATGCCTACTCGGAAAGGAGAGACGTCGTTCCCCCGCGCCTGGCGCGGTTCGTGCCCGGGACGTTTCTCAACGACGGGGAGTACTGGGCACTATTCCGGCCAGAGGCGTTGTTCGGTCACGGCGACTTCCTCGACGTGGCGGCCTGACCGGTTCATCAAACAGAAAAATGCAACAGCGGCAGTCCATGCCGGGAGAGAGACATGTTAAACGCAACCAGTAAATTCAATGTCAGCAGGCCGATCTTCATGCTCTCGGCGGCCTTCATCGCGCTGGTCGCCTTCGTGGTGATCAACCTCGTGGTGGTCTTCATCGACGCCGCCCGGGACCGCCAGAACCTCGACCTGGTGTCGGATCTGCGCGCCCTGTCCTACCGGGTGTCGGGTCTGTCCCGGGACGCCACCAACGGCGACGAGGCGGCCTTCACCGAACTGGAGAAAGTGGTTGCCCAGATGCAGGGTGGCTGGGACCAGCTCAAGGACAGCGGCGACGAACTGCCCGCCGAGACCCTCGATGCCTACGAGAAGGCCCTCACCGGGGTCAAGCAGCAGGCCGAGGTGATCATCGGCGGCAAGGAGACCATCATCTTCCTCCACAACGTGGTGAGCACCCTCAACGAGCGCCTCCCCCAGCTCCAGGAGGAGCACACCCAGGTGGTGGAGACCCTCCTCGACCGCAACGCCCCGGCGGACCAGGTGGCGGTGGCCCAGGCCCAGTCCTGGCGCGCCGAGCGCATCGGCCGCAACGTGGACAAGATGCTGGCCGGTGGCGATGACGCCGAGGCGGCCGCCGACCAGTTCAACCGCGACGCCAACCTGTTCGGACGGGTGCTCGAGGGCATGAAGAGCGGCGACATCGCCCTCGGCATCAGCCGGGTCACCGATGGCCGCGCCCGGGAGAGCCTGCAGGCGATCACCACCCAGTTCGAATTCGTGAGCAACTCGGTACAGGAAATCTTCGACGCCACCCCGGCGCTGTTCCGCGCCCGCCAGGCCACCGAGCAGATTCTCGACCAGTCGCCGGCGCTGCTGGAGGCGGGCACCGGCCTTGCCGACGCCATCACCGCACTGCCCGAGAGCCGCGCCCTGTCCAACAGTTCCGCCCTGGTGGCGGGCCTGATCGCCCTGATCCTGCTGGCCCTCATCGGCCTGCAGGTGTACGCCGGCACGCGCCGCAGCCTGCGGGAGACCGCCGAGGCGAACGAAAAGAACCAGCAGGCCATTCTGCGTCTGCTGGACGAAATCGAAGGCCTCGGTGACGGTGATCTGACCGCCGAGGCGACGGTGACCGAGGATTTCACCGGCGCCATCGCCGACGCCATCAACTTCGCCATTCTCCAGCTGCGGGAACTGGTGGCGCGCATTCAGGACACGTCGGAAAACGTCTCCGCCGCCGCCAATGAAACCCGCGCCACGGCACTGCAACTGGCGGACGCCTCCGAGCACCAGGCCCGGGAAATCGCCGGCGCCTCCGCCGCCATCAACGAGATGGCCGTCACCATCGACCAGGTGTCGTCCAACGCCGCCGAATCCGCCCAGGTGGCATCCCGCTCGGTGACCATCGCCACCAACGGCGCCAACGTGGTTCAGAGCAACGTGCGGGGCATGGATACCATCCGCGAGCAGATCCAGGACACCTCCAAACGGATCAAGCGCCTCGGCGAGAGCTCCCAGGAGATCGGCGACATCGTGTCGCTGATTTCCGACATTGCCGACCAGACCAACATCCTCGCTCTGAATGCCGCCATCCAGGCGTCCATGGCCGGCGACGCGGGCCGCGGCTTCGCGGTGGTTGCCGACGAAGTACAGCGCCTCGCGGAGCGCTCCGCCGGCGCCGCCAAGCAGGTGGCATCGCTGGTAAAGGCCATTCAGACCGATACCAACGAAGCGGTGTCGTCCATGGAGCAGACCACCGCCGAGGTGGTGAAGGGTGCCCAGCTGGCCCACGACGCCGGTTCGGCGCTGGGCGAGATCCAGACGGTATCCGCGACCCTCGCGGAACTGATTCAGGACATCTCCGCCGCCGCCAAGCGCCAGGCCCTCTCCGCTGGCCGGGTGTCCAAGACCATGAACGTCATCCAGGACATCACCACCCAGACGACGGGCGCCACCAAGAACACCGCGACCTCCATCGGTGAGCTGGCCGAGATGGCCGTTGAACTGCGGGAATTCGTCACCGGCTTCAAACTGCCCGCCAACCTCACCCGCCAGGCGGCGGTTGCCGCCAGTGGCCCGACCCTGGAGGAATCCCTCGCGGCCCTCGAAGCCCAGGAGCGCGCCCAGGAAAGCAGTGCGGGGGCGACCGAACCCGAGGCCCTGGCCGGTGCCGAGGAGCTGGAGGAAACGGCCCTCGCGGAGGCGCCAACCCTCGACCTGGACGAGGCCGAACGGGATCAGGACGATGCCGAGCCCTACCGCCGGGAAGGACTCAACGGCGCCAGCCACGGCGTCAGCGCCCTGGAGGCGGAGTTGGCGACGGTGGATCTCGACGAGTTCAGCATCGACGAGAACGAAGGCGACCGCCGCGGCGTCTGATGTCACGAACGGGGACCTACCCCGGCCCTCGGCCGGGGCGAGGATTCCCCAGGAGATCCCGCGGGCCGCGATCAGGGTTGCCAGCCAGTGGCAGCCCCGGCGGCAGGCAACGATAAGGTAGCGCTGTGAAACGCCATTCAACACTGCAGGGGCTCGACTGGTTGATCGCCGAGGTCGAGGCCAGTCTCGCCCTTGCCTACGATGCCATTGATGCCTTCCTCAAGCACCAGGACACGGCGCGGTTGCGCCCCTGTCTCGACCATTTTCATCAGGTGCAGGGTTGCCTGCGACTGGCCGAGTGCGACAGCGGCACCCTTCTGCTGGTGGAGATGGAAGCGGTGGTGGCGGGGCTTCTGGCCAATCCCGCCGCCAATCCCGGTGAGGCCTGCGAAGTGCTGGTCCAGGCCATCAATTGCCTGCCGGGTCACCTCGGCCACCTCGCCGCCGGCGGGGCGGACCATGCCGCCGCCCTGATCGCCGTCCTCAACGACCTGCGGGCGGTGCGCGGCGAGCGACTGTTCAGCGAATCGGGGATCTTCATGCCCGCCCTCGAGGCCATCGCCGGCGAGGGGCGGCCCGTGCCGGTGGCGGACGAGGCGGGGTTTCGCAAGCTGGTCAAGAAGCTGCGCCAGATGTACCAGGCGGCGCTGCTCGGGCTGTTCCGCGACCCGTCCGACAGCCACTTCAGCCAGCTGGAAAAGGTCTGCGCCCGCCTGCGGGAGCTCTGCGCCGGCAGCTCCCGGGAGCAGCTGTGGCGGGTGGCGGGCGCCTTCGTCGAAGGGCTGTTCCACCACCGCATCCCCTGGAGTGTCACCACCAAGGCGCTGCTGCGGGAACTCGATCGCGAGGTGAAGCTGTGCGCCGACCAGGGCGCGGGCGCCCTGGCGGAGGTGTTTCCCCGCGCGCTGCTGATCAACCTTCTGTATTACGTTGCCCTGTCCCGCGCCGAGACTCCCCGCATCAGCGCGGTGCGGGACGATTTTCAGCTCGACAGGGCGCTCCCCGACATGGCCGGGCCGGCGGGCGATGCCGCCCTGGATGACGGCTTGGTGGACGCGGTTGCCCGCGGCCTCACCCAGGAGCTGGAGTCCATCAAGGAGCGGGTAGAGGAATTCATCGCCTCGGAGCGGGAGAACGTCGCCGCCCTGGAGCAGACCCTGCCGGTGTTCAAGCGCATCGCCGACACCCTGGCGATGGTGTCCCAGTTCCCGTTGCGGGTGGCGAGCGAGGATGTCGCCGCCTATGTCGAATCGGTGCTGGCGGCGGGGGCCGACAGCGCCGACCTCGACAAGCTGGCAACCCTCATCGTCGATCTCGAGGCCGCCATCGGAGCCTGGCGTTTCAGCGGGCGCCCGGGCCTCGGCGAGGAGCTGCCGGCGGCCCAGCGCATGGAGGTCAACAGCGCCTTCCGCGCCATGCTCGAGGAAGTGCTGCGGGACATCGAGGTGATCAAGGAGGCGGTGCTCGCCTACCTCAAGGCCAACCGCGATCCAGCCTGTCTTGCCGCGACGCCGGCACTGGCGGCGCGGCTCGCCACGGTGCTCGGCCTCGCCGGCCTCGACCGCGTCGCGGCGATCATGGGGGCCTGTGGCCGCTGCCTCGCCGAGCGCGTGGTCGACGCCGGCGCCGATGCCGCCTGGGCGGATGTGGACGCGGTGGCCGATGTGATCATGGCGGTGCAGCACCACCTCGACGACCGCCTTGCCGGCCGCTCCCGGGAAGACCTGTCCCTGCTCAACCACGCCGAGCTGAAACTGCGCCATCTCGGCCACGGCGCGGGAGCACCTGCCCCCGTATCGCCGGCCCCGCCCCCCCGGGCGGAACCCGCGGTCACCACCGTCGCCACCCCACCATCCGCCGAGGAGCCCGAGGCCATGGCCCATGATGACGTCGATCCCGAGATCCGGGAAATCTTTGTGGAGGAGGCCCGGGAGGTTCTCGCGACCCTCGACGAGTACTTCCCCCAGTGGGCCGCCGACCCCGGCAACGCCGCCGCCCTCACCGAGACCCGCCGCGCCTTCCACACCCTCAAGGGGAGTGGCCGCATGGTGGGCGCCAGCGACATCGGCGAGTTTGCCTGGGCGCTGGAAAGTCTCCTCAACCGGGTGATCGAGGGCCGCGTTGCCCCCGGCCCGGCCCTGCTCGCCTGTCTCGACGAGTCCATCGCCCAGCTGCCCGCCATGGTGTCCGCCTTTGAACAGGCCAGCCGCCAGTTCGACCAGGGGCGGGTGGAGGTGCTGCGCACCCTGGCCAACCGCCTCGGCGAAGGGGAAACGGTGGATCTGGCGGCCCTCGATGCAGCGCCCCCTGTCGAGGGTGGCGGCGAGGAGCCCGACGAGGACAGGGTGCTGCTCGACATCTTCGCCCGCGAGGCCAGCGGCCATCTCGCCGTGGTCCGCCAGTTCGTCGCCGCCCAGGAGGCCAAGGGGCCGTTCTACGAATACCCCACGGCCACCCTGCAAAGCGCCTTGCACACCCTCAAGGGCAGCGCCCACATGGCCGGGGTCGATTCCCTGGCGGAGTTGGTCACGCCCCTCGAACGATTCATGCGGGAGATGCTCAATTTCCAGGTGGCGGTGGACGCCGATATCGTCGAACTGCTGGCGGACTGCGCCAGCTACAGCGACCGCATCATCGCCGGGCAGGGGGCCCCCGACGCCCAGGAGCGGGCGGAATTCCTCGCCCGCATCGTCGAACTGCGGGAGCGCGCCATCGGCCCCTCCCTCGGCCAGGGGGACGATCCCCAGCGGGCGGTGGACCCCGCCTTCCTGCGTCTGGTGATGACCGACGGCATGGCGGCGGTGCTCGACGTGGAGGCCACCCTGCAACAGTGGCGCGACGCACCGGCGCCGGACACCGCGAGCCTTGCGGCCTTGGGCCACGAGCTGGTGGAGCTGGAAAAGGGCGCGGCGCGGGCCAACCTTGCGCCCCTCGCCACCCTCGCCGGCCAGCTCGCGGCCTGCTACCAGGGGATCGTCGCCAAGGGGCTGGCGGGGGATGAGGAACGGGTCGCCACCCTGCTCGCCGCCCACGAAACCCTGCTGGGGATGGTGGACGCGGTGGCGGCCCACCAGGAACTGGTCCCCGCCACCGGGGAGCAGCTCGACCTGCTCGCCGCCCTCGCCGCGGCCCCCGCGCCGGTCTCCGCAGGCCTGGCGGAGGCCGAGCTGGCGGCACTGCTGGCCCAGGTGGCCCTGCCCGAGGACATGGACGCGGACATCGTCGAACTGTTCCTCGGCGAGGCGGACGAACTTCTCGAAGCCATGGAGCACGACTTCCAGCAATGGCGCGAGTCCCCGGCGGACAGCGCCCACCCGGATTCCCTGAAGCGCAGCCTCCACACCTTCAAGGGCGGTGCCCGCATGGCCGGTCTCGCCGCCCTCGGCGAAATCAGTCACGAACTGGAATCCGCCGTGGTCCACCGCGAGGCGGCCATCGCGGCGGGGGAGACCGCCGCCATCGCCACCATGCTTCGCTACCACGATGCCCTCGTCTCCGGGGTCGACGGGGTGCGCAAGGCCTTCATGGCCCTCGGCCGGAGTGCCGTCGAGCCCGCGGCGGCGGACATCGCCCCGGTGGTGGACGAGGCCCCGCCGGCGGAGATTGGGGCGCCGACACCGGCCCCCGAGACCCTGCCGAGCGCGGAGATCCTGCCCTTCACCGGCACCCATCGGGGGCTCGATCCCACCGGCCCCACCGCCATCGAACAGCAGGTGGCCGCAGTGCAGGAGATGGTCAAGGTGGCCGCCCCCATGCTCGACATGCTGGTCAACCTGGCGGGGGAAACCAGTATCTCCCGCAGTCAGGTGGAACAGCACATCAACGAGTTCATGTTCTCCCTGGACGAGATGGAAGCCACCATCCGCCGCATGCACGACCAGGTGCGGCGCCTCGGTATCGAGACCGATGCCCAGGTGATGTTCCGCCGCGAGCAGATCGAATCCTCCGACAGCAGCGAGGGTTTCGACCCCCTGGAGATGGACCGCTACTCCCAGCTCCAGCAGCTGTCCCGCAGTCTGCTGGAATCCGCCTCCGACCTTCAGGATCTGCGCGACACCCTGGTGGACAAGGCCCGCGACGCCGAGTCCCTGCTGCTCCAGCAGTCGCGCATCAACACCGACCTCCAGGAAGGCCTGATGCGCACCCGCATGGTGCCGTTCTCGCGCCTGGTGCCCCGGCTGCGGCGCATCGCGCGCCAGGTGGCCGGCACCCTCGGCAAGGACGTCAACCTGCGCCTCGAAAGCATCGATGGCGACCTGGACCGCACCATCCTCGAGCGCATCGTGCCCTCCCTGGAGCACATGATCCGCAACGCCGTGGACCACGGCATCGAGAGCGAGGCGGAGCGCCGCGCCCTCGGCAAGGCGGCGGAGGGCACCCTGTCCCTCAGCCTCGCCCGGGAGGGGAGCGACGTGCTCATTCGCCTCGCCGACGACGGCCGCGGCCTCGATGTGGAGGCGATCCGCGCCAAGGCCCTGAGCCTCGGCCTGCTGCCTGAGCAGGCCCAGCTCAGCGACCACGACATCCAGCAGTTCATCTTCGCCCCCGGCTTCTCCACGTCCAGTGAAGTGACCCAGATCTCCGGTCGCGGTGTCGGCATGGATGTGGTGAACAGCGATGTGCGCCAGCTCGGCGGCTCCATCAGTATCAACAGCCAGCGGGGCGCGGGCACCGAGTTCACCCTGCGCCTGCCCTTCACCGTATCGGTCAACCGCGCGCTGATGATCGAGGTGGGCGAGGATTCCTACGCCCTCGCCCTCAACTCCATCGCCGGTGTGACCCGCATTCCGATCGACGATCTCACCCGCTTCTACCAGAACCCCCGGGAGCGCTTCGAGTACGGCGGCGAGCACTACGAGGTGCGCTACCTCGGCAGCCTGCTCTCCGCCGACCTGCGCCCCACCCTCGATACCGCCATGGGCCGCCAGTTGCCGGTGGTGCTGATGCGCAGCGAAGGGCGCAACTATGCCGTGCAGGTGGATGGCCTCATTGGCAGCCGCGAAATCGTGGTGAAGACCCTCGGTGTCCAGTTCAGCCGGGTGCCGGGGCTGTCCGGCGCCACCGTGCTCGGCGATGGCCGGGTGGTGGTGATCCTCGATCTCCAGGCCCTGCTGCGGGATCAGCTGACGGCGGCGGTGCTCGCCCCCATGGTCGCCGCGCCGGTGGAGGAGGAAGACCATATCCCCACGGTGATGGTGGTGGACGACTCGGTAACGGTGCGCAAGGTGACCGGCCGCTTCCTGGAGCGGGAAGGCTTCCGGGTGATCACCGCCAAGGACGGCGTCGATGCCATGCGGGTGCTGCAGGACAACACCCCGGATGTGATGCTGCTGGATATCGAGATGCCGCGCATGGACGGCTTCGAGGTGGCGCGCCTGGTGCGCTCCACCCAGCGCCTTCGCAACCTGCCCATCATCATGATCACCTCCCGCACCGGCGAGAAGCACCGCGACCGTGCCCTGGCCATGGGCGTCGACCACTACCTGGGCAAGCCCTACCAGGAAGAGGTGCTGATGGCGGCGGTGCGGGACATGCTCGGGCGCGGTGGCCCGCGGCGGGATGCCGGGCAGGCGGGATGAAGCAGCCCATCAACATGCAGGCCGCGAACGACCATTGCGGCGCCACAACGGGAGATAAACGGTGAATCAGCCAGCGGAAACCCTCGACACCCTGCCCACCCGGGTCAGCTGCCTGGTGCTGACCCTCGCGGACCGCAAGCTGCTGGTGCCCATCACCGCCGTGGCGGAGGTGGTCACCACGCAACAGCAACCCAGTGGCGGCGATGGCGGCTTCTGCCACGGCTGGATCGACTGGCGCGAGCAGCGCATTCCCCTGGTGTCCTTCGAGGCGGCCTGTGGCGGGGCGCCCGTACCCCTCGGGGCCTTCTACCGCATCGCCGTGTTCAACGCCATCGATGACGCCGCCGACCTCGGCTTCTACGCCCTGCCGGTGGGGGCCATTCCCCAGTCGCTGCAGGTGGTGCCCCAGACCGTGCTGGTGCCGGAGGACTCGGCGGATGGCCTCCTGGCCATGGAAGCGGTGGTGGGCGAGCACCGCGCCTGGGTGCCGAGGCTCGATCGCCTCGAGACCCGGGTGGCGGCCCTCGCCAGGGGTTGAGGGGCGGCGACTCCGCCGCCGCGGTCTATTTCAGGGTGCTGTAGTACTCGGCGAGATTCTCGATATCGGCATCGGTGAGGGGCTTGGCCATGGGGGACATGGACGGCTCCACCCGGGTGCCGTCCCGGAACGCCTTCATCTGCTTGATCAGGTAGCCCTTCTTCTGGCCGGCCAGATTCGGCCACAGATCCATGGGGCTGATCCCCGCCACGCCGTGGCAGGCGGCGCAGGTGGCGGATTTGGCCTTGCCCGCCGCGGCATCACCGGCGAGCAGGGGCGGGGCGGAGAGGGCGAGGAGCAGGGCGGAACCGAACAGCAGCGCGTTCTTCATGGGCAGGTCTCGGTGGGTGTGTTCAGGGCTCGATCATAAGCAAGCACCCGGCGGCCGCCAATAGACTTTGCCGATAACACCCATTGGCGGCGCCAATCAACCCCCCGTCACAGCCCCTTGACGAAGATCTTCGAGTTGCGCTGGAAGTTGTACAGCTCCTTTTTTTCCGCCGGCAGGGCGTCGAGGGATGCCGGCACGAAGCCGTGCTCCAGGAACCAGTGGGCCGTCTGGGTGGTGAGCACGAACAGCTGGCCAAGCCCCTGGGCGCGGGCCTGTTTCTCGATATGGGCGAGCAGCCGGGAGGCGAGGCCCCGGTTGCGGTAGTCGCCATGGGTGGCGACGCAGGCCAGCTCCGCCGAGCGGTGGTCGGCAAAGGGGTAGAGGGCGGCGCAGGCCACCACCACGTTTTCCGCGTCCACCACCAGGGTGAAGCGCGACACCTCCGTCTCCAGCAATTCCCGCGAGCGCTTCACCAGCACCCCGGCATCCTCCAGGGGGGAAATGATATCGAGCAGCCCGGGAATATCCTCGATGGTGGCCTGGCGGATCACCTCGTTGCCGTCGTGGAGCAGCAGGGTGCCTTCCCCTTCCCGGGTGAACAGCTCCGCCAGCAGGGCGCCGTTCTTCTGGTAGCTGATGATATGGGCCCGCGCCACGCCCCTGAGGCATGCCTGGTAGGCGGCATCGAGCAGGCTTTTCAGCGCCGGCTGGTGGCCGAGCTGGGCGAGCAGGGGCGGGGCGTCCGGCACGGAGAGGATGCGCACAAGCTCGCCGTCCCTGTCGGGGATGCCAGGGGCACCGGAAAAGAGGATCAGCTTCTCGGCCTTGAGGGCGATGGCCGCCTGGGTGGCCACGTCCTCGTAGGTGAGATTGAAGGCTTCGCCGGTGGTGGAGTAGCCGAGGGACGACAGCAGCACGATGGCGTTGTCGGCCAGTTGGCGCTCGATGCCGGCGCGGTCGATGCGCCGCACCTCGCCGCTGTGGTGAAAATCCACCCCGTCCCGCACCCCGAGGGGTTTGGCGGTGATGAAGTTGCCGCTCACCACCCGGATCCGCGCACCGTGCATGGGGGAGTTGGCCAGCCCCATGGACAGCTGGCCCTCGATGGCGATGCGGGTGTGGCCCACGGCGTCCCGCACGCACTGCATGGTGGGTTCGTCGCTGATGCGAGTATGGGCCTTGAAGCGGGGCGCGATGGCGCGACTCGCCAGCCGCTCCTCGATCTGCGGCCGCGCGCCGTGGACCAGCACGATGCGGATGCCGAGGGAGTTGAGCAGGGCGATATCCTGGATCACATGGGGAAAGTTGCCATCCATCACCCCATCGCCGCTGATGGCGATGACAAAGGTCTTGCCCCGGTGCATGTTGATGTAGGGCAGGGTCTCGCGGAAGAACTTCACGTAGTCGATCATGGCGGTCCCGGGTGGGCAGGTTGGCGCTGATTATAAGGCAAGGGGGCGGTGCCGCCAGTGGCAAGGCTGGGGCGCCGCTCGGGCCGGTGGCGGCCCTTGCCGCGCCCCGCTGCCGACCTGTTTAATGCACTGCTTTACACTGTTGAGGAAAACCCCATGACCCGCGTCGTCCACTTTTACCAGCCGGGCCCGCCGGAGGTGCAGCGTATCGAGGACATCGAGGTGCCCGCCCCCGGCCCCGGAGAAGTCCGGATTCGCGTCGCCGCCATCGGCATGAACCGCTCCGACCTGCTGTTTCGCGCCGGCCAGCACCCCATGAAGCCGCCGGTGCCCGCCGGCAACGGCGCGGAGGCCGCCGGCCTGGTGGACGCGGTGGGCCAGGGGGTCGATGCCTTCGCTGTCGGTGACGCGGTCAGCGTGGTGCCCCATATGGATCCATCCCGCGGCACCTACGGGGAGCTGATCAACGTGGCGGCGACGAGGGTGATGCCGTCATCCCCCCACCTTTCTCCCCGGGAGAACGGCGCCTTCTGGGCCAGCGCCCTGACCGCTTTCGGCGGCCTGGTGGACGTGGGCGGCCTCGCCGCCGGCGATACGGTGGTGATACCCGCCGCTTCCAGCAGTGTCGGCGTCGCCGCCATCCAGATCGCCCGTTACATCGGCGCGCGGTCGGTGGCCCTCACCCGCGGCGCCCACAAGGTGGAGCGCCTGCGCCAGCTGGGTGCCGATCGGGTGCTGGTTGCGGGGCGGGATGACTACGCGTCCGCGGTGATGGCGGTCTCCGGCGGGCGCGGCGCCAGTGTGGTGTTCGACCCGGTGGGTGGCGCCGCTGTCCCCGGGCTGGCCGCCGCCATGGCAAGTCGGGGCATTTACGTACTGTATGGCGCAATGAGCGGCGAGATGACGCCGTTCCCGGTGGCGGAGGCCTTTGACAAGCTGCTCACCATGGGTATTTTCCGCCTCGACTACGTCAACCGCCCGGATGAACTGGCGCGGGGGCGCGCCTTCCTCGATGCCGCCCTTGCCGCCGGGCAGCTCAAACCGCTGATCGACCGGGAGTTCCCCCTGGCGCGGGTGGTGGACGCCCACCACTACATGGCGGCCAATGGCCAGGTCGGCAAGATCCTGCTGATTCCCTGAGCCCTATGCCCGGGCGCTGTCGAGGCAATAGTGGGCGATCAAGGCCCTGAGGGTCGCCACCATGGGGTTGATCCGCTCCAGGGCCAGAAACTCGTCGGGCTGGTGGGCCTGGTCGATATCCCCGGGCCCCAGCACCACCACGTCCATGCCCAGATCGTGCAGGTAGGGCGCCTCGGTGGCGAAGGCCACCGCCTCGGCACTGTGCCCCGTCAGCTTTTCGCACACCGCCACCAGATCACTGGTGCGGGCCGCGCTGAAGGCCGGCACCTGGTAGTGGCTGAGGGTGACGCCGGTGCCGTTGTCCCGGCCGAGGGGTAAAAGGCGCGCCGCCAAAAGGCGCTGCAACTCGTCCATATCCATGCCCGGCAGGGGGCGGATCTCGAAGCCGAGTTCACAGTGCCCGCAGATGCGGTTGGGGTTGTCGCCGCCGTGAACGCAGCCGAGGTTGAGGGTGGGGTAATCCACCGCGAACAGAGGGTCCCGGTAGCGGGCCTTCAATTCCTGCTGGAAAGTCACCAGCTCGGTGAGCACCCGCTGCAGGGTGTGCATGGCATTGGCCCCGAGGGCCGGGTTGCTGGAGTGGCCGGAGCGCCCGGCGATCACCAGCTTTTCCACCATGATGCCCTTGTGCATGGTGATGGGTTTGAGCCCGGTGGGCTCGCCGATCACCGCGCAGCGGGCCCGGGGCCTGCCCGCCGCCGCCAGGGCCTTGGCGCCGGCCATGGACGATTCCTCGTCGGCGGTGGCGAGGATGATCAGCGGCTGCTGCAGGTCGGCGGCGGAAAACTCCCTGGCCGCTTCGATGGCGAGGGCGAAAAATCCCTTCATGTCCGAGGTCCCGAGCCCATAGAAGCGGTTGTCCCGTTCCGTCAGGGCAAACGGGTCGTTCTGCCACAGGCTGTCGTCGCAGGGCACCGTATCGGTGTGGCCGGCCAGTACCAGCCCGCCGGGGCCCGTGCCAAGGGTGGCGATCAGGTTCGCCTTGCGGGGATCGGCCAGGGGCATGATCTCGGTGTGAAAACCGAGGTCCTCCAGCCAGCCGGCGAGCAACTCGATCACCGCCCGGTTGCCCTGGTCGATAGTCGGTATCACGCTGCTGATGGAGTTGGCGCCGATGAGGGCGCCGAGCATCTGTGGAATGGTCATGGCCGGAGTGTAAGTCCCGCGGGAGGCGAAATCCAGATAAAGGCCATTGCCGCCAGGCCCCGAGCGACCCCTGAATCGCGGACCTGGTCTGTAAAGGCAACCCAGATCGTCTCAAAGGGAGGGGGGCAGCAGTTCGATAGCAATGCCGCTAGACACGCCGGCAAGGGATTTCTGTCGGGCGGCTGTTCCAGTGAGCAAGGGTTGCAAAATGTCGCAAATGGGTACTTGGTGACGCGTTATGCTCTCTGCCCCGTCGCGGGGTTCCCCTAGAATCCATCCCATGCTGAGAAGAGAACCGAGCATTGCTTTTCGCCCATGACACGGATATCCAGCGGTTCTTCGAGAATTGAAACGCTCCCAGGACGACACTGGTGTCCCTATAAATATCATAATCGACGAGGTTGCCAACCCATGATCAAGTCACGTCTAACCCCCATTTCGCTTGCCGTCATGGCGTCCGCCACATTATCAACCCTGGCATTCGCACAATCAGAGGGAGGCAGAGCCAGTCTTGAAGAGATCGTGGTGACTGCAACGAAGCGTGATCAATCGCTGCAGGATGTTCCATCTTCCGTGTCCGTATTGACCAGTGGCGACATTCAGGCCGCCGGTATCAAGCGCCCCAATGATTTTCTCGCCAGTGTCCCCAACGTGACTTTCTACGAAGACAATGCGGGGGAGGTAACCATTAACGTTCGCGGCCAAACAGGGGTTCGCAGCGGTGATCCCAATGTTGCCATCGTTGTCGATGGTGTGCCGATGGTTACCCTTAAGGCATTTAATCAGGATCTGGTGGATATCGAGCAGATCGAGGTTCTCAAAGGCCCTCAAAGTGCTGTCTATGGACGTAACGCCGCAGCGGGCGCTGTTGTCATCACCACCAAGGATCCCAGTGATGTCTTGGAGGGCTCCATCAGCACTACCTTGGGCAACTGGGACAGCTGGCAGGTGTCAGGTAATGTCAGCGGGCCCATCACCGACACCCTGAAGTATTCCCTTGCGGTATCCAAGCGTGACACCGACGGGCCATTCACCGGTGTGACCGGTATTGACATGTACGCCTTTCAAACTCAAATGTCCCGCTTGAAATTGCTTTGGGAGCCCAATGAAGATCTGACGGTACGTTTCAGGGTCGGTGCGCACGACTCCGAGGGAGCCGGCATAAGTTACAACGCACAAATCGCTCCGAACCTGGACGTCAACGATCTTAGCCAGAAATATGTCACCGATATTGCAGGTGTTCTGGATGAGGAAATGTTGGATACCGTGCTGGATATTGAGTATGACCTTGATAGCGTGACTCTCAGATCCATTACTGGCTACAATAAATTCAACCAGATTTCCGCTGGGGATTTGATTCCCTACGTTCCTTTCGGAGACCCGCTTTCATTAGGAGATTTGACTCAGTCCTATCCCACCATCGATGAGTCAATGTCGCAGGAATTCCGTATATCCTCAAACTATGACGGCAATATCCAGTGGATGGCAGGCGTCTACTATCTGAAGTTCCGGCGTGAACAGCGCTCTGAGTTCAATTTGGATGATGGCAGTGGCTACACTGAAACATCTCTGGGTGTGGATGCAGGCCCTCATGCAACGGTCGTCTATACGGCTGCCGACAAGGACACAAAGGATCTGGCATTTTTTGCCAATATGCAGTGGGATATCACGGATCAGTTTAGGCTTGAGCTGGCTGGACGTTACGACGAAGAAAAAAGATCCATCGACGATTTTGCGCCGGCAGGATTCAGCGCCTGTCTGGGTAGCCCGGCGTTGAGCTGCTCCGATTCCCAGACATTCACCAATTTCTCTCCCAAGGTGTCATTGATTTATCTGGCAAGCGATGAAATTACCCTGTACGCCAACTATGGCCAGGGTTACAAGGCGGGCGGATTCAACCCAATTGGCAGCCGGCAACGATTCATTGCGACTGTGCCGCCAGGTACGCCGGTCTATCTGGAAGATACCTACGAAGAAGAAGAGTCCGAATCCTACGAATTGGGTCTGAAGGGAACCTTCTTTGACGGTGCCTTGCGGCTCAACGCGGGCATTTTCCATACCGTAGTGGATGGTGCTCAACAGTTCGAATTCTTCCCGCTGTCGGGTGACCAGACAGTGACATCGGCGGACGAAGTGGAGCTCAGAGGCTTCGATGTCGACTTTCAGGCAATCCTGCCCGGGGAAGTGGAGCTGTTCGGGGGTTATGGTTACGTGGATGGTGAAGTGACGAAATTCTCGGCCAACCCGGCTTTTGAAGGTAATACGACGCCTCTGACGATGGAATATACCGCGACACTTGGGGCTACCCGGGATTTTGCTGTCGGCGATGCATTGATTCTTACCCCAAGAATAGAAGCCCTGGCCTATGGCCCTACTTTCTGGGATTTCGCCAATACAGCAGGTACCGAGCGAGACTCCTCTGAGTTGTTGGATGCACGCTTGACCCTCGCTGGGGACCGTTGGTCAATTTCCGCATGGGGCAAGAACCTCACGGATGAAGATTATTTTCAAGAGTATGTGCCTCTTGCGGGAATTCTTGCGGTGGCGTTCCGTGCACCGACTCGCAGTTATGGCGTTGATCTTACCTATAGGTTTTGACTTGGCGTGGGGATGTTGATGGTTTGGGTGTCGAGGACAGCATAATGGGCCCAGTCGAGGACAGGCCGCCATCAGTCACCGCGGCCAGGCTTGAGATAGAGTACCTGCGTCGCCTTTACGCCCGCGCCTGTGACCTGATCGGTGAAAATACCGACGGGTCCCTTGCGGAGGGCGACGCGATTTTTAGGCGCATCTTCAGCCCCGATGTAGATATCGCGGTGACCATTGATGGCAAGGAAGTGCTCGTCGCCCGGGGGCCTGAGCAGTGGACATGCGCGGTCCGGGAGGCTCTGTGCAAACGCTTTGTTGCCACTCAGCATTTGATAGGCACCCAGATCGTCGAAATACAGCGGTTGCCCGCAAGTGGCGGTGACGAGGGAGAGGCCAGAGCCTGTAAATTAAATTGTGTAACTGCCCATGCTTCCATACCCTGCACTGGAGGATACCATGAGCAGAACAATGAACGAGCAAGACCTGGAACAGCTTAAAGCCCACGTCACCAAACTGGCGAAAGGCCTGAAATCGGAAGCCGACCTTGGCGACCTGACCCAGCAGCTGATGAAGATGACCGTTGAGGCTGCGCTTGGCGCGGAGCTCGACGATCATCTCGGGTACGACAAACACGACCCTG
>JAYELS010000025.1:0-9267 GCA_034717695.1 Pseudomonadota bacterium
GTTCCGGGTCCGCCTCCACCCGGGCGACGGCGGCCCCGAGGGCCCGGGCCAGGGCGCCGTTCACGGCGTTGCGCTTGTCCACCCGATTGAGCGTCACCAGGGCGATGTGGTCGCCCACCTTGTCGAATAACACATCGTTTTCGTTGCTCACCGCTTTACTCTCCGGTTATTGATGGCCGTCCCTCTCCAGACGAGAGAGCCAGCTCGAACGCCTTAATGGATGTGCCCATGTGCCAGTAACACCCGCCCCGTGATGTAACTGGACTACCCGTTGGCGACCCCTGCGTCAGGTTGACACCGAGCCCTCAGGCAGGGGATGGCATGCGCCCCGCGGGCAGGGTTTTCGGCAACCACAGGCAGCTGGCGGCCGCGCCCACCAGGAGCACTGCGCTGCCCAGCAACGGCACCTCGTAGCCGCCAAAGCCGCCGTACAGCAGGCCGACAAAGTAGGGGCTGAAACCGTAGCCCAGGGCAAACACACTGTACTGCCAACCGTAGATGGCGCCGTAGTGGCGATGGCCGAAGAAGGTGACCGTCAGGTAGGCGAGAAGATCGATCTCGGCGCCGGCGGCAAGGCCGATCAGGATGGTGGCCAGCAGCGCGTACTCAAGGCCAAATGCCCACAGCAGCAGGATGCCTGCGGCGGCGAGCGCCAGCACGGCGATGGACACCAGGGTGCAGGGGAAATGGTCCAGCACCAGGCCCACCACCAGGCGACCGGCCACGCTGGCGATGCCGACGATGGAGGCAATCCGCGCCGCCTCCATGGCACCGGCCCCCAAGTCGCCGAACAGCGGTATCAAATGCACAATGACGCCGGCGATCCCGAGGGCCATGGCCAGGGCCATCAGCGACAGCAGCCAATAGGCGGGGGTGCGCCTGGCCTCGCCGTGACTGACGCCATCGGCGGCGCTGACCCTCGGGTTTGGCGGTCTACCCGAAATACTCCTGAAGCCGAACCACACCACCGGCGCCGCGAGGATGGCGACCAGGGCAAGCGCCCCGTAGGCTTCGCGCCAGCCGTGGAGTTCGGTGACAGTGGCCACCAGCCTCGGCACCCAGAAGCCGGCGATACCCGCCCCGGTGAGGGCAATACCCAGGGCAATGCCCCTGGCCTTAACGAAATAGGTGGTGATCGGGCGCACCAGGACAATGGGCGTGGAGCCCACTCCGAGGATGGCGATGACGAAATAGCCCAGCCAAAAATGCACGATATCGGCCATCAACCACGCCATCAGGATCAGCGCGAGCCCGTAGGCCACCAGGCTCGCGGCGCCCACCAGGGCAGCGCCGTGGCGGTCGCAGAGACGGCCGGCGACGGTTCCCGTGACAAAGATGGCGATGGTGAGAAAACTCGCACCCAGGGAAATATCCCCCCGGGACCAGCCGAATTCCGCTTGTAGAGGAGGGATGAACGCCCCGAGGCTGTAGAACAGAGTGGCCGACATGCCCGCCGTCAGTCCGATGGCGGAGGCCACCAGCAAACCGGCGCATCCCCGCAATTCGTCCCGGTAGTGGCGGCCCCCTTCACTCATGGCCAGTCCCATAAAGTGTCCGCAATACAGCGGGGCTCGCCTGATTGTCGGCGCCGAGCCGTTCGATCAAGCGGTACGCAGGCAAGCCGCGCAACCCCAGCAACGTCGGCCTGCCGTCCCGCACCATCTGATAGCGACCTGCCACTGGGTAGACATTGACGCTGGTGCCAGGCCGCGCCGTCAGCGCCGGAATCACGGCGTCCACCACGCAGCCGAGGGCCTGGGCGCGGCGGGAACCGCGCAGCTCCAGGGCGGCGTCGTGGATCACCAAGGGATCATGGTTGACATTGGGGGCCTGCCAGGCGTCGGCCTGATAGGGCTGGAATAGATGGCGCCGCGCCCACAGCAGGGTGGGGCAGGCGGCGGGAAGCGCGGCCATGGCCGCCTCGAAACGCGCGCCAAAACTCGCCGCGCTCTCCCCTGCAGGCCTCGCGACGAGGACGATCAGCGTGCCCTCCGTGTCGGTATCCAGTGGCGCCCGGGCCGGGCTTTCGGCAACCAGGGTGACACTGTCGCCCCGGACGGTGCCGTGGAGGTAGGTTCCGGCAAAGGCATTTTGCTCATCGGCCTTGATGAGATCGGTAACCGCGCTGGACGCGAGGCCGGCCATGGCCTGCTCGGAACAGTAGGTGACCTCGGCAAGGCCATGGATCGGCGTCGCCGCCTTGGGATTGGCCGACAGACCCGGGATTTCGTCCCTCAGGTGATACTGGGTATAGGTCCAGAACCCGGGGATGCGCACCGCCAGCACACCGTGGATATCGCGCCAATAGTCGCGAAAATCGGCCCTATCGAGGGCCGGCTTCTTTTCGATGAGGGCGATGGTGGCGATATCCCCCGGGAAGCCCGCAGCCGGACAGCCCTCCGCCACAACCCCTGGCGAGGCGGCCAGGGTCGCGACGGCGAGTAGCCAGCGCCATGGGGACAATACTGCTCTGGGCCGCGTCGTAGCGTTGATCATATTTGCAGTGCTCATCTGGTTAGTTGTTATTGCCCACACCGGTATTGCTAGGCCCTGGGTGGGCCCCTCAGGGCTTTGCCTCCGCGGCCTTGCGCTTCAGGTACTCCGCCATCGCCCGCTCCCGCTGGGCATCGATGGCCCCCATGAACGGCAGTGCAGCGAGGTGGGAAAATGCCGCCCGCAGTGCCGGTCGCTCCTCGAGGATGTCTCGGCCGTATTGCCTCGCCATCACCTCCGCCGCAATCCCCAGGGAAAAATAGCCGTAGAAATCGGCGACGGTAACCCCATCCCCCATGAGATACGGGTCGTTCAGGGCAACCCGATCAAAGGCCGCGAGTCCCCTCTCCACCAGTGGCAGCACCTCCGCCACATGGAGTGGATGATTCTCGCCAAACCAGAACACCCCGGGGAACAACCTGCGGCAGGGGGCGTCGATATACAGCTCGATGAACTTGATCAACTGCCAGACCCGGGCGCGCGCGAGGGGATCCAGGGGCTCGAGGGGCCTGGCGGGAAATACCGCCTCCAGGTACTGGAGAATCACCGTGGATTCCGAGAGAAAATGCCCGTTGTGTTCGATGAAGGGAATCTTACCCATGGGGCTTTTGGCAAGGAACGCCTCGTCGCCGCTGGCGCTCAGGTGCACTTCGCGGAAAGGGATTTCCTTGCAGCACAACACCGCCAGCACGGTGTTGTAGTAATTGCTGACGGGATTGCCATGAAGTGCAAGCATGGCTAGGGAGCGCCCCCAGGGACGGGATCGAATATCTTGCCGGGGTTGAGAATGGCCTTGGGATCAAGGGTGCTCTTCAACAGGCGCATCAGTGCGATTTCGTTGCCAGAACGGGAAATGTGCAAGAAGTCCTTTTTCTCAAGGCCAATGCCGTGTTCCGCCGACACCGAGCCCCCCACGGCCTGGAGGGGATGATAGACGCACTCCTCCACCCCGCGACTATCCCCTGGCAGAGCGCTGCCGGAGCCGATGGCGATATGCAGGTTGCCGTCACCCACATGGCCGAGAAAGCAGATTCTCGCCCCTGGCCAGCGATCCCTGACACGGGCGCGCACTTCTGTCATGTAGGCGTCCATGTCGCCGATGGGCAGACTCACGTCGAACGCCTGGAACGGTTTGATATCGGTGAGAATGTGCTCGAGATCCTCGCGGATCGCCCACAGCGCCTCCCGCTCCGCCTCGGAGCGCGGCAGCACTGCATCCTCGATCAGCCCCCGTTCGAGGGCCTCGTTGAGGATGGTTTCAAATTGCTCGGTATCCCGCTCCCGGTCATAACCCAACGTCTCCAGCAGCACATAGAAGGGATGATCGCCGGTGATGGGGGGCCGATGCCGCCCCGGCGCGGTATTGATGGCATAGAAATCCCGGTCGATCACCTCGAAGGCGCTCAGGGTGCCGCCCAGGGAACGGTCCATGAATCGCAGAAAACTCGCCACCCGGGCAAAATCCGCCAAAGCCACCATGCAGGTGTTGCTGCCGAGGGGTTGCTCGTGAAGGCGCAGCACCAGCCGGGTGATGATGCCGAGGGTGCCTTCCGTACCCAGGAACAACTGCTTCAAGTCGTAGCCCGCGTTGTTCTTGATCATCTTGTTGAGGGAACTGACCACGGTACCATCCGCCAGCACCGCCTCGACCCCCAACACCAACTGGCGCATCATGCCGTAGCGAATCACCCGGAGGCCACCGGCATTGGTGGAGGCGTTGCCGCCCAGCTGGCAGGAGCCGCGACCGCCAAGATCGAGGGGAAAGACCAGCTGGTGCTCCTCCACGGCTTCCTGCAGGGTTTGCAGGATCACCCCGGCCTCCACCGTGGCGGTTCTGTTGACCGTATCGATTTCCTCGATGCGGTTCATCCGTTCCAGGGACAGGATGAGATCATCCGCCGTGGTCTGGGTGCCCCGCACCCAGCCGGACATACCGCCCTGGGTCACCACCGACTGCCCCCGGGCGTTGCACAGGGCCAGCACGGCGGATATTTCCGCGGTGGTCGCCGGCCTCACCATCAGGCGGGCGCCGATGCGGTCCATGAAATAGCCGGGGTAGCGGGACTGAACATCGTCACCTTCAAGCACGCCCGAGGGGCCGACGATCTCCCGAAGCCTGGCGATGAAATCCCCTTGTCTGACACTGGCATTCACTGCACGCTTACCTTCGCTGTTGTGTGTCCCGCGCCGCTCAGTCGAGCACCACGAACAGGTCGCCATCCCGCACCTCGACCCGGTAGGTCTTTTGCGAGAGGGAGGGGTCGTAGACACATTCGCCACTGGCGATGTCGTATTCCCAGCCGTGCCAGGGGCAGGACAGGGTTTTTTCCACCGGGTCGATGGTGCCGCGGCACAGCGGCCCACCGGCGTGCCCGCACTTGCCGTCGAGGGCGTGGAATTCGCCGTCGAGGTTGATCACCACGATGGTGGATTCACCGTGATCGACCTTGCGCAGGCTGTTGGCTTCGAAATCACCGACCGCTGTCACCTTGATCATGTTGCTCATGGGGGCATGCTCCTCGCTATGGCTCCGGGAATTCCTGTCAGGCACGTTCAAACCTTACCGGGAGGGTGGCGGGGCCTCGGGCAAAATAGGAATCGATCCATTTGACATCCTCGGGCTGCTGCACCGGCTCCAGCACTGCGAAGCGATCGAAGAGCTTTTGCACGGCGATATTGGCTTCCATCTTGCTCAGGTACGACCCCATGCAGAAGTGTGGCCCCTGGCCGAAGGTGCAGTAACCGGCGACATCGCGGTGGATATCGAATTTGGCGGGATTGGGGAACTTGGCCGGGTCCCTGTTGGCGGCCCCCAGCAGCGGCATCACCAGGGAATCCTTGGGGATATGCACGCCCGACAGGGTCACATCCGCGGTGGTGTGGCGAAACAGGCACTGCACCGGCGGGTTGTAGCGCAGCTGTTCCTCAAGCAGGTTGGCCACCTTGCTCCGGTCCGCGCGGGCCAGGGCAAAATCCTCGGGATGCCAATGGAAGTAGGCGAACAGACCGCCCAGCAGATTGGTAGTGGTCTCGACGCCGCCGATCAACAGCAATATCGCCAGGTTGATGACCTCGAGCTTGTCGAGGCGCTCACCATCCACCTCGGCCTTGATGAACGAGCTGATCATGTCATCGCCGGGATTGGCGGTGCGCTCGTCGACGATCTGCTCGAAATAGGCCCTGATGCTGTCCGAGCTCTTGCGTATCCGCGCCAGACGCTCGGGCCCGTAGATCGCGCGATTCGAAGCGGACAGCAGATCGTCCACCCAGTGCTTGAATTCGAGGCGCTTGCCCATATCGATGGCGAGCATCTCGGCGATCACGCTCACCGGGAACAGGGCGGCAAAGTCCCACATCATGTCAAACTGGTTGTCCACCGACTTGGCGATCGCGGCGTCAATGAGCTGGTCGCTGGTGGCCTCGATCTTCTCCCGGAGCTTGTTGAGCTCCCGGGGCAGGAACGCCCGCTGGGCGAGCTTGCGGGTGCGCAGGTGCCCGGGCGGATCCATGGAGATCATCGGTGCCACCTCCGGCGCGGGATCGTACTCGCCGAGCAGGATGGGCCAGAACTTCGCAGAGGAATATTCCGGCTTGGTGAGCACTTCGATGATGTCGTCGTAGCCAGCCACCGCCCAGCCCTGCAGGGAGTCGATCCAGCACACCGGCGCTTCCTCACGGAGCCGCTCATAGTAGGGATAGGGATTTTGCTGAAAATCAGCCTCCATGGGATCGAATTTCATGATCTGCCCCGAATACTGTTTGAGTGAGAGTTATTCATTAAATGGCGCCGATCTGCTTGAGCACGGGAATGGCATCCCAGATGCTCTCCTCGCGGATGATCTTGCCCTGTTCGTTCCACTCCATGAGGGTCATGCCCCGGGTGGACACTTCCTTGCCGGCGGCGGGAATACCGAGAAAATCCCCCGCCAACTTCGATTTCCAGGTCCACTGGAAGGTCCCGCGCCGGTTGTCGCCGGCGTAATCGAAGACATCGAAAATGTCGTACTTGACGTCGGGATTCTCGTTGTTAAACACCGAGAAAAACTCCCTGAGCTTGCCCAGGTCGTTGACGATTTCGAGCCCGAAGTTGATGTCGATAAAATAAAATTCCGGGGAATAAAGCCCCATCAGCTCATCTGTCTTGCGGTCGAACAGTTTGATCCAGTATTGCGCCCAATCTTTATTCATGTCGTTAACCTCGCTGTAAACAGCCTTTTTATGGGTGTTATCACCTGTGACCCCATTATTGGGGAGCCCCGCTCCGCCGGGAATGGCCACCACGGCCAGCGCTAGGCCTATGGGGACAAAGACCACCCCTCAGTTGAGCAGGGCCCCGCCGTCCAGGGGCGTGACGGTACCGCTGAGGTACGCCCCAGCCCGGCCGCACAGGGCGATGGCAAGACCGCCGATATCCGCCGCCGAGCCGAGCCGCCCCCGGGGAATGCGCGCCAGGACCATGTCCTTGAGCCCCGGCTGGGCGGCAAAGAAGCCATCGGTCATGTCGCTGGGGAAATACCCCGGCATGATGGCGTTGACGGTGATCTGTCGCGGGGTCAGGTCAGCCGCCAGGTTGCGCGTCAACTGGTGGATACCCGCCTTGCTGGCCCCGTAGGCATAGGCCATGTTGCTCGGACCCATCACCCCGCCGATGGAGCCGATATTGACGACCCGGGCCGGATCCTCGGGGCTCGCCGCCCGCTCCAGCAGGGGCAAGAGCTTCTGGACGAGAAAGAACGGCGCCCGCAGGTTGATGTCCATCACCCGCCCCCACTCCCCGGGGTCGGCATCCTCCAGGGTACTGCCGGAAAAGTAGCCGGCGTTGTTCACCAGGATGTGGAGCTGCTGCTCCCGCCCGCTGAGTTCGTCGACGAGGGACTCAAGGGAATCCAGGGACGACAGATCGCAGCGCAGGCCGTGCCTGTCGTCCCGGGGCTCGGGGGCGCCCCGGGAGGCCACGTAGACCTTGCAACCGGCCTTGACCAGGGCATCGGCGATCATTCGCCCGAGACCCCGCTGGCCGCCGGTCACCAGGGCCACCTTGCCATCGAGGGAGAACAGGGATTCCAGATAGTCACGATCCATGGGTCCGCCCTCAGCCGTGCTTGTTGATGTTGAAGACTTTCAGATTGGTGTACTCCAAAAGCCCCGCCCGCCCGGCTTCCACGCCGATGCCGGACTGCTTGCTGGTGGGAAAGGGAATGCCGGGGTCGATGGCGCAGTGCTGATTGATCCACACCGTGCCCGCCTCCAGGCGCTGGCCGATGCGCTCGGCCAGCGCCCGGTCCGACGACCACACCGAGGCACCGAGGCCATAGGGGGAGCGGTTGGCCCGGTTCACCGCGTCATCGATATCCCTGAACCTGATGATGGGCAGGATGGGGCCGAAGGGCTCCTCGTCCACCAGGCGATGGCCGTCCGTCAGGCCCGTCACCAGGGTTGGTTCGACGAAGTAGCCCGGGCGGTCGGGCACCTTGCCGCCGCAAAGGATCCTGCCGGTGACCCGGGCTTCCTCAAGGAAATCCTTCACCTTCTCGTACTGTTCGCTGTTCTGGATCGGGCCGTAGTGGGTATCGGGATCGAGGCCGTCGCCGCTCACCGCTTGGGCGAGGGCCGCCGCCATGGCGGCGCACAGACCATCGTGGACGGATTCGTGCACATAGAGACGCTTGATCACCGCGCAGATCTGGCCGCTGTTGAAGAACGCGCCGAACACCAGCGCCGGGGCAATGGCCTCCACATTCACGTCGCCCAGCACGATGGCGGCATCGTTGCCACTCAGCTCGAGGGTAACGCGCTTGAGATCCGGCGCGGCGGCGGCCAGGATCTTCTTGCCGGTGGCGCTGGAGCCGGTAAAGGCGATCTTGTCGATATCCGGGTGCCTGACCAGGGCCGGCCCCAGGTCGTTGTCGTCGGCGAGGATATTGATCACGCCAGGGGGGAAGATGCCGCTGGCGATTTCCCCAAGCTTCAAGGTGGCCAGGGGCGTGGTGGGCGCGGGCTTGAGAATCAGGGTATTGCCCGCCATGAGGGCCGGCGCCAGCTTGTTGATGGCGAGGTACAGGGGCGCGTTCCAGGGCAGGATCGCCGCCACCACCCCGAGGGGCACCCGGTGGACAGCCACTGTCGTGTTGTCATCGTCCACCAACACCTCGGGGTCGAGGCGCTGGGCGCTGTAGAAGGCGCAACTCTTCAACACCAGCTGCACCTCGAAATGGGACAGGGCGATGGGGCGCCCCACCTCCAGGGTGAGCAGCCGGGCGATTTCATCGCCCTGTTCCGCCACGGCGGCGGCAAACCGCTGGAGGAGTTCGCCGCGCTCCGCCATCCCCAAAAGCGCCCAGGAGGGCTGCGCCGCGCGGGCAGCCGCTACCGCCGTCTCCAGCTGGCGACCGTCCGCGACGGGACTTGCGGTGATGACCTTTTCGGTGGCGGGGTTGATGATGTCACGTTGACCGGCGCCCGCCACCAGCTCGCCGTTGATCAATAGCTTTGGATTCATGATGTCACCCTGTCGATCGTTATATGGATGCGTGCAGCCTGTATCGGATGCGGCCACTCAGGCTTTTTCCGGCTCGAAGATTTCCACGGTGTCGAGGCGCTGGCCCTCGCCGCCGTCGGCCCTGCCCTCGAAGCGCCGCCACAGCCGCGCCTCCAGCACCCGCGCCTTGGCCAGGTGCTGATCCTTCACGTGGCCGTAGCCGCGGATCTGCTCCGGCAACCGCGCCAGCTCCACCGCCACGGCGTAGTTGCCCTCGTCCAGGCTTTCCAGCAGCT
>JAYELS010000026.1:0-177263 GCA_034717695.1 Pseudomonadota bacterium
GCGCCCCCCCCCGCCCCTCTGCCCACCCCGCCGCGACCAAATCACCCGCAAGGGTCGGCTTTGGCGCCATCTCTTGGCATAATAGCCCGCTGTCAGCCCGGCCTGGCATTCCTGTCATCGGCCCCACCAGCCCCGAGACCACGATTTTGACCGCGAACAGCATACTGGACCTGATCGGCAACACGCCGCTGGTGCACCTCAAGGGGGTGTCCGAGCTCACCGGCTGCGCCATCTACGGCAAGGCGGAGTTCCTGAACCCCGGCGGCTCCATCAAGGACCGCACCGCCCTCGGCATCATCCGCGACGCCGAGGCCCGGGGCGAACTGCGCCCCGGCGGGGTGATCGTCGAGGGCACCGCCGGCAACACCGGCATCGGCCTCACCCTGATCGCCAATGCCCTCGGCTATCGCACCGCGGTGGTGATGCCCCAGACCCAGAGCAAGGAAAAGATCGAAATGGTGGAGCTCTACGGCGCCGATCTGCACCTGGTGCCCCGGGCCAGCTACGACGATCCCCGCCATTACATCCACACCGCCCGGCGCCTGGCGGAGAAGCTCGCCGAGAGCGAGCCCAACGGGGCCATCTGGGCCCGCCAGTTCGACAACCCCGCCAACGCCCGCATCCACTACGACACCACGGGGGCGGAGATCTGGGCCCAGACCGGCGGCAAGATCGACGGCTTCGTCTGTGCCGTGGGCACCGGCGGCACCCTCGCCGGAGTCAGCACCTACCTCAAGGAACGCAACCCCGCCGTGCGCATCGCCCTCGCCGACCCGGAGGGGTCATCCCTCTACAACCATCACCATCGCGGCGTGCTGGAGGCGGAGGGCAGCTCGCTGATGGAGGGCATTGGCATCAGCATCCTCACCGACAACTACAAGCGGGCCCAGGTGGACAGCGCCTACAGCATCAGCGATGCCGAGGCCCTGCCCCATGTGTTCGACCTGATGCGGCACGAGGGGCTGTGCCTCGGTGGCTCCAGCGGCGTCAACGTGGCGGGCGCGGTGGCCCTGGCCCGGGAACTCGGCCCAGGCCACACCATCGTCACCATCCTCTGCGACTACGGCCACCGCTACAAGAGCACCCTGTTCAACCCCGCCCTGCTGGCGCGCAAGGGCCTGCCCGTGCCCGAATGGATTCGCGACTAGCCAAGGCCCGGGCAATCAGGGCCGCGAACCGGCCGCCATTGAGATCGATACCGCCATCGGCGACATTGCCAGGAAAGTGAATGTTTCAACAGTCAGAGCTTCAGCACCTCAACGCCCAGCTGCGGGACAAGACCCCGCAGGAGATCATCCAATGGGCCCTCGGCCTTGACCGGCGCGTGTTCGCCTCCACCAGTTTCTCGCCCAATTCCGCCGGGCTGTTGCACATGGTCAAGCAGATCGCCCCCGACATGCCGGTGGTGTGGGTGGACAGCGGCTACAACCTGCCGGACGCCTACCGCACCGCGGAGAAGATCATCGCCGAGCTGCAACTTGATATCCGCGTCTATATCCCCGAGATGACCGCCGAGCGCCGCAACGCCCTGATGGGGGGCATCCCCCACCCGGACGACGACGAAGCCCTGCACCGGGAGTTCACCCGCCAGGTCAAGCTCGAACCCTTCCAGCGGGCACTCAACGATCTGAAGGGCGAGATCTGGATCACCGGCATCCGCCAGCAGGAGACCGAGTTCCGCAAGTCCCTCGACATCCTCACCCTCGACGACCGGGGCCTGCTGCGGGTGGCGCCCATCTTCTACTGGACCGAGGATCAACTACAGGCCTACGTGGACGCCTACAACCTACCCAGCTGTCGGCATTACTTCGACCCCACCAAGGTCATCGATGGCCGGGAGTGCGGGTTGCATACATCGGCCTGATGCCCCCTGCGCCGGGGCGCTGACGACCTGCCAGAAAAGAGGCCCGCCCTTGGCGGGCCAGCGAGCCTAGCGCTGCACCTGCCCGCCCAGTACCTGGGCGACCCGCAGCGCCTCGGGGATCCGCTCGGGCCCGATGCGGCGGTCGATCTCCTCCTGATACCAGTAGAGGGCGCGCTCCTGGTAACCCATCATCAGGGTGGGAATGGCGCCGCTCTCCATGGATTTCTGTAGCCCGGGGAAAAGATACATGTCCTCCGCGAGGATGCCCTCCACGGCGGTGCGCATGGTCGCCCAGTAGGCCTTGTCCTCCTCGCTGTCCGCCGGCCAGCCAAACAGGGTGCCCTCCATCAGCACCTTGCCGGGGGCCAGGGGCCAGAAGGTGAGGTAGTTGAAGCCCGCCGAATCCAGGGCGTAGAAGCTGTTGGGGAAGGTGGGCAGCGCGATGGTGTATTCGTTGAAGGTGGGATCCGCCTGGTCCGATACCCGCAGCCCGGTGTAGGCGAACAGAGTGTCGGTCTGCTGCTTGCGGGTGGCAAAGCGCGAGTGGCCATTGTCGAACAGGGACACCACGAAACTCTGGGAATTGAGGTAGGGTGCCAGGGACTGGGGGTGGCAGAAGCGCACGTGGTAGATCTCGAGGAAGTTGTCGAAGGCCACTTTCCAGTTGCAATCCGCTTCGACGGCGTAGCGGTGCTTCACGACGAGGTTTTCCAGGGGAAAACCCGTGGCCTGGGCGGCCATCGGCGCCATGAAATCCGCCAGGGGCTCGGCGCCATCGTCAAAGTTCAGATACACCAGCCCCCGCCAGGTCTCGCAGCGCACCGGCACCAACCCCATTTCGCTTTTGTTGAGGCAGGGAAAGTCGTGGGCATCCGGCACCACCACCAGGTCGCCATTGAGGCCGTAACCCCAGGCGTGGTAGGGGCAGGTGAAGCGTTGGGTACTGCCCTCCTGCTCCGTCACCAGCAACGCCGAGCCCCGGTGGCGGCAGCTGTTGTGGAAGGCGCGCAGTTCGCCATCCTTGCCCCGGGTGATGATCACGGAGCGGTCGAGCTTGTTGATGACCCTGTAGGCCCCTGTGGTGGGGAATTCGCTCTCATGGCCCACCATCAGCCAGGTCTTGAGCCAGATATGCTCCCTTTCCAGGGCCGCGAAACCGGGGTCGAAGTAACGCCCGGCGGGCACCGGGGGCAGTACCGGAAAGTCCGCCGGGTGCTTGTCCCGCACGAGCTGGGATTCCATGGCCTTGAGGATGACGTTCTTATCGTGGGCTTTCATGATGGGCTCCTGTATTGACGATGGCTGCCAGCCCCCTGCCCCCGTCCCGGGCCGGGCCCTGGACGGGGGTGGGAATGGCTGCTGTCACCGATGACTGAAATATGCATGGCATGTATCGTTGTGCGCCCCGTCTTTGATCCGGGGGCCTCTTCAAGCAAGGCTACTGAGCGAAGGCCGCTTCCACGGCCCGGGTGTCCATGTATTCCCGCCCCTCGACGATCAGCCCGCCCTGGATCACCAGCAGGTTGTGGTAGGAGTTGCGGTAGATTTTGCCGTCCGGGTAGATGATCTCGCCCTCCGCCTGCACCGCCACCCGGTCGCCCTCGGCGGTGAGTCCGGTGATGCGGATATTGCGCTCCCGGGCGGCGATCAACCCCCGCACCGAGTCGGTGAAGGCTTTTTTGTCGAGGGTGCCGAACCCCAGTATCCACCAGCTCACATCGGGGTGCTGGAGGGCCTCGACGGTGGCGATGTCGCCGTCCACCACCGCCTGCATGTAGCGGCGCGCCAGCGCCTTGTTGGCTTCGATCGACATGTCCTTATCCTTGTTGTCAATGATTCGGGCCCGATTGTAACTGGCGATTTGGGTGGCGGGAGAGCCCTTCGCTTGAAACAGTGACTTATCGTTGGTCTCCAAGACAAAAAACCCCGGCCAGGGAAGCCTGTCCGGGGTTCTGGTGGGGAGCCGCCAGGCTCTCCGCGCCTGGGCGCCCGCCGGCATCAGCCGATGGGGTAGTGAATGGCCTTGTCGAGCAGGTAGGCATCCAGCCAGTTGGGGCCGAACTCCCGGCCGATGCCGGAGCGCTTGTAGCCCCCGAAGGGCGCCTGGAGGTAGAGGCCAGCGGTGCCGCCGTTGAGCTTGACGTCACCGGTGCGCAGCTGTTTGGCCATCTCGAAGGCCCTGGCCTTGTCGGCGGAGTAGATGCCGCCGGAGAGGCCGAAGTTGGAGTCGTTGGCGAGGGCCACCGCCTCCTCGTCGCTGTCAAAGCCGATCACCACCCCCACCGGGCCAAAGACCTCGCACTGGGCGAGGGTGGAGCTGTTGTCCACATCGTCGAACAGGGTGGGCTCGAAGAAGTAGCCTTTTTGCAGGTGTTCGGGGCGCTTGCCACCGGCCACCAGCTTGCCGCCCTCGGCGAGGCCCGTCTTGACGAAATTCTCGGTCTTGGCCCGGGCCACCTCGGAAATCAGCGGGCCGACGATGGTGTCGGGCTCGGCGGGATTGCCCACCTTGAGAAAGCCGAGGGTCGCCTTCACCGTCTCGACGAACTGGGCGCGCACGCTGTTGTGGACGATATAGCGGGTCAAGAGGGCGCAGCCCTGGCCGGCGTGCATGGTGAAGTTGAAGGCCGCGGCGCCGCCGGCGGCCTGGATGTCGGCATCGGCGCGGACGATCATCGCCGACTTGCCACCCAGCTCCAGATGGACGTGCTTCATGGTGCTCGCCGCCTGGGCGAGGATGGCGGCGCCCACGGCGTCGGAGCCGGTAAAGCTGATCATGTCCACCCGGGGATCGGCGCTGAGCACCGCGCCCACATCGGCGCCACCGGTGATGATGTTGAGCACGCCGGGGGGAATGCCCGCCTGTTCAGCGATCTTGCCGAGCATCAGGGCGGTGAAGGGGGTCAGGGGCGAGGGCTTGAGCACCAGGGTATTGCCACAGATCAGCGCCGGGGCCAGCTTGGTCATGTTGATGAGCAGCGGGTAGTTGTAGGCGCTGATGCCCACCACCACCCCCACCGGGTCCTTGACCACCACGGCGCCCCCCAGCAACCCCGAGGCATTGGGGTCGATGAGGCTGGGGGTGACGGTGACTTCCATGGTCTTGGGCTTGATCTCCGCCGCCAGCTGCTGGACATAGTTGATGGCGTCGATGGCGCCGCCGAACTGGGGACCGTTCAAGAGCAGGTGGGTGGCGCCCACCTCCGCCCGCAGCAGATCGCGAATGGCGGGCTCGTGGGCGAGCAGCGCATCCCGGAAGCGACCGAGGGCGGCGCTGCGCTCGGCCATGGTCATGCGCGGCCAGGGGCCCTTGTCGAACGCCTCCCGGGCGGCGGCGATGGCGGCCTCGGCCTCGGCGGCGCCGGCCACCGGGGCCTCACCGATGATCTCCTCGGTGGCGGGATTGATGACCGCCTCGTAATGGCCGCTGGCGGGCTTCACCCACTGGCCGTTGATGTAGAGCTGGTTGATATCGGTGTAGGGTACGGACATTGTTATCTCTCGATGGGCAGTGGAACGGGATCAGAGGGCGCGGCGAACCTGGCCGCCATCCACCGCGTAGATCTTGCCGGTGATCCAGCTCGCCTGGTCGGAGAGCAAGAATAGCACCATATTGGCGATGTCCTCGGTGGTGCCGAGGCGCTGCAGGGGCAGGCCGGCGACGATCTGGTCGATCACCTCCCGGGGTACCACGCCGAGGGCGTCGGTGGCGGTGGGGCCCGGGGCCACGGCGTTGACACGGATATTCCTGGGGCCGAGTTCCATGGCCAGGGAACCGGTGAGGGCATTGACCCCGAGCTTGGTGAGGGCGTAGTAGAACCCCGCTCCGCCCGCGTCCATGTTGGCGGCGGTGGAGGACTGGTTGACGATGGCGCCGCCGCCCCGGGCTTCCATCAGCGGCGCGATGGCGCGGGTGACATAGAGCACGCTGTTCATGTTCACTTCGAGGAAGCGGTGGTAATAGGCGAGGTCGACGTTCATCGGCGACTCGTACTTCATGCCGGCGAAGATGGCGGCGTTGTTCACCAGGTAGTCGACGCCGCCAAAGTGGCTCGCCACGGTGTCGGCGAGGGCCTGACAGGAGTCGGTTGCGGCGACATCGGTCTTGACGAACAGCGCCTTGCCGCCCTCGCCGTTGATGGCATCCGCCACCCGCCGGCCCTGCTGCTCGTTGATCTCGGCCACCACCACGGCGGCACCCTCGGCGGCCAGCCTGCGGGCGTAGGTTTCGCCGATGCCCTGGCCGGAGCCGGTGACCACGGCGACGCGGTTTTCAAAACGCACGGTATTTCTCCTTATTTTATGGGTCGAATGGTCGACAGGCGCCGCCCCGGGGAGGCGCGGGAGCGTATCAGGTGCCGGCATTTATATTACATATGGCAATATGTGTAAATATTTTTTACCATAACGCTCACTATTCCCGAGTTTTTTATAAACATTTACAGAAAAGTGACTACTTTGGCCAACAGGATAGATGTAACAGCCCCCCGCCCCCAAAAGCCCCGGCCCCGGGGCGGTAAGGCGGACGCCACCGTGCGCCGGATTCTCGCCGCGACCCTGGCGCGGGTGATCCGCGACGGCGAGAGCGGTATCTCGATGACCGATATCTGCCGCGAGGTGGGCATATCCCGGCCTACCCTGTACCGCTACTTCCCCACCCGGGAGGCGCTGCTGGCCGGGGCCTTTGACCTGTTGCTGGAGGACTTCGAGGCGGGGATGCGGGCCGCCATCGAGCGCGATCCGGCGCCCGCCAGACGCCTCGAGGTGATCGCCGGGTTTCTGGAAAGCCGCCTGCTGGACGGCGGCGCCCAGCTGTTCCAGCTGGAGCCGAAGCTGATCATCGATCTGATCATGGGCTCGAAGGACAAGTTGCGGGAAATGACCGAGTGGGCCTACGGGCCCCTGTTCGACATGGCGGATGCCCTCGGGGAGCGCCCGGTGGACAGGGACATGGCGGCGGAGGTGATCCTGTTGTTCTTTTCGTCCCTGTCACTGCTGACGGTGAAATCCCGGCCCGCCAACGTGGGGGTCATGCTGCGCAAGACCCTGCGCGCCGTGATGGGCATCACCCGGGACTAAACCAGCCCCGCCACACCCTCCCACAGCAGCTTGGCCCCCACCACCACCAGAAAGCCATAGCTCAACTGGTAGACCAGGGCCTGACTGATGCGGGTCAGCACCCGGTAGCCAAACAGCACCCCCAGGGGCGCGATGGGCATCAGCGCCAGGGAAGTGGCGAGGTTCTCGGCGGAGAACTGCCCGAGCAGCCCATAGGGCAGCAGCTTCACCACATTGACGATGCCAAAGAACACCGCGAAGGTGCCCATCAGCTGTTTCTTTGCCAACTGTTGCGGCAACAGGTAGACGCTGATGGGGATGCCCCCGGCGTGGATACCGAAGCTGGTGAAGCCCGACACCATGCCCCAGAAATTCCCCTTGCGATGGCTGATGGCGGCGGGCGCCTCGGGGGCTGTCCGGGGCCGCCAGTAATCGAGGCCGAACACCACCGCCACCACCCCGATCAGCACCTTGACCGCGTCCTCCGACAGATAGGGGAATGTCAGCGCGCCCACCGCGATCCCCGCCAGGGCCCCCGGCAGGGTGGCGCGGATGTTGGCGCGGCTCCAGCTGTGGCGGAAGCTCCACACCGCCACGGCGTCCATCACCACCAGGATGGGCAGCATGATGGCCGCGCCCTGGAGGGGCGACACCACCAGGGACAGGATCGGCACCGACAGTATCGCGAGCCCGCCCCCAAGCCCGCCCTTGGCCATGCCGAACAGCAGCACGGCGGGGATGGCACAGAGGTAGAAATAGGGATCGGTGATCATGGTGCCGCCAGGGGAAGGGAGCGAGTGCCGGGCGGCGAGAACCGTCCGGCGCGGGAGACATCAGCTGCCGAGGAACACCACAGTCTTGTTGCCATCGAGGAACACCCGCCGCTCGATGTGGTACTTGACGGCCCGGGCCAGGGCCATGCACTCATTGTCGCGACCCACCCGCACCAGGTGGTGGGGCTTGTGGTTGTGGTCCACCCGGGTCACCACCTGCTCGATGATGGGGCCCTCGTCCAGGTCCGCCGTGACGTAATGGGCGGTGGCACCGATCAGCTTCACGCCCCGGTCAAAGGCCTGGTGGTAGGGCTTGGCGCCCTTGAAGCCGGGCAGGAAGGAGTGGTGAATGTTGATGCAGCGCCCCGCCAGCTGGCCGCACAGGTCGTCGGAGAGGATCTGCATGTAGCGGGCGAGGATCACCAGCTCGGCGCCGGTCTCGTCGACAATCTCGAGGAGCCGCGCCTCCTGGGCGGGCTTGTTGTCCCGGGTCACCGGCAGGTGCACGAAGGGTACCCCGTCCCGGGCGGCCATCTCCGCCAGGTCGGTGTGGTTGGAGACCACGGCGACGATGTCCATGTTGAGATCGCCAATGCGCCTGCGGTAGAGCAAATCCGCCAGGCAGTGATCGAACTTCGACACCAGGATCAGCACCTTGGTGGGGACATTGGGATCGTGGATCGCCCAGGTCATGTCGAAGCGGCTCGCCACCAGGGGAAAGGTGCGGCGGATCTCGTCGATCTCCGGGGATCCCTCCTGGAGGCGAAACACCGCCCGCATGAAGAATTTGTCGGTGGACTCATCGTCGAACTGCTCCAGGGCGCAGATATAGCAGTTGCGCTCCGCCAGGAAGGTGGTGACCCCCGCCACCACGCCGGTACCGGCGCGGCAGCTGGCGGTGAGAATGTAGTTGCCCTGTTCCTGATCGATGATGGTCATGGAAAATCCTTGTTGCGGTCAGGCGAGGCCGCGGGAAGCCTTGGCGGCGGCCACGGTGTTGTACATCAGGCAGGCGATGGTCATCGGGCCGACACCGCCGGGCACCGGGGTGATGGCGCCGGCCACCGCGAAGGCGGCGTCGAAATCCACATCCCCCACCAGGCGGCTGCGGCCGTCCTCCTCGATGCGGTTGATGCCCACGTCGATCACCGTGGCACCGGGCTTGATCCAGTCGCCCTTGATGAAACGCGGGCGCCCCACCGCCGCCACCAGGATATCCGCCTGGCGGCACACCGCCGGCAGGTCCCGGGTGCGGGAGTGGGCGATGGTGACGGTGCAGTTTTCCTGCAGCAGCAGATGCGCCATGGGCTTGCCGACGATGTTGGAGCGCCCCACCACCACGGCGTTGAGGCCCGACAGGTCCCCCAGCCGGTCCTTGAGCAGCATCAGCGACCCCAGGGGCGTGCAGGGCACCAGGTTGTTCTGGCCGACGGCGAGGGCGCCGGCGTTCAGCAGGGTAAAACCGTCGACATCCTTCTCCGGGCGAATGGCGTTGATCACCGCCTTGTCGTCCAGGTGGGGCGGCAGGGGCAATTGCACCAGGATGCCGTGGACGCCGGCATCGCCGTTGAGGTTGTCGATCAGATCCATCAGTACAGGGGCGCTGGTGTCGGCGGGCAGACGGTGCTCCCGGGACTCGATGCCCAACTGCTCGCAGCGCTTGACCTTGTTGGTGACGTAGACGTGGCTGGCGGGGTCGTCACCCACCAGCACCACGGCGATGCAGGGGGTCAGCTGGTGACTGGCCTTGAGGGCTTCCACCTCGACCCGCAGCTGTTCACAGAGACGGTCCGCGAAACCCTTGCCGTCGATCTTGTTACCCATGGTCAACACTCCAGAAATCGGTTGGATGGCCCCGCCGGGGCACAGGGCAGGCATTTTATACGCAAAGGGCCGGCCGGGGCGAACCGCGCGGTGTACCCGGGCCTTGCCCCCTAACGGAGGTGCCCGGCGTGAAAGCGGATGTGCTCGGCAATGAACGTGGCAATGAAGAAGTAACTGTGGTCGTAGCCGGGCTGCATGCGGAGGGTGATGGGGTAATCGGCCCTTTTCGCCGCCATGGCCAGCAGGCCGGTGTTGAGCTGCTCGGCGAGAAAGCCGTCGGCATCCCCCTGGTCCACCAGCGCCGGCAACCGCTCGGTGGCCTCGGCCAGCAGTTCGGTGGTGTCGTACTGGCGCCAGGCCGCCCGGTCCGCACCGAGATAGCCCCCGAGGGCCTTCTCGCCCCAGGGGCAGCGCAGGGGGGACGCAATGGGGGCGAAGGCCGACACCGAGCGGAAACGGCCGGGATTCTTCAGGGCAATGGTCAGGGCGCCGTGACCGCCCATGGAGTGGCCGCTGATGGCAGCCCGGGCAGGGTCGACGGGGAAATTGTCCGCCACCAGCGCCGGCAGCTCGTCGACGATGTAGTCGTACATGCGGTAGTGCCGGGCCCAGGGCTGCTCGGTGGCATTGACGTAAAAGCCAGCCCCGAGGCCGAAGTCGTAGGCGCCCTCGGGATCGTCCGGCACCCCCGCCCCCCGGGGGCTGGTATCGGCCGCGACAATGGCAATGCCCTGTTCGGCGGCGTGGCGCTGGGCGCCCGCCTTGGTGACGAAGTTCTCGTCCGTGCAGGCCAGGCCGGAGAGCCAGTACAGCACCGGCACCGGACCCCGCTCAGCCTGGGGGGGCAGGTAGATGGAAAACACCATGTCGCAATCGAGCACCGCCGAGGGATGGCGATAGCGCCGCTGCCAGCCGCCGAAGCATTTATGGTTGCCGATCTGTTCCAGGGCCATCAGTACAGCACCACCGAGCGGATGCTCTCGCCGCTGTGCATCAGGTCGAAGGCCCGATTGATGTCGTCGAGGGGCATGGTGTGGGTGATGAGGTCGTCGATATTGATCTTGCCCTCCATGTACCAGTCGACGATCCTGGGCACATCGGTGCGGCCCCGGGCGCCGCCGAAGGCGCTGCCCCGCCACACCCGGCCGGTGACCAGCTGGAACGGGCGGGTGGAAATCTCCTGGCCGGCCCCGGCGACGCCGATGATGCAGCTCTGGCCCCAGCCCTTGTGGCAGCATTCCAGGGCCTGGCGCATCACCTTGACGTTGCCGATGCACTCGAAGCTGTAGTCCACCCCGCCCCCGGTCATCTGCACGATATGATCCACCAGGTTCTCCACCTCGCTGGGGTTGACGAAATCGGTCATGCCGAACTGCCGGGCCAGGGGTACCTTGGCGGGGTTCAGGTCGACGCCGATGATGCGGGTGGCCCCCACCATTTTCGCCCCCTGAATCACATTGAGGCCGATGCCGCCGAGGCCAAATACCGCCACGGTGGAACCGGGCTCCACCTTCATGGTGAAGGCGACGGCCCCGATCCCGGTGGTGACGCCGCAGCCGATGTAGCAGATCTTGTCGAAGGGCGCGTCCTCCCGCACCTTGGCCAGGGCGATCTCCGGCAGCACCGTGTAGTTGGAAAAGGTCGAACAGCCCATGTAGTGGAGGATCGGCCGGCCATCGAGGGAGAAGCGGCTGGTGCCGTCGGGCATCACCCCCTGGCCCTGGGTGGTGCGGATCGCCTGGCACAGGTTGGTCTTGGGGTGGAGGCAGTAGTCGCATTCCCGGCATTCCGGGGTGTAGAGGGGAATCACGTGGTCGCCGGGCTTGAGGCCCTTCACCCCCGGCCCCACGTCCACCACCACGCCGGCGCCCTCGTGGCCGAGGATGGCGGGAAAGGCCCCTTCCGGATCGTCCCCGGACAGGGTGAAGGCATCGGTGTGGCAGACACCGGTGGCCTTGATTTCCACCAGCACTTCGCCCGCCCGGGGGCCAGCGAGATCCACGTCGACGACTTGCAGGGGCTTGCCGGCCTCGAAGGCCACGGCGGCACGGGTTTTCATGGGAGCTCCTTGTGTGTGCGGGTCAGGGCCAGAGGATAAGCGAAAATGGCGGGGAGTTTCACATGCCCGCTACACTAAAGTGAGAGTCCACCGGAACAGACCCATGACCCGCAAAGAGCTGCTGATCGTCGCCCACTGCCCGTCCATGAACACCCGCACCCTGGCCGAGGCGGTGCTGCGGGGTGCCCGCCACCCGGACATCGAAGGGGTGACGGCGCGCCATGTCCCGCCCCTCGAGGCGAGCGCCGAGGACGTGCTCACCGCCGATGCCATCATCCTCGGCACCACGGAAAATCTCGGCTACATGAGCGGCGCCCTCAAGGACTTCTTCGACCGGGTGTACTACCCGGTGCTGGAGAAGAAACAGGGCCTGCCCTGTGCCCTGTACATCCGCGCCGGCCTCGACGGCACCGGCACCCGCCGGGCGGTGGAGAGCATCGTCACCGGCCTGAAATGGCACTGGGTGCGGGAACCCCTCATCTGCCGGGGGGAATTTCGCGACGACTTCGTCACCCAGTGCGAGGAACTGGGCATGGCCGTGGCGGCTTCCCTGGATGCGGGGATTATTTGAGGGTTTCAGGTTTCAGGTTTCAGGTTTCAGGTTTCAGGTTTCAGGTTTCAGGTTTCAGGTTTCAGGTTTCAGGTTTCAGGTTTCAGGTTTCAGGTTTCAGGTGTGAGTTTAAGGTTTTACGCGGGCACCAACCCGGTGCCGCGCAACCTCGAATCCGCCAATAAAAAACCCGCGCCGTCGCCGGCGCGGGTTTTTGTCAGGAACAGGCAGCGGCTTAGAGCTTGCCTTCCAGCTCCGGGAGAACCTGGAACAGATCGCCCACCAGGCCGTAGTCCGCCACCTGGAAGATGGGGGCTTCCTCGTCCTTGTTGATGGCGACGATCACCTTGCTGTCCTTCATGCCCGCCAGGTGCTGGATGGCGCCGGAGATGCCCACGGCGATGTACAGGTCCGGCGCGACGATCTTGCCGGTCTGGCCCACCTGCATGTCGTTGGGCACGAAGCCGGCATCCACCGCGGCGCGGGAGGCACCCACGGCGGCGCCGAGCTTGTCGGCGATGCGGTAGAGCATCTGGAAGTTGTCGCCGTTCTGCATGCCGCGACCACCGGAGATAACGATCTTGGCGGCGGTCAGTTCCGGGCGGTCGGACTTCGCCAGCTCCTCGCCCTCGAAGGCGGACAGGCCGCTGTCGTGGACGGCGGACACCGCCTCGACGGCGGCGGAACCACCGCTGGCGGCGGCTGCCTCGAAGGAGGTACCGCGCACGGTGAGGGCCTTGATGGCATCACTGCTCTGCACGGTGGCGATCACATTGCCGGCATAGATCGGGCGCTGGAAGGTGTCGGGAGACACCACGGCGCTGATCTCGGAAATGGCCTGCACGTCGAGGAGCGCGGCGGCGCGGGGCAGCACGTTCTTGCCGGTGGTGGTGGCGGCGGCGAGGATATGGCCGTAATCCTTGCCGAGCTCGGCGATCAGCGGGGCGACATTTTCCGCCAGCTGGTGACCGTAGGCGGCGTTGTCCGCCACCAGCACCTTGCTGACGCCGGCGATCTGGGCGGCGGCCTCGGCGGCGGCGCCGCAATTCTGGCCGGCCACCAGGATGTGGATGTCACCGCCGATGGCCTGGGCCGCGGCAACGGTGTTGAGGGTAGCGGGGTTAAGTGCGTCGTTGCTGTGCTCAGCAATCACCAAAATGCTCATCAGATCACCTTCGCTTCGTTTTTCAGTTTGTCTACCAGTTGCGCCACGTCGGCAACCTTGATGCCCGCCTTGCGCTCCGCCGGCGGCTCGACCTTGAGCAGCTTGGTGCGGGGGGCGACGTCAACGCCGAGGTCGGCGGGGGTGACGGTGTCGAGCTGCTTCTTCTTGGCCTTCATGATGTTGGGCAGGGAAGCGTAGCGGGGCTCGTTGAGGCGCAGGTCGGCGGTGACGATGGCGGGCAGCTTGAGGGACAGGGTCTGGAGACCGCCATCCACCTCGCGGGTGACCTTGGCGCTACCGTTCTCGACGGCGAGCACGGAGGCGAAGGTGGCCTGGGGGAAACCGCTGAGGGCGCCCAGCATCTGGCCGGTCTGGTTGTTGTCGCCGTCGATGGCCTGCTTGCCGAGGAGCACGAGGCCGGGTTGCTCGTTGTCGCAGATTTTCTTCAGGCACTTGGCGATGGCGAGGGGCTCCAGGTCACCGTCCACCTGCACCAGGATGCCGCGGTCGGCACCGAGGGCAAGGGCGGTGCGGATCTGCTCCTGGGCGGACTGGGCACCGATGGAAACGGCGATGATCTCGGTGGCGATGCCCTTTTCCTTGAGGCGAACGGCTTCTTCCACCGCGATTTCACAGAAGGGGTTGATGGCCATCTTGACGTTGGCGAGGTCGACGGCGCTGCCGTCGGCCTTGGCGCGCACCTTCACGTTGTAGTCAACGACACGTTTTACGGCGACAAGTATCTTCATGAATAAACCCTAGTTTCACAGTTCAGTTGTTTAAGGACAAAGCCGCCGGTGACAGCGGTTCATCGGTGCTCGCGCAGGATTGCGGCTCGGGGCAAAACTGAAAGCCTTTGAGTTTTCAACCCGGAGGGCGTGGGACCCTCGCCTTCCGGACTCAACCGAACCCTGCCGCCTGGACACTCCCGCCAGGAATGACTGACGGCACCGACGGGCCATACAGAACCCTGTCCAGTGCCGATCCTCCGGAAAAAGCCAGCAATTGACGGATTTCACCGGGGGTTGGGGGCTCAAAAAGCGCGGCCATTATTCTTCAAGTGGGGCCAAAACTCAACCGGAAGGGCCCTTGGCGGGCGGATCCGCACCCCTGACCGGGGCACCGTGACGGGGGATGATCCGCCACAAACTGATCAAAAAAAAACCAAATAGCTCACCCAAAACCGGCGCTTACACCAAGAATGCGAAGCCGTTAACAAAACAAACCGGATAATTGGATTGATAAAACCCCAACAACCTACTAAAAGTTAAGTACTTTAAAAACTAAACCATCATCAATTCAGCACGGCCGGTCGATGCCAAACGTCCTTGCTCCCTGGCCAAGAGGGGTAATCACATGATTTTCAGAGCGGATGATCTGCGTCACCTGGTCATTCGGGACACGCTGAAGTATCTGGGCGACTGGTCGGAGGCCGCGGAGAACCTGCTGGTGGGTACCGCCATCCACGAATCCGGCCTCGGCTTTTGCCTGAAGGACAATCGCCGCCTGGGGATCTACCACATATCCCCCAGCGGCCATCGGGCGGTGTGGGATCACTACCTGGTGCACCACCCGGAGCTGGCAAGCCTGGTGCGGGGCCTCGCGGGGCAGCACGCCTTTTTGACGGACCCCCACGGGGAGCTGCTCAGCAATCTGAAGTACGCCACGGCCATCGCCTGGTGCATCTACCGCAAGGCGGAGGAGCCATTGCCCGAGGCGGACGACATCGCGGGGCTCGGACGCTTCTGGCATCGACATTTCCACGCCCGGCCCTCGGGGTGCCCCGGGGATTTCGTGCGCAATTACCGGGATCTGGGTTCAACAAAGGGGAGAGGGACCGGCGGGATGGCGGCCTGAGGTCGCCATCCCGTTTTTTTTTGGCGCTTGGCCTTCAGCCCTTGAGGTTCACCACATTGATACCCAATTCGTCCGACGCCGGTCGCTCGATGGCCAGGTTCTGAAAATCGAACAGCCGGGTATCCATCAGCTGGGAGGGCGCCACGTTGCCGATGGCGCGGAAAATGCTCTCCACCCGCCCGGGGTGCTGGCGCTCCCAGCTCCGCAGCATGTCCTTGATCACCTTGCGCTGCAGGTTCTCCTGGGAACCGCAGAGGTTGCAGGGAATGATGGGAAAGCCCTTTTGCTCCGCGTACTCCTCCAGATCCTCCTCGGTACAGTAGGCCAGGGGGCGAATGACGATATTGCGCTTGTCGTCGCTGAGCAGCTTGGGCGGCATGGCCTTGAGGCTGCCGCCGTGGAAGAGGTTGAGGAACAGGGTCTCCATGATGTCGTCCCGGTGGTGGCCGAGGGCGATCTTGGTGGCGCCGATTTCCTCCGCGAACCCATACAGGGTGCCGCGCCGCAGCCGGGAGCACAGGCTGCAGTAGGTGCGGTTCTCCGGGATGATATCGGTGACGATGCTGTAGGTGTCCTTTTCGAGGATATGGAACGGCACACCCAGTTCCGTCAGGTAGCGGGGCAGCACATCCTCGGGAAAGCCCGGTTGCTTCTGGTCGAGGTTGACCGCCACCAGTTCGAATTCGATGGGCGCGGTCTTTTGCAGGCTCATCAGGATGTCGAGCATGCCGTAGGAATCCTTGCCCCCCGACAGGCACACCATCACCTTGTCTCCCGCTTCGATCATGTTGTAATCGGCGATGGCCTTGCCCACCTCGCGGCGCAGGCGCTTTTGCAGCTTGTTGAACTCCAGCTTGGCTTTACGGGTCGGTTCGAGCATGGCGGGGGACGGATCCAAAAGGGGCCGCCATTGTACGTTTTCGCGGCACACAATTAAATGCGCGGCCACCGGGTGAAACCCGCGGGGCGGGGCAGCTCTGCCCTCAAGCCTTGCGGGTCTGCTTGGGATGCTTGCGGTTGGGGTAGCAGGCGCGGCAGATATCGCAGCGGGTACCGTCGCAGCCACGGGCGGAGCAGAACTCGCGACCGTAGTAGATGATTTGCAGGTGCAGGTCATTCCAAGTTTCCGCCGGGAACAATTTTTTCAGGTCCCGCTCGGTCTGGACCACACTCCGGCCATTGGACAGCCCCCAGCGCTGGGCGAGGCGGTGGATATGGGTATCCACCGGGAAGGCGGGCACACCGAAGGCCTGGGACATCACCACGCTGGCGGTCTTGTGGCCGACCCCGGGCAAGGTTTCCAGCGCATCGATATCCGCCGGCACCTCACCGCCATAGCGGTTCACCAGAATGTTCGACAGCTCGGCGATGGCGCGGGATTTTTGCGGCGCGAGGCCGCAGGGCTTGATGACCCGGTGGATTTCCTCCACCGGCACCCGGGCCATGTCGAACGGGTTGTCGGCGAGGGCGAACAGGGCCGGGGTGACCTTGTTGACCCGCTCGTCGGTGCACTGGGCGGAGAGCAACACCGCCACCAGCAGGGTGAACGGATCCCTGTGGTGCAGGGGAATGGGCGGGTTGGGGTAGAGCTGCGCCAGGCGCTCGCGGATGAAGGCGGCCCGTTCCTTTTTCAGCATCGGCGATTCCTTTTTGAGTTGCAGGTTTCAAGGTCCAAGGGGCAGGTTTGCTGGCGCTTTAGGGGGAGGCCGTCGATTGGCCAATAGGGTGCGGGTGTTTCGCAACCTGCAACCTGCACCTTGAAACCTGCAACCTGCAACCTGCAACCTGCAAACCGACCCCGAGCACTCACAACCCCTCGATCACCTCGCGAATCCGCCGCGCGCCGGCAATGCACTCGTCCACCTCCGCCACCAGGGCGAGGCGCACCCGGTGGGCGCCGGGGTTGCCGGCGGGGGTGTCCCGGGCGAGGAAGGTGCCGGGCACCACCTGGATGTTCGCCTCCCGGTACAGGGCGCGGGCCAAGTCGGTGTCGCTCACCGGGGTGCGGGGCCAGAGGTAGAAACCGGCGTCCGGCGCCATCACCTCCAGTACCGGGGCGAGGATGTCCGTCACCGCCTGGAACTTGCGGCGGTATTTGTCGCGGTTTTCCCGCACATGCTGTTCATCACCCCAGGCGGCGATGCTGGCCCGCTGGATGGGCAGCGACATGGCACAGCCGTGGTAGGTGCGGTAGAGCAGGAACTTGCCGAGCAGTGCGCCGTCACCGGCGACGAAGCCGGAGCGCAGGCCCGGCAGGTTGGAGCGCTTCGACAGGCTGTGGAACACCACGCAGCGGGCAAAATCGTCGCGGCCGAGCTCGGCGCAGGCCTCAAGCAGGCCCGGAGGGGGGTTCCCCTCGTCCGGGTAGATCTCCGAGTAGCACTCGTCGCTGGCGATGACGAAGTCGTGGGCGTCGGCGAGGGCGATCAGTCGCTTGAGGCTGCCCATGTCCAGCACGCTGCCGGTGGGGTTGCCCGGGGAGCAGATATAGAGCAGCTGGCAGCGCTCCCAAACGGCGGCGGGGACGGCGTCGAAATCCGGGGCAAAGCCGTTGTCCTCGGTGCAGTTGAGCAAGTGGGGGGCGGCCCCGGCCAGCAGGGTGGCGCCCTCGTAGATTTGGTAGAAGGGGTTGGGAAAGGCCACGAGGCTGTCCGCCGCGGCGTCCACCATCACCTGGGCGAAGGCGAACAGGGCCTCCCGGGTGCCGTTCACCGGCAATACATGGCGATCGGGGTCGAGGGCCGCGGGAGGAATGGCAAAACGCCGCGCCAGCCAGTCACAGATGGCCGCCCGCAGCTCGTCGATGCCCCTGGTGGCCGGGTAGCTGGACATCCCGGAGAGCTCCCGGGCGAGGGTCTCCAGCACGAAGGCCGGGGCCGGGTGGCGCGGCTCCCCCATGGCGAAATTGATGGGGGCGAGGCCCGCCGGGGGGGCGAGGTCCGCCAGCAGGGCGCGGATGCGCTCGAACGGATAGGGTTGCAGTTTGTCGAGGTGGCGATTCATGGGGCGGTGAAATCCGTCGATGGAGTGGGCGCGGGGCTCAGATCACGAGTTTGCGCGGGGTGTCGCCGGCGGAATCCTCGGCGTTGCGGGCGTCCAGCTCGCGGCAGATGGTGTCCTGCAATTGCTGGCAGAAATCCGGGTCCGACAGGGGCTGGTAATCCAGGTCGGTGATATAGAACACGTCCTCCACCCGCTCCCCCAGGGTGGCGATCTTGGCGCTGTGCAGGCGCAGGCCAAAGCGCATGAAGATCCGCCCCAGGTGGGCCAGGAGCCCCGGCCGGTCGGGGGTGATCACCTCCAGGGCCGTGAGACTGCGGGCGGTGTCGTTGTGGAGGTAGGTGCGGGTCTTCATGTTGAAGTGCTTCAACTGCAGCGAAGTGCGACGGCGAACGTTGAAGGTGGAGCTGCTCGGCGCCTTCAGGGCGGCGGACAGGGTGCGGGCGATCTGCTGCACCCGAGGGCCCTCGCCGAGGGGATTGCCATCGTCCCCGAGCACATAGAACACATCGAAGGTGTGGCCGTTGCTGGCGGTGTGCAGGCGGGCGTCCTGGATGTTGAGGGACAGCTGGTCGAGGGTCGCCGCGGTGATGGGGAAGACATTGTTGAGGCCGGTGGTATGGATGAAGATCCGCGTCGCCACCGCCTGTTCGAGCCCCGCCTCGTCCACCACGATCACCGGCTCCTGGCTGTCCGCCGCCTCGCGGATGGCGCGGGTCCAGCGGGCGATCACCCCGGCCCGCTCGCGGAGGAAGAATTCCTCGTCCACATCGGTCCAGATGGCCCGCGCCGCGGCCTCGTCGATACCCTCGTCGGCGAGGATGTTGAGGGCCTCCTGGCGTGTGCTCGCCACCCATTCGCCGCGGTTGGCGGGGTTTTCGAGGCCCCGTTGCAGGGCGCGCTTGGTTTCCAGGTAGAGGGTGCGCAGCAGGGACGCCCGCCAACTGTTCCACAGGGTGGGGTTGGTGCCGCGGATGTCACAAACGGTGAGCAGGAACAGGTAGTCGAGGTGGATCTGGTTGCCGACGATGGAGGCGAAATGCTGGATCACGTCCGGGTCGGAGATGTCCTCCCGCTGGGACACCGACGACATCAGCAGATGTTTCTCCACCAGCCACTTGAGCAGCCGCACTTCCTGGGGCGGCAGGCCGTGGCGCTCGGCGAAATCCACCACATCGACGGAGCCGAGGGCGGAGTGATCGCCCCCCCGGCCCTTGCCGATGTCGTGGTAGAGCCCGGCGATGAACAACAGCTCGGGCTTTTGCAGGTTCTTGTAGATGTGGGACGCCACCGGCAGTTGCTCGGTCTCCTCGGGGCGGTCGAGGCGGCGCATGTTGCGGATCACCTGCAGGGTATGGACGTCCACCGGGTAGATGTGGAACAGGTCGTGCTGGGGCTGGCCGACGATGCGGCCAAATTCCGGCAGGTAGCGCCCCAGGATGCCGTAGCGGGTCATGCGCTGCAGTTGCAGCGACAGCTTGCCCGGGCAGCTGAACAGGCGCATGAACAGCGCGCGGTTCTGCGGGTCGGCGCGGAAGCGGTCATCGATCAGGTAGCGGTAGAGCTGCAACTGGCGGATGGTGGCCGCGCGGATGCCCTGGATGGACGGGTCCTCCCCCAGCAGCACGAACAATTCGAGAAGGGCAGAGGGTTGGCGTTCGAAGACCTTGTCGTCGACGGTCTCGATATAGTCGTCGCGGACCTGGAAACGCTCGTTGATGCGCCGCGCGCGGCGCGCCTTGTCCTTGCGCAGGATGACTTCGTCGAGGTACTGGAGCAGCACGTCGTTGAGCTCCCGCATCGACAGCACCACCCGGTAGTAGCGGTGCATGAACTGCTCCACCCCGAGGCGCCGGTCGGTGTCCCGGTAGCCGAACTGGGCCGCCAGCTTGCGCTGGAAGTCGAACAGCAGGCGCTCCTCGGGCCGCTTGGCCAGCAGATGCAGGCCATAGCGCACCTTCCAGAGGAACTCCTCGCCGCTGCGCAGCAGGTCGAGCTCCTCCTCGTTGATGAAGCCCTTGCCCATCAGCTCCGACAGGGCGCTGACCTGGAAGTGGCGGCAGGCCACCCACTTGATCATCTGGATGTCCCGCAGGCCCCCGGGGGCTTCCTTGACGTTGGGCTCCAGGTTGTACTCGGTGTAGCCGTGCTTGCGGTGGCGGTCGATCTGCTCATCCCACTTGGCGCGGAAAAAGGCAGCCGACGGCCAGATTTTCGCAGGCCCGGTCTTTTTCACCATGAGCTGGCGCAGGTCCGGGTTGCCGGTGAGGGTGCGGCACTCCATCAGGTTGGTGGCCACGGTGATGTCGGCCTTGGCCTCGTCGACGCACTGGCTGATGGACCGGACACTCTGGCCGATCTTGAGCTGGATATCCCACAGGAAGGTGAGGAAGCGCTCGATGCTGTCCTTGTAGGGCTTGGTGTTGGATTTCTTGAGGAGAATCAGCAAGTCGATATCGGAATGGGGGTGGAGCTCGCCGCGGCCGTAGCCACCCACCGCCAACAGGGCGATGTTGTCATCCCAGGAAAACTGCCGCCAGGCGTGCATGAGGATGCGATCGATGAAGGCCGCGCGCTCATAGACCAGGGTGCTGACCTGCTCCCCCTCGAGGAAACGGCTGTCGAGGTGGCCGTTGGCCGCGGCGATGGCGTCCTTGAAAACCGTGAGGGGGTTGCCCTCGGCGAGCCGCCGGGCAAAGCGCTGCTCGTCGAAGAACAGCAGGGTCTGGCGGTGGAGTTCCATCGGCGGCGGCGCCCTCGGTCAGGTCATCCAGGGAAAGGTTTCGTCCGGACGGGCGGTCAGCACCTCGATGCCCTCGGCGGTGACCGCCAGGGTGTGCTCCCACTGGGCGGAGAGGCGGCCGTCCCGGGTCTCCACCGTCCAGCCGTCGCTCTTGAGCTTGGTCTGGTGCTTGCCGGCGTTGACCATGGGCTCGATGGTGAAGGTCATCCCCTCCTTCAGAACCAGGCCCGTGCCGGGCTGGCCGAAGTGGAGCACCTGGGGCTCTTCGTGGAATTCGTTGCCGATGCCGTGGCCGCAATAGTCCCGCACCACGGAGTAGTAGTTGGACTCGGCGTGCTTCTGGATGGCGTGGCCGATGTCCCCGAGGCGCATGCCGGGGCGCACCAGGGCCATGCCGATATAGAGGCACTCCTGGGTAACGCGGATCAGGCGCTGGGCGTGCTCGGGCACCTCGCCGACGCAGAACATCTTGCTGGTGTCGCCGTAATAGCCGTCCTTGATGACGGTGACATCGATATTGATGATGTCCCCGGACTTCAACACCTTCTTCTCGGAGGGGATGCCGTGGCATACCACATGGTTGACGGAGGTGCAGATGGACTTGGGAAACCCCTTGTAGTTGAGGGGGGCGGGGATGGCCTGCTGGACGCTGACGATGTACTCGTGGCAGATGGCGTCGAGCTCGGCGGTGGTCACCCCCGGCACCACGTGGGGGCCGATCATGTCCAGTACCTCGGCGGCCAGGCGGCCGGCGACGCGCATCTTGGCGATTTCGTCAGGGGTCTTGAGTCGAACGGCCATGGCCTTCAGTCCTTGCAAAAGGGGGACATTGTACCCAAAAGCCGCTCCCCGGGTCAGCAGGACGCCCCCGTCGGCGGGCCCCGGGAAGAAGGTGGGTGTCAGGGGCTGTTGAGGCGCGGATCCCGGGAGTAGTGGATCTCGCCCTGGTAGCCGAGCAGGTACAGGGCCTTCATGTCCCGGGCGTAATGGGCGAAGACCTTCATCAGGGTTTTGGGATCGGCGGCGAAGTCCTCCCGATAGTCCTCGAACAGGCGGGACACGGTGAGCTTGCCCTCGGCGTAGCGCACCCCGCGATCATCGTTGACGAAGCGGGTGCCGGCGCTCTTGAGCTGGTCCCGCACGGTGGCGGCGGTGTAGGCCCGGCTGTCCATGTTGGGGCAATCCATGGAGGCGCAGTTGAGGCCGAAGTGGATGCGGTGGTCCTTCCACACCGGGCGGAGGATGCCGTGCTCGATATCGTTCAGTGACAATTTCTGCCCGGCGATCCTGGCGCTTTTCTCCGACCAGAGGGTGGCGGGGAGGCTGATGTCGCCGCGGGTGCCGGCCACATGGGGGAGGATCTCCCGCACCGAGAGGGCATTGTAGACGTTGAGCCAGTAGGCCAGCTGTTCCTGGCGGCTGTAATCCCGGGGGTCGATACTCTCCATCTGCGCGAGGTAGGCATCGAGGGCCCTGGCGGCGGATTTGTCCATGTCCCGGTAGCGGAACTGGCGTATGGCGGAATCCGGCGTCTCCACCACATAGGCCGCCAACAGCCTATCCCAGGCGCCGTGATCGATCGGGGCGCTGTTGCGCTCGTTGCTCTTGCTCCAGAAATCACTGCCCTCCCCGGCCAGCAGCCCAAATGGCATCAACAGCAACGTCACAACAGCAAAGGCGCGAGAGAACAACGTTAAACCCATGGAATGGAAACCTGTAAGCAAGAATGAATGGAAACCAACCGGCGGCTTTGCAAGGTGTTTTCCCGGGAAACACTCCCTTACAATGGCCGACCACCGAGCGACTCGAGCCCCACGATGACACCCGAGGACATTGCCCGTATCGACCGGGAGCATATCTGGCATCCCTACTCGTCGACAACCTCTCCGGTCACCAGCTATCCGGTGGTGCACGCCGAGGGCGTCCACATTCACCTGGCGGATGGACGGCGGCTGATCGACGGCATGTCGTCCTGGTGGTCGGCCATCCACGGTTACAACCACCCTGCGCTCAACGCCGCGGCGCGGGATCAGCTCGACCACTTTGCCCATGTGATGTTTGGCGGCCTCACCCACGAACCGGCCGCGCGGCTGGTGCAAAGCCTGGTGGATATTACACCCGGCAATCTCGAAAAGGTATTTCTCTGCGATTCCGGCTCGGTGAGCGTCGAGGTGGCGATGAAAATGGCCGTGCAGTACTGGCAGGCCCGCGGGCAGGCCGGCAAGCACCGCTTCCTGTCCCTGCGCAGCGGCTACCACGGCGATACCTTTGGCGCCATGTCGGTGTGCGACCCGGTCACCGGGATGCACCATTTGTTCAGCCAGGTACTGATGCCACAGCTCTTTGCCGAGGCGCCGGCCTGCCGTTTCGACGAGCCCTGCGGCGCCGATCAGATCGCCGGCATCGCCGGGCTCATGGCCCATCACCGGAACGAGCTGGCGGCGGTGATCCTCGAGCCGGTGGTGCAGGGTGCCGGGGGCATGCGCTTTTATTCCCCGGACTACCTGCGCCAGGTGCGCCAACTGTGCGACCGGCACGGCGTCCTGCTCATCGCCGACGAGATCGCCACCGGTTTTGGCCGCACTGGCAAGCTGTTTGCGTGTGAATGGGCGGGAATAGCGCCGGACATCCTCTGCCTCGGCAAGGCCCTCACCGGCGGCTACCTGACCCTGGCAGCGACCCTGTGCACCAGCGAGGTGGCCGACACCCTGTGCGGCGGCGAGGCGGGGGTGTTCATGCACGGCCCCACCTTCATGGGCAACCCCCTCGCCTGCGCGGTGGCGAACGCCAGCCTCGGGCTGCTCGCCTCCGGCCACTGGCAGGGCCAGGTCAGTGCCATCGAGGCGGGTTTACGGCGGGAATTGACGCCGCTGCGGGACAGGGATTTCGTGGCCGACGTGCGGGTCCTCGGAGCCATCGGCGTGGTGGAACTGCGGGATCCGGTGGACATGAAAACCATCACCCCGGCATTTGTCGAGGCGGGTATCTGGGTGCGCCCCTTCGGCAAGCTGGTGTACCTGATGCCGCCGTACGTCATCGCCGAGGATGAACTGGCGGCCCTGTGCGCCGGACTGACGGGGGTGCTGGACAAAACCCAGGGCCGAACGCCGGCGCGAACCCAATGAATCGTTCCGCGCCCCGACAGACATTCGAGGTGGCAAACCATGGACACTGACCACGGGGAATACCTTTTCGTCTACGGCTCCCTGCGGCGCGACACCGCCGCCGGCCAACCCCACCCCATGCACCGGGTGGTGGCGAGCCACTGCCGTTTTGTGGGGACGGGCCGCTGTCGCGGGCAGCTATTCGAACTGGGGGGATACCCGGGGCTGGTGCTCTCCAGCCGGGCCGGCGCCCCGGTGAGGGGCGAGATTTACCGGGTCGACAATCCCGGGGCGCTGTGGCCGATCCTCGACGCCTACGAGGATTGCGACCCGGGGCAACCCACCCTGTCGGAATACCGCCGGGAGAAAATCCCGGTGACCGCGGGCCCAGGCCGCACCCTGGCGGCCTGGACCTACCTGTACAACGGGCCGGTGGCCGGCCGCAAGCGCATCCTCTCGGGGGATTACGCCCGCCTCAGCTGAGCAGGGCGGAGATACCCACGGCCTCTTTCAGCCGCGCGAGGAACGGCTCGCTGGTTTCCCGCGCCCTGTCCGCGCCCTTGCGCAGCACCGCTTCGATATATTCCGGCTCGGCCAGCAGGCGGTTGTAGTGGTCCCGGGCGTCGCGGAGCTGCTCGTTGAGCAGTTCGAACAGGCGCTTCTTGGCCTCGCCCCAGGCTATGCCGTTGGCGAATTCGCGGCGCATCTCGGCGGTCTCTTCCGCGCTGGCGAAGGCGCGCCAGATCTGGAACAGGGTGGAGCTGTCGGCATCCTTCGGCTCGCCCGGCTCCAGCAGATTGGTCTTGATCTTGTTGATGTGCTTTTTCAGTTGCTTCTCATCGAGGAAGAGCGGAATGGTATTGCCATAGCTCTTGCTCATCTTGCGGCCATCGAGGCCCTGCAATACCGCCGTCTGATCATCCACCACCGCCTCGGGCAGCACGAAGTGCTCGCCGTAGAGGTAATTGAAACGCTGCGCCATATCCCGGGCCATCTCGATATGCTGGATCTGGTCCCGCCCCACCGGCACCCGGGTAGCGCCGAACATGAGAATATCCGCGGCCATCAACACCGGGTAGCTGAACAGGCCCATGGTGATGCCGTAGTCCGGATCCTGGCCCTCTTCCTGATTCTTCTGCACCGCATCCTTGTAGGCGTGGGCGCGATTGAGCAAGCCCTTGGCCGCCACGCAGCTCAGCAGCCACGCCAACTGGGGAATTTCCGGCACATCGGACTGGCGGTAGAACACCACATTGTCGGTGTTGAGACCGAGGGCCAGCCAGGTGGCGGCGATCTCGCGGCTCGACTGGCGCACCCTGTCCGGCTCCTGGCACTTGATCAGGGCGTGGAGGTCGGCAAGAAAATAATAGGCCCGGTGGCTGGGATTTTGGCTCTCCGCGATGGCGGGGCGAATCGCGCCCACGTAATTGCCGAGGTGCGGAGTTCCGGTGGTGGTGATGCCGGTGAGATAGACGTGCTGTGGCTGTGTCATGTTCGAACCTTGAAAACTGACGATAAAAGCGGGCGCTGGGCGCGGCGCGGGCCTCAGCCCTCCGCGATCACCAGGCTGCCGGCGCGGTTATGGAAATGGGCGAGAATGCACCGCAACATCCAGGCATCGGCGGTGCCCGCCAGTTCGCGGATGGAATGCATGGCGAAGGTGGGTACCCCCACGTCCAACGTGGGCACCCCCACCTCGGCAGCGGTGACCGGGCCGATGGTGCTGCCGCAACCCATATCCGTGCGGGTGACAAAACTCTGCAGCGGGGCGTCCACCTCGTGGGCGAGCTGGCGAAACAGGGCGGCGGTGAGGCTGCTGGTGGCGTAGCGTTGCCTGGCATTGACCTTGATCACCGGCCCCTGGTTGAGCAGGGGCCCATGGTTCTCATCGTGCTTCGCGACAAAATTCGGATGCACGCCGTGGGCGTTGTCGGCGGAAATCATCAGCGAGCGAGCGATGACCCGGGTGCGGGTTTCGTCATCCGGCACCAGCCGTTCGAGCACCGACGCCAGCATCGGCCCCTGGGCGCCGCAGGCGGACACGCTTCCCACCTCCTCGTGGTCGGCGCACACCAGCATGGCGGTCTCGTCCCCCGTGGCGGCAAGAATACTGTCCAGCCCGACAAAACAGCTGAGCAGATTGTCGAGCCGCGCCGACGCGATGAAGTCACCGTAAAGGCCCACCAGCGCCGGCTTCTGGGTATCGTAAAAATAGAGTTCGTAGTCGAGCACCCGGGCGTCGGATTTGCCAGCCAGAAAGCGCTCGGCGAGGAGTTGGCGAAAATCGCTGGCCCTGCCCTCCCCCACCTGGAACAGCACCGGTGGGATATCCGTCTGGGCGTTGATGGCCCGGCCGTCGTTGGCGCCGCGGTCGAGGTGAATGGCAAGGCTCGGGATCACCGCCACCGGGTCGCCGAAATCCACCAGCATCTGGCGCAATTGCGCCCCATCGCGATAGACGACGCGCCCGGCGAGGGAGAGGTCGCGGTCAAACCAGGGGGCGAGCAGAGCGCCGCCATACACTTCGACGCCGAGCTTGAAGTAGCCCCGGGTGGTGATCTCCGGTTGCGGCTTGACCATCAGGCAGGGACTGTCGGTATGGGCGCCCACCAAGCGGATACCGCCCACATCCAATGGCGCGCTGCCGACCACGAAGGCGATGATCGAACTGCCATTGCGGGTACAGTAATAGCGCTCGCCAGGAGCCAGCGCCCAGGGCGCCAGTTCATCAAGGCGGATGAAACCGGCGGCGTCGAGGGCCGCCGCCAGGTTGGCGACGGCGTGAAAGGGCGTGGGCGAGGCGGCGAGAAACGCCAGCAGGCGCCGGTTGAAATCGGCACGGCCTGCGTCGGTGCGGGTGGCGGGGTCGGCTTGGGATGTCATCAAGGCAACTCTCGGTGGGCAGGGCCGGCAGTATAACCCAAGGATTCCAACCCTGAGCTCCGTGACCGCTGACGCAGTGGGCCTCAACCCATCCCGATCAGCGCCAGCAGAACACCACCGAGGGCCAGCCGGTACCAGACGAACGGCATCATCCCCATGCGATTGATCACGTTCAGGAATACCCGGATGCAGAGATAGGCCGTCACCGCCGAAATGGCCGTGGCAATGCCGATGGCGCCCCAGGGAACCTGCTCGACGGCGAGCAATTCGACGCCTTTGTAAAGCCCGCTCAAGGCAATGATGGGAATCGACAACAGGAAGGAAAAACGCGCCGCGGCGACCCTGTCGAAGCCGAGGGCAAGGGCAGCGGTCATGGTGATCCCCGAGCGCGAGGTGCCGGGGACCAGTGCCAGGGCCTGGGAGAGACCGATCCAGAGGGCGCCGCGCCAGTCGAGGTCCATGAGGCTCCTGTGGCGGGAACCGCGCCGATCGGCCACCCCGAGAAGAATGCCGAAGCCAATGGTAGTGAGCGCAATCACCAAGGTGGAGCGCAAATGGTTTTCCACCAGGTCATTGAACAGCAAGCCGGCCAGGCCCGCCGGGATGGTGCCGATGATCACCGCCCAGGCAAGACGGCTCTCGCCGTCGCCCTTGCGGGTCGCACAACTGCGCAGCCAGGCGAGGGCCAGTGTCCGCACGTCGGCGCGAAAATACCACAGCACCGCGGCAAGAGTGCCGACGTGGACGGCCACATCAAAGGCGAGCCCCTGATCCGGCCAGCCCAGCAACTGGGCCGGCAGAATGAGATGCGCGGAACTGGAGATCGGCAGAAATTCGGTAATGCCCTGAATCAATGCCAGCATCACCACCTGAAACAATGTCATCGAGACCCCGGCGCTTCATTGCGAATCTTCTGGCGTTTTTTCCAGGTGACTTCGTTGCGGATATAAATCAGCTCGACCTGATCCACGGGCCGGGCACCTCCCCCCGCATAAATCGGCGTGGCAAGAGCGATGGCGCTGGCGGCGTCCGGCGTGAGCGCGGTATCGATGGAGCCGGCGTCGAGCAGTGGAGCAAGTTGCCCCCAGCCATCACCGACGCCGAGATCGATGGCACCGCTTACCCTCTCGGCGACGGCAGCCGGCGCACTCACCCCGTCGGCGATCACCGCCTCGACAAGTCCGTCCGCCACCCGGTAAACGCCCCAGTACAGCTCCCCCATGCGGGCATCGAGGGCCGGGAGCACCAAACCTTCGATGAAGTCGCTCCGGTTCGACGCCGAGCGCGCCATCACCGCGAGGGTCGACAGCGGAATCACCGGCAGGTCCGCCCCAAAAGCAAGCCCCTGCACCACGCCAAATCCGATCCGCAGCCCGGTGAAGGAACCGGGCCCCGCCGTGAAGGCAATGGCATCCACGGCCGAGAGCGCGATCCCCGCCTCGGCGAGCAGGGCGTCCACCATGGGCAGTACCAGCCGGGTGTGCTCCCGGGGAGTTGCCACGAATTGCTGGCGAACCTCGCCGTCAACGGCAAGGGCCACGGAACAGGCCGTGGTGGCGGTATCAATTGCAAGGAGTGTCGTCATGGTCCGGGGGCATGTAAAAAAATCCCCCGCCGCGGCGGGGGATTCTTGATCAGCGGAGTGATGTTACAACATCAGGCCTCGGGGGTGGCAGGGGCTGCCGCCGCCTTGGCCTTGGGCGGACGACCACGACGCTTGGGAGCCCCGGCGGGAGCGGCGGCAGGCTTGGCGGCCTTTGCCGGACGACCGGGACGCTTGGCGGCAGGTTTCGCTGCCGCAGGCTTCGCGGCAGCGGCCTTGGGGGGACGGCCGCGCTTGGCGACAGGCTTGGCGCTGGCATCCGACTTGGGGGCGCGGGTCGCTTTGGCGGCCTTGGGCTTGCGGGTGGATGTCGATTCCTTGACCATGGTCTTGACCTTGGATTCAAGGGATTTTTTCACCTTCCGCGCCTTGTCGGCTTCCTTTTGGGCGATGCTCCTGAGCTTCTTGATATCCAGGGCCTTGCGGGCCTTGAGCCAGCCGGCCTCGAACTTGGCGATGGCGGAATTGAGATCCTTGCGGGCCCGGGCCTCGAGCTTTTTCTCCACCTCGGCGACTTTTGCCGCGGCTTTGTGCTCGGCCGCAACCGCCTTGGCAAGGGTCTCCTGAACACGCTGTTCAACCTTTGCCTTGCGAAGATCCTGCTTGAGGGCGCTGCCCTGGGCCGCGGCTTCACGGACCGCCGCGCGCGCCTTGATCACCGCGGCCTTGGCCGCCTTGGTGCCATTTTTTGCGGCGCGATCACGCACATCCTGAAGCTTGGCCTTTGCGGCAGCTTCCTTCTTGGCGGCAGCTTCGATCTGCTTTTCAATGGTGCCGACGAGAGATTTCACCTTGACCTCGGCACTCGCCGCGGCTTTGCGTGGCGCACGTTTTGCCACACCGGCCTCGGCCTTGGGTACCTTTTTCGCTTTTGGAGCGGTTTTATTAGCAACTCTAGCCATGGTTTTCTCCCCGGGGTGTAAAAAAAATTAACAACAAACCAAATCAAGAATGGAGCATTGGTTGAATTTTATTCAATAAATCATAAAGTTTCAAAGAAAAGTTACGGAGAAGTTCACTTTAATGGCGATAACGCCGAAAGTTTTTCACCAATGATCGAAAAATAATGTCCTGAAATGAAACATTGCCCGGCTCTGCAACGAAAAAAGGAGCCGCGAGGGCTCCTTTTCGACAAGGCTGGCTGCGCGAATATCGCCCCGGCCAACCTCAACCCAGCGCGCCCACCAGGCGGCTTTCAACATCAGCAAGAGCGCCCACGCCGGAAATGGCCGCGTAGCGCGGCGCATTCTCGGGATCGCGGCGCGCATAGTCGCGGTAGAACTCCACCAGCGGCTTGGTCTGCTCGTGATAGACACTCAGACGCTTGCGCACGGTTTCTTCCCGATCGTCCTCGCGCTGAACGAGGGGCTCGCCGGTGAGGTCGTCGGTGTTGGCCACCTTGGGGGGATTGTGGGCAATGTGATAGACCCGACCGGAGGATTCGTGAACTCGCCGGCCACTCAGCCGCGCGACGATCTCCTCGTCCGCCACATCGATTTCAATGACCTTGTCGATTCTGACACCCGCATCGATCAGCGCCTGGGCCTGGGGAATGGTGCGCGGAAAGCCGTCGAACAGAAAGCCGTTGACGCAATCCGGCTGCTGGATACGTTCCTTCACCAGACCGATGATGATGTCATCGGAGACCAGGCCGCCCGCGGCCATGATGCCCTGCGCCTTTTTCCCAAGTTCGGTGCCAGCCTTGACCGCGGCGCGCAGCATGTCACCGGTGGAGATCTGGGGAATGGCGTATTTCTCGGTGATGAATTTGGCCTGGGTGCCCTTACCGGCGCCGGGGGGACCAAGCAGAATGATATTCATTGGCGGGTTTATCCTGTGAAAAGGTCGGAATTCGAAGGCGGGAAACCTTACACTGATTCGCTTTTGATCACAAGATAGCCACCGTGGGCGGGGTGTTCGATGAAATATCCACCCTCGGCACAGGTGACTGGCATTTCAGGCTGGGGGAATATCGACGTCCTTCGCGGCCCGCCACAGGCTGTCCTGGGCCTTGGCATCGCACTCGCCGAGGGGTGTTCCCAATGCCGAGGCAAGATCCTCCATGCGGTTGAAGCGGCGCTCGAATTTCCCCACCGATCGACGCAGGAGGGTTTCCGCATCAAACCCTGCGTGGCGGGCGAGATTGACGCAACAAAAAAGCAGATCGCCGATTTCATCGGCGATGGCGTCCGGGTCGGCGCTTGCGAGGGCTCCGTCGAGCTCGGCCATTTCTTCCCGCGTCTTCGCCATCACGCCACCGATATCCGGCCAGTCGAAATTGACCCTCGCCACACGCTTCTGGATTTTCTGGGCGCGGACGAGCGCCGGCAGTGCCACGGGAATGTCCGCCAGCAGGTGCCCCTTGCCCTTGCTGTTGCGCTCCTCCTGCTTGATGGTTTCCCACTGTTCCTTGACCCGGGATTCCCGGGGAGCCTCCCCCGGGCCGCGACGACTTTCCAGGGTGCCATCGGGAAACACATGGGGATGGCGGGCAAGAAGCTTGCGCACTATGCCATCGACGACGGTGGAAAAATCAAAAAGCCCGTCCTGCTCGGCGACACGGGCGTAGAACACCACCTGAAAAAGCAGGTCCCCCAGCTCCTCGCTGAGGTGGCCCACGTCGCCGCGCTCGATGGTGTCCACCACCTCGTAGACCTCTTCCAGGGTGTAGGGTACCAGCGAGCGAAAATCCTGCTCGCAGTCCCAGGGACAACCGCTGACCGGATCCCGCAGACGGGCCATCAGATACAGAAGATCGTCGATACCGTGACGTTTGTGGGTGCTCATCAGCCCTTCGCCTGTTCAATCATGCGTTCGACATCGATCACGTTGGGAATGTTGCGCAGCCGGGTGATCAGCAGGCGCAGCTCCTCGATGCTCTTGACCTCGACATGGATGGTGGCCTCGGCCTTGCCATCCCGCACCTCGCCGGAGTTGAGCGCGGCGATGGACAACCCCTGGCGATCGATGGTGGTGGTGATGTCGCTCAACAATCCCGAGCGGTCGTAGGCCCGCACCCGGATCGGCACGGAATAGACATCCGTCGGCTCGCCGCCCCAGCTGACCTGGAGAATGCGCCCTGGATGCTCGGCCTTGAGGCGCAGCAGGCTGCCACAATCCTGGCGGTGGATGGTGACGCCGCGACCGGAGGTGATGAAACCGCTGATTTCATCCCCCGGCAGCGGGCTGCAACACCTGGCGACCCGGGTCAGCAGGTCGCCCACGCCGTAGATATAGAAACGGGAGTTTCCGTAGCGGGTGGCGCGGGGCCGCCGTTTGATCAGGGCGACATTGTCGCTGTCCCGCACGATCTGGGCGCGGGCCGCGCGAATGACCTGCTCGACATTGATATCACCGGCGCCGACCGCGGCATACAGGCCGTTGGCGCCTTTCTTGTTGAATTTTTCCGCGAGCACGTCGAGATCGATATTCTTCACCCCCAGCTGGCGAAAATCCCGGTCGAGCATGGTCTTGCCGGCGGCGATGTTCTTGTCCTGATCCTGCTTGCGAAACCATTGCTGCACCTTGGCGCGGGCGCGGGGGGTGTGCAGATAACCGGAGGTGGGGGAGAGCCAGTCGCGGCTCGGGGCTTCCTGCTTGCCGGTGATGATCTCGACCTGATCCGCGGTGTGCAGAATGGTGCCAAGGGGCGCGATCCGGCCGTTGATCTTGCAGCCCCGGCAACGGTGGCCGACCTGGGTGTGGATACGGTAGGCAAAATCCAGCGGCGTCGATACCGGCGGCAGGTCCACCACGTGGCCCTCCGGGGTAAAGACGTAGATGCGGTCCGGGGAGCCCTCATGCTTGAACAGGTCCTTGACATCCTCGTGACCGATTTCGTCGTGCCATTCCAGCACCTGGCGCAGCCAGGCGATCTTGGATTCGTAGCTCTGGGTGGCGGATACCGAGTCGCTGCCCTTGTACTGCCAGTGGGCGCAGATGCCGAATTCCGCCTCCTCGTGCATCTCGAAGGTGCGGATCTGGATTTCGACGATGCGGTTGCGCGGCCCGATCACCGCGGTGTGCAGCGAGCGATAGCCGTTTTCCTTGGGGGCAGCGATGTAGTCGTCGAACTCGTCGGGAATGTTGCGCCATTTGCTGTGGACGATGCCGAGCAGGGTGTAGCAATCTCCCACGGTGGGCACCAGTACCCGCACCGCGCGGATATCGTAGACCTTGGAGAAACTGATGTCCTTGCGCTGCATCTTTCGCCAGATGCTGTAGATATGCTTGGCGCGCCCCGATACGTCCCCGACGATGCCAACCCGATCCAGCTCCGCCTTCAGGGCATTCATCAATTCCTCGATGTAATGCTCCCTGTCGGTTCGCCGCTCCGCCAGCAGCTTGGCGATGCGCTTGTACTCCACAGGCTCCAGGTAGCGAAAGGCGAGGTCCTCCAGCTCCCACTTGAGGTGGCCGATACCGAGGCGATGGGCGAGGGGGGCGTAGACGTCGAAGATTTCCCGGGCGACCCGCAACTGGCGCTCCTGGGGCGCGGTCTTGATGCCGCGAATGGCGCAGGTGCGCTCGGCCAGCTTGATCAACGCCACCCGCACGTCGTCGATGATGGACACCAGCATCTCACGCACCTTGGCGGCCTGGCGCTCGGCGTCGAAGCCGAGCACTTCCCGCTCGGAATCGTTGCGCAAGGTCGAGATCACCGCCATGCGCAGCACGCTGCGGATCAGTTCAGCAACCTCGCGGCCAAAGTGCTTTTCCATCCGCTGGATGGACAGACTGCCTTCCCGTACGGGGCGATAAAGCACCGCCGCCACGAGGCCTTCGTCCGCAAGGCCGAGTTCGGCAAGAATTTCGGCCATTTCCAGGCCGGTGAGAAAGCTGCTGACGGCGGGATTCCAGCGGCGCCCCTCGCCGAGGTTGCGCTCCTCGATCTCGTGGGCGAGTTCACAGGCGTCCAGCAGCACCGGTTCCAGCTCGGGCGAAAGGCCCGATTTCTCGGCGATTCGCCGCGTCCACCGCCGCACGTCCACCTTGTCGCCGAGGTGAATGTTGTGCACTTCCCGCGTTTTAACCATGAAGCCTGTTCCCCGGAAATTACCCGCAGGGTAGCGGATCAGAGATCGTAGATACCCGATGACAGGTAGCGATCACCGCGGTCACAAATGATCGCCACGATGACGGCATTGGTCACCGTGGCGGAGATCCGCAGCGCCGCCGCCACCGCGCCCCCGGAGGACACCCCGGCGAAGATACCTTCCCGCCGGGCGAGTTCGCGCATCGTATGCTCCGCGTCCTGCTGGCTGATGTCGAGCACGCGATCGACCTTCGCCTTGTCAAAAATGCCCGGCAGATAGGCCTCGGGCCAGCGGCGGATACCGGGAATGCTGGCGCCCTCTGAAGGCTGGAGGCCTATGATCTCGATGGCCGGGTTTTGTTCCTTGAGGTAGGCGGAAACGCCCATGATGGTGCCAGTGGTGCCCATGGAGCTGATGAAATGGGTGACCGTGCCGGCGGTCTGGCGCCAGATCTCCGGCCCCGTTCCCTGGTAATGGGACAGGGGATTATCCGGATTGTTGAACTGGTCGAGCACCACGCCACGGCCTTCCGCCTGCATTTTGAGCGCCAGGTCGCGGGCGCCCTCCATGCTCTCCTCGCGGCTCACCAGAATGAGCTCGGCACCGTAGGCGGTCATCGCCGCCTTGCGTTCATCGGTGGCGTTGTCGGGCATGATGAGGATCATCCGGTATCCCTTGATGGCCGCCGCCATGGCCAGGGCGATGCCGGTGTTGCCGGAGGTGGCCTCGATGAGGGTGTCCCCGGGGCGGATGTCGCCGCGCTGCTCGGCCCGGAGAATCATGCCAAGGGCCGGGCGATCCTTGACCGACCCCGCCGGGTTGTTGCCCTCCAGCTTGACCAGCAGGGTGTTCGACGTGACGCCCGGCAAGCGTTGCAGGCGCACCAGGGGGGTGTTGCCGATGGTTGATTCAATCGTGGGAAAATCCATGGGAATGCAACTGTGGACTCGAAGGTTGTATTTTAAGGCCGGCGCCGGATTTTGTCTGTCCGGGGCGCGGCCGGGCTTCATCGTCCCTGGAATTATCAATTATTACCCGCCGGGGCGGTCATGCCACCTCGACGCCGCCCTCGATGACGACAAAGGCAACGGCCATGCCGCTTTCATCGCTGATGCTCAACCAAGCCCTGGCGCCGGGCATGGCGCTGGCGGCGGCGCCGCGAAGCACCAAGCGAGGGGCGCCACGGGAGTCATTGCCAATCTCCAGATCGTGCCAGGAAACTTGACCGATCCCGGTACCGAGGGCCTTGCTGGCGGCTTCCTTGGCGGCGAAGCGTTTGGCGAGGTGGGCCACCGGCCGCGAGCTTTGGCGGTAAATGACATATTCCGCGGGCCCGAGGATGCGCTTGGCGAAACGCTCGCCGTGGCGGGCGAGCGCCCTCTCGATGCGCTCGATGGCCACCATGTCGGTACCGATACCGAGAATCACGGCCCGGGCGCTCCATCCCCGCCGGAGCGGGCGCGAAAAAGCTCGCGGCTCGCCAGGGGTTTGTTGCCGAGATAGGGCCCCAGGGCCTGCCGCGTCAATTGCTTCGCTGCCTTCAGTACCTCGGCGTCATCCAGCTCGCCCGCGGCGATGGCGAGCAGATGTTCACCGCTGAACAGACTGAACCCACGCTCCCCGGCGCGATGCAGGCGCACGCCCTCCCCCGGGAAGAATACATAGCGCAAACCCGGCTCCACCGGCGCGCCACTTTCCATGTCGATGGCAAGTTCAAGGCCGTAGCCGAGATCCTCGAGGAGCATCAGCTCGAATATCCGCAGCACCGGCTCCACCTCCCCTCCCCCGCCAAGGATCTCGAGGGCCTGGTGGTAGCGCTGAAACAACTCGGGGTGCGGCTCGTGCTCGTGAAGCAGCCGTGCCAGCAGCTCATTGAGGTAGAGCCCGACAAACAGCCGGTCTCCGGCCAGCAGGGCGGGAGAGCGCAGGGGTTCGGCGGACGCGAGTGTCTTGAGTTCGGATTTGCCGCGCCAGGCGAGGCGCAGGGCGCAGAAGGGCCGCAGGCAGTTGCCGGCGTGCTGCCGGCGGCTGGCGCGGCCGATGGCATTGAAGCGGCCATGGTCGGCGGTGAAGAGGGTGAGCAGCTGGCTGGTCTCCCGGTAGGGCCGCGAGTGGAGCACGTAGCCCAGATCCTCAGCCGTCATGGTAACCGAGGCTTTTCAGGGCGCGCTCGTCGTCGGACCAGCCACTGCGCACCTTCACCCAGAGCTTGAGCATCACCTTGCTGTCGAACAGCTTTTCCATGTCGAGGCGCGCCTGCTGGCCGATTTTCTTCAGGCGCTCGCCCTTTTCGCCGATGATGATTTTCTTCTGCCCGTCACGCTCCACCAGGATCAGTGCGCTGATATGGAGTACAGCGCCCTCGGCGCGCCACTCCTCGATCTCGACCGCCACCTCGTAGGGCAGCTCGGCCCCCAGCTGGCGGGTGATTTTCTCCCGCACCAGTTCAGCGGCGAGAAAACGCTCGCTGCGATCGGTGATCTGGTCCTCGGGGAAAAAATGCGGCCCCTCGGGAATGTGAGCGCGAATCTCCCCCTTGAGGGCATCGAGATTGTGGCCCTGAAGGGCGGAAATAGGCACGATGGTGGCGTCGGGCAGGAGCGCCGCAAGCTGCTGGAGATGGGGCATGAGGGCCTGCTTGTCCTCCACCTGGTCCACCTTGTTGACGGCCACGATCACCGGCACATCCACGGCGGCGAGCCGCTCCGCCACGGCGGCGTCGGCCTCGCTCCACTTGTCCCGGTCCACCACGAAGACCACCAGGTCCACATCGGCAATGGCCCGCCCCGCCGCCTTGTTCATGTAGCGGTTCAGTGCCTTGGTTTGGCCTGTGTGAATACCGGGGGTGTCGACGAACACCACCTGACAGTCGTCCTCGGTGAGGATACCGAGCACGTTGTGGCGGGTGGTCTGGGGCTTGCGGGAGGTGATGCTGAGCTTGAACCCCAGCAGGTGATTGAGCAGGGTGGATTTTCCCACGTTGGGACGGCCGACGATGGCGACGTAACCGCAGCGGGTGGTGGCTGGCATGTCAGGCTCCCATGAGCAGTGAAAGGGCCTGTTCCGCCGCGCGCTTTTCCGCCTTCTTGCGGCTCGACGCCCGGGCGCTGACAGGCTCGCCAATACCGGGTACGGTGCAGGCAATGGTAAAGATCTGATTGTGTGGATCGCCTTCCGTGCACACCACGTCGTAGATGGGGAGCGGCTGGCCGCGGCTTTGCAGGTATTCCTGAAGGCGGGTCTTGGCGTCCTTCTCGTCGCTGCCGAGCACAATGGCCCCGAGTCGCTCGCCAAACCAGTGGAGCACCCGCTCGCGGCAGGCGTCGATCCCCGCCTCGAGGTAGATGGCGCCGATGAGGGCTTCGACGGCGTCGGCGAGAATGGATTCGCGGCGGTGGCCGCCGCTTTTCAGTTCGCCACCGCCGAGTTGAAGGCACTCGCCAAGGTCGAGATCCTTCGCGATCCGGGCGAGGGTACTGCCCTTGACAAGGGATGCCCGCAGGCGGGTGAGTTCGCCTTCACTGGCGCTCGGGAATCGCTCGAACAACCATTGGGCGATCACCACACTGAGCACCGCGTCGCCGAGAAATTCGAGCCGTTCGTTGTTGTCGGCGCCAGCGCTGCGATGGGTCAGGGCCTGGAGGAAAAGCGACTGGTCCGCGAAGGAGTAGCCCAGTCTCGACGCCAGGCGCCGCAGGGCAAGGGTCATCGATAGTCCGCGGAGTTGAGGTGGTTGGTGAAGGTCACCACCACGTCGGCGTTGCCGAGGAAATCCACCCGCTTTTCATAATCGACCTTGATGATGGTCCCTTCGGCACTGCGTTCGATCTCGACATCGCGCACATTGATATCGCGGATGTTATTGATGGTGAAGTAATTGCGCAGCTTCTGGCGGATTTCGCCATCGCTCAACTGGTGGACATCCTCCGCGCCCATGGATTCGAGGGCAGCGGCGACAAAATAATTGTCGAGGTACAGGGGCGCCACGCGAAAGGCCACCAGCAGAAAGAAGCCGGCAGCGGACAGCAGTATCAGCAGACTCAGGGACGACATTCCACGTTGCGCACGGTGCTTCATGGGCTTGCTCCTGTGACAAGGCAATCCGTTGTTATTGAATCCTGCCGGCACGGTCGAAGCGCGGCAGGCTGAAGAAATCGTCCCACTGCATCCAGATGGCAAAGGCCTTGCCGACGATGTTGGCCTCCGGCACCGGGCCCCAGACGCGGCTGTCGCTGCTGTTGTCCCGGTTGTCGCCCATCATGTAGTAATGCCCCTCGGGCACCACCACGGACACCCGCCGGCCGAGACGGCCAGGCACCCGGTGCTTGCGGATCAGGTGACGGGTCCCTTCGAGGTTTTCCTCGACGATATCATAGCCGTAGCCGGCGAGGAATGGCGTGCGGATGCGCCGCTGTTCGATCTTTTCGCCATTGACGAACAACTGGTTGTCGAACAGCTGGACGTGGTCCCCGGGCAGGCCGATGACCCGCTTGATGAAATAGCGCGAATCCCCCGGCGGGAAAAACACCATCACATCGCCCCGCTGGGGATCGCCGATGTCGACAATCTTGGTCTGGGTGACGGGCATCCGCAGACCGTAGGAGAATTTGTTGACGAGGATGAAATCCCCCACCTGCAACGTCGGCACCATGGAGGCGGACGGTATCTGGAACGGCTCGACGATGAAGGAGCGCAGCACCAGCACGATCAGCAGGACAGGAAAGAAGGGCGCGGTGTATTCCACATAGAAGGGAGCCGGGGATTCCCCGCGGAGGCGACGCAGAATCAGCTTGTCGAGCAGCCACATCAGACCGCTGACGCCCGTCAGCACCACCAGGATCAGCGGAAAATTAATATCCATTCACTCAACCATCCGTTTTGAGGACCGCCAGGAAAGCTTCCTGGGGTATTTCCACGTTGCCCACCTGCTTCATGCGCTTCTTGCCAGCCTTCTGCTTTTCCAGCAGCTTTTTCTTGCGGGATACGTCGCCGCCGTAGCACTTGGCCAGCACATTCTTGCGCAGTGCCTTGACCGTGGTACGGGCGATGATATGGCCGCCAATGGCCGCCTGGATGGCCACGTCGAACATCTGCCGGGGGATCAGATCCTTCATCTTCTCTGTGAGCTGGCGCCCCTTGGACTGGGCGTTCTCGCGGTGGACGATGAGGGCGAGCGCATCCACTTTATCACCATTGATCAAAACATCCAGCCTCACCAGGGGCGCGTACTGGAAGCGGCGAAAGCCATAATCCAGGGAGGCAAAGCCCTTGCTCACCGACTTCAGGCGGTCGAAGAAGTCCATCACCACTTCGCTCATGGGCAGCTCGTACACCAGGGAGACCTGACCGCCGACGAACTGCATGTCCTTCTGCACACCGCGCTTTTCGACACAGAGGGAGATCACGTTGCCCACGTAATCCCGGGGCACCAGGATATTGGCCTCGCAGATGGGCTCGCGCATTTCCTCGATGGCACCCGGGTCCGGCAGATCGGAGGGGTTGGAGATATGGATGATTTCACCGCCATTCTTGACCACCTCGTAGACCACGGTGGGGGCGGTGGTGATCAGGTCGAGATCGTACTCCCGCTCCAGCCGCTCCTGGATGATTTCCATGTGGAGCATGCCGAGAAAGCCACAGCGAAAGCCGAAGCCGAGGGCGTCGGAGCTCTCGGGCTCGTAGAACAGGGAGGCGTCATTGAGGGTGAGCTTGGCGAGCGCCTCGCGAAAATCCTCGAAATCGTCGGCATTGACAGGGAACATGCCGGCGTAGACCTGGGGCTTGACCTGCTGAAAGCCGGGCAGCGCCGGGGTATCGGCGGTATTGGCATGGGTGAAGGTATCCCCCACGGGGGCGCCGTGGATGTCCTTGATGCCCGCCACCACGAAGCCCACCTCGCCGGCCCGCAACACGCCGGTCTCCTTGCGCTTGGGAGTGAACACCCCGACGCTGTCCACCACCTGGGCCTTGCCGATGGTCTTGGAGATGACCCTGTCCTTGACCCGCAGGGTGCCGTTCTTCACCCGTACCAGGGAGACGACGCCCAAGTAGTTGTCGAACCAGGAATCGATGATCAGGGCCTGCAGGGGGGCGTCCACATCCCCTTCCGGCGGCGGCACCTTCGCCACCAACTGCTCCAGGATATCGTCGATGCCCATGCCGGACTTGGCGCTGCAGGGTACCGCCTCGCTGGCGTCGATGCCGATGATGTCCTCGATCTCGACCTTGACCCGCTCCGGCTCCGCCTGGGGCAGATCCATCTTGTTGAGCACCGGGATCACTTCGAGCCCCTGGGCGATGGCGGTGTAGCAGTTGGCCACCGACTGGGCCTCGACCCCCTGGGCGGCGTCCACCACCAGCAGCGCACCTTCGCAGGCGGCGAGGGAGCGGGACACCTCGTAGGTGAAATCCACATGGCCGGGGGTATCGATGAAATTGAGCTGGTAGACCTCGCCGTTGCGGGCCCTGTAATCCAGGGTGACGCTCTGGGCCTTGATGGTGATGCCCCGCTCCCGCTCGATATCCATGGAGTCGAGCACCTGGGCTTCCATCTCCCGCTCGCTGAGACCGCCGCACACCTGAATGAAGCGATCCGCCAGGGTTGACTTGCCGTGATCGATATGGGCGATGATGGAGAAATTGCGGATATGGCTGAGGTCTGACACGTGCGGCGAAATTCCCAGAGTTTACAAGGTGTAAGGCGACGCGCAGTCTAGCGGATTTGGCCCCCCGGCGCCATGGATTCCCGCGCGGGGCAAGGGGCGCCGAATGGCGCCTGGGATGGGGCCGACGGGATGTCCCGCCGGCCCGTTGGATCAGGGCGCGATCTCCAGGGTGCGGAAGATGAATTGCCCCTGGCGCAGGAAGCGGATCAATACCGGCGTGCCCTTCGGAATCTTGCTCCGGATGGCCTGGTAGTCCTGGACGCTGGTGATGCGGGCGTTGCCGAGCTGGACGATCACGTCACCGGGGCGCAGGCCGGCATTGTAGGCGGCGGATCCCGGCGCCACGGCGTCGATCACCACCCCGCCCCGGATGCCGAGGCTGGCGCTGGTCTCCGCGTCGAGGGACTGCACCGACAGCCCCAGCACGTCGCCGCCAGGGCCGGAAGCCGCGAGATCATCCTCCCCCTCGGGCAGCGCCCCCACCTCCACGGTCAGGGTGCGACGCTTGCCCTCGCGGATCAACTCGGCACGCCCGGTCTCGCCGGGGGCGAGCAGGCCCACCTGGTGGGGCAGGTCGCCGGAATCCTTGATGGGCTTGCCGTTGAAGCGCACGATCACGTCCCCCGGCTTTATACCGGACTTGTCGGCGGGACTGGCGGGAATCACCTGGGCGATCAGTGCCCCCGCCGGCGTATCGAGGCCGAGGGAGCTGGCAAGATCCTTGTCCACATCCTGGATATAGACCCCGAGCCAGCCCCGCTCCACCTTGCCCTTCTCCTTGAGCTGGGCCACCACGTCGATGGCGACACTCACCGGAATGGCGAAGGACAGGCCGATGGAGCCGCCGGAGCGGGTGTAGATCTGGGAGTTGATACCCACCACCTCCCCCTGCATGTTGAACAGCGGGCCGCCGGAATTGCCCGGGTTGATGGCCACGTCGCTCTGGATGAAGGGCACATAGTTCTCCCCCTTCTCGGTGGGCAGGCTGCGCCCGATGGCGCTGACGATACCGACGCTGGCGGAGTAATCGAGGCCGAAGGGCGAGCCGATGGCCACCACCCACTCGCCGACCCTTAGCTTGTCCGGCTCCGCGAGCCTGACCACCGGCAGATCCCGGGCCTCGATCTTGAGCAGGGCCAGGTCCGAGCGGGGATCGGTGCCCACCACTTCGGCGGTGAACTCGCGGCGGTCGATCAGTCGCACCGAGATTTCGCTGGCGCCATCCACCACATGGTTGTTGGTGAGCACATAGCCATCACTGGAGATGATGAAACCGGACCCCATGGAATAGGCGTTGCGCTCCGGCATGCCGCGCTGTTCGAAGAATTCCCGAAAGATTTCCGGCACTTCCTGCCCCGGTGGCAGTGCCCGCTGGGGGCCGCCCACCTTCTGCACCGTGTTGATCTTCACCACCGCGGGGGAGGTGGCCTCGATCAGGTCGGCAAAGTCCGGAGGGCTGGCGTGGGCCAACCCCGCCGGCAGCAACAGAATACACAGCAATGACAGTGTTCTCAGCATGGTAACCACTCGTGTTGTCACGGAAAAACAGTAACCGCCGGGGAGGATGAGGCGTCGATCAGGCGGGGTTGGAGATCGGGATGGTTGCGCGCCCGCCAGGAGAGCCCGCGCACCAGGGCGCCACCCAGCACAAGCCCCAGGGCGGCGGCGAGCATCACCCAACCCTCAGCAAGGCCCGCGCCGGTGGCGACCGCGGCGGCCCCGAGAAAACCCAGCAACGGCACCAGATAAACCCCGAGGGAGCCGAGTGCGATCACGTGATCGGGGATGCCGATGGTCACCGCCTCGCCAATGGCGAATGCATCGGGGGCACGACCATCCAGGGGAACCCTCAGGGTCGACGTGGTTTGCAGAACCCCCGCCAGGGCCCGCTGGCCGCAGCCGGAGCGGGCACGGCAGGCACCGCAGGTGGACTGGCGTAGGGTCTCGACCCAGAGCGCATCGCCGTCGATACGCACCACGGTGCCGGATTCTTCAACCATCACTGCTCACCGGTGTGCTTGGCCAGCTCGGCAACCCGCTGAGCGGTCTCGATGGGGATCTCCCCAACCACCGACACCAGATAGTCCCGGCCGCCGGCATTGACCCGGGCCAGCTGTGCGACAGTGGCACCCCGTTGGGCCTGCACCTCGGGGAGCTGGCGATCGCCCTCGGGATCGAAAAATACCGAGAACACCGACAGGCCATCGCTGAACAGCAGGGTTTCAACCCCCTGTTCATCCAGATCGCGGCCCATCAGGCGAAACCCGGGAGGCAGCCAGGTCAGCTCCCAGCTCGACGCGGCGCTCAGGTCCCCCGCCCCACCGCAGACGGCGGGGATACCCTCGCTGGTGGCGGCGGCGATCAGGTGGTCCGCTGTCTCGGTCGCAACCCCGTAGGTCACATGCATGTACTGGAAGCGCTCGAGCACCCGCTTGGCGGCATCGAGCAACAGGGACTGCAGCAACAGCCCGCTCTCCTTGTCGATGGCAAAGACATAGCCGTAGCGGAAAAGGTCCCGCGGCACCAGGTGGATCACCCAGACGGGTCGGTCGGCGACGCGGTCCTCGCCCCGCACGTGGAGTTCGTAGTGGCTGGCAAGCCGCTGGTAGTCGATTGCCGGCCGCGCGGCGATCACCGCGGGGGCGCTGTCGAGCCCGGCAGCACAGCCGACCGTCTCGCCGTGGCGCAGGATCTCCTGACGGGGGCCATTGAGGTAGTACCAGCGCTCGTATTCGACACCCTCCCGGGTCACATGGCTGACCTGCACCGAGCGCAATACACCGGCGTACTCGTAGGTAAAGATGCCCTGGTAGTCGAGGGTGCGGCTGGCGGCGGCCATGGAGCCGAGCATCTTCCCGGTGTCGACGCCAAAATCCTCGGCGCTGGCAACGGCTGACAGGAGAAACAACACCAGGGCCGCCGGGGCCCTGGCTAGAAAGATCAACAACGGGGATCTGATCGACGGCAATCCACGCACCCTAGCGGGCATCATTGAGTTCTTGGGGAAGCCGTGCGTAGGGGAGCATGCCCTGGCTGGCATTGGCGGAGGCCTTCTCGGTGTGGCGCTTCATCATGCCGTTGAGATAGCGCTGAATGTCGCGCTGGGTTTCGAGGTCGGGCTGGACCTGCTGCATGATGGTGACCGGGCGGGGCTCGATGGCGTACTTGGCCTCGCTGCTGGCCATGCGGCCAGAGACCGGGGGCAGATCGACCCCTGCCGGCAGCTGGAACTGGGGGCCGGTGGCAGCCGGGGCTGGCTGCGCCGCGCTGGCCACCTGGGGGGCGCTCTCGGGGGCAACACCGCCGGCCAGCTGGAACTGCTGGACACCCAGCACCGCCGCAGCGGCCACGGTGGCGGCCACGGCGACCTTTGACAAGGGCTGCAGGGCGCGGCGCAGGATGTTGCCGCGGGGGGCGGGTTCGGTGGCTATGGCGGCGCTGATGCGGGAGGAGAGATCGACCATGCGGGGCGGCAACTCGCGGCGCAGGGCCGCGGAGGCCAGGTGATAGCGATGCCAGGAATCCCGAAGCTCCGTATCCTGTTCGATACCCTTGAGTACCCGAAGGGTCTCGAACTCGGACGTTTCGTTGTCCATCAATGCGGAGAGGGTCTCATGGACTCGCTTATCGTTGTCACCCATTGGCTCGTTTCCTCACTTGGGACCACTGCCCATTCTAACGACATCCCCGGGCGGTGAAAAAGCCCCGGCGCTGGTTTCACGATCACTGCCCGGTCTGACCACCGAAACGGGCCCGGGTTCCCCGTTCAACGATTTTCTCCCATCAATGTCTTGATCCGCAGGTCGATGGCCTCCCGGGCGCGGAAGATGCGCGAGCGCACGGTGCCCACCGGGCAGTTCATGACGGTGGCGATATCCTCGTAGCTGAGACCGTCGAACTCCCGCAGCGTCACCGCCGTGCGCAGGTCCTCGGGGAGGGCCTCGATGGCATCGGTGACCACCTGCTGCAGTTCGTCGCGGAAGAACAGGTTCTCCGGGCTGTCCACGTCCTTGAGCATCTCGCTGCCGGAGTAGAACTCGGCGTCCTCCACGTCCACATCACTGGCGGGCGGCCGGCGATTGCGGGCCACCAGGTAATTCTTGGCGGTGTTCACGGCGATCCGGTAGAGCCAGGTGTAGAACTGGCTGTCGCCCCGGAAGTTGCCGATGGCGCGGTAGGCCTTGATGAACGCCTCCTGCACCACATCGTTGACCTCGTCGAAATCCCGTACGAACCGGCTGACGATGGCGTGGACCTTGTACTGGTACTTCAATACCAGCAGGTCGAAGGCGCGTTTATCGCCCTTCTGGACCCGTTCCACCAATTGTTTGTCCGAATCAGGCGCCTGATCGGCGTCCATTCGCTTCTCCCCTCACATGAATTCTTCTTGGTCCTCGCCCGAGGCTAGACCGCCAAACCCGCGACAAGTTCGCCGGCCTGGGTGCCGGGCGGGACTATGGGTTTTATCCGGGGGCTATACTATCATGCCCGCCTTTCGGGACGAGACAGCGGCCCTCGCCATGCACAAACCCCACCAGCACGACGTTCTTGTCATCGGCAGCGGTGCCGCCGGCGCCAGCCTGGCCCTGCGCCTGGCCGACGACTACCGGGTAGCGGTACTGAGCAAGGGGCCCCTCAACTCGGGTTCCACCTGGTACGCCCAGGGCGGTGTGGCGGCGGTGCTCGACGACGAGGACAGTATCGAGTCCCACATCCAGGACACCCTGATCGCCGGCGGCGGCCTGTGCCACGAGGACGCGGTGCGCTTCACCGTGGAGAACGGCCCGGGGGTGATCGACTGGCTGGTGAGGATCGGCATGGATTTCACCCGGGACGCAAGCACCGGAGACTTCCACCTCACCCGGGAGGGCGGCCACAGCCACCGCCGCATCCTCCACACCGCCGACGCCACCGGCAGGGCGGTGTCCAGCACCCTCATCGAGCGGATGCTGGAGCATCCCAACATCGAGGTGTTCGAGGACCACATCATCGTCGACCTGATCACCCAGGCGGACCACAACAGCCGCAAGCTGCGCTGCAGCGGCGCCTATGTCCTCGACCGCGCCAACGACTGCGTGCGCACCTTCCAGGCCAAGTGCGTGGTGCTCGCCACCGGCGGCGCCGGCAAGGTGTACCTCTACAGCACCAGCCCCGATGGCGCCTCGGGGGACGGCATCGCCGCCGCCTGGCGCAAGGGCTGTCGGGTGGCCAACATGGAATTCAACCAGTTCCACCCCACCTGCCTGTTCCACCCCCAGGCGCGGGGCTTCCTCCTCACCGAGGCCCTGCGGGGCGAGGGCGCCTACCTGCGCCTGCCCAACAGCGAGCGCTTCATGCCGCGCTTCCACGAGCTGGCGGAACTGGCGCCCAGGGACATCGTCGCCCGGGCCATCGACCACGAGATGAAGCGCCTCGGCAGCGATTGCGTCTACCTCGATATCACCCACAAGAGCCCCGAGTTCATCCGCTCCCACTTCCCCACCATCGTCGACGAATGTCTCAAATACGGCATCGACATGACCCGCGATCAGGTGCCGGTGGTACCCGCCTCCCACTACACCTGCGGCGGCGTGCTCACCGACCTGCAGGGCCGCACCGACCTCAAGAACCTCTACGCGGTGGGGGAGACCGCCTCCACGGGCCTGCACGGCGCCAACCGCATGGCCAGCAACTCGCTGCTCGAATGCCTGGTCTTCGGCTGGTCCGCGTCCGAGCACATCCGCCAGGTGATCGACACCATTCCCGCACCGGAGAGCGCCCCCCACTGGGACGAATCCCGGGTGACCCATTCGGACGAGGACGTGGTGATTTCCCACAACTGGGACGAACTGCGACGCTTCATGTGGGACTACGTGGGCATCGTGCGGACCCGCAAGCGCCTTGAGCGGGCGGAGCACCGCATCAAGATGCTGATGCGGGAGATCCACGAGTACTACAGCAACTACAAGATCAGCCGCGACCTGATCGAGCTGCGCAACCTCGCCCTGGTGGCCCAGCTGATCATCCGCTCCGCCCAGCAGCGCAAGGAGAGCCGCGGCCTGCACTACACCCTCGATTACCCCGAGCAATCCCCCATCGCCCAGGACACCATCCTGGTGCCCATCAATTTCGCCGCCCAGGACATCATCGTCAGCCATCCCTGAGCCGCGCCCCGCGGCCCAGGTCCCGGGCAAGGCACTGCAGCTGCCGCCATTGCTCGGGCTCGTAGCCGTCCCCGAGCAGCACCAGGTCGCGGCGCCCGCGGTCCCATTCGAGACGCAGCACCAGCATCCGGGACGACAGATAGGCGAGGCGACAGGCCACGGGCAAGGCATCTCCCCCGGCGCTGTGCAGGGCGAACCGATCCCCATCGACCCGCAACCGCCAGCCCGTGCGGCGGTCAAGGCGCCGCCATTGCCAGAGGCAGTGCACGAGCACCGCGCCGGCGAGGGCGGCCCACACCAGCCATCCGGTATTGGCGAACAGCAACAGCAGGGGAACGGCCCCGTGGCTCCCCAGCAGCAACAGGCGCTGGCCGGAGGACGGGGTGAGGGAAAACTCAGCGCACGCGGTGGCGGGTATCACGGACGATGCGCACGATCTTGAGGAGCTCCGGATCCTCCGGGTCCTGGCGGCGCAGGAACCAGCCGAACAAATCCTGATCCTCGCAGTCCAGCAGGCGGTGGTAGCGCGCCTGATCCTCGGCATCCAGCTCCGGATAGATCTGCTCGATGAACGGCAGCAGGATCAGATCCAGCTCCAGCATGCCCCGGCGGCTTGCCCAGAAAAGGCGGTTCTTGTCCATGGTGAAATCCAGCGCGACAGTGAGCCGGCATTATAGTGGAACGCCCCCGCGTAACTCACTACCATAGGGCCAACCACCCCCACCCATCCCGGAACCCCATGACAGACTGGACAGAATTCCTGCAACGGCAGGGTGCCCGAATGGCCGCCGACGGCACCGTCGCCAGCTTTGGTGAAACCCCCGGCGATTACCCCCGCCTCGCCGCCGCCAACCTGCTGTTCGCCCTCGACGATCGCGGCCTGGTCAGCCTCGAGGGCCCCGACACCGACAAGCTGCTCCAGGGCCAGCTCACCTGCGACATGGCCGCGATCACCGCCGACCAACCGGGCAGCGGCGCCCTCTGCACCCCCAAGGGGCGGATGCTCGCCAACGTCACCCTCTACCGGGCCGGCGAGCAAACCCGGCTGGTGAGCCACCGCGCCCTGGCCCAGAGCCTCCTCGACACCCTGAAAAAGTACGCGGTGTTCTACAAAACCCGCCTCGCGGACGCCAGCGGCGCCGTTCGGGTGCTGGGGATCGCCGGCCCCGACGCCAGCACCCTGGCGGCCGAACAGTGCGCCGGGGCACCCGGCGAGTGCGATTTGGTGGCGCTCTCCCCGGGGCGAGCGCTCCTGGTGGTGGCGGTGGACCGGGCAGAGGCGGTGTGGACCCGACTCGCGGCACGGGCGACACCCGCGGGCGTGCCCCTCTGGACACTGCTCGCCATCCGCGACGGCCAGGGGGAAGTGGGCCCCGAAACCCTGGAAGAATTCATCCCCCAGATGCTCAACCTCCAGCACACCGGCGCGGTGAGCTTCCGCAAGGGTTGCTACACCGGCCAGGAGATCGTCGCCCGCATGCAGTACCTGGGCAAGCTCAAGCGGCGCATGTACCGGCTCGCCATCCCCACCGCCGATGTCCCTGCCCCCGGGGCGGAGATTGTCGTCGCGGCGGGTGGCGCGAATGTCGGTCATGTAGTGATGGCCGCGCCCTCCACCGGCGAGAGCGGCGAATTGCTGGCGGTGCTCACCGCCGAGGCCGCGGCGGCGGACAGCCTGGTGATCGCCGGGCGACCGACACCCATCCGGGTGCTGCCCCTGCCCTATGACGACGCGCTGAACCCGCAAGACGCCGGTGGATAACTGGATCCCCTTGCTCGGCGCCCTGTCGCTGCTCGCCTTCGTCGCCAGTCTCGCCGCCCTGCCCTGGCTGGTGGCGCTGATTCCCGAGGATTACTTCCTGCACCAGCGCCGCACGCCAGCCGCCTGGAAGGATGCCCATCCGGCACTGCGCCTCCTGATGATCGGCGCCAAGAACCTGCTGGGCCTGGTGCTGTTGCTGGGTGGCATCCTGATGCTGTTCATCCCCGGGCAGGGCCTGCTCACCATCGCCATGGGCCTGCTGCTGATGGACTACCCGGGCAAGTACCGGCTGGAACGCCGCCTGGTGGCGATTCCGGCCATCCACCGGGGGCTCAACTGGCTGCGGCGCCGCCGCGGCGCGCCGCCCCTGCGCACCGAACACTGAACACCGAACGGCCATCCCGCTGCAAGAAAACTGACCTTCCACCGTCATATTCCACCGCTAAGGTTGGGCGGGCCACGGGCTCCCGTCCGAAGCCCGACAACCTGTAGCGGAGTGCGCCATGAAAACCAAGCCCCTTGCCAAGACACTGCTGATCACCGCCCTGGCGAGCGCCATCGGCGCCGCCAACGCCGCCCCTTCCCCGGGTGCAAACGGCCGGAACCCCGCCACCGTCGACCTGACGCCCATCGGCAGCTACGCCACCGGCTTTTTTGACGAAGGCGCCGCCGAGATCGTCGCCCACGACCCCGCCACCCAAAACCTCTACGTGGTCAACGCCCAGGCCTCGGTGGTCGAGGTGCTCAACATCCGCAACCCGGCCGCCCCCGCCAAGGCCAATGAACTGGATGTAACCCAACAGCTGCCCGGCGCCGGCGGCATCAACAGCGTGGCGGTCAAGAATGGCCTGGTGGCCATCGCAGTCGAGAACGACGACAAGCAGGCCAACGGCTGGATTGCGTTCTACAGCACCCGGGGCCAGTACCTCGGCAGCGTGGAGGCCGGCGCGCTCCCCGACATGGTCACCTTCACCCCCGATGGGCGCCATGTATTGAGCGCCAACGAGGGCGAACCCAACGGCGATTACAGCGTCGACCCCGAAGGCTCGGTCACCATCGTCACCCTGGCGGCGGGCCGCGCGCGCACGGATATCGGCCGCGCCCGGGTATCGACCGCCAGCTTTCCGGCCACCGTACACCCCGACGTGCGCATCACCGGCCCCCTCGGCACCACCGTGCCACAGGATCTCGAGCCGGAGTACATCACCACCTCCGCCGATTCGAAAACCGCCTGGGTGAGCCTGCAGGAGAACAATGCCCTGGCCATCGTCGACATCCGCTCGGCCACGGTCCTGGACGTGGTCCCCCTCGGCGCGAAGGATCACAGCCTCGCCGGCAACGGCATCGACGCCAGCGACCGGGACGGCGCCATCAATATCCAGCCCTGGCCGGTGAAGGGTCTCTACATGCCGGACGCCATCGCCGCCTACGTTTATCGGGGGATGACCTATGTGGTGAGCGCCAACGAGGGCGACGCCCGTGAATACGGCGACTACGTGGATGTCAGCCGCGTCAAGGATCTGACCCTCGACCACACCGCCTTCCCCGACCGCGCCACCCTCCGGGCCGACGCCAACCTCGGCCGGCTCAATGTGATCAACACCGAAGGAGATATCGACGACGACGGCGATTTCGACGAACTGTACAGCTACGGTGCTCGCTCCATCAGCATCTGGAACGCCAAGGGCAGCCAGGTGTACGACTCGGGGGATACCCTGGAGCAACTGACCGCCGCCCGCTATCCGGATCGCTTCAACGCCTCCAACACCAACAACAGCTTCGACAACCGCAGCGACGACAAGGGCCCGGAGCCGGAAGGGCTCGCCATCGGCACCCTCAAGGGCCGCCAGTACGCCTTTGTCGGCCTCGAGCGCACCGGGGGCATCATGGTGTTCGACATCACCAATCCCGCCGCCACCCGCCCGGTCAGCTACGTCAACAACCGGGATTTCACCCAATCCCCGGATATTGACGGCGCCGCCAACCCCGCCGCCGGGGATCTTGGCCCTGAGGGACTGATCTTCATCGACGCCAAGGATTCCCCGAACCGCAAGCCCCTGCTGGTGGTGGGCAACGAAATCAGCGGCACCACCACGGTTTATCAGGTGGTCACAAAATAACGACCGCGACACCATAAGAGCCTGACATTGGCCCCCGGCGACCCCGGGGGCCTTTTTGTTCACCGCAACCGGCGAGTCACCGGGGACCCACCTGCATGAAGGGATTGTGGGCCACCTCCCACAGGTAGCCATCGGGGTCGGCGAAATAGCCGGCATAGCCGCCCCAGAATACCTTTTGTCCCGGCTTTATCAGCGTCGCGCCGGCGGCGACGGCCTGGGCGATCAGGGCGTCCACCGCCGCCTCGCTGTCGAGGTTGTGGGCCAGGGTGAAGCCGGCAAAGCCCTCCCCTTCCGGATCGACACCGGCATCCGCCGCAAGGTCTTCCCGGCCAAACAGCCCCAGCCAGGTACCGTCAAGGGTAAAGAACGCCACCTCCGGCGGCGACTCCCGGCGCGGCAGGCCAAGGCCCTTACCGTAAAATGCCACGGACCGGGCCAGATCCCTGACGCCGAGGGTGATCATGCTGATTCGGGGTTTCATTCAGGTCTCCTGGTCAACGCCAATCGAGAATCGCAAGGCCCAGCAGGCTCACACCCACGACCATCATGGCGATGCTCGCCAGGCGGATGAAGATGCCGTCGATAGCCGCGGGGATACGCTGCCCGAGGCGCCAGGCGAGCACCGCGTATGCGGATTTCACGCCGCCCACCGCCACGGCCGCGATCAGCAGGATCCACAGGGTATCGCCGGGGGACAGGGCCGCCAGATCGACAAATGCCGGCAGGAACCCCAGATAAAACAGCATCGCCTTGTGGTCGGCGAGGGTGACCATGAATCCCGCCCCAAGGCTCGATGCCCGGGACGGGGCAGCCACCTCCTTGGCGCGGCGGGCGCCGACCCCGGATCGCCAGGTGGTGATGCCAAGCCACAACAGATACAGGCCCCCGAGGCACTTCACCCACCCGAAGAATTCCCCCATGGCATCGGCAACGACCGCAAGCCCCACCACCGCGAGGAGGATGAACAGCAGGTCGGCGAGCACGATGCCCAGCGCCACCGCCAGTCCCTGCCAAAGGCCAGCGGCAGTGGCGCGACTGACCACCGTCAGCACGCTGAGACTCGGCATCGCCGCCATCACCGCCATGGCGACAAACATGGCGGCCATTTCCCCGATACCGATACCGGGGCCTGCATCCAGGATGGGCACGGCCATCACCGCGCGTCCCAAGGCCCAGCGCCAGCGAACAGCAGCCGAATGTAATTGCGGTATTGGCGAATGAGCCGCACCAGCGCCATCTTGTCCCGAAACACCCGGGACAGAATGATGCCACCCTCGATCACCGCGCTCAGCATGTCCGCCAGTTCATCGAGGGAAATCTCCTCGCCGGCGGGATGGTGGGCGGTCACTCGCTCCAGCTGATCGCGAAACGACTGTCGCCAGCGCAGCATGCTCTCGGCAATCAGCGCCTTCACGGTGTCATCCATCTGCTGGCTCTCGTAGGTGAAGGACGCCACCAGGCAACCGGGGTGCACGTCCTCGAGATTTTCCATGGTTTCCGCCAGCAGATTGAGAAACAGCAAATACTGCTGGAGCGGGTCCTCGGTGAGTTCGGCGGCGCGGGCGGCGAGGCCGTCGAAGAGCTTCGCGTCCTCCTCCAGATAGCGCTCGACGAGGGCCCGGGCCAATTCCCCCTTGCCGGCAAAGTGGTAGAAAAACCCGCCCTTGGTGATATGGGCCCCGTCCAGAATGTCGTCGATGGAGGTGGCGGAAAATCCCTTTTGCAGGATGATGGCCTCCGATACCTGAAGGATTTTCTCTCGCCTGTCCTCGCCGCGCTGGGTCTTCATGTCGTGCATTCCCTGTAATAACTGTACCGCCGGTACAGTATTGCCCGCCCGCACCCCAGGGCACTTGCGGAAACGCCCCCATCGCAAGGCACAGCAGATTGATTTGAAAGAAAAAATAAAGTCAGTCGAAAAGTACCCGCGGTCCACTGCGTTTATCCCGTCCCGGGATTAAAGTCTCCACCAACCGCGCGGTCAACCCGATCATCCGAGACAACCCACTGTCGACTAACGTCGCCCAGGAGCCAGCCATGAACCCACGCACCCTGCAGCTTGCCAACCAGATTCGCCGCGGCAATTTCCTCACCGACGGCGGCCTCGAAACCGACCTGATTTTCAACCACGGCATCGACCTGCCCTGCTTTGCCTCCTTCGACCTGCTGTCCACCGACTGGGGGCAAGGCCTGCTGCGCGATTATTACCGCGCCTACCTCGACCTCGCCGCGCGCCACCGCGCCGGATTCATTCTCGAAAGTCCCACCTGGCGGGCGAACCGGGATTGGGGCGCCAAACTCGGCTACGACGCCGACCAGCTCGCCCGCATCAACCGCGAGGCCATCGACTTATTGCGGGATATTCGCGACCAGCACCGCGCCAGCGCCGAACTGCCGGTGCTCATCAGCGGCAACATCGGGCCCCGGGGCGATGGCTACGTCGCCGACAACTCCATGAGCGCGGAGGAGGCGCGGGCCTACCACAGCCACCAATTGGCGGCATTCGCCGCCAGCACCGCCGAAATGGTGAGCGCCTTCACCCTCAACTACAGCGCCGAGGCCCTGGGCATTACCCGCGCAGCCATGGACTTCGACTTGCCCCTGGTGATTGCCTTTACCGTGGAAACCGACGGCCACCTGCCCACCGGCCAGAGCCTCGGCGATGCCATCGAGGAGCTGGACGACGCCACCGGCGGCTACCCGCTGTATTACATGATCAACTGCGCCCACCCCAGTCACTTCGAGCAGCGCCTCGCCGGTGACGGTGCCTGGCGCTCGCGGATCGAGGGGGTGCGCGGCAATGCCTCGAAGTGCAGCCACGCCGAACTCGACGGGGCGGAAGTACTGGACGACGGCAACCCGGCGGAATTTGGCGACGACTATCGGCGCCTGCAACGGCTGCTGCCCAATCTGCGGGTTTTCGGTGGCTGCTGCGGCACCGACCTGCGCCACGTCAGCCGCATTGCCGAAGCCTGCCTTGCCTGAGGGGCACGGCGCCCAATGGAATGGACGGTGTCGTGGAGCAGAATGCCGGGGGCAGGGCACCGGCCCGCGGGGGCCCGATCGACACCCCGGCGGCGGTGGATAACGGCGGCCCCGTCAGGGTTCCGGAACCACCGCCACCACACGCACCGGCCCGCCGGAGCCGCCCGCGATTTTCATGGGCAGGGCGATCACCAGGGCGCCGGTGGCGGGCAGTTGGTCGAGATTGGTGAGATTTTCAAGGCCGGGCACATTTCTGGCCGCGGCGATACGGTGCACCATGAAGTCCGTTGAGGGCCCGTGGTCGATGGAGGCCACGTCCACCCCGAGCAGTGCGACGTCCCGCTCCTCCACCAGAAGCCGCGCCGCGTCCTCGCCAAAGCTCGGAAAGCTGAGGCGGGAGGCATCCCCCGGGGTGTCGTCGCCAAAGTATTGTTTCCGGTCCGGCCAGTACTGGCTCCAGCCGGTGCGCAGCAGCACCAGGGAGCCGGTCTTGATCTCGCCGTGGCGGGCCTCGAAGGCCAGCACATCCCCGCGGGTCAGGCGGTAATCCCGATCTGCGGCCGCCTTGGCGGCGACATCGATCACCACCGCCGACCCCATCAGTTTGTCGAGGGGAACCTGCTCGGCGCTGTGGCCGGTTTCATGGAAATGGATGGGAGCGTCGAGATGGGTGCCCCCGTGCTCGGCGGTGCAGAAGGCATTGGCGGAATAGAAGTACCCCTTGTCGTTGTGCCCGTGGGCCAACTGCTGGAACTCGAAGCCGGAGGGGGACGTGGGCCAGTAGAGGGTGTCTTCGTTGAAGCTGTGGGTGAGATCGACGAGGCGAGCGCCGGCGAAATCGATGGGTTCGGCGGCAATCTGGCTGGCGGCGAAAATGGCGAGAGCCCACAGTGCGCGGCGGTGTTCCATGGGATGCTCCGTTCTCGGGGTTTTCGCCCAGTATAGGCCAGGGTGTCACCCACTGCCCGGCCTTGCGCCGCGCCGAGTTAAAGCGCCTTCCAGACCTCGGGGACGATGGTCGCGGTGCTGTCGCCACTGCTGAACCAGACCTGTCCGTCCTGGCGTGTGACCTGGATGTCCATGGTCCGCGCCACCATGGCGGCGAGGGCATCGGTGGCGTCCTTGTCTAGGTAGAGCACTTCGAGTTTTTCCTGGCGGGCGAGCTTGCCCTGGTTCTTCTCCCACCAGACACTGGCGGCGCGGGGGCCGTAGCTCAACACCGTCACCCGGTCGGCGCGGTTGCAGCCCTTGCGGATGCGGGTTTCGTCCGGCACGCCGAGTTCGATCCAGTGGGTGATGTGGTCGGTGAGATCCTTTTCCCACAAATCCGGCTCGTCGTCGGTGCTGATGCCGCGGGTAAAGGCCAGTCGCTCGCTGGCGAAAAGGGCAAAGGCCAGAAGGCGCACCATCAGCCGCTCCTCGGTCTCCGAGGGGTGACAGGCGAGGGTCAGGGCATGGCTGCCGTAATAATGGCGGTCCATGTCGGAAACATTGAGATTGGCTTTGTAGATGGTGGCCTTGAGTGCCATGGGAATTCCGTGGTGGGGGTATGGGGCCCGGGCTCAGGGGCTTTCCGGCAGGGCCCAGTCGATGGGGGTTTGGCGGTGCTCGGCGAGATAGGTGTTGGCCCTGGAAAAATGCCGGCAGCCGAGAAATCCCCGATGGGCGGAAAGGGGCGAGGGATGCGGGGCCTTCAACACCAGGTGCCTTCGGGTGTCGATGAAGTCCCCCTTCTTTTGCGCGTAACTGCCCCACAGCATGAACACCAGATGCTCGCGGCGCTCGTTGAGGGCGTGCACGGCGGCATCGGTGAAAGTTTCCCAACCCTTGCCCTGGTGGGCGCCGGCGTTGCCCTGCTCGACGGTAAGCGTGGCATTGAGCAGCAGCACGCCCTGCGCGGCCCAGTGATTCAGGCAGCCGTGGCGGGCGGGGGGAATGCCGAGATCGGCGTGCAATTCCTTGTAGATATTCACCAGGGACGGCGGGGTTTGCACCCCGGGCATCACGGAAAAACAGAGGCCGTGGGCCTGATGGGGGCCGTGGTATGGGTCCTGGCCGAGAATCACCACCTTCACTTTGTCAAAAGGCGTGGTATTGAAGGCATTGAACCAGAGGGAAGCCGGGGGGTAAATCACCTTGCCCTGCTGCTTTTGCTGCTGCAGGAAGGTCTTTAGTGAGGCCATGTAGGGCTGGTCAAATTCGCCGCCCAGTTCCTTGAGCCAGCCGGGTTCGAGTTTGACCGATTGACTATTCATAACGATCCGTCCTGCCCCTTGATGATTACGCAAACGTAAGTTGGTTTTGGCCAGAGGACTCGCCCCACAATCAGGCCACACTGAGCGCAGCGCAACCCGACACTTGGGCCATCACCGAATACCGATGTTGGGTTACGCCCTGTGGGCTAACCCAGCCTACAAAACTCATCCGCCAGCGCCCCGGTATCTTGGCAAAGGGCCGTTGTCCGAGCCCGCACCCTCGTGCAACCTGTAACGTGTAACTTGAACCTCAAAACCTCACTCCGGTCGCATATGCGGGAAGAGCAGCACATCCCGAATCGATGGCGAATCGGTGAGCAGCATCACCAGCCTATCGATGCCGATGCCCTCCCCCGCCGTGGGCGGCAGGCCGTATTCCAGGGCGCGGATGTAATCGGCGTCGTAGTGCATGGCCTCGTCGTCGCCGGAATCCTTTTCCGCCACCTGGGCGCGGAAGCGCTCCGCCTGGTCCTCGGCATCGTTCAGCTCGGAGAAGCCGTTGGCGATCTCGCGGCCGCCGACAAAGAATTCGAAGCGGTCGGTGACGAAGGGGTTGTCATCGTTGCGCCGCGCCAGGGGCGACACCTCGGTGGGGTACTGGGTGATGAAGGTGGGCTGGTCGAGGCGGTGCTCGACGGTCTTCTCGAAAATCTCGATCCACACCTTGCCGAGGCCCCAGCTGTCCTTGAGGGGAATATCCAGATGTTCGGCGATTTCCCGGGCACCCTGTTCATCGGCGAGGGCCTTCGCGGAAATATCCGGGTTGAAGTGCAGAATCGCATCAAACACCGACAGGCGGCGGAAGGGCTTGTCGAAATCGTAGAGGGTCTCCTGCAATACCTCGCCGTCGGCATTCTTCACCGTGTTGCGCACCTGGGCGGTACCGAGAACCTCCAGGCACAGCTTGCGCAGCATGTCCTCGGTGAGGTCCATCAGGTCGTTGTAGTCCGCGTAGGCCTGGTAGAACTCCAGCATGGTGAATTCGGGGTTGTGGCGGGTGGACAGCCCTTCGTTCCTGAAATTGCGGTTGATCTCGTACACCCGCTCGAAGCCACCCACCACCAGACGCTTGAGATACAGCTCCGGGGCGATGCGCAGGTACATGGGCAGGTCGAGGGCATTGTGGTGGGTGATGAAGGGCCGCGCCGTGGCGCCGCCGGGAATCACCTGCAACATGGGGGTTTCCACTTCGAGGAAGTCCCGGCCATTGAGGTAGTGGCGAATGAACGCCACCACCTTCGAGCGGGTGCGGAAGGTGTCCCGCACCTCGGGGTTGGCGATCAGATCCACGTAGCGCTGGCGGTAGCGCATCTCCTGATCGGCAAGGCCGTGGAATTTATCCGGCAGCGGGCGCAGGGCCTTGGTGAGCAGCTGGAATTCATCCAGCTGCACGTAGAGGTCGCCCTTGCCGGATTTGTGCAGCGCTCCCCTCACCCCGACGATATCGCCGAGATCGAGCATCTTGGCAAAGTCCCGCGCCTCCTTGGTGACGTAGAGCTGGATACGGCCCGCGCCGTCGAGAATTTCCATGAAGGCGCCGCGGTTGCGGACCACCCTCCCCGCCACACTCACCACCAGGCCGAGCTGTTCCAGGTCTTCCTTGGACTTGTCGCCGTGGGCGGCCTGCAGGTCGGCGGTCCTGCTGTCGGGGCGAAAGTCGTTGGGGAAGGTGGTGCCGTCAGCGGCCCGCAGCTGCGCCAGCTTGGCGCGGCGCTCGGCGATCAGCCGGTTGTCGTCGGTATCAGTAGCCATCGTCAATCCAGGTTGAGTGTCATGGGCCCGGGCAGGGCCTGTGTTGGCGTCAGACGTCAGACGTCAGACGTGAAGCGATAAATCACAGCCCCGCCTTCAGGGAGGCCTCGATGAACTTATCCAGGTCGCCGTCCAGCACGCCCTGGGTATTGCGGGTTTCGATGCCGGTGCGCAGGTCTTTTATGCGGGCATCGTCCAGCACGTAGGAGCGAATCTGGCTGCCCCAGCCGATGTCGGACTTGCTGTCCTCCAGGGCCTGCTGGGCCTCGCGGCGCTTCATCATTTCCAGTTCGTAGAGTTTGGCCCGCAACATCTTCATACAGTTGTCGCGGTTCTGGTGCTGGGAGCGCTCGCTCTGGCACTGCACCACGGTATTGGTGGGAATGTGGGTGATGCGCACCGCCGAGTCGGTGCGGTTGACGTGCTGGCCGCCGGCGCCGCTGGCCCGGTAGGTATCGGTGCGCAGGTCCGCCGGGTTGATGTCGATCTCGATGGTGTCGTCGATTTCCGGGGACACGAACACCGCCGAAAACGACGTATGGCGGCGGTTGCCGGAATCGAACGGGGATTTGCGCACCAGGCGGTGCACGCCGATCTCGGTGCGCAGCCAGCCGAAGGCGTAGTCCCCCTGGACGTGGACGGTGGCGCTCTTGATGCCCGCCACTTCGCCGGGGGAGCATTCGATCAGGTCGGCCTTGAAGCCTTTGTGGTCGGCCCAGCGCAGGTACATGCGCAGCAGCATTTCCGCCCAATCCTGGGCCTCGGTGCCGCCGGAGCCGGCCTGGATATCCAGGTAGGCATTGTTGGGGTCCATCTCGCCGGAGAACATGCGGCGGAATTCCAGCTGGGCAAGACGGGCGTCGAGGCGGCCCACTTCACCGCGAATCTCCTCCACCGTGTCGGCGTCGTCCTCGTCCACCGCCATCTGCAGCAATTCCCGGGCATCGGCGATGCCGCTGTCGAGGGCTTCGATGGTTTCCACCACCGTTTCGAGGGATGCCCGCTCGCGGCCGAGGTTCTGGGCCCGCTCGGGGTTGTTCCACACATCGGGGTCGCCGAGCTCGAGCTCTACCTCGGCGAGGCGCTCCTTCTTGGTGGCGTAGTCAAAGATACCCCCTAAGCACGTCGGTGCGCGCCTTGAGGTCCTGCAATGCGGTGATGATCGGGTTGATTTCCAAGGGAAAATCCTGAGGCTTCGGGGAATGACAAGGGCGGCGATTCTAACGGATTAGCGCTCCCCGCACTACCCGGGCCCGGACATCCCGGGCCCGGACAGTGCACCGACCGGCGCACTCAGCCGTGGATGTTCACCACCGGGATCAGTCCCCTGCCCTGGCGGTTGCGATCGGCAAGGCTCAGCAGTGCCCTGTAACTCAGCGCCCAGGCCAGGGCAATGCCCGCGAGCCAGGCGAGGCTGGCGCCGGGATGGGCAAAAAAATTGCCGAGCTGATAGCACAGCACCGCCGCGCCGTAGGCGATCAACGTGTTCCAGGAGGCGGCGAAGAAGGCCCAGAATCCCCCGGCCTCCTTGTAGATGGCGCCGAGGGTGGCGACACAGGGCATGTAGAGCAACACGAACACCAGGTAGGAAAACGCCGCCAGGGGGCCGTCGAACAGGGTCGCCATCAGCGACAGGGTGGTGACCGCCACGGCCTGCTCCTCGGCGGCGGCCCGCTGGTCGCTCAGGTCCCCGACACCGATACCCAGGGGATCGGTGAGGACGTCGCCGAGCCCCGCGAGGTTGGCGGGAATGGTGGCCAGGCCCGCCGCGACCATGGCGCCGATGGATTGAGGCTCATCGTCCGCCCCCCCCTGCTCCGCCGCCAGGGACGAGTACAGGGCATCGAGGGTGCCCACCACCACCTCCTTGGCGAAGATGCCGCTGAAAATGCCCACGGTGGCGGGCCAGTTTTCCTCCTTCACCCCCATGGGTTCGAACAGCGGGGTGATGGCCATGCCGATGCGGGAGAGCACCGACTTCTCGCTGTTCTCGTTGCCGAAACTGCCATCGACGCCGATGGAGTTGACGAAATTGAGGACGATCACCACCACCACGATGGCCTTGCCGGCGCGCATCACAAAGCCGTGGAGGCGGTGCCAGGTGCTGAGCAGAATGCCCCGCAGGGTGGGGACGTGGTAGTTGGGCAGTTCGAGGATAAAGGGGGTCATGTCGCGGCTCATCAACCGCCGCTTGACGGCAAAACCGGTGGCCACCGCCAGCAGCATGCCCAGCAGGTACAGGGCGAACACCACATTCTGCCCCTGGGCCGGGAAGAATACCGTGGCAAAGAGGATATACACGGTCAAGCGCGCCCCGCAGGACATGAACGGCGCCATCAGGGTGGTGAGCAGGCGGTCGTTATTGCTGTCCAGGGTGCGCGCCGACATCACCGCCGGCACGTTGCAGCCAAAGCCCACCACCAGGGGCACAAAGGATTTGCCGGGCAGGCCGAGGCCGCGCATCAGCCGGTCCATGATAAAGGCGGCGCGGGCCATATACCCGGAGCCTTCGAGGAACGACTGGAACAAAAACAGTGTGCCGATCACCGGGATAAAACTCGCCACCAGCTGCACGCCACCGCCGACCCCGTCCGCCACCAAGGCGATCAGCCAGCGGGGCAGGCCGGCATCGGTCATCAGCTGGCGGGGGAGCTCCACCACCAGGGCGCCCGCCACCGTGTCGAAGGCATCGATAAAGGCACCGCCGAAATGGATGGTGAACAGGAACATGGTATACATCACCGCCAGAAATAGGGGGAACGCCAGCACCCGGTTGAGCAGCACGGCGTCGAGGTGATCGGTGAGGGTGCGGCGGTGCCCCGCGTCCCGGTGCAGGGCGCCGTCCGTCACCTCGCCGATCCAGCGGTAGCGGGCCTCGATCAACAGATCGGTGGCGTTGCCGCCGGCGCGGCGCTCCAGATCATCCACCACCGCCAGGGCACTGGCGGCGAGCTCCTCCGGCAGGGTGGCGAGCACCGCGGCGTCCCGCTCCAGCAGGGCGGCGGCTTCGAGGCGGCGGTCGCCCCGGCCGGCGTCCCGCAGGCGGGAGCGCAGGGCGACAATGGCGGATTCGATGACCTCCCCGAGGACCGGGGGCGGCACGGGCCGCTGCCCGGTACTGGCCAGGTGATTGACCACCACGTCCAGCAGGTTGCCGATGCCCTCCTTGCGACTGGCGACAATGGGCACCACCGGCACGCCGATGCGATTGGACAGCTCGTAGGGGTCGATATGCAGCCCCTGCTGGTTGGCCACATCCATCATATTAAGGGCAATGACCAGGGGGATACCGGCATCCAGCAACTGGGTGGACAGGTAGAGGCCGCGCTCCAGGCTGGAGGCGTCGATGATATTCACCAGCAGGTCGACGGGCTCGGAGAGGATGAAACGCTGGGCGATCTGCTGGTCGATGGAATCATCGCCATGGCTGAGGTGCAGGCCGTAGGTGCCGGGCAGATCCACCACCTCGAAGAGGGTCTCGCCGTGATGGCAGTGGCCGGTCTTTTTCTCCACCGTCACCCCCGGCCAGTTACCCACCTTCTGGCGGGCGCCGGTGAGGGCGTTGAACAGGGTCGATTTGCCGCTGTTGGGGTTGCCGACGAGGGCAAGGGTAAAGGGGCGGTTCACAGCAGCTCCACCTCCATGGCTCCCGCCTCGTGGCGGCGCAGGCTGAGGTGAAAGCCCCGCACCCGGATCTGTACCGGGTCCCCCAGGGGAGCCAGGTGCTGGACCTCGAACTCGGTGCCGGGGGTGAGGCCGAGGGCCATCAGCCGGTTGCGGTACAGGGTGTCGAGGGTCTGGTAGCGCACCACCCGGGCGCGGGCACCCACGGGCAGTTCCTCGAAACGCAGCAGGCGGGGATCGGTGGCGGACATGGGGGCAAAAGACTCCAGAACCTAGATAATAATGATTCTCATTTTAATAACAGCACCCACACAGGGTAAAGGGATTTTTTCAAGGCCACCTTGCGTGGGATCAAGGATTGAAGCGGGCGCAGGGCTCAGGGGAGCAGCCGGTTGATGATGAGCTGCACGGACTCCCGGCTCCGCCAGAGATTGACATCGAGACGATAGAGGACATCAACTCGCTCCAGGGGGCCGCCCAGGCGCTCGGGGGGGACGTTGAAGGCGATGGCATCCACCGCAAAGCCGCGATCCCGGCCGCTGCCCAGGGTCATCTTCAGGTGCTTGCCGCCCAGCACCCGCTGTTCCAGCACGGTGAACTGGCCGCGAAACAGGGGCTCCGGGAACTGCTGGCCCCAGGGCCCCGCGTCCCGCAGCCAGCGGGCGTTGTCGAGGCTGATCTCTGCCGGGTCGAGCACCCCGTCGATCAGGATCTCCTCTTCCAGATCCGCGCTGGTGAGGCAGCGGCGCACCTCCGCCTCAAAGGCGCTGGCGAAGGCGTCGAAGCGCGCCCTGGGCAGGCTCAGCCCCGCCGCCATGGCGTGGCCACCAAACTTGGTGAGAAGGCCCGGGTGGCGGGCGGCAACAGCGTCCAGGGCATCGCGGATATGGAGCCCCGGAATGGAGCGGGCGGACCCCTTGAGGTCCCCGTTGCCGTCCTCGCCAAAGGCGATCACCGGGCGGTGAAAGCGATCCTTGATGCGGGACGCCAACAAACCCACCACACCCTGATGCCAGTCCGGATCGTACAGGCATAGCCCCCAGGGCAAGGCCTGTTCGTCCAGGTGCAGGCGCTCGACGATGGCGAGGGCCTCCCGCTGCATGTCCGCCTCGATGACCCGGCGGTCGCTGTTGAGCTGGTCCAGCTCCACCGCCATCTCCCGGGCCAGGGCGGGGTTGTCCTCCAGCAGCAGATGAATGCCGTGGGTCATGTCATCGAGGCGCCCGGCGGCATTGAGGCGCGGGCCGAGGGTAAAGCCCAGATCAGCGGCCACCAGGCGCTCCCGCTCCCGCCCCGCCACCTCCAGCAGGGCGAGGATGCCGGGGCGGCACACCCCGGCGCGCATCCGCTTGAGGCCCTGGTGGACCAGCACCCGGTTGACCCGGTCGAGGGGCACCACGTCCGCCACGGTGCCCAGGGCCACCAGGTCCAGCCAGGTGGCCATATTGGGCTCGGGAATGCCCCGTTCGGCGAACCAGCCCCGGGCCCGCAGGCGGCCGCGCAGGGCGGTGAGCAGAAAGAAAATGACCCCCACCCCCGCCAGGTTCTTGGTGGGGAACGGACAGCCCGGTTGATTGGGGTTAACGATGGCATCCGCCGCCGGCAGCTGGCGCCCGGGGAGGTGGTGGTCGGTGACGATGACCCCGAGACCCGCCGCCTTGGCGGCCGCGACACCCTCGATACTGGAAATACCGTTATCCACGGTAATCAACAGGTTGGGCGACTTTGTCAATGCCAGATCGACAATTTCCGGGGTGAGCCCGTAGCCGTACTCGAAGCGGTTGGGCACGAGAAAGTCCACACCGGCAAGGCCCATGGACTCGAGGGCGAGAACCCCAAGGGCGGTGCTGGTGGCACCATCGGTATCAAAGTCACCAACAATCAATACCCTGTGCTGCCTTTGCAGGGCATTTTCGAGGATATCGAGGGCGGCATCGAGGCCCTGAAGATGGTCGGGTGGGGGCAGTTCCGCCAGCTGGCGGCCCAACTGCCCGGGGCCTTCGATGCCCCGCGCGGCGTAGATCCGCCGCAACAGGGCCGGGGTGCCGTCATCGGGCCAGGGCGCGCTGCCATCGGGTATCGGACGATGCCGGATAATCATCTCCGCAAACCCCCGCCCGCAAAGAACATCAACTCAAACAGAGAGATTGGCGGCCATGAAGGCCTGCACCGCCGCCAGCTCGTTGTCGATCACCTCGAAGCGCTCCGGGCGCTCGAACAGGTCCGCCATGTGGTGGGGCAGCGGCGGGTCCTGGGGATAGCCCGCCTTGCGCACCGCCTCGGGAAACTTGGCGGGGTGGGCGGTGGCCAGCGCCACCATGGGCACCGCGGGATCGCGGCGGCAGTGGCGGCCGGCGGCGACGCCGATGGCGGTGTGGGGGTCCAGCAGGTAGCCGCTGGTCTCCCACTCCTCGCGGATCAGCGCCACGGTCTCCTCGTCGCCGAGGCGGTGGCTGGCGAAGAGGCCCCGGGCCCGGGCCAGGGCGGCATCGTCCAGGTGCAGGTTGCCGGTGGCGCGGAAGTCCTCCATGAGCCTGGCGATGGCGGCGCCGTCCCGGTCGTGGAGATCGAACAGCAGCCGCTCGAAGTTGCTGGACACCATGATATCCATCGACGGCGACAGGCTGTGAATGAGTTGATGTCTGCTGTGATCGTTGGCGCTCAGGCAGCGGTGCAGGATGTCGTTGGCGTTGGTGCCGATCACCAGCTGATCCACCGGCAGGCCCATTTTGTGGGCCAGGTAGCCGGCGAAGATATCGCCGAAGTTGCCGGTGGGCACCGCGAACGATACCTTGCGCAGGGGCCCACCGAGGGACAGGGCGGCCCAGAAGTAGTAGACGATCTGGGCCATGATCCGCGCCCAGTTGATGGAGTTGACCGCGACGAGGCTCCTGTCCGCCGGCAAAAAGCCCTGGGCGCCGAAGCTGGCCTTGACCAGATTCTGGCAGTCGTCGAAGTTGCCCTTCAGGGCGATGTTGTGGATGTTGTCCCCCACCACGGTGGTCATCTGGCGGCGCTGCACCTCGGACACCCGGTTGTGGGGGTGGAGGATGAAAATGTCGATATTCTGGCAGCGGCGGCAACCCTCGATGGCAGCGGAGCCGGTGTCCCCGGAGGTGGCGCCCATGATCACCGCCTTCTGGCCGCGCTTTTCCAGCAGGTGGTCGAGCAGATGGCCGAGGAACTGGAGGGCGAAATCCTTGAACGCCAGGGTGGGGCCGTGGAACAGTTCCAGCACCCAGTCGTTGTGGCCGGTCTGCACCAGGGGGGCGATGGCCCGGTGGCGGAAGGCGCCGTAGGAGGCGGCAATGATGCGGCGCAGCTCCTCATCCGGCACGGCGCCGTCGATAAAGGGCGCCATCACCCGGAACGCAAGCTCCGTGTAGGGCAGGCCGGCCCAGCTGGCGATCTCCTCGGTGCTGTAGGCGGGCAGGGATTCCGGCACGAACAGCCCGCCATCGGGGGCGAGACCGGCGAGAACCACGTCCTCGAAGGATTGGGGGGCGACGCCGCCGCGGGTGCTGATGTACTTCATTGCTTTGTACCGTTACTGAAATTGGTGTGGGTCAGGTCTCAGGTTACAAGTTGCACGGGAGCCGGGGCGGCCTTTGCCCGCCGATATAACCGGCGCTCCGTTGCAGGGTTGGTGCACCGTGGTCGACCCTCGCTCCCACGTGGAGCGTGCCCCGTGAAACTCAGGACGTTACTTGTCGAGCGCCTCGACACGGATATGCACCACCGGCCCGGCAATGGCATCCAGGGCCTCGATAGCCTCCACCGCCGCCATCAGGTCCCGCTCCAGGGCGGTGTTTGTGAGCATGATCAGGGGCACGTGGTCCTGGCCCTGCTGGGGGCGCTTCTGGATGATGGCCTCGATGCTGATACCCCGGTCGCTCATGATGGTGGCCAGCTGGGACAGCACACCGGGGCGGTCGAGGGCGCTCATGCGCAGGTAGTAGGCGGTCTCCACCTCGTCGATGGGGATCACCGGGGTGCCGTTGAAGCTGGCGTTGCTGAACGCCAGGTAGGGTACCCGAGCCTCCGGCGCCGAGTTGAGGGCCCGCGCCACATCGATGATATCCGCCACCACGGCGGAGGCGGTGGGCTCGGCGCCGGCACCGGCGCCGTAGAACAGGGTGGGGCCCACGGCGTCGCCCTTGACCATCACCGCGTTCATCACCCCGTCCACCTCGGCGATCAGGGAATTGTCGGGGATCAAGGTGGGATGTACCCGCACCTCGACGCCCTTGTCGGTCTGGCGGGCGATGCCCAGGTGCTTGATGCGGTAGCCGAGCTCCCGGGCGTAGGCGAGATCCTGAAGATCGAGGCCGGTGATGCCCTGGGTGTAGACCTTGTCGAACTGGAGGGGGATGCCGAAGGCCAGGGAGGCGAGAATCACCAGCTTGTGGGCGGCGTCGATGCCCTCCACGTCGAAGGTGGGGTCCGCCTCCGCATAACCCAGCTGCTGGGCCTCTGCCAGGGCATCGCCAAAGGCCCTGCCCTGCTCCTCCATGGCGGTGAGAATGAAGTTGCTGGTGCCATTGATGATGCCCGCCAGCCACTCGATGCGGTTGGCGCCGAGGCCTTCCCGCAGGGTCTTGATGATGGGGATGCCACCGGCCACCGCCGCCTCGAAGGCCACCATCACCGATTGCTGGCGGGCCGCCTCGAAGATCTCGTTGCCGTGGTGGGCGATGAGCGCCTTGTTGGCGGTCACAACATGCTTGCCGTGGCGGATGGCTTCGAGCACCAGATCCCGGGCCACGGTGGTGCCGCCGATCAATTCCACCACCACGTCCACCTCCGGGTTGCTGGCCACGGCGAAGATATCGGGGGTGAGGGCCACGTCGGCGGTATCGCAGGCGGGGTTGGCGCGCCGCGCCGCCACCTGAACGATGCGGATATGGGCGCCGGCGCGGGCGTTGATCAGGGCGGTGTTGCGGGTCAGTACGTTGAAGGTCCCGCTACCCACGGTGCCGAGGCCGCAGATACCGATGTTGACTGTTTTCAAGGGGATTCACCCGGGTGTTGGCTGAGAAAAAGAGGGCAACCTTAATGGCGGGCCAGAACGCTGTCAATGGCGCCGCCACGGCCGCCTCCGGGCTGCCGACAAAACACACAAGCGACTGTTTTGTCGGGATAAATAGAATCCGCCGGCTCAGATCCCCAGGATCGCCAGCATATCCTTCACCGGCCGGTAGCCACCCAGCAGGGTGCCGTCCATGAGGACGATGCTGGGGGTACCGGTGACATCGAATTCCTGGCCGAGCTTGTACTGGGCCGCCACCGGGTTGCCCTTGCACAGCTCGCCGGCGATGTTCCTGCCGTTCTTGAGGTCGGTAAGGGCCTTGGCCTTGTCGGCGGCGCACCAGGCCCGCACCATCTTGTCGAAGGTGGGCGAGCCCTCCCCGGCGCGGGGGAAGGCGAGGTAGCGGACTTCCACGCCATTCCTGTTGAGTTCCGGCACTTCCTGGTGGAGCTTGCGGCAGTAGCCGCAGTCCACGTCGGTAAAGACGTTGATCACCGCCTTGGTGGCACCCTTGGCGGGGAAGATGATCAGGTCGTTGCGGTCGAGGGTCTTGAGGCGCTCGCGGCGCACGGCGATGCGGTCGGCCTCCACCAGGTTGACGAACTGACCGGGCTGCACCTGATAGAGCTCGCCCACCACCACATGGGCGGCGCTGGCGTCGGTGTAGAGCATGGGCCCGCCGAGGATCTGCACCTGGTAGATGCCGGGCATGGCGGTTTCCTTGATGGCGCCGTACTCGAAGTCCGGCCGGGCGGCCTGGAGGCGTTCGAGGATGCGCTCGCCGGTGGCCTTGTCCGGGGCTGCATCGGCGGCCAGCAGCGGCCCCGCCAGCATGAACAGGAGTGCTGCCAGTACGGTCGGAATTCTCACGGACGTTCCCTTTTTTGCAGGTTGATTGACGCCAAGGGGGGCCTGGCGCGGGTCGAGGCGGGCATTCTAACCTATCCCCGGGGATGATGGCGGGCCAGCAGGTCCTTCATCCGGGCCTGGGCGACGTGGGTGTAGATCTGGGTGGTGGACAGGTCGCTGTGGCCCAGCAGCAACTGCACCACCCGCAGGTCGGCGCCGTGGTTGAGCAGGTGGGTGGCAAAGGCGTGGCGCAGGGTATGGGGCGACAGGGGCGTGTCGATGCCCGCCACAGCGGCCCAGTGCTTGATGCGGTACCAGAAGGTCTGGCGGGTCATGCGCCGGCCCCGCTCGCTGGGGAACAGCACGTCGTCCTGGCCGGCGCCGAGCAGCGCGGGGCGCCCCGCCCGGAGGAACACCCCCAGGTGGTGGAGCGCCTCGTCCCCGAACGGCACCAGCCGCTCCTTGCTGCCCTTGCCGGTGATCCGCACCACCCCCTGGCGCAGGTTGAGTTCGCCGACGGTCAGACTGACCAGCTCCGTGACCCGGAGCCCTGTGGCGTAGAGGAGTTCGAGCATGGCCTTGTCCCGCAGCGCAAGGGGCGAATCCCCCGCGGGCGCGGCGAGCAGTCGCTCCACCTCCTCCTCGCCAAGGCCCTTGGGCAGTGGCCGCCCCACCCGAGGGCTATCCAGCAGCGCGGTGGGGTCCTCCCGCAGCTGCCCCTCGCGGACCAGGTAGCGGTAGAAGCCGCGGATGCAGGACAGCGCGCGGCGGGTGGAGCGGGGATTGAACCTGCGGGCGAATCGCTCGGCAAGGTACTCGCCGAGATGTTCCCTGCCGCCGGCTTCGAGAGGGAGTCCCTGCCCCGCCAGCCAGTCGGCGAGGGCCTCGAGGTCGCGGCGATAGGCGGCAAGGGTGTTGTCGCTCAGGCCCCTTTCCATCCACAGGGCATCGAGATAGCGGTCCACCTGGGGGTGGGAGCGGGTAGCGGGGGGAACGATCATGGCGCCAGTGTAGCGGATTTGGCGAGGCGCTCCTCGGCGAAGATAGCGCGCCGATAGAACGCAAAAGGCGACCCGAGGGTCGCCTTTGCGCAAGCGGAACTGACCGCGGGGTCAGCCCAGCTTTTCCTTGATGCGGGCGGCCTTGCCGGACAGGTCGCGCAGGTAGTACAGCTTGGCCTGACGCACCGCGCCGCGACGCTTGACGGTGATGCTGTCGATCAGCGGGCTGTAGGTCTGGAAGGTCCGCTCGACGCCAACGCCGTTGGAATTCTTGCGCACGGTGAAGGCGGAGTTGAGGCCGCGATTCTTCTTGGCGATCACCACGCCCTCATAGGCCTGGAGACGCTCGCGGTTGCCTTCCTTCACCTTGACCTGCACCACCAGGGTATCGCCGGGGGCGAAGGCGGGGATCTCCTTCTGCATCTGTTCCTTTTCGATCGCGGCAATGATCGGGTTCTTGTTGCTCATGTTCTGCTCCTCATATGTCGGTTGATGGTGGCACGCCACCTTGTCGAGTAGCGCCGTACCGAGAGGATGGCGGCTCAGTTGCCCGAGCTGTCATCATCGGCCGGCTTGCGCGGCGGGTTTGCAGGGGAATCCTGCGCCAGCCTTGCCAGTATTGCCTGCTGCTCGCTGTCGAGCGTCAGGCGGTTCAGCAGATCCGGGCGCCGGGCCCGGGTCCTCGCCAGCGACTGCTCCAGTCGCCAGCGCCGAATGCGTTCATGGTTGCCGGACAACAACACCTCCGGCACCACCCTGCCCTGGTAATCCAGGGGTCGGGTGTAGTGGGGGCAGTCCAGAAGCCCCTCGGCGAAGGAGTCCTCCCGGGCCGAGTCGCCGTGGCCGAGGGCCCCCGGGATGCATCGCACCAGGGCGTCGATCAACACCATGGCGGGCAACTCCCCACCGCTCAGCACGTAATCGCCGATGGACCACTCCTCATCCACCGCCAGTTCGATGAGGCGCTCGTCGACCCCCTCGTAGCGACCGGCAACCAGCACCAGATTGGGGAGTTCGCCGAGATACTCCACCCCCGCCTGATCCAGCACCCGCCCCTGGGGGGAGAGGTAGATCACCCGCGCCTGGCCGCCCTCCTGGGTCGCCCAGTGCCGCGCCTCGTCGATGGCGGCCCGCAGGGGCTCGATCATCATCACCATGCCGGGGCCACCGCCGTAGGGGCGATCGTCCACCGTGCGGTGGCGGTCGCGGGCATGGTCGCGGGGGTTGAAGCAGGCCATGGCCCACAAGCCCTGATCCAGCGCCCGGGCGGTGATGCCGTGGTCGGCCACCGCGTCGAACATCTCCGGGAAGAGCGTCACCAGCGCAATGCGTTTCATCCGCTCCCCCCTCGCCGCCGGCCCCTGGAAATCCCGGCGCGGCCTGTCATTCCTTGTCGAAATCCGGATCCCAGTCCACCAGGACCCTGCCCGCGGCCATGTCCACCTCGACAATGTAGTCATCGACAAAGGGGATCAGCCGTTCCAGCCTGTCGTGGCTGGCGGCATCGCCCTTCACCACCATCACGTCGCTGGCGCCGGTGTCGAAAAAACCGTCGACGGTGCCGAGCAGCAGCGCCCGACCGCCGTGGGTGGACACCACCTTCATGCCCTCCAGCTGGTGCCAGTAGTATTCACCGGGCGCTGCCTCGGGAAAGGCGGCGGCGGATACCTGGATATCCCGCTGGCAGTACAGTCTCGCCTGGTCTCGATCATCGAGCCCGACGATATGGGCGATGAACCCCTTGGCGGTGGCGCGAAACTGGTCGACCTCGACCATGGCCAACCCGCCGGGCAGCGTCATCCACCAGGGCAGGTAGTCAAAAATGTTGCTTTCCGGCTCGGTGAAGGAATGGATCTTCACCCAGCCCTGAACACCGTGCACCGTGGTAATTCGCCCGACGACCACAAGATCGTCGGGCGCGGCCAGCTCGCGGGGAGACTGCGGCGCCACCACGCTTGCCGGCTGTGGGGAAACGCTCGTCGCGGCCTCAGGCCTGCTGACGGGAGGCTTCCTGGACCAGCTGGGTAACGCGCTCGGACGTAGTCGCGCCCTGGCTCAGCCAGTGGGTCACGCGATCCAGGTCGACCCGCAGACGCTCTTCATTGCCGCGGGCGATGGGGTTGAAGAACCCGACGCGCTCAATGAAGCGGCCATTGCGGGCATTGCGGCTGTCGGCCACGGTGAGGTGGTAGAAGGGACGCTTCTTGGAGCCGCCACGCGCTAAACGGATTGTTACCATGGACTTTCTCTTCTCGGGTTGACTGCTGGTTGATAATCAATGAATCAGGGAGTGCACCGGAAAAGCACAGGGGCACCCCCGAAAGGCGCGCAATTGTACGGGAAACCACTGGCAAAGGAAACCACCGATCCTCCACCCCCCCGGCCGACTCAGAACTTGAAGCCCCCCGGCGGCATGCCCCCCCCGGGAAAGCCGCCCTGGGGCAGGTTGCCGCCGAGGCCCCGCATCATGTTGGCCATGCCCTTGCCTTTCATCTTTTTCATCATCTTGGCCATCTGCTTGTGCTGCTTGAGCAAGCGGTTGAGATCCTGGATGTTGGTGCCGGAGCCCTGGGTGATGCGGCGCTTGCGGGAGCCATTGAGGATATCCGGATTGGCCCGCTCCTTGGGGGTCATGGAGTTGATGATGGCCTCCATGCGCTTGAACTGGGAACCGACGTTGGCCTGCTCGGCGAGCTGCGCCACGTTGCCCATGCCCGGGAGTTTCTCCAGCATGTTGCCGAGCCCCCCCAGGTTCTGCATCTGCTGGAGTTGATCCCGCAGGTCCTCCAGGTCGAAGGTCTTGCCCTTCTTCACCTTGGCGGCGAGCTTTTCGGCCTTGTCCTTGTCGACCTTGCGCTCCATGTCCTCGATCAGGGACAGCACGTCCCCCATGCCGAGGATGCGGGAGGCGATGCGGTCGGGGTAGAAGGGCTCCAGGGCATCGGTCTTCTCGCCGACGCCGAGAAACTTGATGGGCTTGCCGGTGACATGGCGCACCGACAGGGCGGCACCGCCGCGGGCATCGCCGTCGGCCTTGGTGAGCACCACGCCGGTGAGGGGCAGGGCCTCGTTGAAGGCCCGCGCGGTATTGACCGCGTCCTGGCCGATCATGGCATCCACCACGAACAGGGTCTCGACCGGCTTCAGGGCGCCGTGGAGGGCCTTGATCTCGGCCATCAGCTCGCCGTCGATGTGCAGACGGCCGGCGGTATCGACGATCAGCACGTCGGCGAAGGCCTTGCGGGCTGCGTCCACCGCGGCACTGGCGATGGCGAGGGGCTGTTGATCGGCGCTGCTGGGAAAGAAGACGGCGCCCACATCGGCGGCCAGGGTCTCCAGCTGCTTGATGGCGGCGGGCCGGTAGACGTCGGCACTGACCACCATCACCTTTTTCTTGTGGCGCTCCTTGAGGAAGCGGGCGAGCTTGGCCACCGAGGTGGTCTTGCCGGCGCCCTGCAGGCCCGCCATCAGGATCACCGCCGGCGGCGCCGCGGCCAGATTGAGGGCCTCGTTGGCGGAGCCCATCACCGCCTCCAGCTCCTGCTGGACGATCTTGAGGAATTGCTGACCGGGGTTCAGGCTGCGCTTGACCTCGGTGCCGACGGCGCGGTTGCGCACGTGGTCGATGAAATCCTTCACCACGGGGAGCGCGACATCCGCTTCCAGCAGGGCCATGCGCACCTCGCGCAGGGAGTCCTTGATGTTGTCCTCGGACAGATGGGCCTTGCCGGTGATCTTGCGCAGGCTCTGGGACAGGCGGTCGCTCAGGGATTCAAACATTGCCATGGGGGAAACGATCCAGGGTCGGGTTTGCGGTCGGGCTTGGGAAAAGAGGGGCGGGAGTATAGCGCAAGGGCGGCGGCTTTGCCGGCAAACATTTCTGTGACACACTTCGGCCTGTTCAACCCTCACCAGGCCCGCCATTCCCCATGAGCAGCATCACCGCGCCGACCCTCGCCGCCATCGCGCTCTACCTGTGCGCGGCGCTGTACCAGGCGCTGCGCGGGCCCGGCGAATCCGCGCCGGCACAGCCCCGGGTGCCGATGGCGGCGGGCGCCCTGGCCCTGGTGCTCCACGGCCTGGCTGCCGGCAGCCTGGTGTTCAGCGGCGCCGGGGTCAACCTTTCCCTGTGGCCGGTGAGCGTGCTGATTTTCTTCGTGGTGAACCTGCTGGTGCTCGCCAGCAGCCTCAGAAAGCCGCTCCACAGCCTGCTGCTGATCCTCTTCCCCGCCTCGGCACTGGGCCTCGGGCTTGCCCTGGTGTTCAACCCGACGATACCCCACAACCAGCATCTGTCCCTGGAAATCGGGGTGCATGTACTGCTGTCCATCCTCGCCTACAGCCTGCTCACCATCGCCGCCGTGCAGTCCCTGCTGCTCGGCTATCAGCACTACCAGCTGAAGCACCATCACCCGGGGGGGTTCCTGCGGGGCATGCCGCCGCTGCAAACCATGGAAGTGCTGCTCTTCGAGGTGATCTGGACGGGCTTCGCGCTGCTCACCCTGAGCCTTGTCAGCGGCTTTCTGTTCCTCGAGGACTTCTGGGCCCAGCACCTGGCCCACAAGACGTTTTTCTCCCTGGTGGGCTGGGTGTTGTTCGCGGTGCTGCTGTGGGGGCGCCATGCCCTCGGCTGGCGGGGCAAGGTGGCGATCCGCTGGACCCTCGGGGGTTTTGCCAGCCTCGCACTCGCCTACTGGGGCAGCAAGTTCGTCCTCGAGATCCTCCTCGGCCTGTAGTCGGCCTGGGCTCGGTTGCCAAGGGCGACAAAGTTCTTCACCATTGCCCGCCTGACGGCAATAAAGGCTGCCCCCGGCTTGAACGACACCCCCCTCTGGCTGCTCTTCAGCGTGCTGGCGCTGCTGTTGACGATTTCGGCGTTTTTCTCCGGCTCCGAAACCGGAATGATGTCCATCAACCGCTACCGCCTCAAGCACCTGGCCAAGAAGCACCGCGGCGCGCGCCGGGTCAACCGCCTGCTGCGCCGTCCCGACCGCCTGATCGGCGTGATCCTGATCGGCAACAACCTGGCCAACAATTTTGCCGCCATCGTCGCCGCCGCCATCGCCGTCAAGCTCTACGGCCAGGGCGCCGAGATCGCCGCCGGCGTGGTGCTCACCATCGTCATGCTGATTGTCGCCGAGGTCACCCCCAAGACCATCGCCGCCCTGCACCCCGAGCGCATCGCCTTCCCCGCCAGCTACCTGCTAAAGCCCCTGTTGAAACTGCTCTACCCCGCGGTGTGGCTGGTCAACCACGCCTCCAACGGCATCCTGCGGCTGTTCGGCATCAACCCGGAAAACGTCCAGAGCGACGCCCTCAGCAAGGACGAGCTGCGCACCGTGGTGGATGAATCCAGCGACGCGGGCGCCACCGAGCACCAGGGCATGCTGATCAATATTCTCGATCTGGAGAAGGTCACCGTGAACGACATCATGGTGCCCCGCAACGAGATCGTCGGCCTCAACCTGGAGGAGGATATCGAAACCCTGGTGGATCAGATCGTCGCCACCGAGTACACCCGCCTGCCCATCTTCGAGGGGGATATCAACAGCGTCACCGGCTTTCTCCACATGCGCCGGGTCAACCGCCTGCTGCGCCGCGGCGAGAGCGCCCTCACCAAGGAAGCCATCAAGCGCTTCGCCCGGGAGCCCTACTTCGTGCCGGAGAGCACGCCCCTGCACCTGCAGCTGGTCAATTTTCAGAAGAACAAGCGGCGCATCGCCCTGGTGGTGGACGAATACGGGGAGATTCTCGGTCTGGTGACCCTTGAGGATATTCTCGAGGAGATCGTCGGCAAGTTCACCACCAACTACGCCGAGGACGAGCAGGACATCGTCGCCCACCCGGACCGCAGCTACACCATCGACGCCAGTATCAATATCCGCGACATCAACAAGGCGATCCACTGGCATCTGCCCACCGACGGCCCCAAGACCCTCAATGGCCTGCTGCTGGAAAAGCTGGAGCACATTCCCGAGGGCAATGTCTGCCTCGAATTTGCCGGCTACCGCTTCGAAACCCTCGCCCTGTCCGACAAGATGATCGACAGCGTACTGGCCCGCCGCCTGCCCCGGGCCCCTGTCGCTCCGGACAAAGACTGACCGGCCTCAGCCCCCGTCCATATCCCTGTTCGCCGCGGCAATGCGCGCCAGCACCGCGCGGCGCTGGTCGTCGTCCATGGCGCGCCAGCGGGCAATCTCGTCGAGATGGCGGCCGCAACCGGTGCAGGTGTCCTTGTCGTCGAGCCGGCAGATGGCCACGCAGGGGGAGGCAACGGTGCAGGTCATGGCCGGTCCAGGGGCTTGTAATCGAGGGGCAGGCGCAGATCCAGGGTTTTCTCCAGGACGTCCGCCACCAGGTGAAGGGTGAATCCCCAGATGCTGTAGCCCTCGTAGCTGTAACAGGGCACCTGGTAGCGGCCGTCCGGGAGAGCGTATTCCATGGCGCCGAGATTGCCCGCATCCGCCAGGAACGACAGCGGCACCTGGAACACCGACTCCAGCTCACCGAGCTCCGGCACGAATGCCAGGCCCTCGGGGATGAATCCCACATAGGGTGTGACCCGCACGTTGAAGCGGGTGGCCTGCACCGGCAGGGAGGCGATGACCTCCACCGCCGTCGGCGGCAGGGCGATCTCCTCCTCCGATTCCCGCAGGGCTGTGTGCAACAGGCTGGCATCCCCCGGCTCCCACATCCCCCCCGGAAAGGCCACCTGGCCGCCGTGGCTGCTGAGGTGCTCGGCGCGCTTGATGAACACCAGGCTCGGATCGGGGGCGCGGGTCAGGGCCATCAACACCGCCGCCTCCCGCAGGGCGCCGTCGCGTAGGGGTTGGTGCGGATCGGGGGGCAAATGCCCGAGCCGTTGTCTGATCAAATCCAGCATTGTGCTCTCTGTGTGTACCAAGGCCATGGTGAGACCGCCAGAATCCGGAAAATTCCACAGCTGCTCACTTTCACCCCGCGGGGAGGTTGCACGGTGCCCGGCGGATGACGCCTCCGTCTTCCGCCCTACACTCCATGCCGCGGAATGGGCGTCGCCGCGGGACAGTGAAAGGGCCATTATATCCCCCGCCGCCATCAGCTCCCCCACAATTTGCCGGGGCACCCGCACCGGCGGCCTGTCAAAGCCCCCGACGCTATTGTTATCCTAGTGGCTCAATTACCGGCAGCAGACCCATGACAGCACCCACCCTGTCCCACCGCGCCCTCAATCGCATCGAAGCCATCGGCAATCGCCTGCCCCACCCCACCCTGCTGTTCGTCTGGCTGTGCGGCATCGTGCTGGTGCTCTCGGCCATCGCCGCCCTGCTCGGTGTCGAGGCGCGGCATCCGGTGAGCGGCGAGCAGATCCGCGCCCTGAACCTGCTCAGCGGCGAGGGGCTGCGGCTGATTCTCGAACGCACCGTCAGCAACTTCACCCAGTTCGCGCCCCTCGGCACCGTGCTGGTGGCGATCCTCGGCATCGGGGTCGCCGAGCACAGTGGCCTGATCGGCACCCTGCTGCGGGCCTCGGTGCTCAAGGCACCGGACAGACTGCTGACCTTCCTGGTGGTCTTTGCCGGGGTGATGTCGAGCATCGCCGCCGACAGCGGCTACGTGGTGCTGATTCCCCTCGCCGGGATCATTTTCCAGGCCGCCGGGCGCAGCCCCATCGCCGGGATCGCCGCCGCCTTCGCCGGGGTCTCCGGGGGCTTTAGCGCCAACCTGTTGATCGGCCCCCTGGATGCGATCCTCGCGGGGCTGTCCACCGAGGCCGCGGCCCTGGTGGACAGTACCCGCACCGTCAGCCCCGCGGCCAACTACTACTTCATGGTGGCATCCACCCTGCTGGTGGCGGTGGTGGGCACCCTGGTCACCGAGCGCGTCATCCTGCCCCGGTTTGGCGCCGCCAGCGGCCCACGGGAAGCGCCCCAGCCCATCAGCCTCGATGAGCGCCGGGGCCTCAGGGGCGTCGGCCTCTTCACCCTGGCATTTGTCACCCTGCTGCTGGCGGGGCTCGTGCCGGAGCAGGGAGTGCTGCGCGGCCAGGCCCCCGGTGGCGGGCCGGGAGGTATCCTCGACTCCCCCTTCATCAACGGCATCGTGACCCTGATCGCCGTCTACGCCGCCGTGGCGGGCTGGCTGTTCGGGCGCCTGTCGCGGCGGTTTGCGGGCGGGTCCGATGCGGTCATGGCAATGGAATCGAGCATGGCCACCATGGCCAGCTACCTGGTGCTGATGTTCTTTGCCGCCCAGTTCGTCAACTATTTCGCCTGGAGCCAGCTGGGCATCATCTGCGCCATCGAGGGCGCGGCGCTGCTCAAGGCCCTCGACCCCGGCGCAACCCTGCTGCTGGTGAGCTTCGTGCTCTTCGCGGCGCTGATCAACCTGCTGATCGGCAGCTCCTCCGCCAAGTGGGCCCTGCTGGCACCGGTGTTCGTGCCGATGCTGATGCTGGCGGGGATCAGCCCCGAAGCCACCCAGGTGGCCTACCGCATCGGCGACAGCAGCACCAACATCATCACCCCGCTGATGCCGTACTTCGGCGTGGTGGTGGCCTTCGCCCAGAAGTACGACCGCAATGCGGGGATCGGCACCATCATCGCCACCATGCTCCCCTACAGCCTGTGGCTGCTGGTGGCCTGGTCGGTGTTGCTGGCGGCGTGGATCCTCCTGGGGCTGCCCCTGGGGCCAGGGGCCGGGATCTTCATGCCCTGAGGGACAAGGACCCCGACGCGCCGGACCCGCCCCCGAACCGGCCGCGCCGCAACGGCTGAAATCCGGCGCGAAGCCCCCGTGCTATACTCGCGGCCCCGCGCCACCCACCCCACCCGGCACCGCCACGGCTAACCCCATGTCCGCACCACAGACGCAACTCCCCACACCGCTGTTTGGCTATCGCAAGTTCTGGGCCGAATGTTTCGGCACGGCGCCGTTCTTGCCCACCACCCGGGAGGAAATGGAACGCCTCGGCTGGGACAGCTGCGATGTGATCATCGTCACCGGCGACGCCTACGTGGATCACCCGAGCTTCGGCATGGCGGTGATCGGTCGGGTGCTGGAGGCCCAAGGGTTTCGGGTCGGCATCATCGCCCAGCCGGACTGGACCGGCAAAACGGACTTCCAGCGCCTCGGCCCCCCCAACCTGTTCTGGGGCGTGGCGGCGGGCAACATGGATTCAATGATCAACCGCTACACCGCCGACCACAAGATCCGCAAGGACGATGCCTACACCCCGGGCAATGTCGGCGGCAAGCGCCCCGACCGGGCGGTCACCGTCTATTCCCAGCGCTGCCGGGAGGCCTACAAGGGCGTCCCCGTGGTGATCGGCAGCATCGAGGCAAGCCTGCGCCGCATCGCCCACTACGACTACTGGAGCAACACCGTCAAGCGCTCCATCCTGCTCGATGCCAAGGCGGACCTGCTGCTCTACGGCAACGCCGAGCGGGCCATCGTCGAGCTCGCCCACCGCCTGGCGCGGGGCGAGGCCATCGCCGATATCCAGGACATTCGCGGCACCGCCTTCGTGCGCAAGACGCTGCCGGAGGGCTGGCTTGAAATCGATTCCACCGAGGTGGACGAGCCGGGCCGGGTCGACCCCATCCCGAACCCCTACCAGGACAGCCGGGACCTGCGGGATGGCGACGGCAAGGGCGGCCCCTGCGCCACCGGCGACGCCGACACTGTTATGGAGGAGCGCCCCGTGCAGGTGATGGACCTGCGCCACGGCGACCGGGCGCAAAAACGCGCCTTCAAGGGCAAGAGCTATATCCGCCTGCCGGCCTGGGAACAGGTGCGGGAAGACCCCGTGCTCTACGCCCACGCCTCCCGCATCCTCCACCTGGAAACCAACCCCGGCAACGCCAAGCCCCTGGTGCAGCGCCACGGCGAACGGGATGTCTGGCTGAACCCGCCCCCCATCCCCCTCACCACGGAGGAGCTGGACTGGGTGTTCGAGCAGCCCTACGCCCGCGCCCCCCACCCCAGCTACGGCGACGCCAAGATTCCCGCCTGGGAGATGATCCGCTTCTCGGTGAACATCATGCGGGGCTGCTTCGGCGGCTGCACCTTCTGCTCAATCACCGAGCACGAGGGCCGCATCATCCAGAGCCGCTCGGAGGATTCCATCATCCGCGAGGTGGAAGCGATCCGCGACAAGACCCAGGGCTTTACCGGAGTGATCTCCGACCTGGGCGGGCCCACCGCCAACATGTGGCGGCTGAACTGCAAGAGCAAGGCCATCGAGGAGAGCTGCAAGCGGCTGTCCTGCGTCTATCCCGGCATCTGCGTCAACCTCGACACCGACCAGACGCCGCTGATCCATCTCTACCGCCGCGCCCGCACCCTGCCCGGGGTCAAGAAAGTGCTGATCGCCTCCGGCCTGCGCTACGACCTGGCGGTGGAGACACCGGAGTACGTCAGGGAGCTGGTCAGCCACCACGTGGGCGGCTACCTGAAGATCGCCCCCGAGCACACCGAAAACGGCCCCCTGTCGAAAATGATGAAGCCCGGCATGGGCACCTACGACCGCTTCAAGGCGATGTTCGAAAAGTATTCGAAGGAGGCGGGCAAGGAGCAGTACCTGATCCCCTACTTCATCGCCGCCCACCCGGGCACCTCGGATGAGGACATGATGAACCTGGCGCTGTGGCTCAAGCGCAACGGCTTTCGCGCCGACCAGGTGCAGACCTTCTACCCATCGCCCATGGCCATGGCCACCGCCATGTACCACAGTGGCAACAACCCCCTGCACCGCATCTCCCGCAGGCGCGGCGACAGGGTGGTGTCGGCCAAGGGCCTCAACGCCCGGCGCCTCCACAAGGCTTTTCTGCGCTACCACGACCCGGACAACTGGCCTCTCCTGCGGGAGGCCTTGAAGGACCTCGGCCGCGCCGACCTGATCGGCAACGGCAAGCACCAGCTCATTCCCCGCACCCAGCCCCCGGGTTGGCAGCCAAAGGCCGGCAGCCGCGCCAAGGGCGCCCAGCGCCCCGGCCCCGGCAAGTTCCTGACCCAGCACAGCGGTCTGCCGCCCCGGGATAGCGGCGGCCGCAAGCGCCCGTCCGGCAAAAGGCCAGGGCACCGCTGAGTGCCCATCACGGCCAATGGCGGGGCGAAAAAAAACGCGCGGCTTTCGCCGCGCGTTTTTGCCTCGCCTGGAAGCTGACCGCTTACTTCTCGTAAGGGTCGACCGGCTGGGGCGCATCGATGATGCCGATATCCATGAACATGGTCAGCACATCGGAGATGGAGTAGATGTGGACCAGCTTGTCGCCTTCGAAGCGGAGCCAGGAGAACCACATGACGTTGATTTCCTGTCCATTGGCGGGCACGCCCATGTAGGCTTTCTCTTGCTTGCCGTAGTGGTGGCACAGCACACACACTTCGTTGTCGCCGTTGCCCCAGGCCTTGAGGGTGCGGTAGACGCAAGGCGGGAAAGTCTTGTAAAGGCCTTCCGGGGAAGTGGACCACTCCTCGAAAGAGCCGAGGTCGGGACGGTTCGGGTTGTCATAAGTGAATTTGGAAGTATCGCAATACTCACGCAGGGCCTGGAAGTTGCCCTTGTTGAGCTCATCGTGGATGTTCATCCACTGGTTGACCATGAAGGTCTGGCGCTCGGTAAGACCCTTGCAGATCTCGGCGCGCTTTTCGGGGGAGAGTTTGAAATCGTCCAGGGTGTATTCTTGTTGGCCGGCTGGCAGGTTTGCGCTATGCATCGTTATTCCTCATAGTGACAATGAATCATGCTTGCTACAGCATGGTGGGAATGCCTGGACCCGAAGACTTTCACGGATCGGCAAAAAAGCCTCCTGCGTGACGTCAGAAGCGCTTTAGTTCGTTATTGACGCCATAATGCCAGCCGCCCGGGACAATGGCACCTATCTTCGGATAGCGCAGGAATCCCACCCCCGACAAGGTCATTCAACCAGCAGATCCGCCATCAATTCATAGGATCGCAGGCGATCGGCGAAATCGTGGGTGATGGTCACCGTCATCAATTCGTCCGCCGAGAAGCTCTCCGCCAACTCCGCCAGACGACTGCTCACCTGCCCCACCGTGCCCACCGCATCGTAACGGCCGCGCTGTTCAATATAGAACGATTCCTCGGGGCTGTAGGGATAGCTTTGCGCCTCGTCGATGGTGCCGATGCCGCTGAATCCGTGGCGGGTGACCACCTTCAACATCGACAGGTGACGGGCACGGGCCAGTTGCCGGGCCCGCTCCGCCGTATCGGCGCAATAGACGTTGACGGTGAGGGCCGCGAGGGGGCTGGCGAGGGTCGCCGAGGGCTGAAAATTCTCCCGGTAAAGGCGCAGGATATCCGGGCCGGTGTCCGGATTGATGAACAGCGCGAAGTTGTAGGGCAGCCCCAGCCTTCCCGCCAGCACGGCGCTATCCCTGCTGGTGCCGAGCATCCAGACCACGGGGTTTTGCTCCGGCCTCGGGGTGATCTTGGGACGATAGCGGTGGTTGGCGAGCTTGTCGATCAACTCCTCCGTCTGCCGCGGGAAGAGATGAAAGCGGGGGGTGCCGCCATGGGCCAGCTCCCGGGCGGTATCCATGTCCGCACCCGGCGCGCGGCCAATGCCCAGATCCACTCGCCCTGGGAACAGAGCGGCGAGCAAGGAGCCGATCTCCGCCACCTTGAAGGGGCTGTAATGGGGCAGCATGATGCCGCCACTGCCAATGCGAATCCTGCTGGTTTGGGCGCCGATCGCGCCGAGGAGCACCTCCGGCGCCGAACCGGCGTAGGCGGCGGTGCTGTGATGTTCAGAAACCCAGAATCGGTGGTAGCCGAGCCGGTCGCAGTGGCGAGCCAGTTCGAGGGTTTCGGCAAGGGCGAGCTCGGGGCTGCCCCCCTGCTTGACGGGGGATTGATCGAGAACGGAAATCTTCATGGCAGTCGAGGGTGTTCCGGTGTGAAAAAAGGGATTCCCCAGGCGAGGACCGTGGATCCTCGCTGGCCGGCAAGGATAACACCCCGAGGCACAATGTCTCCCCGCGCCCAGCCCGGCCGCGGCGCCCACCGAAAGATAGGTGAAAACCCCGCCACCCCACTGCAAAGTCGACGGTCGGTTCATGCTGGCCGTGAAGCCGCGACCACCCTGCGTCGCCCGGCGGCCAGTATCCGTCGCAACCATCACCGAATCTGGGGACAACACCATGGATTTACCCGCGCCGCCGGACGTTGCCGGCACCTCCCTGTCGGGCACCGAGCCCTACATCATCAGCGCCGAGGAAAACCGCGCCCTGTGCAGAACCATCAACGCCGAACCGGCGACCGATGGCAGTGCCCACCCCATCTACTACTACATCGCCACCCAGGTGGGCATGGGGCAGACCGTCGCAGGCCTGTGCGAAGTGTGCGACTTCGATGTGGAAGTGGGGCCCATGATGGCCGGCAGCAAGGTGACCTTCGCGGCCCCCCTGATGACAGACCAGCCCTATCTGGTGGAAGGGGAAATCACCAGCATCGTCCGCAAGCAGAGCCGCAAGCTCGGCGTCATGGACCTGATGGCCTACGAACTGCGCCTCAAGAAACCCGACGGCACCCCGGTGCTGACCACCGTCAATTCCTGGGTACTGCCGCGGAGGGAGCTGGCATGACGCTGAAAGTTGGAGACAAGCTGACGCCTTTCGTCATTTCACCGGTGACCCGCGAATCCATGCGCGAGTGGGCGGTATTCCTTCACGATCCCAACCCCATCCACCTGGATGCGGAGGTGGTCAAGGCCAAGGGGCTTGGCGACCGGGAAATCAACCAGGGCCCCACCAACGTGGCCTACATCATCAACATGTTGCACAACAATTTCCCGGGCGGCGTGATCGAGAGCCTCGACTCCCGCTTCCTCGACAACGTCTACGCCGACGACACCGCCGAGGCCTTCGGCGCGGTGACCGAGGCGGTGGCCGCTGGCGACAGGGTTCGGGTAACATGTGACATCGGCCTGCGGGTGGCTGCCCGCGGAGACGTGATCAGCGGCACGGCCGTGATCCTGGCCCCCGCCAACTGACCATCATCCAAGACACAACCACAGATCAGGAGAATGAAATATGCCCAGCGGCCCTTTTGCACACGTATGCATGGTAGTCAAAGACCTCGACAAAGCCATTGAAGACTGGACCAAGATCCTCAAGGTGCTGGATCCCGCCCAGCTGGAAGACCCCATCGTCCGCTACGACGAGTTCTCCAGCGGCGACGACGCCGGCATGAAGTGGGCCACCTTCGTCAACCATGGCGGCACCGAGATCCAGTTCATCCAGCCCTCCCCGGGCACCCCCATGGGCGACCGCCTGGAGCAGGTGGGCGAGCACGTTCACCACCTGTGCTTCACCACCCACGACGTCCCAGGCGCCCTGGCCAAGCTGTCCGCCGAGGGCATCCAGCTTGCCGGCGGTGGCAAGACCTACAACGACCCCGACATGACCTGGCAGAAGTGGGGCTGGGTCTCCCACAAGAGCACCCACGGCTGCCTGATCGAAGTGGCCTCCCCCTACGAGAGCCACAAGGACGGCAAGTGGCATCCCGTAGAGGCCTGATGGCCCGAGGCTGAAGCCGTGCCACCAAACCCGCCCCAGGGCGGGTTTTTTTATGGGCTTTTCCCGTAACCAGGACAACGGTCATTGAACCCATGGCCGCGATGCGGGTCTCTAGGCTTGGCCCATGGGGCAAAATCCGCCCCGGGCCTTCACACAATAACAATAGAGGAAACCCACCATGGTCATCACCGAACGACTCCCCTACCGGGATGGCGAGACCCCGCTACTTGGCTACCTGGCCTTCGACGACAGCGCCCGCAGCCCCCGCCCCGGGGTGATCATCGCCCCCGAGGCACCGGGCCTTGGCGATCACGTCAAGCGCCGCGCGCGGCTGTTTGCCGAGGCCGGTTTCGTCGCCCTGGCCCTCGATCCCTACGGCGATGGCCGGCACTACGACGACATGGGGGAGATGATGGCCCGGGTGGAGCACACCCGGGCCAACCCCGACGCCTGGCGGCGGCGCCTGGGTGCCGGCCTTGCCGCCCTTGCCGCCCTGCCCGTCGCCGACGGGGAACGGCTGTGCGCGGTGGGTTACTGCTTCGGCGGCACGGGGGTCCTGGAACTGGCCCGCGCGGGCACACCCCTACGCGGCACCGTGTGCTTTCACGGCGAGCTCACCCCGGGGCACCATGGCCCCGAGGGCATCCGCTCACCCATCCTGGTGTTGACCGGGGCCGAGGATCCACTCATTCCCGCCGAACAGCGCCAGCGGTTCGAAGCGGAAATGCGCGGCGCCGGGGCCGACTGGGAAATGATCCTCTACGGCGGCGCCAGGCACGGCTTCACCAACCCTGAAGCGGACCTCGCCCCGGTGCCGGGCATGGGCTTTGACGCCGAGGTGGATCGCCGCTCCTGGCAGGACATGATGAACTGGCTGACACCCCTGCTCGCATGAGCAGCCGAGGCCGGCCCGGCGACGGGCATGGCACCGCGGCGGCGAGAAACGGATCGACCCGAGTCTGCAGCAAAAAAAACGCCCCTTGGCGGGGCGTCTCATGGGGCACAGACACTCAGATGAAATCGGGATGGGAGATATTGGGCTCTATCCCCAACAGCGACTTGCCGAGGATTTCATAGCCCACATAGGGCAGGTTGGCGGTGTGGCGGGCGCCGACATTGAGGTCGCGCCAGATGCGGGACACCGCGCGATCCTCCGCGAAGGCGCCGGAGCCGGCGAGGAACATCAGGTCGTGGCCCGCCTTGGCCAGCAGATCGATGGTGAAGGAGCCCTCGCCCTTGCTCATGGCCCGCTGCTCGGGGGTCATGGGGACCCGGGTGGCCCCGGAGATGTCGATCAGGCCGCAGGACTTTTCCACCAGCAGCCGCGCCGCCTCCACGCTGGCGGCGATACGGCCAAACTCCGCCTGGACCACGGCGCAATCCGCCTGGCGCGAGTAGCTGGTGTAGACGATGGGGCGGTTCTTGGAGGCCCTCGAGACCTCCTCGAACAGGGCCTCCGCGGCGCCGATCACCATGCCGTGGGCGGTGGCCCGCAGGAACGGCATGAACGGCCAGTAATCGGACGGCTCGCCCACGTGCTTCTTGCCCTCGGGGTGGTGGCCAATGCCCTTGGTGAAGTCGAAGAAGCGGTTTTTCGGCACGAACACATCCTTCACCACGCAGGTTTCGGAGCCGGTGCCCTTCATCCCCACCATGAACCAGGTGTCCTCGATCTCCATGTCCTTCATGGGAATGTAGATATTGCCAAAACCCACCTGCTCGTCCTTGTCATCGACAACCTTGACGGCGAAGCCCCCCCACTCCGCGTGGCGGGAGCCGGAGCAATAGGCCCAGCGGCCATTGACGATGTAGCCCCCCTCCACCAGGCGCGCGGTGCCGGGGGGCGTCGCCGCCCCGCAGATGGTGGGGTGGTGATCGTTGGCAAAGATCTCTTCCTGCAGTTCGTCGGGGCCGAGACTGGCGAGCCAGGTGGTGCCGTGCAGCACGGTGTAGACCCAACCCACGGAGGCGTCGCCCCGGCCGAGCTCGGCGCCGATGCGGGCCATGGCGGTGGCGGAGGTGCCGTAGCCGCCCCAGCGGCGGGGTGAGGCCATCTTCCAGAACCCGGCGTCGGTCAACTCCCGGAACACATCGTCGCCGATGCGCCGATTGGCGTCGAATTCAGGGCCCTTCTGGCGCAGCAGTGGCTGCAGTTCGCGGGCGCGACCAATCAGCTCCTTCTCCGCGGCGACGTTGTAGTCTGTGTAGTTCATTGCCATCTCCTGCCTATCCCGGAAAGTTCTTGTCGGTTTGTTGCGGCAGACCCCCATGCCCCTGCAATGAAGCCCGGTGTCGGCCGCCGTGAGGTCAAGCTACCACCAAGGAACAACATGGGCAACTAGTGTTCATTCTGTCCAAATGCAATCTTGATCTGGATCATGCCGCTGCCATCCCCCTCCTCGGCAACCCGCCCGGGGCATTTCCGGTGCGGCGGAAAATATCCACTACCCTTCAATTTGTTACCGCCTGGAACCCACCGATCGGTGCCGGTGGACCCCGCCCACAACCGGCGGACGCCGTCCTTTGTTGATCTGGATCAATGAAGGCAGGCCCCCCTCGGGACTAGATTGGCGCCATGCAGATTGAACATCTTGAACACATATTGTTCAACGAGCATCAAAAAGGGTAGGAACACCGTCATCACCTGTCGAGGGCAGGCGCAAACCCGGGCATCCGTCGCCAGACGCGACCCGCCCCGCGCCACGGCCAACGCGACCGCCGCGATGGCCACCCAAAACGGCAACGCTAACGAGGATTACGCCATGTTGAGAAAAGCAAACCCCGTCCTGTCGGATGGCACCCCCATCGCCGACCTGTTCAATCTGGAAACCCGCGAAGTCTCCCTGAGCACCATGTACGACCCGGAACTGTACCGGGTCGAGATGGACAAGATCTTCACCAAGGTCTGGCTGCTGCTCGGCCACGCCACCGAGATCCCCAAGTCCGGCGACTATGTGGTGCGCCACATGGGCGAGGACGAGGTGATCGTCGCCCGGGACCGCAAGGGCGAGATCCATGTCAGCCTCAATGTCTGCCCCCACCGCGGCATGCACGTGTGCACCGCCGAGTCCGGCAATGCCCAGGTACACAAGTGCATCTACCACGGTTGGGCCTTCCGCCCCGATGGCAGCTTCGTGGGCGCCCCCCTCGAAAAGGAAAAAATGCACGGGGATATCTACCCCAAGGAAAAGCTCGGCCTGAAAAAGGCCCGGGTGCAGCTCTTCCACGGTCTCATCTTCGCCACCTGGAACGAGGAGGCGGGCCCCCTCGAGGAGCAACTGGGGGACATGAAGTTCTACTACGACATCATGTTCGGCAAGACCCACGGCGGCATGGAAGTGCTCGGCCCCCCGCAGAGACTGACCATCCCCGCCAACTGGAAAACCGCCGGCGAGCAGGCCGCCTGTGACGGCTTCCACACCCTTACCCTGCACCGCTCCCAGTTCGATATCGGCAACTTCGGCAATATCAGCGACACCATGGAAGAGTTCGTCCCCATCATGCAGGGGGTCAACGTGGCGGACCGGGGCAATGCGCTGCGCTGTATCTCCGCTGCCACCACTTTCGCCTCGGTGATCGGCTCCGGCGAGGACTTCAACAAGATGTCCGACGACGAGCGCTTGGCCAAGCTGCCGCCCCCCGGCATCGTCAACGCCCAGCTGCTGGCGGAAATGAAGGAACGCCTGAGTCCGGAGCAGCTGCACGTCTGCGCCGTGGCGCCGCCCCAGGTGGGCAACATGTTCCCCAACGTCAACCTGCTGTTCATCTACGCCCCGCTGCCGGACGGCACCCTCGGTTCCGGCTACGTGGTGCACACCATCAACCCCCGGGGCCCGGACAAGTTCCAGTGGATCACCTGGTTCCTGTGCGAGAAGGACACCCCGGAAGAGGTCAAGGACATCATCCGCGCCGTCGCCGTGCAGACCGGCGGCACCTCGGGCCTCATCGAGCAGGATGATTCCGACACCTGGCCCCACATGACCGAGGCCGCCCGGGGCAGCTGGGGACGCACCGAGACCCTGAAGTACCAGGCCATCGGCGGCGTCAACCGGCCCGAGGGCTGGCCCGACAAGGCCAACGTCTACGCCGGCCTGTCCAAGGACGACGCCCAATGGCACTGGTGGCTGCAGTACCACGAGCTGATGGTCAACAAATAAACGGCCGCCCGATACCACAACCCCATTTCAGAGGTTACCGACATGAGCAACACCGCCGAGAAGATTGCCCCCTTCGAGATTCCGCCCATCAGCCTTCCCAAGCCGACGGACTCCATCACCCACTACCAGATCCAGCAGTTCCTGCACCTGGACGCCTACCTGCTGGATCACCATTTGCTCGACCAGTGGCTGAACATCCTCGCCCCGGACCTGCGCTACTTCGTGCCGGTGCGCCAGACCAAGGAGCGCAAGGACCGCGACAGCGAGTTCTCCACCAAGCTCGGCCACATGGATGACAACTTCCAGTCCATCGCCCTCCGGGTCCACCGCCTGGTGAACACCGGCACCGCCTGGTCGGAGGATCCCGCCTCCCGGGTGCGGCGTTTCGTCTCCAATGTCTCCGTGTGGGAGACCGATGTGACCGGCGAATACGACGTCATCAGTTACCTGCTGCTGACCCGCAACCGCTTCTACCAGGAGGACTACACCCTGCTCTCCGCCGAGCGCCACGACCGGGTGCGGCGCAAGGGCGAGACCTTCGAGCTGGTGCGCCGCGAGGTGCGCATGGACCAGAGCGTGCTGGGAATGCCGAACCTGGCCATCTTCCTGTAACAGTCGCGCCCTCGCCGCCCCGGTGGCGAGGGCGCCACGACTCACCGAGGAGTCCACCATGACCATTCACCAAAGTCCGCCAGCGCCGATTCCCGCCCACGTACCCCCCGAACTCGTCCAGGAATTCACCCTGAAGATGGGCGTCTACGCCGACGAAAACCCCTTCGATCGCCTGGTGCCCGAGGCCTGCGAGGGACCGGATGTCATCTACGCCCGGGACGTGTTGCCCGGCGGGCGGGGCGACGCCTGGATTTTCCGCCGCCAGGAGGACAACCGGGAGATCTACAATGACACCGAGCACTTTTCCAACAAGGGCTTCAGCGGCTTTGCCGAGTTGATCGGGGAGCACTGGTCCACCATTCCGGCGGAAACCGACGCCCCTGAGCACACCTACTTCCGCACCCTGCTGAACCCCGTTTTCGCACCCGGCTCCATGGCCAAGATGGAGGGCACGGTGCGCGAGGCCGCCCTGCGCTGCCTGGAGCGGCTCAAGGGCCGCAGCGAATGCGACTTCATGGACGACTTCGCCTTTCCGTTCCCGGTGAGCGTGGTGCTCGACCTGATGGCCCTGCCCCAGGAACGCATGGAGGAATTTCTCACCTGGGAGCGGATGCTGCTGCACTCCGGCAAGGCGGAGGTGATGGCCGAGGGCGTGCGCAAGGTCACCGGCTACCTCAGGGCAGTGATCGCCGAGCGCAAGCAAAACCCCGGCGATGATCTCATCAGCTTCGCCATCAAGTCCGACGTCAACGGCCGCAAGATGACCGATGACGAGTTGCTGGGCTACGCCTTCAATTTCTACATCGGCGGGCTCGACACCGTGTCGGCGAACCTCGGCAACTTCTTCCTGCACTTGGCAACCAACCTCGATCACCAACGCCAGTTGCGCCAGCATCCGGAGAAAATCCGCGAAGCCATCGAGGAATTCCTGCGGGTGTTCGCGGCGGTGAGCACCACCCGGATCTGCATCAAGGAAAAGACCATCCGCGGCGTCACCCTCAAGCCCGGGGACAAGGTCCAGATGAACACCACCCTGGCCAACCGGGACAGGCACACCTACGACAATCCCCACCAGGTGATCCTCGACCGCAACCCGTCCCATGTGACCTTCGCCACCGGCCCCCACCATTGCCTGGGTGTCCACCTGGCGCGACGTGAACTGCGCATCGCCATGGAGGAGTTCTTCAAGGCCATTCCCGAGTTTCGCCTGAAGCCCGGCGGCAAGGTGAGTTGCCAGATCGGCGGCATCATCCAGCCCCGCACCCTGCCCATCGTCTGGTAGCGGTGCCCTGCCCCGCACCCAGCCGGGTGCGGGCGTTTTTACCTGTCTGGAGGGATCCATGATCGACCGGGAACTGATCGAGCGCTCCTTCGAGCACGCCGCCGAAACCCTCGGGGACATCACCCCCCTCGCCTACCAGCGATTCTTCGCCCGCTTCCCCGACGCCGAGCCCCTGTTCGACATCAAGGGGCCGCAGTTCAGAAACGACCTCAAGGCCCAGATGGTGCGCGATGCCATCTACGCCTTTCTCGAATATCTCGACACCCCCGAGGAAGTGGACATCGTTTTCAAATACACCATTCCCCAGCACCAGGATCTCGACATTCCCATGGTGTATTTCACTGGCCTGTTGGACGCGGTGGCGGCGGTGGTGTGCGATGCCGCCCCGGCCTCGGAAAAGGCCGCCACCGAGGCCAGCTGGCGGGCGCTTCTGGCGGCGCTGCGGGGGATGGTGGAGCGCCACGCCACCTGAGGCCGTGGCGCGGCCAGTGCGGATTAGAGGGTCATGCCGCCATCGAGGGGAATCACCGCCCCGGTGATGAAGCCCCCCGCCCGGGACGCCAGGTGGATCACCGCGCCGACAATGTCATCGGGCCGGCCGAGCCGCCGGCGGGGCACCAGGTTCAGGATCATCGGCAGCTGCTCGTCGGGAATCTGGGTCAACCGCGACGGGAAAAACCCGGGGGCAATGGCGTTGACGGTGATGTTGTCGGCGCCGAGGCGCTTGCCCAGGGAGCCCGTCATGTGGTGCAGGCCCGCCTTGGCGGCCTGGTAGGAATAGTTCTCCTTCGGCCCCACCCGGGTGCCGCCCATGGACCCGATATTGATCACCGCGGCGGGGTGATCGTCGCTGGCCCCCAGCTTGAGCTGCGGCACCAGCGCCTGGGTGAGGAAGAACACCGACTTCAGATTGAGATCCACCACCCCGTCCCAGCCCGCCTCGGTGAATTCACCGAGGGGCGCCTCGTACATGGCCCCTGCGTTGTTGACGAGGATATGGAGGGCCTGCTCCCGCTCCTGAAGCGCCGCCGCCAGGGCGTTGACGCCGTCGAGGGTGGCGAGATCCGCCACCAGGGGCAGGCAGGTGCCGAGGGTCGACAGCTCGGCGGCGACCCCGGCGCAGGTCTCGGCATTGCGGCCGACGATGTAGGTCCTGGCGCCGTGGGCCACCAGGCCCCGGGCGATCATGTAGCCGATGCCGCTGGTGCCGCCGGTGACCAGGGCGACCCGGCCTTCGATGGAAAACAGATTGCCCATGGCAAGTCCTTGTTATTGTGGTGTTGCGGGGATGGCCGCCCCGGGAGCGGGCCGACAGATCCTCAGTGGCAGCCGTACATGCCGCCGTCCACCACGTGTTCGCCGCCGGTGATGTAGGCGCCCGCCCGGGATGACAGGAAGATACAGAGCCCCACGATATCCTCGGCGGTGCCGTAGCGGCCGAGGGGGACGCGGCTCAGGAACTCCTGGGAGACCTCTTCCTCCTGGCGAATGTGGGCGGTCATCTTGGTGGGGAAGTAACCGGGCACGATGGCGTTGACGGTGATGTTGTCGCCGGCCAGTTCCGCCGCCAGGACCCGGGACAGGTGGTGGATGGCGGCTTTGCTCGCCACATAGGAGTAGGCCGGCAGGGGTTCCACCGCCTTGCCGGCGAGGGAGCCGATATTGATCACCCGGGCGGGGCTGCTGCGGTCGCCCTCACCGGCCTTGCGCAGCAGCGGCAGCAGTTCGCGGATCAGGGTGAAGGGGCCCTGGACATTCACCTCCATGATCGGCCCCCAGGCCTTGTCGGGGAAGGATTCCAGGGGCGCCCCCCAGGTGCGGCCGGCGTTGTTGATAAGGATGTCGAGGCGCTGCTCCTTGTCCTTGAATTTGTTGGCCAGTTCCACCACCGCATCGGCGGGGGACAGGTCGGCGGCGATGGCGAAGCACTCGCCGTACTGGCGCAGCTCCTCGGCGGCGGCCTCGCACTCGGCGGGCTTGCGGGAGGTGATGTAGACCCGGGCGCCGGCGCGCACCAGGCCCTCGGCGATCATGCGGCCCATGCCGTTGGCGCCGCCGGTGATCAGCGCCACCTTGCCGCTGATATCAAACAGGTTGTCGTTCATGGCTTGTCTGCTCCGTTAAATGGTGATGGCGACCTTGCCCATACCGTGCTCCCGCTGAAGGTACAGCAGGGCATCGACGGACTGGTCGAGGGTAAAGGTCTTGTCGATCACGGGCTTGAGATGGTGTTCGGCGACGAAGGCCATCATGGCGCGAAAATCCTCCGGGGTGCCCATGGCGGACCCGTACAGGGTGGCGTGGCGGAAAAACAGCTCCGGCGCTATCACTTCGAACTTGTTGCCGCCGGTGGGCCCGTAGATCACCACCCGGGCACCCATGTTGAGGGCTCGGCGATATTCCCCGAAGGAGGCCGCCGGCGCGCCATCGATCACCACATCGACACCACCGGACAGCCCGGCCAGGGCCTTGCCCCAGTGCGCCTCCCGATAGAGCACCCCGCCCCGGGCGCCCAGGGCCACCGCCTGGTCGATCTTGTCCTGGGAGCTGCTGGTGACGTACACCTCGGCCCCCATGGCCACGGCGAGGCTCAGGGCGGCGAGGGCAACACCGCCGCCGATGCCGGTGATCAGCACTTTCTCCCCCTTCCTGACCCGGGCCTTGACCGTGAGGCAGCGCCAGGCGGTGAGGCCGGCGAGGGACACCGCCGCCGCCTCGGTGAAGCTGAAATCCCCGGGCTTGGGCACCAGGGTCGCGGCGGGCACGCAGATGTACTCCGCGAGAGTCCCAGGATAGGGCATCCCCAGGCAGCCGAACTCGGGGGCCGGATACTCGGGGTTGTCGCCCCAGTTGGCGGCGGGATACACCACCACCGCCTGGCCGACGAGGCCGTCATCGACCCCCTCCCCCACGGCGTCCACCACACCGGCGCCATCGGCCCCGAGGGTGGAGGGCAATTTCATGCCCGGGTACTGCCCGAGGCTGACCCAGAGCTCCCGGTGGTTGAGGGCGGCGCCCTTGAGGGCCACCCGGGCCTCGCCCGGGCCGGGGGTCGGGGTGGGCACCTCGGTGACGGATGCGCTGCGGGGGCCTTCCGGCGCGGTGAGTACCAGTGCTTTCAAACGCTACCTCTTGCAAACTCGTTGTGGGCTGGATAAACGCAAAACAGCGGGGTTTGTCACCAAACCCCGCTGCCGGGAACGCCACTGGCCGGTCGGCCCATCAAAAGGAGCGGGGCATGCCCAGCATCTCGGCGATGGCGTTGCGGCACATTTCGTTGGTGATGGGCCCGATCCGCCACAGGCGGCTGTCGCGCCAGTAACGCTGCATGTCGGTTTCCGCCGAATACCCCATGCCACCGAGGATCTGGATACCCAGGTCGGCTGCCTTGTTGCAGTATTCGGAAGTCAGCAACTTTAACATAGTCGACTCCTGATGGCAGGGCTTGCCGGTGGTCATCAGCCAGGCGCAGTGGTTCATCATCAGTTCGATGGAGTAGCGCCAGCTGGCGATATCCGCCAGGTAGTGCTGAAGGATCTGGAATTCGCCGATGGTCTTGCCGAACGCCTTGCGCTGTTTCATGTATTCGATGGCGTCCTCCTGCACCCCGTCCATCACACCGAGGCAGAACGCCGCCACCATCAACCGCTCGTTGTTGAGGGTGGGCAGCAGGGTGTACCAGGCGTTGTGGGGCTCGGCCAGCACCTGCTCCTCGGTGACCAGCACATTGTCGAAGTGCACGGTGCAGGACCCCATGGAGCGCATGCCCAGCTTGGGCAGCGGGGTGATGGTGATGCCGGGCTGCTTGGCGGGTACCCAGAAGAGGCTCACGCCCTGATGGCGCTTGGCGACATCCTTCTTGGTGCGGGCCAGCACCAGCAGGTAGTCGGCCACGTGGGCGGAGGAACTCCAGATCTTCTCGCCATTGAGAATCCAGCCGCCGTCCCCGGGCACCGCCTCGGTGCGCAGCGCCCCCAGCACATCGGTACCGCCCCCCGGTTCGGTGAAGGCGATGGCGGCGCGCAGCTGCCCGGTGGCGATTTTCGGCAGGAATTCCTTTTTCTGAGCATCGGTGCCGTAGACGCCGATGGATTTCGACCCGGCGAAGGAGGTGATCCCCCAGATCCAGGCGAGACCCCCCAGGGGGCGCGCCAACTCCCGAGCGAGGATCATCTGGGTGATGACATCGCCGCCCTGGCCATCGTATTCCTCCGGGATACCGATGCCGTGAAAGCCTGCCTCGGTGAATTTATCCCAGAGATCAAAGGGATAGTCGTGCTCCTTGGCCTCCAGTTCCCGGGCCCAGCTCTTGGGGATTTCCTTGTCGATCCATTTGCGGGTGAACTCCTGGAACGCGACATATTCTTCGGCTAACTGAAAGTCCATCCTGTACTCCGATCTTAGTGGTTGATGACAGCCAGATTCCGGGACGCCCCGGCAGGCCCGGGCACCGGTGTGCCCTGGACAGAGGCCATTGTTGACGCCCCCAGGGTAGCCAACACCTATCTTTTTGGAGGCTAAAGGCGCCGAAACGCCGCCAATCGGAGCCAAGACCTCGAATTCTTCTGGACAGATTTCCCATTCCGCCCAATAAAAACGCCAACCGCCCCTGGCACCGGGGAAATCCCCCAGGGCTACAGGCCCGGATGATTGGACATCAAAAGGCAATTATGTACAATTGCCCCGTTGCGGCACGGGTACCAACCCTGTGCTATACCCATATCCTGTGGGATACTCAACGCGAATCATCGACCCTGCCTCCAAGGCGCAGATAAACCCATCAAACACGAGGTGTCACGTGTCCGAATCAGCCCGAATCAAAGTCGTAGTCAACAAGAACGCCTGCTGTGCCTATGGCCTGTGCGCGGAGATCTGCCCCGAGGTCTACAAGCTCGACGCCAACGGCATCGCCTACGTCGAGGAGGAGCTGGTACCCGAGGGCCTCGAGGAACTGGCCCGGGAAGGCGCCGCCGCCTGCCCCCAGCTGGCCATCACCGTGACCGAAGTCAACGACTGATCCCAGCGGTTTTCTGCTCCCCCGACGCCCCGCGCCCCGCGGGGCGTTTCATTTGCGCCCGGATGCCAGCCTCAAAGTGCCGAGCACCAGGGCAGCCGCCAGGGCGATGGCCACCGCCATGAACTGGAAAACAAAGCGCGTCGATGTATCGCCGAGCCCGTGGGCGATGCCATCCAGCAGGATGGGCGTTACGAACTGGCCCAGGGAGGCGGCGAGCCCCACGACCCCCATGGCCCCCATCACACTGGGCCCCGTCACCGCGGTGGTGGCGCAAAAGAACAGATAGGGCATCAGAAAGCCATTGCCGAAACCAATCGCCAGCAGGGCGGCAATGGCGATACCCAGGGAGTCGGCCGTCGCCAGCAGCCAGTAACCCAGGGCCCCCAGCACCAGGGTGGCAAACACGAAATAGCGACCCAGCCAGCCCCGCACCCGGACCCCGAGAAAGCCCGTGAAGAAACTCGCGGCGGTGAGGCAGGAGAGCGCGATGCCGGTCTCCCTGGGGCCGCCGATGGCATTCTCGGTCATGAACAGCGCGATGTTCACCGGCACCGCGTAGATGGCCATCAGCTGCACGAACACCGCAAGCGCCCAGCCGTACACCGCGAGGGGCAGCCGCGCCCTGGGCACGGCCACCTTCGCCGCCGGGGGCTTGAGGGGGATATAGGTCAGCGCCAATACCAGCACCAGAATGCCGATGGCGTACACCGCGAAACCGTAGCGCCAGCTGAACAGGGCCAGATAGCCCACCAGAATATTGGCGCACACGCCAAAAAAACTGCTCACCGACGATGACAGGCCCATCATCCGCAGCCGCTCGCGGCCCTCGAAGAACTCCGCCACCAGCCCCGACGACAGCGGCATCAGGATGCCGATACCGACACCGAGCAGCAGGCGCATGGTAAACAGCAGGCCGAAGCTCTGGGCCAGCCCGCCCCCAAGACCGCCGCCGATATAGAACACCAGCCCGATCACCAGCAGGCGCTTGGACCCGAGGCGATGGCTCAGCCAGCCGGCGAAGGGGGACACCACCATCATCGCCAAAGCCGGCGCGGTGAGCAGGGATTTGATCCGGGTGGCCGACACCTGGGGAAACGCCGCGGCGATCTCCGACAGGGCGGGGGCGATGGCCGCGCTGGCAAACACGGTCAGCAGGGATATGGACAGCAGCGTCAGTCTGAGCATGGCGGGTCTCTGATCAGCGCGAAGGGCGCCAACCTCTGGCGCGGCATTCTTTTCCAGGAGCGCGGGGTACCTAACTTCGGCGGCCATCACCGCCATCGACAGGCGCGGTGCGCAAACGCAAAGGGGGAGTCAGTGGACTCCCCCTCGCGCTATCCCGTCAAGGAACCGTCAGGCTTGTTCGAGGTTGTCGGTGAAGCCCGCCGGCACGTCCGGGCCCCACAGGTAGAAGGAATCCTCGGGGCCGATGTCGGCGGCCTGCCACTCCATGTCCACGGGGATATAGTCCATGCCCACGGAGTACTCGGTCCAGCTGCCCCAGGGGTCGCGGACGTAGTGGAAATAGTTGGAGCCGAGCACATGGCGGCCGAGGCCCCAGCTGTAATCGTAGCCGTTCATCGCCATATGGTTGGCGCCGACGCCGACCTCGTTGATGGAGGTCATTTCCCAGCTGGTGTGGTGCAGGCCGGCGCCAACGCCCCCGAGCAGGGCGATGGTGTGGTGGTCGCTGCCGTGGGGGGCGTGCATGAAGGCGACAATATCCAGGGAGCGATCGGACAGGCGCAGGCCCACCACATCCCGGTAGAAATCGATGCTGGCATCCAGGGGGCCGGTGAACATGGCCAGGTGCGAAAGCCGCGCCGGCCGGGCGCGCTCGCATTCGCTGCGCAGGGGTGCGGCGCGCTTCTCGGCAGAGCCCCCATCCAGCGCCATGGGCGCCAGCTGGTCGTTGTTGGAACGGGGCAGGATGCGAATCTCGAGGGGCAGCCCCACGGGGTCGGCAAACCGCACCGCCTGGTCGTCGCCCTCGAAGGCGATACCCTTGTCACCGAGCAGGGCCTTGAAGCGGGGCAGGTCGTCGGCATAGCAGCCAAAGCAGAGCCCGGCGAGCTTCTTCGGCGTGCCCTGGCGAATCACACCCCAGCGGTGGCTGTCGCCATGGCAGAAAAGCCCGAGGTTGCCGCCCTCGTCCCGGACCTCGAGACCGAACAGGTCGAAGTACTGCCGGGCAACCGCGAGGTCCGGCACGTTCATCACAAAATGATCCAGGGAGTGCACGCCCAGCACACCGGGGCGGCGCAGTTCCTGCTGACTGTTACCTTGGCTCATGACTCGCTCCTTTTAGAGGTTATGTTCTTGGGGCCGCGCCGGGAGGACGAGCTACTGCTCGTCCTCGATGCCGTTGCGCAACAGGCCGAGGCCCTCGATCTCGACTTCGCAGATATCGCCGGGCTTCATGTACAGGGGCGGCTTGTGGAAGTGGCCGACGCCGGAGGGGGTGCCCATGATGAACACATCGCCCGCCTCGAGGGTGATCGCCTGGCTCATCAGGGAGATCACCGTGGCGACGTCGAAAATCAGCTGGTCGGTGTTGGAGCGCTGCACCACCTGGCCGTTGAGACGGGTCTCGATCTTGAGGCCGCTGGCCCCCGGGGGCACTTCATCGGGGGTGACCAGGGTGGGGCCGAAGGCGCCGGTGCCATCGAAGGTCTTGCCCACGGTCCACTGGCTGGTGCGGATCTGGTAGTCGCGGATGGAGCCGTCGTTGAACACGGAGTAGCCGGCCACATGGTCCAGGGCCTCGGCCACCGGAATGTGGCGGCCGCCCTTGGCCAGCACCACGGTCAGCTCACCCTCGTAGTCGAGCTGGTGGGAGATACGCGGCCGCACGATATTGGCGTTGTGGCCGATCAGGCTGGTGGCGAAGCGGGTGAAGATGGTGGGGTAGTCGGGCAGTTCGAGACCCGCCTCCTTGGCGTGGTCCTTGTAGTTGAGACCGAGGCAGAAGATCTTCGGCGGGCGGCTCAGGGGCGGCAGCACCTCCACCTTGTCGAGATCGACGGCCCTGCCCTTGGCCAGGGCTTCACCGGCCCTGGCCAGCGCGGCAGTGCCCTGGGGCACCAGGGTGTCGAGGTTGCCGGGATAGCCGGCGTCCGCTTCGGTCAGGCCGACAAAACCGCCGTCCTTCGCAACCGCCAGACCTTCCTTACCGTCTTGCTTGAATGATAGAAAACGCATGAGTGAATTCGTCCCGTTATTGGATCAGAGTGGACCGGGGGCAACGCTGCCCCCGCCGTACCTTGGGCTCTCCACCGGCCGGGGGGCAGGCGGGTAGCGCGTTTGCGAGTCTTTCCGGGCCGGCACTTTCCACCAGGGAGAAGATGCCGACCCGAGGAAGGCGAATTATACACTTGCCGATCCAGTTGTACATTCACGGCGGCCCGCCCATCCGGCGGGCCCTACCCGGATCGGCGCCAGCGGTCAGCCGTAGACCTTGCCGCCGTCAACCGGCAGCACCGACGCGGTGATGAAGGCCCCCGCGCGGGAGGTCAGGTAGATCACCGCGCCGACAATGTCCTCCTCCATCCCCAGGCGCTGGCGGGGAATGCTGGCGATAATGGCGTTGTGGACCTCGATCGGCGGCTCGTAGCCGATATCCGACGGAAACACCCCGGGGGAGATGGTCACCACATTGATGTTGTCCCGGGCGAGGAATTTCGCCAGGGAGCGGGTCAGGTGATGGACACCGGCCTTCGAGGCCATGTAGGAAAAGTGCTCGATATTGGCATTTTCGAGGGCACTGGCGGAGCCGATGTTGATCACCCGCGCCGGATCCTCGTCGCTGCCCGAGGCCCGCAGCAGCGGCAGCAGCTTCTGCACCATGAAGAACGGCGCCTTCATGTTGATATTGACGGGGCCATCCCAGCCCGCCTCGGTCACTTCCTCGAGGCTTTCGAGGGTGAGAAGGCCGGCATTGTTGATGAGAATGTCGAGCCGGGTTTCCCGGCCCTTGACGAATTCGACGATGGCGTCGATGCCGGCCATGGTGGACAGGTCCCCGGCGATGAACACGCACTGGCCCAACTGGTTGAGCTCGGCCTCGACCCGGGCGCCCTTCTCGGCGTTGCGGCCGACGATGTAGGTCTTGCCCCCCGCCTGCACCAGGCCCCGGGCAATCATCAGACCGATGCCGGTGGTGCCGCCCGTGACCAGGGCGATCTTGCCGGACACGGAGAAGAGTTTGTTGAGGATATCGCTCATGGATGACCACCCTTTTGTTGGTATTGGCGATTGCAGCGGGACGCGGGGCGCTGTCCCTGGAAAGCTGTTGTCTCTGTGATACTTGAAGCGGAAACCACCGGCGACGGAACCCGGCCAGGGCGGCCAAACCCCGGGCTGGCGCCAGGGGGGCACAGTTTATACACAGTCCCTTCGGGCACGCAACCGAACGCCGGCACGCCCCGATGCCGGCGGCCGCCATGTCCCGGCGTCGATACAGACGCCGCCACGGACAGTTCAATGTGTGGCAAACTTGCCCCTGGCGCGCCGCACCCGAGCTTCCAACAAGCTCCGCAAACCACACAGAACAAACACCCAAACCGGGGACGCCATGACCGCCATTCATCGCCACGACATCGACAGCTGCGCCATCCTCACCCTCGACCGCCCCGAGGTGCGCAACGCCATGAACGCCGACATCGTCGACGCCCTGGACGCGCAGCTCGACGCCATCGCCACCAGTGATATCCGCGCGCTGATCATCACCGGCGGCGGCAAGGGCTTTTGCGCCGGCACCGATCTCAAGGAGATGCTCGCCCTCGGCTACGATGGCTACCAGCAGCGCATCGCCCGCATGCACAGCCTGTTCGGACGCCTGCGGGACTTCCCCTGCGTTTCCATCGCCGCCATCCACGGCGCCGCCCTCGGTGGCGGCACGGAGCTGGCAAGTGCCTGCACCTTCCGGGTGGCAACGCCGGACGCCCTCTTTGGCCTGCCGGAGATCCGCCTCGGCGTGATGCCCTGCTACGGCGGCACCCAGACGGTGGCGCGCCTCATCGGCGAGAGCCGCGCCCTCGACCTGATGCTCACCGGGCGCACCGTCGATGCCCGGGAGGCGCTCGCCATGGGCCTCGTCAACCGCATCGCCGACGACGGCCAGAGCGCGGTCGAGGCTGCCCTGGCCCTGGCCGGCCAGATCACCGGTTTCAGCGCGGTGGCCCAGCGGGCGATCCGCGCCGCCACGGCGGCCGCCTTCGACCACGACCTGGCGACGGGCATGGCCATCGAGCGCCAGCAGGCAGCCATCGCCTTCGCCAGCGCCGATGCCCGGGAGGGGGTCGGCGCCTTCCTCGACAAACGCCCGCCAAGGTTCACCGACCGCTAGGCTGGCCGCCACCCCCAACCACATAACAAGAGAGCTGCGATGAACAAGTCCGATATCACCCGCATCATCCTGGTGCTCGCCATCCTGGCACCCCTGGTGGTGATCCAGACCGGCCCCGGCGTCGCCCCGGCGTGGATGAATGAACGCCTGGGCGGCGTGCCAATCACCGTGATCGCCACCACCCTGTGGTTTATCGTGATGATGTCCCTGACCGCCATCATCGCCCGCCAGCAGACCCTGGCGAGCCGCCGCGACGGAGGGCGTAAGTCATGATCTCCGCCTCCATCGGCTACTTTTTCGTCACCATCGCCGTCACCCTCGGCATCACCTTCTGGGCGGCGCGGCGCAACACCGGCAAGGCGTCGTTCTACGCCGCCGAGGGCAAGATCGGCGGCACCCAGAACGGCTTCGCCATCGCCGGGGACTACATGTCGGCGGGCACCATCCTCGGCATCGTCGGGCTCTACACCCTGGTGGGGGTCGACGTGTCCCTGTACTTCATCGCGCCCCTCGGCGGGCTGTGCCTCGGCCTTGCCATCCTGGTGGGGCCGCTGCGGCGGATGGGCAAGTACACCCTCGGGGACGTGGTGCAGAGCCGGCTGCAGAATCCCCGCACCCGGGTGGTGCTCGGCGCCTGTACCATCACCATCTCGCTGATCAACCTGGTGGCCCAGATGGTGGGCGCCGGCGGATTGATATCCATCGTCTTCGGCCTCGAATTCAACCTGGCGGTGATCACCGTCGGCACCCTGATGACGGTATACGTGGCCTTTGGCGGCATGCTCGCCGCCACCTGGGTGCAGATCATCAAGGCCGCCATCCTGGTGGGGGCGGTGGTGCTGCTGTCCCTGCTGTGCATCATCAAGGCCGGCGGCCTCGGGGAGATCTACACCCTGGGTGACAGGCCCCAGGCCTCCGGTCGCTCCCTCTACGAATTCGGCGCCCTCAACCACGGCCTGTTCTCGTCCATCTCCCTGGCGGTGGCCTCGGTGGCGGGGATGATGAGCATGCCCCACCTGCTGATCCGCTTCTTTACCGTGCCGGACGAAACCCAGGCCAAGCGCTCGCTGCTGGTGGGTACCCTGTTGATCGGCGGCACCATGGGGCTGGTGTTTCTGGTGGTGAGCCCGGCGAGCCTCGCCTGGGTGACCGGCAACCCCGCCTACCAGGACGCCAGCGGCGCGGTGAGCGGCGGCTCCAACATGATCACCCTGCACCTGGCCCGGGAGCTCGGTGGCGAGCTGTTCTTCGGGGTGATGAGCGCGGTGGCGTTTTCCACCATCCTGGCGGTGGTGGCGGGCCTGACGGTGGCGATCTCCTCCGCCACCTCCCACGACATCTTCGCCGCCCTGCGCCGCGGCGCGCCCATGTCCGACCGCCTGGAGGTGGCCCTCTTCCGCCTCGCGGCCCTGGTGACCTCGGCGGCGGCGGTGGCCCTCGCCGTCCTCTTCCAGCACGAAAATCTCACCTTCCTCATCGTGATGGGCCTCAACGTGGCCGCCAGCACCACCTTCCCCCTGTTGATGCTGGCCATCTACTGGCGCGGCCTGACCGCCGCCGGCGCGGTGGCAGCGGGGGTGATGGGCCTTGTCGCCAGCGTCGGCCTGATCGTGCTGAGCCCGGCCTTCTGGGTGAAAGTGCTGGGCAATCCGGAGGCCGTGTTCCCCTCCGACTACCCGGCCCTGGTGTCGATGCCCCTGGCGTTCGCCGCCGCCTGGCTGGTATCGCGCCTCGGCCGCGCCCGGCAACCGGCGGAGAGCTACTGACCCCAACCGCCCCGCCTCCGGCTCACCGGGGCGGGGCGCCCTCACCCTGCCCCGTCACATGCCCCGGCCGAGGCTGGCCCCGGCAAGGCCCTGGCGCAACTGCGCCACCCAGCGCCCGCCGGCATTGACGACGACAAATACCACCGGCACCACCAAAAGGCTCAGGGCCGTGGAGGTCAGCAGGCCGCCGATCACGGCGATGGCCATGGGCTGGCGGAAACTGGCGTCGCCGCCAAGGCCGAGGGCGAGGGGCAGCATCCCCGCGATCATCGCCACCGTGGTCATGACGATGGGGCGCGCCCGCTTGTGGCAGGCATCGATCAGCGCCTCGCGCTCGCCGAGGCCGTGGTCGCGCATCCCGAGGATGCTGTACTCCACCAGCAGGATGGAGTTTTTCGACACTATGCCCATCAGCATGATCAGCCCGATCAGGGACGGCAGATTGAGCCCGCTGCCGGCCACCAGCAGGGCAGCGAAGGCACCGCCCATGGACAGGGGCAGGGCCGAGAGGATGGTGATGGGCTGGAAGAAATCCTTGAACAACAACACCAGCACGCAGAACACGCACAGCACCCCGGTAACGATGGCAAGGCCAAAGCCGCGGAAGGTCTCGTTCATCAGCTCCACCATGCCGTCGTCGAGGATGCGAACACCGTCGGGCAGGTTGCCCATGAGGGGCAGTGCCAGGGCGGCGTTGCGGGCGTCCCCGAGGCTGATGCCATCGAGGTCGGCGCTGACGGTGACATAGCGCTCGCGGTCGTAGCGATCGATCTGGGTCGGGCCGCTCTCGACACTGAGTTCGGCGATGCTCGACAGGGGCACCAGGCCGTCGCGCCCCGGCACCCGCAGGTTGGCGAAAGTGGCGATGTCGCGGCGATCGACGTCCGCGAGGCGCACGCGGATATCCACCTGGCGGTTGTCGAGGTTGAGCCGCGCCAGTTGCACGCCGAAGTCGCCGCTGGTGGCGATGCGCACCGTTTCGCCGATGGCGGCGGTGGTGACGCCCCGCTCCGCGGCCCGCCGCAGCTCGGGGCGAATGACGATCTCCGGGCGCTCTAGGCTCGCCGTGGAGGCAATGTTGCCAAGCCCCTCCACCCCCCGCAGCTCCCCCTCGAAGGCCCGTGCAGTGGCCTTCAGCAGGGGCAGGTTTTCGCTGCTCAGGATGATCGAGAACTTGTCCCCCGAACCGTGGCCGCTGACGGTAAAGCGCGCCCCGGGGATGGCCACCAGGCGCTCGCGGATCCGCTGCTCGATGTGGCTTTGCGGCGGGCGCTGATCCCGGGGTGCAAGGATCACCTTGAGGGACGCGAGGCGCACCTCGCCGGCGGCGTTCATCATGTTCGGCCCCGGGAACGACTGGGCATTGCCCACCAGAGTGAAGATGCCCTCGACGCCGGGGATATCCGCCACCGCCCCCCGCACCCGCTCGGCGGTGGCGAAGGTGGTGTCCACCGCCGTACCGGGGGGCAGTTCGATATTGATCATGGTGACCCCCTCGTCCCGGGGGGGCACCATGCCCACGGAGAGCAGCGGCACCAGGGCCACCGAAGCGGCCAGGAACAGGCCCGCCCCCGCCAGGGTGAGGCCGCGATGGGCGAGGCACCAGCGCACCGCCGACAGGTACCAGGCCATGACGGGGCCATCCCGCTCCACCCGGGCGGGGCCCTGGTCCCGCAGCCAGTGGGCCGCCATCATCGGCGTCAGCAGGCGCGCCACCAGCAGCGACACCAGAATGGCGATGGTGGCGGTCCAGCCGAACTGCTGGAACAGCATCCCCGCCACCCCGTCCATGAAGGCGGTGGGCAGGAACACCACCACCAGGGCCAGGGTGGTGGCGATCACCGCCAGGGCGATCTCCGTCACCGCGTCGGCGGCGGCCTTTTTCACCGGTTTGCCCATCCGCGCGTGGCGGACGATGTTCTCGATCTCGACGATGGCATCGTCCACCAGGATCCCGACGATCAAGGCCAGGGACAACAGGGTGATGGTGTTGAGGGAGAATCCCAGCCAGTGCATGGCGGCGAAGGTGGGAATGACCGACAGCGGCAGCGCCGAGGCGGCGAGCAGCGTCGCCCGCCAATCCCGCAGGAAGAACCACACCACCAGCACCGCCAGCAGCGCCCCCTCGTAGAGCATCAGCATGGAGCCCTGATACTGCTCCCGGGTGTGGTCGGCGGTGCTCGAAATGAGCTCGAAGCGCAGGCTGTCGTCGGCCTCGGCCATGTCCTTGAGCACCGCCTCCACCGCCGCCGCGGTGCGAACCTCGTCGTGGCCCTTGGCCCGGTAGACCTGGAAGCCCACCACCGGCTTGCCGTCGAGCAACGCCATCTCCTGGCGTTCCGCGAAGCCGTCCTCGATGGTGGCGATCTGGTCGAGGCGCACCGCCTGACCGTTGCCGAGCACAACGGGCAGGGCCCGCAGGTCGCTGGCGCGCTCCACGGTGGCGACCGTGCGCACCGATTGCTCGGCGTCGCCCAGCTGGCCGCGACCGCCGGACAGCTGCTGCTGCACCGCCCGCAACCCCCGGGATACCTGGGCGGCGGTGATGCCGAGGCCGTTCAGTTGCGCCGGGCTGACCGCCACTCGGATCTCCCGGCTGAGCCCACCGACGCGCTTGAAACTGCCGACCCCCGGCACCCCCAGCACCTTGCGGGCCACCCGGTCGTCGATGAACCAGGACAGCTCACCCTCATCCATGCGGGTGGAGCTGACCGCAAAGGTCATCATGGTGATGCCCGAGACACTGAGGGCGCTGACGGTGGGCTCCTCCAGGCTCTCCGGCAGATCGGCGCGGATCCGGTCGATGGCTTCCTTGGTTTCGATAAGGGCGGTGGAGAGGGCCTTGTCGAGTTCGAATTCGAGGGCGAGTTGCACCGACCCATCGGTCACCGTGGTGCGCTGGTGCCGCAGCCCCGGGAGCGTTGCCAGGGAGTCCTCCACCTTGCGGGCGACCTCGGTTTCGAGCTGCACCGGGGCCGCGCCGGGCTGGCGCAGACTGACATTGATGACCGGCAATTCCATGTCCGGCATGCTCTCCACGGTGAGCTGGGAGAACCCCCAGAGCCCCGCCACCGTCAACATGGCGAACAGCAGGATGGCGGGGATGGGGTTGCGGATGGACCAGGTGGCCATGCTCATGGCGCGGCACCGGGGGAGCCGTCGGCGGCAATTCGCACCAGGTCGCGGTCGGCGAGGAACCCGGCGCCGTCCACCGCCACCCGCTGGCCGGGGGTCAGGCCCGCCAGCACCTCCACCTGATCGCCCTGGCGGCGCCCCACCGCCACCCGCTGGCGCGCGACCCGGGCGAGGGTCCCACCCTCTTCCACCAGGAACACATAGCTGTGGCCGTCGCTGATCACGATGGCGCGGGCCGGGACCACCAGCGCCGCTGTCTCGGCGAGGGCGATGCGGGCGTCCACGTACATGCCGGCCCGGGCGCTGCTGCCCGGCTCCAGATCCACGTAGAGACTCGCTAGGCGGGATTCGCCATCCATCGCCGGGGCGATCTGGCGGACCTTGCCCCGCGCCTCGCCGCCGTCCGGGAGGCGCAGGTTTACCGCCTGGCCAACGGACACCTGGCCCACCTGGGCGGCGTTCAGTTCGCCGCGCCATTCGAGGCGGTTCTGGCGGATCAGGCGGAACAGTTCCTGGCCACTGCCGGCAACGGTTCCCAGGGTCCCATGGCGGCTACTGATGACACCCTCGTCCGGGGCGCGGATCTCGGTGTGCCTCAGCTGCACCCGCTTGGAGGCCAGGCGCGCCTCCGCCGAGGCGAGCTTGGCGGAGGCGGTGCGGGCGCGGGTCTGCGCCTGGAGAATTTCCTGTTCGCTCAAGGCCTTTGTGCGCCCCATGGCGACAGCCCGATCGCGGTTGGCCTCGGCCTCCGCCAAGTTGGCCCGGGCCTCGGCGACCCCGGCCAGCAACTCCGCCTCCTCGGCCCGCAGGGTATCGCTTTCCAGGCGCGCGAGGATCTGGCCGCGGGCGACCCTGTCCCCCACATCCGCTTCGAGGCTCACCACCGGCAGGCCGCCGAGGGGAGAACCGATGATGGCCTCCTGCCAGGGGGCAATGGCACCGGAGGCCTCGATTGCAAGGGGCCAGGCGGTTTCACGGGCGGCGGCAACGGTAACGGTGAGGCTGGCACCGGCGGCCGTCGCCCCTGTGTCGGACCCAGTGCTCGGCGGCGCACCGTCCACCAGTGACGGCGCCAAAAAATAGCCGGCAGCGGCGGCGGCCATGGCAACCGCCAGCAGCACGGCGACGGGCTGTCGCAAAAGCAGACCGCGCATCCGGCCGGTGACGATCTTGGGTTTGGGTTGGTAGTGCATCCTTGGATTCCCTGGTTGCTGAAGTCAGCCGCGATCGGAAGGCAAAAAGGCCGGGCGGCCCGTCCTGGGCGGCCCGGCCTCCCGCCTGCAAACGGGGTCAGCCGACCACGACCCTCGCCGATGCCACGTTGGTGATGCGCCGGGCGACGGCGTTGCGGTCCCCTTCCCGGTGGGATGTCACCCGGGCGGTGACAAAATAGGTGCCCGGTGTGGCGTAGGTATGACGGGTCTGGAGGGCGACCCGGGACTTTGTGCCATCCACCTCGGCCTGCTCGGGGAAGGTACCCTGGCCGTCGAAATCCCATTCCACGGCGATGACGGTGCCGGCGCCGGGGGGCACCTCGGCCACCATGGCAAGGCTGACCTCCTCGCCGGCCTTGACCTCGGCCCGGGAGGCGCCGTTGGCGGTAACCGAAACCACCGCCTGGATACCGAGGCGCTCCCCGGCGGATGGGGGCAGAAACACCCGGCCGTCCCGGAATTCAAAACGGGTCGGGGCGGGGTGGACGCCCTTTTCCACCCAGTCGCAGAGATCGACGAGACTCTGCTCGATATAGGGCATGTAGTCGATCAGCCAGGTGGCGGTGGCGCGGTTGGGCGCGGAGGGCAGGAACCGCGGCGGCACGTGCTCGGCGTTCTCGACCCAGCGCAGCTGGAAGTTTTCCGCCGCGCCCAGGGGCCCCTGGGCCTGCTCCACGGCGCGCTTGTAGACCAGCCCCTGGGGCGGCCACAGGGAGGCGTCGTGGGTGTGGTGTACCCACAGCAGCTTGCCCTGGTACTGGCCGGAGTAGGCCACCCCCATCAGGGGCGACTGCAGGGGCAGCGGGTGCTGGGGGTAGATGGGGGCGCCATCGAGGCGGAGGAAATCGCAGGACGGATCGTCGGAGAGGTGGTGGCGGTAGGAATAGCAGAAGGCCAGGAAGGCGCGATTGTCGATATGCACCTCGTCCCCCACCTCCACCCCGGTGAAGCGCTGCAGGTTGGCCTCACCGTGGCCATCGCAGAACAGCACGTCGTGGCCGAAGTTCATGCAGTAAAGCTGGCGCCCCGCCGCCGCGCCGCTCACCATCTTGACGCCGGCGCCGAGCCGGTAGCCCTTGTCGAGGCCCTTGACCTCGATGGCGATGGGGAAGCCGCCGTGCTTGGCAGACATGATGGCCGCCATGGGCCGGGCGCGATCGTACTCCTTGCCGGCGTACTCGGGGCTGGTGAGCAGCTCCCCGGCGGTGACCACCTTGGTGACCTTGAGGGTCACGTCGATGAGGTCGCCCATCACGTACTCGGGGTTGTCGTGGCCAACGTAGCCGGGCTTGGTCCAGAAGTTCTCGAAATAGTCCGCGTCCTCCCGCTGGAGCATGTCGGCGATGGAAGTCCACAGCCAGATCTGGCCCATGGGCACGGCAATCATGAACTCATCGCCCCGGGGGTAGCCGAGGCGGTAGAGGTTGTTGAGCTCCTCCCGCTGATGGCTGTCGAGGCCGATGAAGGGGTTGCCGCTGCCACCGGGCTGCATGGCGTCGATCACCTGGGCGATCTTGGCGCCCAGCACACGCTGGACGTTGAACATGCAGCCGAAGTGCACCGGCTGCTCGGTGCGGATGCGCTCCTTGGTGCCGTGCTCGGCAATCACACCGCCCCCCATGAAGGGCAGCGCCCCCTGGTAGACCCCCGGGCCGTACTCGAGGCACAGGGGCGAGCGCCGCCCGCCGCCGCTGCCGCCCCAGACGTAGGAATAGGCGGGCGCCTCGCCGTACACCTGGGCCGCCACATGCTTGGACAGGCGCGCGGTCTCGACGCTGGCGCGGTGGCCGTAGAGGGTCGGGTCCTCGCCCCCCCTGGGGTCGATGTCGTCGCCGATATGGCCGGAGTTGGATTCCACCATGTAGCCGCCGAGGCGGGCGATCATCGGCAGGCCGCCGATCATCTGGCCCATCAGGCCATCGAAGGCATCCTCGTGGCCGGCGTGGGCGCCCTCGATGGGCTGGAACATCCGCGACTGGTAGTCGCTGGCCGGGGGAAAATAGAAGGTGAAGCGGGTGTCGCAATCGGCGAACCCACCGTGGATGTTGCGGTGCGGGTAGGGAGTCTCCCGCCACTCGTCCCGGTCGATATAGGGTTTGCCGAAAAAGCGGTCGACCACCTGGTAGGAATCCACCTCGATGGCTCGCCCGTTGCCTGGATTGGCTGCATTCATGCTGGTCACCTCGTGCAAGATTGTTATGAATCGTCCCTGGGGTGCCTGGCACTCGCGCCGCAAAGCCCTCCCCGTCGCCGCCCGGCTCGACACCGGACGGCCACCATAACCAGCGCCCATTAATTTAACAATAATGTTTATTTATTTTTACATTCGGGGGCGGGAACACCATAATTGCCGGGCGCGGCACAACGCGGCGATGGGCGCCGCCGGTGCCCCGGACGGGCGTCGACACCCTCGCCACCCGCAAAATAAACCCCAACAAAAACAGGGACATCTTCCACGGGATTGAGGATGGGCGATATACTCCCGGCGAGCCTGGCCGCGCCAGCCCCGAGCCCAAACCCCCACGACCCATCCCAACGGAGTCGATCGCCCTTGAAAACCCCGAAGACAGCAGCGAAAAACACCGGCGTGACCACTCGCATCCCGCGCGCCACCCGGGGCAAGGGGCGCCCCAAGCAGGAGGACAGCGAGGAAACCCTGCGCACCGTCTACCACGTGGCCTACTCCCACTTCATCGTCAACGGCATCGAGGGCGCCAGCATGCAGGCCATCGCCCGCGAGGCGGGGGTCTCCCGGCAGATGATCCACAACCGCTTCGGCAACAAGGAGCAGTTCTTTCGCACGGTGCTGGAGCGGGGTGAAGACACCTTCGCCAACCGCTTCGCCATCGCCGCCCTGCCCAGCTCCCGGGATCCCTGGGTCATCTTCGATTACCTGGGTCACACCATCTTCAACATCCTGACCGACGCCAGAAGCATGGACCTGTTCCGGGTGATGAACATCGCCCTCTACCGCCACCCGGATATCGCCACCTACCACAGCCAGTCCCTGGAAAACGCCTACCGCATGATCGCGGGATACCTCGCCATGTGCGCCAAGGAGATGGGGGTCAAGGTGGAAACCAGCCGCGAGGCGGCGATGGATTTCGTCTCCCTGATCCAGGGCCTGGCGCAACCCATCATCCAGGGCCGCGCCGAGATCCCCGACGAGAAGGCCCGCAAAAAGACCATCCGCGGCGTGGTCAAACGCTACCTGCGGGGCGTCGGCTTTCCGGACCGGAAGCGCCAGTGAGCCCGGCGGCCGACACGGAATACCTCCTCGAAGTCCGCCACCTGCGCAAGCAGTACGGGCCCCTCAAGGCCGTCGACGACGTCAGCTTCGCCATCCGCCCGGGGATCTGCTTCGGCCTGCTCGGCCCCAACGGCGCCGGCAAGACCACCACCATCGAAATCATCGAGGGCATCACCGCCCCCACCAGCGGCGAGATCCGCTACCAGGGCAGGCCCCGGGACGGCTCCTTCGCCGAGCGCTGCGGCATCCAGTTCCAGGCCACCGCCCTGCAGGATTTCCTCACCGTGCGGGAGGTGCTCACCCTGTTCGCCAGCTTCTACCGCGAACCGCTCCCGGTCACCGAACTGATCCGCTGGTGCGATCTCGGGGAGTTCAGCGAGCGGGAGGCCAACAAACTTTCCGGCGGCCAGAAGCAGCGCCTGCTGCTCGCCCTTGCCCTCATCAACGATCCGGAAATCGTCTTTCTCGACGAACCCACCACCGGCCTCGACCCCCAGTCGCGGCGCCGCTTCTGGGAACTGATCAGTGCCATCAAGGGGCGCGGCAAGACCATCGTGCTCACCACCCACTACATGGACGAGGCGGAGCTGCTGTGCGATGAGCTGGTGATCATGGACCACGGCCGCATCATCGACCAGGGCTCCCCCCGCCGGCTGCTGGACAAGCACCTGCCCCACAAGCGGGTGTGCATCGCCAGGCCCGGCAACGGCTTCGACAGCGGGCGCCTGTCCGGCGAGGTGGTGGAGGGGGATGGGGAGCTGGAGATCATCACCACCTCGGTGGAGGAAACCCTGCAACAGCTGATGATCCAGCATGTGGATCTGTCCTCCCTGCGGGTGCGCAACCCGACCCTGGAGGATCTCTTCATCAAACTCACCGGCCACCTGCTGCGCGACTGACCCCGACCCGAGACCGCCATGAAACAGTTCCTCGCCATCCTCGTGGCCCGCAACAAGGAGTACTACCGGGACAAGGGCTCGGTGGCCTGGGCATTCCTGTTCCCGCTGCTGGTGATCGTCGCCTGCGCCCTCGCCTTCTCCAACCCCGACACCTCGGTGTTCCGGGTGGGCCTGCACGGGGATTTCAGCGCCGGCCCCGCCGACGGCTTCCTCCGCCAGCCCTACATCAAGGCGGTGCCCTTCGCGCAGCTCGACAGGGCCCTGGAGCGCACCCAGCACCACCAGCTCGACCTGCTGCTGAGCAGCGACGGCGGCCTGCGCTACTGGATCAACACCGAATCGAGCGCCAGCGCCGCCGCCGAGCAACTGCTGCTGGCCACCACCGGCGCCTTCGCCCGGGAGGAAATCAGCGGCCGCAAGATTCGCTACGTGGATTGGGTGATCCCCGGGGTGCTGGGCATGAACCTGATGTTCGGCGCCCTGTTCGGGGTCGGCTACGTGATTGTCCGCTACCGCCACAACGGCGTGCTCAAGCGCCTCCAGGCGACGCCGGTGACGGCGCTGCAGTTCCTCGCCGCCCAGATGGTGTCGCGGCTGCTGATCGTGGTGACGGTGAACGGCCTGATCTTCGTCGGCTGCGCCCTGTTCCTCGACCTCATCGTCCTCGGCAGCTACCTCAATCTACTGCTGATCACCCTGATGGGGGCCCTGGCGATGATCGCCCTGGGGCTGCTGGTGGCCTCCCGCACCGCCAACGAGGAACTGGCGGGGGGGCTGCTCAATGTCGCCACCTGGCCCATGCTGTTGATGTCGGAGGTGTGGTTCACCCTCGACGACGCCCCCGGCTGGATGCAGTCCCTGTCGGGGTTCCTGCCCCTCACCCACATCGTCAAGGCGTTCCGCGCGGTGATGATCGAGGGGGCGAGCCTCGTGGAGGTCGGCCACCACCTGCTGTGGCTGGCGGCGATGACGGCGGTGGCCCTGGGGCTCGCGGCGCTGCTCTTCCGCTGGCACCGGCGCTGAAGTTCGAGCCTCAGCGCCGCAATGGCCGCACCAGGCTCTCCAGACCCTCGCTTCTGATCAGCAGCGCCAGGGCCAGCAACTCCCCCAGCTCCCCCCGGGGAAAACCCCTGGCGGAGAACCACAGCAGATACTCCTCCGGCAGATCCACCAGTATTCGCCCGGCGTACCGGCCGAAGGGCATCGGCGTGTTGGCGACCTTGAGCAGTTGTTCCCTGTCGAACATGGCGATATCCCGTGGCGGCACTCATCGATGACTGCCGGCGGCGGGCGCCGCCGGACAGCGGTGGCGGTTCAGAGGCGATCGACCCCGAGGGCAAGGGGAATCCAGCCCCCCTTGCCGGGCTTCACCCCCTCGGCAGGCCGCGGGCGCAGGCGGGCGGGGTCCATGCCCGCGGTCGCCAGGGCCTCGGCGATGGCCGTTCCCCGGGCGTCACCCAGCTGGCGCAGATCCGCCTCCCCCAGGGTTTCCCCCGCCACCAGATCCCGGCGCAGGGTGGCCAGGTAGGCGGTTTCGTCGAGGCGCTGGCGCCCCTCCGGCTGCGCCGGGTCGCGGGGTACCTGGTGCTGGTCCCGCAGCGCGTCCAGGGAGCGATCGGGGTAGCGGGCACTGTACAGGCGCTCCGTTGCCGCCCGCTGCTTGTCGCGGAGCTCGCTGTCGCTGTCCCCGGGTTCGGCGCTGGCGGCAAAGGCCGCGGCCAGGGTGGCATCCACCTGCGCCTCCCTGAGCGCGGCGCCGTCCGGCCCCTCGGCATAGGCCCCCGGAATCTCCAGGGCCAGTTGCGGCCGCTGGGCCATGGCCTCGGCGAGCTTGGCCAGCTTCTCCCGCTCCGGAGGCGCGAGGCGCGCCGTGCCCGGTTCGAAGTCGATGCTGTCGAACTGCGCCGAGTCGATCCCCACCAGGGCCCCCAAAAGGCGAAACGGCGCGGTGACGGCGCGGGTGAGGAGGTTGCCGATGGCGCTGAGTATGACCCCGCCGAGGCGGAATTCCGGGTTGTTCATGTCCCCTTCCACCGGCAGGTCGATGTCGATCCTGCCATCGGGATTCCTGAGCAGGGCGATGGCGAGGCCGAGGGGCAGGTCGAGGGCGCCCTCGTAGGGCACCTTCCTGCCGAGTTCCAGATCCCTGAGCACGATATTGTTGTCGCCCTTGAGGCGGCCCTGCTCGACGCTGTAGCGCAGGTCGAGATCCATGCGCCCGCTGGCAATCTCGTGGCCGGCGAACTTCACGGTGTAGGGGCTGAGATCCGGCACCTCCACATTGCGGAAGAGCAGTTCGAGGCGGGTGCTTTCCTCCGGATCCCGGGGCAGCAGGGAACCCTTGACCCGGGCGAGGCCGTAGTCCGCCACCTGGCCTTCGAGGGCCAGGGTGAGGGGCTCGCGGCTGGCGAGATCGAGGGCCGAGGTCTCCCCCTCGAGGGCGGTGACGGTGGTCTGGAAGGTGATCGGCAGGGTGCGGTCGGTGAAGTCGGCGGTGCCATTGGCCACGGTGATCTTGCCAAGGCCGAGGGCGAGGGGCTTGGCGGGCTCGCCGCTGCCAGCGCTGGTGCCGACGGGGGCGGCGGCAGCGGCGCCGGGCCCTGTTTCAGGGGCCGTCACCAGCAGGCGCTGGAAGTTGGTGGTCTGGTCCTCGTTGATGCGCAGCCGCAGGTAGGGGGTGTCGAAGGCCAGGGATGAGACGGCGAGGCTGTTGGCGGCGGCGCTGTACTCGATGTTGTCGATACGCGCCCGCTGCCAGCCCAGCAGCGGCCGCTTCTGGCGCTTGCCCCGGGTCTCCAGCCCGGTGATGTCGAGCGCCCCCCGGATGGCAAGGGGTTCGTCGGGGCCGTGGGCGAGGGCGGCCTGAAGATGAAGGGCACCGCCCTCGATCAGCACGTTGGCGTAGCGGTCGAGATAGGGCTGGGCCAGGGTCAGGGGAAGGTCGGCGAGGGTCACCCGGATGGCGGCGTCGGGGTGCGGCAGGAGGCCCAGCTCCCCCTCAGCCGCGAATCTGCCCTGCCCCGCCACCCGGGCGCTGGCGCTCAAGGGAAAGCGGGCGCCGGGCTGGTTGGAAAGCGGGCCGATACGCAGCGCGATGGCACTGAGGTCGAGGGGCTCGGGGGCGTCGACGCCGCGGTCATCGAAGCGCACCGCCATGTCGCTCACCGCCAGCTCCCCGAGGGCGAGGCGCCAGTCCGCCAGGGGCAACGGAGTGGGCTCCCCGACGGGGGGCGGCTCGGTCGCCGCCACGGGTTCCCCCCCGGCGGCGGGCGCCACCAGCCGTTGGAGGTTGAGGCTGCCGTCGGGGAGCAGCGCCACCGCGAGGCTGGGCGCGGTGAGCCGCAGGGAAGCGCCGCTGAGGGTCTTCTCCGGCCAGGCCAGGGAAAGCCCTGCGAGGTCGAGGGCGGCAAGCCCCGCCAGGGGCTCCCCGGAGGCGCTGTCCACCAGGCGGAGGTCGGCGAGCCCGAGGGCCAGGTTGGCGATGCGGGCGCCGATGCCCTGCTCACCCCCATCCAGTCGGTAGTCGAAGGCGAGGGTCAGCTCGCCGCCGTCGAGCCGGGCGTCGATGCCCTGGCCCAGGTAGCGGTAGAGCAGCGCCGGATAGGGGCCACTGGCCTCCACCGCCCCGTGGAGGGCCAGGGGATCGAGCCCCACCTCGCCCTTAACCGCCAGGCGGGTGCCCCCCTCGCCATGGATCAGGAGGTGCTGGCTGCCGGCTTCCCCTTGCAACGTGCTGATCCCGTCGAGGTGAAAGTCGATGGGGGCGAGGCGGGTGACGAAGGGTTCCGCCAGGGTCTCGTCGCGAATCCCCAGGGCGCCGCCGGTGATGGACAGCGCCTCCACCTTGAGGCGCGGCAGCGGGGCGCCATCGTCCTCCGGGGCGGCGCCCGGATCGGCGGGGGGGATGAGCCGGCCCAGGTTGCTGTCGCCGTTGGCGAAGCGGATCAGTTCGACGGAGGGATTTTCGAGGGTGATTTCGCCGAGGGTCCAGGCCCAGCGCAGCAGCCCCTTCACCTCCAGGTCGATGAACAGGCGGTCGAAGCCCACCAGGGGCGCGCCGTCCTTTTCGGTGATGGCAAAGCCCCGGGCCTCGACGCTGAAGGCGTAAGGATTGACGCGGATGCGTTCGATGCGCACCGGCCGATCGAGCAGTGTCGACAGGCGGCTGACCAGCTGGCGCTCGGCGATCCAGGGGACGAGCAGGAAACCGGCGAGGGTGTAGAGCAGCACGGCGGCCAGCACCCAGACACGCCGGCGGCGCACATCCACCCAGTCGCGCCACCGACACCAGCGCGCCCGGAAGCGGGCCGGGAATGCGCGACTTTGCAGATCAGGATCCTTGATGACACCGCCCCCCTGGACCTTTGGTCAGGGAAGGATAAGTGTCTCCCCCGGCAAATGCCAACCGCCGGCGGCGGCGTGCAGTCCGACGTAGCCTCAGTCCCCCGCCCGCCAGCCGTTGGTGACCGGATAACGCCGGTCGCGGCCAAACCCCCTGCGGGTGATGCGCACCCCGATGGGGGCCTGGCGGCGCTTGTATTCGTTGAGGTCCACCAGGCGGATCACCCGGTAGACATCCTCCCGGGCAAAGCCGGCGGCGACGATGGCCTCGGCACCCTGATCCTCCTCGATGTAGAGTTCGAGGATGCGGTCGAGCACCTCGTAGGGGGGCAGGTTGTCCTCATCCTTCTGGTCGGGGGCAAGTTCGGCGGAGGGCGGGCGGGTGATCACCGACTCGGGGATCACCGGGGAGAGACTGTTGCGGTAGCGGCTGAGGGCGAATACCAGGGTCTTAGGCACGTCCTTGAGGACATCGAAGCCCCCCGCCATGTCGCCGTAGAGGGTGCAGTAGCCCACCGCCACCTCGCTCTTGTTGCCGGTGGTGAGCACCAGGAGGCCCTTCTTGTTGGAGATCGCCATCAGCAGCACCCCCCGGGCCCGGGCCTGGATGTTCTGCTCGGTGAGGTCCACCGGCAGGCCGGCGAACTCCTCCGCCAGGGTCGTCATGAAGGCGTCGTAGAGGGGCTCGATGCCGAGGGAGCGGTAGCGCACCCCGAGGCGCCGGGCCTCCTCGGCGGCGGCGTCGCGACTGAGCTGGGAGGTGTAGCGAAACGGCATCATCACCGCCTCGACCCGCTCGGGGCCGAGGGCATCCACCGCCACCGCCAGAGTCAGGGCGGAATCGATGCCCCCGGAGAGGCCGAGCACCACCCCCTTGAAGCGGTTCTTGTCGACGTAGTCCCGCACCCCGGTGACCAGCGCCTGGTACACCGAGGGCAGCAGCTCCGGCACCTCGGCCATCTCGCCGGGGGCGACCGCGACCGCCTCGGGGGAAACCACCAGTTGACAGAAATGGAGGCCCTCGGCAAACAGCGGCGCCCGCATCCGCACCGCGCCGCCGGCGTCCACCGCCATGGAGCCCCCGTCGAACACCAGTTCGTCCTGACCGCCCACCTGGTTGATGTACACCACCGGCATGGCGCCCTCCCGGGCGCGGCTCGCCACCACCTGCTCCCGCTCCGCCTGCTTGCCGCGGTGGAAGGGGGAGGCGTTGATACAGAGCATGGCGCGGGCGCGGGCGTCCCGGGCGGCGGCCATGGGGCCCGGCTGCCAGATATCCTCGCAAATGGTGATGGCGAGGGGCACGCCGTCGAGCTCCACCACGCAGGGCGCCGTGCCCTGACCGAAATAGCGCTTCTCGTCGAACACCTGGTAATTGGGCAACAGCTGCTTGGCGTACTCCGCCACCAGCTCGCCGTCGCGGAACACCCCCGCCATGTTGTACAGGACGCCGTCGCGGCGGCGGGGATAGCCCACCACCGCGAGGATGCCGTCGCTGGCCGCCGCCACCTCCGCCACCGCCCGGGCGATGCGCCCGTCGAGACTCGGCCGCAGCAGCAGATCCTCGGGGGGATAGCCGGTCAGCATCAGCTCCGGCAACAGCACCACCCGCGCGCCGGCGGCCCTGGCGGCGGCGATGCTGTCGAGGGTCTTGCGGGTATTGCCGGGGATGTCCCCCACCAACGGATTGATCTGGGCCAGGGCAACGGTGATCGACGTCATGGGCGGGTGGGAGCGCAATGAAAGGGGCAGCCATTTTCAGCTAAAATGCCCGCAATAGCAAAATCCAGGGACACGCCCGAGGCGCCATGGAACCCGATAAAATCTACTTCACCCAGGATGCGCTCTCGGCCCGGACTCTGCGTTTTTTTCTGGTTTACCGCCTCATCCTCGCGCTGTTGTTGTGGGGCGCTTTTTACCTCCGGGTGGCGCCGGACATCTTCGGCAGCGCCAACCCCGGCACCTACCTGTACACCGCGATCATCTACCCCATCGCCACCGTCCTCGACCTGCTGACCTGCCGGCGCCAGGCCTACCGCCCGGGGGTCGCCCACATGGTGCTGATCCTGCTGGTGGACATCTGTGCCCACACCCTGCTGATGAATGCCAGCGGTGGCCTCGGCAGTGGCATCGGCTACCTGATGCTGGTGACGGTGGCCGCCGGCTCGTTCTTTTTCACCGGCCAACTGGCGATCCTGGTGGCGGCCATCGCCAGCATCGCCATCATCATCGAAAGCGCCAGCACGGTATTTACCGCCGGCCAGCAAAGCAGCACCCTGTTCCCCGCCGGGGTGCTCGGCATGCTGCTGTTCATCACCGCGATGATTTTCCAGGGGCTCAACCGCGCCCTGCGCCGCGCCGAGCAGGTGGCCAGCCAGGAATCCGAGCAATCCGCCCAGTTGCAACAGCTCAACGAGCTGATCATCAGCCGGATGCTCACCGGCATCCTGGTGGTGGACGGCGGTGGCACCATCGAGCTGATCAACCAGGCGGCGGTGCAGCTGCTCGGCGGCAACAGCGGCACGCCCTTTCGCCGCGGCGACAACCTGCGCAAGGAGCCGGGGTTGTTCCGCCAGTTGCAGCGCTGGCAACAGACGCCCCTGTCGCGACCCAAACCCTTCATCCCCCAGCAGGGCAACACCGAGGTGCAGGCCAGCTTCAAGCCCCTCGACCAGTCCGGGCACCCGCGCACCATGATCTTTCTCGAGGATTTCCGCGCCGCCACCCAACAGGCCCAGCAGCTCAAGATGGCATCCCTGGGGCGACTGACCGGCAGCATCGCCCACGAGATCCGCAATCCTCTGGGGGCCATCAGCCACGCCTCCCAGCTGCTCGCCGAGTTCCGCGACGGCGACGCCGCCACGGCGCGCCTCACCGAGATCATCGCCAAGCAGACGCGGCGGGTTAACCAGATCGTCGAGAACGTGCTGCAGCTCTCCCGGCGCCACAACCACAGCTTCGAGCGCATCGACCTGGTGCGCTGGCTGCCCCAGTTCGTCGCCGACTACCGCGAGACCAGCCCCCGCCACCCCCGTGTCGAACTGCGCTTCGAGGCCGAGGAGATTTCCACCTCGTTCGATCCCTCCCACCTGCAGCAGGTGCTCGGCAACCTTCTCGACAACGCCGTGCGCTACAGCCTGCAGCACAGCGGCGAGCCCTGGGCGGGGCTGCGGGCGGGGCTCGGCGGCATCGACCGCCTGCCGGTGCTCGACATTCTCGACCGCGGCCCCGGGGTGGCGGAAAAGGATCGCGGCAAACTGTTCGAACCGTTCTTCACCACCTCCGGCGAGGGCACGGGCCTTGGCCTCTACATCGCCCGCGAACTTTGCGAAATCAACTACGCCACCCTGAAATACCAGCCCCCCACCGCCACCGAGCCCGGCTTCTTTCGCATCGGTTTCGTCCACCCCGGCAAGATCTTGGAACGCAGTGACCATGAATAACCCCCAGGTGTTGATCGTCGACGACGAGGCGGACATACGCGAATTGCTCCACATCACCCTCGACCAGCTGGGCCTTCGGGTGCGGGAGGCGGACAGCGTCGCCAGCGCCCGGGCCCTGCTGGCCCGCCAGGGTTTCGACCTCTGCCTCACCGACATGCGCCTGCCGGACGGCGACGGTCTCGAACTGGTGGAGCATATCCAGCGCCATTGCCCGGGCATGCCGGTGGCGATGATCACCGCCCACGGCAACACCGACCTCGCGGTGGAAGCCCTGAAAAAAGGCGCTTTCGACTTTGTCTCGAAGCCGGTGGAGCTGGCGCGCCTGAGGGCCATGGTGCAGGCCGCCCTGCAACTGGGAGAGGCCGCGCCGGAGCCCGCCGGCGACGACAGCGGCCTGACGGGCCAGTCCCAGGTGATGGTCAACCTGCGGGGGCAGATCGCCCGGGTGGCCCGCAGCCAGGCGCCGATCTTCGTCACCGGCGAGTCGGGCACCGGCAAGGAACTGGTGGCGCGGGCCATCCACTACCTGGGCCCCCGGGCCAACGGCCCCTTCATCCCGGTCAACTGCGGCGCCATTCCCGCCGAGCTGATGGAGAGCGAATTCTTCGGACACAAGCGGGGCAGCTTCACCGGCGCCATCCAGGACAAGCAGGGGCTGTTCCAGGCCGCCAATGGCGGCACCCTGTTCCTCGACGAGGTGGCGGACCTGCCCCTCGCCATGCAGGTGAAGCTGTTGCGCGCCATCCAGGAAAAGTCGGTGCGCCCCATCGGCGATCAGGAGGAAAAGGCCATCGATGTGCGGATTCTCTCCGCGTCCCACAAGAACCTGCACCAGGAGGTGAGCGCCGGGCACTTCCGCGAGGATCTGTTCTACCGCATCAACGTCATCGAGATTCGCGTGCCGGCCCTGCGGGAGCGGCGCGAGGACATTCCCGCCCTGGTGGGCCTGTTCCTCGCCCGCTTCGCCCGGGAGAGCGGCCTCCCGGCCCCGAGGCTCGCCCCCGACGCACTGCGAACCCTCGGGGACTATCCCTTTCCGGGCAATGTGCGGGAGCTGGAGAACACCCTGGAACGGGCCTTCACCCTGTGCGCCGACGGCGTCATCACCGTCGAGGACCTTAGCCTGCGGGCCGCCGTGGCGCCGCCACGGGGGGAGCCGGGGGTCGGCGAGCCGCCCGCCCGGGGCTATGTGCCCGGCTCCGGCCTGTCACTGGACGAATACCTGGCGGATATCGAGCGGGAGATTCTGGTGCGGGTGCTGGAGGAAAACCGCTGGAACAAGACCGCGAGCGCGGCCAAGCTCGGCCTCAGCTTTCGCCAGCTGCGCTACAAGCTGCAGAAACTGGGCATTGATTGAGGGGAAGGGAAGCGGTGGCGCCGGCTCCTCAGCGCAGTTCCCGGGGCATGGAAAAACGGATGTTTTCCACCCGCCCGTCCATTTCCACCGGGGCCGCCGCGCCCATGGCCGCGAGGCGCTCGATCACCGCACGCACCAGCACTTCCGGTGCCGAGGCCCCGGCGGTGATGCCGATGGAGCGCTTGCCGGCGAACCATTCCGCGCGGATATCCCCGGGGCCGTCGATCAGCTGGGCGGCGGCGCCGCAGCGCTCCGCCAACTCCCGCAGGCGATTGGAATTGGAACTGTTGGGGGAGCCCACCACCAGCACCAGGTCGCATTCCAGGGCCAGCTGCTTGACGGCGTCCTGACGATTCTGGGTGGCGTAGCAGATGTCGTCCTTGCGGGGCCCCTCGATGGCGGGGAAGCGCCCCCGGAGGGCATCGATCACCTGAGCGGTGTCGTCCACCGACAGGGTGGTCTGGGTGACATAGGCGAGGCGCCCGGGGTTCGCCACCGCGAGGGCGGCCACGTCGGCGATGTTCTCCACCAGATGGATGCGGCCCCCGGCGGCGGTGTCGTACTGGCCCATGGTACCCTCCACCTCCGGGTGGCCGGCGTGGCCGATCAGCACGCACTCGCGGCCCTCGGCGCTGTAGCGGGCCACCTCCATGTGCACCTTGGTGACCAACGGGCAGGTGGCGTCGAACACCCTGAGGCCGCGCTGGTCCGCCTCCCGGCGCACCGCCTGGGACACCCCGTGGGCGCTGAAGATCACGATGCTGTTGTCCGGCACCTCGTCGAGTTCGTCGACGAACACCGCGCCACGCTCCTTGAGGGATTCCACCACGAAACGGTTGTGGACCACCTCGTGGCGCACGTGGATGGGCGCACCGAAGATATCGAGGGCGCGGTTGACGATATCGATGGCGCGGTCCACCCCGGCGCAGAATCCCCGGGGATTGGCCAGCACGATCGCCATGGGCGCGGCCATCAGTGGGTCACCGCCGGTTCCACCGCGAGGATGGCGACGCGAAAGACGATGTCGCGCCCCGCCAGGGGGTGGTTGAAATCCACCGTCACCGTCTCCTCGTCGAAGTCCACCACCACCCCCGGCAGCTCCGCCCGGTTGGCGTCGGCGAAGGACAGCACCAGGCCCGCCTCCAGGGTCAGGCCGGGGTCGAAGTCGGCCCGCGCCATGGTCTGGATGTTGTTGGGGTTGTGCTGGCCAAAGCCGTGCTCGGGCTTCATGTCGAACTGGGTCTCGTCGCCGGCCCGAAGGCCCAGCAGGGCGTCCTCGTAGCCGGGCAGCAGGCTGCCGTCCCCCACCTCGAACACCGCCGGCTCGCGGCCGAAGGTGGAGTCCACCAGGGTGCCGTCGTCGAGGGCCAGGGAAAAGTGCAGGGTCACCCGGGTGCCGGGGCCAATGGTCAGGTCGTTCATGCCGTGTCCGTCTACTGTCCGCCCGCGCCCTTCAGGCCTGGGGGCGGAAGAATGAATCCGCCAGCAGGATCACCGCGCCCACCGTGATGGCGGCATCGGCGATATTGAAGGCGGGAAAGTACCAGCCGCCATAGTGCAGCTGGATGAAGTCCACCACGTAGCCGTGGACCAGGCGATCCCAGAGGTTGCCGATGGCGCCGCCAAGGATCAAACCGAGGGCCACCAGCTGCCAGCTGGCGGCACGGGGCAGGCGCGCCATCCACACCGCCAGCACGGCGCTCACCAGCACCGAGACGGCGATGAAGAACCAGCGCTGCCAGCCGCCGGCATCGCTCAGGAAGCTGAACGCGGCGCCGGGGTTGTGGAGCAGGGTCCAGTTGAAGAAGGGGGTCACCGCCACCTGTTCGGCGTAGTCGAGGGCATCGCTCGCCACCCCCTTGCTGAGCTGATCGAGCACCACCACCAGCAGCGCCAGGGCGTACCAGCCCCACACCGCGGCGATTCCCCTGTCCATGCCGTCGTCGCCCACCGCGCTGTCCATCAGGCGAAGCGCCGGGTTTCACCCCGACCCTCGACATTGTCGACGCAGCGACCGCACAGATCGGGGTGCTCGCCGTGGCTGCCCACGTCGGCGCGGAAATGCCAGCAGCGCACGCACTTGGGCTCGCTGGAGGTGACAAGGCCGACCCTGAGCCCCTTGAGGAGACTCGGCACGCCGCCCGCCCCATCCCTCGCCACCCGGGCGGCGGAGGTGATGGTGACGAAACGCAGCTCCTCCCCGAGCTTGGCGAGCACCCCGGCGATGGCGGGCTCGGCGTGGAGGCTCACTTCCGCCTGCAGGGCGCCCTTGATGGTGCCGGCGTTGCGGGCGTCCTCGATCACCTTGTTGACCGCCTCCTTGACCTCGGCGATCAGCGCCCAATCGGCGGCGCCGATGGCGGCGTCCGCCGGCAGCCGCGGCAGCGGGTACCACTCGGCGGTGAACACGGTGGCGTCCCGCTCCCCGGGCATGAAGCCCCAGATCTCGTCGGCGGTGAAGCTCAGGATCGGCGCGATCCAGCGCACGAAGGCCTCCGCCACCTGGAAGATGGCGGTCTGCGCCGAGCGCCGGGGCAGGCTGTCGGTGCCGCAGGTGTAGATGCGGTCCTTGATGATGTCGAGGTAGAAGCCCCCCAGGTCGTTGACGCAGAAGTTGTGGAGGCGCTGGTAGATCATGTGGAAATTGTAGTCGCGGTAAAACGCCACGATCTCGTCCTGCAACCGGGCGGCGCGGTCCATGATCCAGCGGTCGAGGGCGATCATGTCCGCCTCCGCCACGGCGTGGACGGCGGGGTCGAAGCCGTCGAGGTTGGAAAGCAGGAAGCGCGCGGTGTTGCGGATGCGCCGGTAGGAATCGGCGGTGCGCTTGAGGATCTCGTCGGACACGCTCATCTCGCCGCTGAAATCCGTGGCGGCCACCCAAAGGCGCAGGACATCGGCACCGAGCTCGTTCACCACCTTTTGCGGCGACACCACGTTGCCCACCGACTTGGACATCTTGCGGCCCTGGGCATCGACGGTGAAGCCGTGGGTCAACACCGCCCTGTAGGGGGCGCTGCCGTTGATGGCGATGGCGGTCTTGAGGGATGACTGGAACCAGCCGCGGTGCTGGTCGGAGCCCTCCAGGTAGAGGTCCGCCGGGTAGGCGAGCTCATCCCGGCGGCCGAGCACGGAAAAGTGGGTGACCCCGGAATCGAACCACACGTCGAGGGTATCGGTGACCTTGTCGTAGTGGGCCGCATCGTCCCCCAGGAGCTCCGCCGGGTCGAGGTCGAACCAGGCGTCGATGCCCTCGCCCTCCACCCGCCGGGCCACCTGCTCGATCAGCTCGGCGGTGCGGGGGTGCACCTCGCCGCTCTCCCGGTGGACAAAGAGGGCGATGGGCACGCCCCAGGTGCGCTGGCGGGAGATGCACCAGTCGGGGCTGTTGTTGAGCATCGCCTCGATGCGGGCCTGGCCCCAGCCGGGGTGCCAGGTGACGCCCTTGACCGCCGCCCGGGCGCTGTCCAACAGGCCATTGGCGGTCATGCTCACGAACCACTGGGGGGTGGCGCGGAAGATCAATGGCGTCTTGGTGCGCCAGCAGTGGGGGAAGCTGTGGGTGATCTTGCTCTCCGCCAGCAGCCGGCCCCGCTCCTTCAGCACGGCGATGACTTTTTCATCCACCTTGTAGACGTGGTCGCCGGCGAACAGCTCGACACCGTCCCGGTAGGTGCCGTGGTCGTCGATGTAGTTGAGGGTGCCGATACCGTACTTGCTCGCCACCACGAAGTCGTCCATGCCGTGATCCGGGGCGGTGTGCACGCAGCCGGTGCCGGCCTCGGTGGTGACATGGTCCCCGAGCAGCACCGGCACCTGGCGGTGGTAGAAGGGATGTTGCAGCAGGAGGCCCTCGAGGGCATCACCCTTGCAGCGGCCCACCACCCGGTGCTCCGCGACGCCCCAGGCGGCGAGGCTCGGGGCCAGCAGCGCCTCGGCGAGGATGAGGCGCTGGCCGCGGCCGTCGAGCTGGCACTCCACCACCACGTAGTCCAGTTCGGGATTGACGGACACCGCCTGGTTGGCGGGCAGGGTCCAGGGGGTGGTGGTCCAGATGGCGACGGCGACCTCGCCGCTGCCCCCCAGGGGGCCAATGGCGGCCTCGAGGGTGGCCACATCCACCACGGGGAAGCCCACATGGATGGAGAACGAGGTCTTGTCCTGGTATTCCACCTCCGCCTCGGCGAGGGCCGAGGCCCCCACCACGCTCCAGTAGACGGGCTTGTAGCCCTTCACCAGGTGGCCGTTGTCGATGATGCGGCCGAGGGCGCGGATGATGTCCGCCTCCACCTTCGGGTCCATGGTCAGGTAGGGGTTGTCCCAGTCGCCGATCACCCCGAGGCGGATAAAGTCCTTTTTCTGGCCCTCCACCTGCTTCAGGGCGTAATCGCGGCAGTGCTGGCGGAAGGTCTTGTGGTCCACCTTGACCCCGGCCTTGCCGATCTTCTTCTCGACGTTGTGCTCGATGGGCAGGCCGTGGCAATCCCAGCCGGGCACATAGGGGGCGTCGTAGCCGCCGAGCACCCGGGACTTGACGATGATGTCCTTCAACACCTTGTTGACGGAGTGGCCGATGTGGATCTCGCCGTTGGCGTAGGGGGGCCCGTCGTGGAGGATGAACTGCTCGCGGCCCCGGCGGGCGTCGCGCATGATCCGGTACAGGTCCCGGTCCTGCCAGCCCTTGAGCATGGCGGGCTCCCGCTGGGCGAGGTTCGCCTTCATGGGGAAATCGGTCTTCGGCAGGTTGAGGGTTGCCTTGTAATCGCGGGGGCTGGAGTCTGTCATTGTCCTCTACATCGTCCTCTACATCGACGTCGATGGCCCGGGGGCCGTGAATTCAGGGCAGGTGTCTGGCGCGGGTCAGCCGCTCCCCAGGGAAAAATACCCGCGGGCGTGCTCGATGTCGGCCCGTATCCGCGTCAGCAGTTCGTCCACGTTGGCGAACTGGCGCTCGTCGCGGATGCGGTCGATGAACTCCACGGTGATGCGCCGCCCGTAGAGATTGCCCTGCCAGTCCAACAGGTGCACCTCGAGAATCGGCTTGACCAGATCCCCCACCGTGGGCCGCACCCCCACATTCGCCACCGCCGGCAGGCGCTGCCCGTCCACCAGTACCTCCACCACGAACACGCCGCTCAAGGGCGCCCGGTAGCGGTGCAGGTGCACATTGGCGGTGGGCACCCCCAGGGTGCGCCCCAGGCGCTGGCCGTGGACCACCCGCCCGGAAATGCGAAACGGCTTGCCGAGCAGGGCCTGGGCGGCGGGAAAGTTGCCGGCCTCCAGCTCCTCCCTGACCCAGGTGCTGCTCACCCGGCGGCCGTCCCGCACCACGGTGGCGGTGTCGATCACCTCGAAGCCATGGGCCAGGCCCGCGGCCTTGAGCATCCGGCTGTCGCCCCGGCGGTCGCAGCCGAAGCGAAAATCGTCGCCCACCACCAGACAGCGGATGCCGAGCCCATCGATCAACACCCGCTCGATGAATTCGCTGGCGGAAAGCTGGCGAAAGCGCCGGTTGAACTGCAGACAGAAGATCCGCTCGATACCCTCGGCGTAGATCGCCTCCAGCTTCTCGTGGAGCCGCATCAGCCGTGCCGGCGCCTGCTCCTGGGAGAAGAACTCCATGGGGTGGGGCTCGAAGATCATCGCCATGGAGGGCAGGCCGTAGTCCTCCGCCCTGCGCCGCACCTGGGCCATGATCGCCTGGTGCCCCAGGTGGATACCGTCGAAGGTGCCGATGGTGGCCACCACGCCCCGGGCATCGGGGCGCAGATTGTGTAACCCGCGAATGAAAGTCTGGACCACGGCGGTCGAGCACCCGTCAGCACTGCGCAAAGGCCGGGAGTATACAGCACCCCGCGCCGGCAATGCAGTAACCCCTAGGGCCGAGCCCCGGGGCGCAGGTGGCGGGGCCGGAACCCCGCCACGGCGAGGGCGGTGAGGTAGGTGCCGCCGCCGGCGACGCAGATCAACGCCAGCCAGCCGGCCCGGACCGGGGTCGTCCAGGTGAGCCAGTCGTCGAGGTGCCAGAGAAATGCCGCCAGCACCGCCACCATGGCGAGACTCGCCACCGCGAGGCGCAGGGCAAAGCGCCACCAGCCCGGCAGCGGCCGGTAAACCCCGGCGCGGTGCAGCCCCCGATAGAGCAGGTAGGCGTTGAGGAAGGCCGCCGCGGAGGTGGCGAGGGCAAGCCCCATGTGACCGACCCGCCAGAAATGGTGGAAGGGAATCACCAGGGCGATATTCATGGCCATGTTGGCGGACATGGCGATGATGCCGATGCGCACCGGGGTGGCGGTGTCCTGGCGGGCGAAATAGCCGGGGGCCAGCACCTTGATGAGCATGAAGGCGGCGAGCCCGAGGGCGTAGGCCTGAAGGCTCAGGGCCGACATGGCGATATCCCGGGCGTCGATCTGGCGGCCGTCGTGGAACAGGGTGGCGAGGATGGGCTCGGCGAGGATCACCAGGGCGAGGGCCGCGGGCACCGCCACCAGCAGCACCATGCGGATCGCCCAGTCGAGGGTGGCGGCGAAGGTCTCGGCATTGGCCGCCGCGTGCTGGCGGGACAGGTTGGGCAGGATCACGGTGCCGAGGGCCACGCCAAAGACGCCGAGGGGCAGCTCCGAGAGGCGATCGGAATAGTACAGCCAGGAGACACTCCCGGTGGGCAGGAAGGAGGCGATCACGGTATCGAGCAGCAGATTGATCTGGCTCACCGACACCCCGAAGATCGCCGGGGTCATCAGCTTCAGGATGCGCACCACCCCCTCGTGGTGCCAGTCCAGCACCGGCCTTGGCAGCAGCCGGATACCCATCAGAAAGGGCAACTGGAACACCAGCTGCACCACCCCGGCGGCCAGCACCCCCCAGGCCAGGGCGTAGGCGGGCTCGGTGAACCAGGCCGCCCCCGCCAGGGACGCCGCGATGAGGCAGACATTGAGCCACACCGGGGTCAGGGCGGGGATGGCGAAACGGTCGTAGCTGTTGAGAATCCCCGCCGACAGCCCGGTGAGGGAGATCAGCAGCAAATAGGGGAAGGTGATGCGGATCATGGTGGTGGCGGCGTCCCGGCGCTCGGGATCGTCGAGGAACCCGGGGGCGAACAGCGCGGTCACCGCCGGCGCGCCGAGCATCACCAGCACGGTGAGCAGGATCAGCACCGAGCCCAGCGCCCCCGCCACCCGGTCCACCAGGGCCTTGACCGCGGCGTGGCTGCCCCTCTCCCGGTACTCCGCCAGCACCGGCACGAAGGCCTGGGCAAAGGCCCCTTCGGCGAACAGCCGGCGCAGGAAGTTGGGGATCTTGAAGGCCACGAAGAAGGCGTCGGCGAGGCCATCGGCACCGATCACCCGCGCCATCACCACATCGCGGATCAACCCCAGCACCCGGGACAGCATGGTCATCGCCCCCACCAGGGCACTGGAGCGCAACAGACCGGCGGGTTTGGCGGGCGGGGGCGAATCGTTCACGGCCGGTGGTTCCTGGGTGGGTGGGGTGGGTGGGGTGGGTGGGGCAGTTTACACCGTTTGATATGGCGTCTGACGTCTGACGCTGGACGTCTGACGCAAAAGCCCACTCGGAGAGCGCGGAGAACAATTGGCGGGCACAATCGGTGGGTGACGATCAGTGTCGGAATGCTATCGTCACTGCCGGCCATCTTGGCGTCAGACGTCCAGCGTCAGACGTGAGACGCCAAACGTATTGAATTACCAGAAACCGCCCCCACCTACACCCAAACACGCCAGCAACGAAAGGAACCCCACCGTGGAACAATACCGCGGCACCACCATTCTCTCCGTGCGCCGCAATGGCCGGGTCGTCATCGGCGGCGACGGCCAGGTGAGCCTGGGCAACACCGTGATGAAGGGCAATGCCCGCAAGGTCCGGCGCCTGTACCGGGACAAGGTCATTGCCGGGTTCGCCGGCGGCACCGCCGACGCCTTCACCCTGTTCGAGCGCTTCGAGGCCAAGCTCGAGCAGCACCGCGGCCAGTTGGTGCGGGCCGCCGTCGAGCTGGCCAAGGACTGGCGCACCGACCGCGCCCTGCGTCGTCTCGAAGCCCTGCTGGCGGTGGCCGACGCCAACGCCTCCCTGATCATCACCGGCAACGGCGACGTGATCGAACCGGAGAACGACCTGATCGCCATCGGCTCCGGCGGCCCCTTCGCCCAGTCCGCCGCCAAGGCGCTGCTGGAGAACACCGAGCTCGGCGCCCGGGAGATCGTCGAGAAGGGCCTCGCCATCGCCGCGGATATCTGCATCTATACCAACCACCATCGCACTATTGAAGAGCTGGAGTATTGAGTTTTTGTCTGACGTCTGACGTCTGACGCCAAGAATGCCCGCTGGGGACTTGGCCATTTGCCCACCAGACTTTCCGAGCAGGCTCTTGCGTCAGACGTCAGACGTCCAGCGTCAGACCCAAAGACCTCCTCTACCAGACCAACGAAACGCCGCCACCCAACCGACCAAGGACCAAGAATTGATGTCCACCATGACCCCCCGCGAAATCGTCCACGAGCTGGACCGCCACATCATCGGCCAGGACGACGCCAAACGCGCCGTGGCCATCGCCCTGCGCAACCGCTGGCGGCGCATGCAGCTCCCCGAGGAGCTGCGCAATGAGATCACCCCCAAGAACATCCTGATGATCGGCCCCACCGGGGTCGGCAAGACCGAGATCGCCAGGCGCCTCGCGCGCCTCGCCAACGCCCCCTTCATCAAGGTGGAGGCCACCAAGTTCACCGAGGTGGGCTACGTGGGGCGCGATGTGGAATCCATCGTCCGGGATCTGGTGGAGAGCGCCGTCAAGCAGCTGCGGGAGCAGGAGATGCAGCGGGTGCGCCAGCGCGCCGAGGACGCCGCCGAGGAGCGCATCCTCGACGCCCTGCTGCCCCCCGCCCGGGGCGTCGAGCAGCAGGAGGGCCAGTCCGCCGGCCGGCAGATCTTCCGCAAGAAGCTGCGCCAGGGGGAACTGGATGACAAGGAAATCGAGATCAGCGTCAGCGCCGCCCCCGTGGGGGTGGAGATCATGGCGCCCCCCGGCATGGAGGAGATGACCAGCCAGCTGCAGAACATGTTTGCCAATATCGGCGGCGGCAAGAGCAAGACCCGCAAGATGACCGTGGCCAAGGCGCTGAAACTGGTCACTGACGAGGAGGCCGCGAAGCTGCTCAATGAGGAGGACATCAAGCTGCGGGCGATCGCCAACGCCGAGCAGAACGGCATCGTCTTCATCGATGAGATCGACAAGGTGGCCAGGCGCGGCGAAACCAGCGGCGCCGACGTGTCCCGGGAAGGGGTACAGCGGGATCTGCTGCCCCTCATCGAGGGCTGCACCGTCAACACCAAGTTCGGCATGATCAAGACCGACCACATCCTGTTCATCGCCTCCGGGGCCTTCCACTTTTCCAAGCCCTCCGACCTCATCCCCGAGCTGCAGGGCCGCCTGCCCATCCGGGTGGAGCTGGAATCCCTGTCCGCCGGGGATTTCGAGCGCATCCTCACCGAGCCCAACGCCTCCCTCACCGAGCAGTACCGGGAGCTGCTCGGCACCGAGGGGCTATCGGTGACATTCAGCGCCGACGGGGTGCGGCGCATCGCCGAGATCGCCTGGGAGGTGAACGAGCGCACCGAGAACATCGGCGCCCGCCGCCTGCACACGGTGATGGAGCGGTTGCTGGAGGAGGTATCCTTCGCCGCCGCCGACCTCGCCAGTGCCGGCACCACCGTCGCCGTCGACGGCGATTTCGTCGACCGGCATCTCGGCGGCCTCGCCGCCGACGAAGACCTGTCCCGCTTCATTCTCTGACCCCAGCCACCGGCCCGCGCCAGGACACCACTCCCATGAAACCGCAACGGATCACCCTCGCCAAAGGCGGCCACGCCCTGGAACTCAGCTTTCCGGGCATGGCAACCCAAAGCCTCAGCGCCGAGTTTCTCCGCGTCCACTCGCCGAGCGCCGAGGTCAAGGGCCACGGCCCGGGCCAGGAGGTGTTGCAGTGGGGCAAACTCCACGTCGCCATCACCGGCATCGAGCGCGCCGGCAACTACGCCGTTCGCCTCGGCTTCGACGACGGCCATGACACCGGCATCTACAGCTGGGAATACCTCCACGAACTCTGCCGCGACCACGACAGCCTGTGGGCCGCCTACCTGGAAAAGCTGGCGGCGGCGGGCAAGACCCGCGATCCCCAGGTGCAGGTGGTGCGCTTCATGGAGCCTTGAGAAGTCCCCGCGCCGGGCTGCCAGCTTGACGGCTCAGGGACGCAACCGGCATGATCGAGCCCATAACAGCCATCGAGAACAGGATATGACACCGCGCCGCGCACCCCCAGTCCTCGCCCTGATGACGCTACTGCTCGCCGCCTGCTCGGCGATGCCCTCCCCCTACCGGGAGAGCTGCAAGAACGAAGTGAACGCCGCCTGGCGGGAACTCGACATCGCCAAGGCCGAGGGCTTTGCCGGCGGCGTCAGCTACACCAAGGCCCTGAGCCTCATCACCACCGCCCGCACCATGCAGACCGTCGAGAACTTCGACGGCTGCATCAAGAATGCCCAGAAGGCGCGCTTCTATATCAGTGAATCCCGCGCCGGGCGCTGAGCGCCCGGGGCATCGCCTCAAGCTGTCAGAGAAAGCCCTCGAGCTTGCCGAGTCCGAGGCTTAAGGCTCCGAGGACCATCACCACCACCCACAGCCAGAACAGCAGCAGCAGCGGCCGGAAGGGCTTGCGGGGCACCTGGTGAACGGGGCCGGACAGGTATTCATTGACCCGCTCTAGATCTTCGGCGCTGAGTTTGCGGGGATTGTCGTCGGTCATGGTGATTCTGGCCTTGGCAGCAACAGGGGCGGCCATTGTAACCGGGCGACCGGGGCCGTCATACCGCCGGCAATGTCAGTCGCGCCGCCGCCTCGCGGTAATCCCCGGACGGCAGGGGGGGAATCTCCCCGAGCAGGGGCGCGCCGAGCCGCGCGGCGAGGGTCGCCAGGTTGTCCCGGTAACGGGGCATCTCCACCACCGGGCTGTTGGCCACCCAGCCCGCGAGGGTCAGGCCGTCGGCGCGGATGGCCTCGGCGCTGAGCAGGGCGTGGTTGATGCAGCCAAGGCGCATGGCCACCACCAGAATCACGGGAAAACCCAGGGCCCGGGCGAGATCCGCCAGGGTCTCGGTGGCGTTGAGGGGCACTCGCCAGCCCCCCGCCCCTTCCACCAGCAGCAGGTCGAGATCGCTGTGAAGCAGCGGCCGGCATGCCGCCAATACCCCGGCCACATCCAGGGTGATGCCCGCCTCCCGGGCGGCAATGTGGGGAGCGATGGGCGGCGCCAGGCACAGGGGGTTGACCTGTTCATAGGGGAAGGCGGCGCTGGCGGCGCCCATCAGGGTGAGGGCATCGCCGTTGCGAAGGCCTTCCGCCGTCGGCTCCGCCCCCGCCGCCACCGGCTTCAGGCCGGCCGCCCGCTGGCCCCGCCGCGCCGCGCCGGCAAGCAGGGCGGCGGTGACGAAGGTCTTGCCCGCATCGGTATCGGTGGCGGTGACGAAGTAGCCCCTCACGGCTTGCGCGCCACGGCGGTGAGGATCTCCCAGCTGGCGGGCAGCCCCTCGGGTGTGCGGTGGTTCTCGTAGGCAGCCTTAAGGGCCTCGATGTGGCGGCGTCCGGTGAGGCCCGCATTGCGGCCCCGGTTGACGTTGTGGGCGCCGAGGCCCTTCAGTTCCTGGGTGAGATCCCGCAGCTGGGCATAGTGGTTGACCCGCTGCTCCGACCTGAACTCGCCGAGGGCGAATCCCGCTCCCCGCAGCGCGTCGCGGACCCGCTCCAGGGGCGCGAAGCGATTGACGTGGACGTAGCGGTCCACGGCGCGCCAGGCGTCCCGCAGCTCCCGGAGGCTCTCGGGGCCCACCGTGGAGAACACCAGGGCGCCCCCGGGCCGCAGCGCCCGGAACAGTTCCGCCATCAGGCGGGGCAGATCCTGGCACCACTGCACGGCAAAGTTGGAGTACACCAGGGCGAGGCTCTCGTCGCCGCAGGGCAGCGCCTCCGCATCCCCGCACACCCAATGAATGGCCGCCGCCCGATGGCACCGGGCGTGGGCGCACATGCCCTCCGCCAGGTCGATACCGAGCACCGCCCGGGCGGGGGAGAAGGCCGCCAGCCGCTCGGTGAAATAGCCCGTGCCGCAGCCCAGGTCCGCCAGGGGCCCGGGGGGCAGGTTGTCGGGCACGGCGGCGAGCAGTTCCCCGCCCACCGCCCGCTGCAGGTGGGCGACCTGGTCGTAGGTGGCGGCGGCGCGGCTGAAGGAGCGGGCCACCTCCGCCTTGTCGATGCGGTAGCCGTCGTCCCCGCCGCTGGCAAAGTCGGCGACGAGGGCCGCGAGCCGCGCCGGGTCCGAGAACTGCGGGGCGTGGGCCGTCCCCGCCAGCACCCGGGTGGCGATGGCGGGGTTGAGGCCGGCAATGGCCCCGGCGGCAGCCGCCGGCACCAGCAGATCACGCTCACCGAACAGGCACAGGGCGGGCACCGCCAGGGCCGCCAGGGCGGCGCGGTTATCGAGATCGCCGAGCAGACCCAGGGCCTTGCCCCAGTGGGCGGGGGCGCTCCCTGGCAGGCGGGCGCGCAGGGCCCTGGCCACGGCGCGCTCGCGGTCATCGCCCCGGGCCTGGAAGGCGGTGAACTGGACCAGGGTGGCGGCCGGGTCGGCGGCAAAGCCCGCGGCGAATTCGCCGAACAGGGCGGGGGGCATGGCGGCCGGCCAGCCCTCCCGCTGGATGAAACTGGCGTTGGCGGCAAGGGTGACGAGCCCCGCCACCCGCCCGGGATAGCGGTGGGCGTAGGCGGTGGCGAGCATCCCCCCCAGAGACCAGCCCACCAGCAGGGAGCGGGGCGGCAGGGCCAGGGCCAGCTGGGCGAGCAGGCCGTCGAGGGTCCAGGGGGCCGGGGCGCTGGCGCCAAACCCCGGCAAATCCACCGCGATCACCGCGAACCTCTCCCGCAGCAGCGGCACCAGCTCGTCCCAGGCCCCGCTGTCGCCCCCCCAACCGTGGAGCAGCACCAGCGGGCAGGGCTGGGGGTCGGCCCCCGTGGCGGGCCAGGGGTGAAGGGCCAGGGGCGGCGGGCTGAGGGCGTCACCGGCGTCCATCAGGCCCCGCTCCCGGGGCTGGCGAGGGCGCTGGTCAGGGCCGCCAGCAGACGGTCGATCTGGCCCTCGTCGTGGTTGGCGTTGAGGGTAATCCGCAGCCGGGCGCTGCCCCGGGGCACGGTGGGATAGCGGATCGCCCCCACATGAATGCCCTGCCCGAGCAGATTCGCCGCCACCGCCATCACCCGGGCATCGTCGCCGATCAGCAGGGGCTGGATGGGGGTGGGGGAATCCATCAGGGGCAGACCGAGGGTCCGGGCCCCTGCGCGAAAGCGGGCGATCAGGGCGGCAAGGCGCTCCCGCCGCCAGGGCTCCTCCACCACCAGCCGCAGACTCTCCCGGCAGGCCGCCGCCACCGCCGGGGGCAGCGCGGTGGTGTAGATATAGGGGCGGCTGAACTGGATCAGGTAGTCGATCAGGGCTTCGCTGCCGGCGACAAAGGCGCCGTAGACCCCAAAGCCCTTGCCGAGGGTACCCATCAGGATGGGCAGTTGGTGGCGGTCGAGCCCGAAGTGCTCGGCGATGCCGCCGCCATTGTGCCCCAGCACCCCGAAGCCGTGGGCGTCGTCCACCATCAGCCAGGCGCCGTGACCCTGGCACACCTCGGCCAGTTCCGGCAGCGGCGCCAGATCGCCGTCCATGCTGAACACCCCGTCGGTCACCACCAGCTTGTGGGCGGCATCGCTGGTCGCGAGACGGCGCTCCAGGGCGTTGGGGTCGCCGTGGGCGTAGCGCTGGAAGCGGGCGCCGCTGAGCAGGCCGCCGTCCAGCAGGGAGGCGTGATTGAGGCGGTCCTCGAACACCCCGTCCCCCTTCCCCACCAGGGCGCTGACGATACCGAGGTTGGCCATGTAGCCGGACGAGAACACCAGGGCCCGGGGCCGGCCGCAGAAGGCGGCGAGTTCCTCCTCCAGGGCGTGGTGCTCCCGGGAGTGACCGCAGATCAGGTGGGAGGCACCGCTGCCAACGCCATGGCGATCGGCGGCACCCTTGAACGCCGCCACCAGCCGGGGATGGGCGGCAAGGCCCAGATAGTCGTTGCTGCTGAACGCCAGCACCGGGCGACCATCGAGGGTGACGGACGCCCCCTGGGGGGATTCCAGCACCCTGCGGGCGCGAAACAGATGGGCGGCGCGGCGCTCGTCCAGGGCTCGCCCCAGAACCCGGTCGAGATCCACGGCGTCAGCTGGCGGCGTTGTAGAACTGGGCGCCGCCCTGGGCGTCCCGCACCTGTTGCAGCAACGCCGCCTCCTGGGCCTCGCTGTCGCGCGCCACCGGGCGCTGCTGGGGGCGGATGCCGAGGCGCTTGAGCAGGTCCATGTCACTGGTGGCCTTGGGGTTCGGGGTGGTGAGCAGTTTCTCGCAATAGAAGATCGAGTTGGCGCCGGCCATGAAGGCCAGGGCCTGCATCTGCTCGTTCATCTCCTCGCGACCGGCGGACAGGCGCACGTGGGAGGCCGGCATCATGATGCGGGCCACGGCGATGGTGCGAATGAAGTCGAAGTGATCGAGCTCCGCCTGGCTCTCGAGGGGCGTGCCCTTGACCTTCACCAGCATGTTGATGGGCACCGATTCCGGGTGCTGGGGGAGATTGGCCAGCTGCACCAGAAGGCCCGCCCGGTCACCCGCCTGCTCCCCCATGCCGACAATACCGCCAGCGCACACCTTCATGCCGGCGCGGCGCACATGGTCGAGGGTCTCGAGGCGGTCCTGGTAGGTGCGGGTGGTGATGATCTCGCCGTAGAACTCCGGGGAGGTGTCGAGGTTGTGGTTGTAGTAATCGAGGCCCGCGTCCGCCAGCTGGCGGGACTGATCCTCGTCCAGCATGCCGAGGGTCATGCAGGTCTCAAGGCCCAGGGCCTTCACCTCGCGGACCATCTCCAGCACCCGGGGCATGTCCTTGGCGGTGGGGGAGCGCCAGGCGGCCCCCATGCAGAAGCGGGTGGCGCCGCTGTCCCGGGCGGCGCGGGCTTCCTTCAGCACTTCCTCGATGGCGAGCAGCTTCTCCTTTTCGAGGCCGGTGTCGTAGTGGCCGCTCTGGGGACAGTACTTGCAGTCCTCCGGACAGGCGCCCGTCTTGATGGACAGCAGGGTGCTGAGCTGCACCTCGTTGGGGTCGAAGTACTGACGGTGCACCGTCTGGGCCTGGAACAGCAGATCGTTGAAGGGCAGGGCAAAGAGCGCCAGGGCCTGGTCGCGGGTCCAGTCGTGGCGGATGGGGGCTTGGGTCGGGGTCATGGGCTGGTTCCGGTCGCGGGTTCCGTGGACAATGGCGGAATGATAGCGGCGCACCCCTCGCTGTCAACCGCAAACGGACTTGCAGGTTAACCAATGACCCTTCGCCACCCCTTGCGCACCCTCGGTTTCCGACTACTGCCGGGTCTCTGCCTGTGCTGCGGCCTGCCCAGCGGGCGCCCCCTGGATCTGTGCCCGGGCTGCGAGGCGGCCCTGCCCGTCCTCGGCCCCGGCTGCCCCCGCTGCGCCATACCCCTGCCCACCCCCGCCCTCTGCGGCGAGTGCCTGCGCCAGCCCCCCGCCTTTGCCCGGGTGATCGCCTGCCATTCCTATGGGCCGCCGGTGAAGGGGTTGATCCTGGCCCTCAAGCAGCGCCGCGACCTGGCGGCCGGGCGGGTACTGGGCGAACTGCTGGCGGCGCGGATCGCCGCCACCCTGCCCGCCGACGACCGCCCGGACCTGCTGGTGCCGGTGCCCCTCCACTGGCGGCGGCGCCTTGGCCGCGGCTTCAACCAGGCCCTGGAGCTGGCGCGGCCGGTGGCGGCGGCCCTGGGGATTGCCCTCGCCCCCGGTCTGGCGCGGCGAATCCGTCACCTCACCCAAGAGGATCTGGGCCGGGATGCGCGCCGCCGCCAGTTGCGCGGGGCATTTCGGGTCACCCGCCCCCTGGCGGGGGAGCGCATCGCCCTCGTCGACGACGTGGTCACCACCACCGGCACGGCGCGGGCCCTGGCGGATGCCCTGCGCCGCGCCGGAGCCGGGCGGGTGGAGGTCTGGTGCATGGCCCGCACGCCGCTGGAAAAATAGCCGACTGGCCCCGATAATGGCCCGAGAACCCCACTGCGCCGGTAGCCATCGGCCCATCGCGAGGACACCCATGACCCAGCCCCTCCCGCAGCCCGTCACCCAGCCCTGCCTCGCCAGCCTGTGGGACCGCATCGTCGCCGAGACCCGGGAACTGGCCAGCCAGGAGCCGGTGCTGGCCAGTTTCTTCCACGCCACCATCCTCAACCACCGCAGCATGGGAGCGGCCCTGAGCTTCCACCTGGCCAACAAGCTGGGCAGCGACGTCACCCCCGCGCTGATGCTGCGGGAAGTGTTCGACCAGGCCTTCGCCGAGGACCCGTCCATCATCGACAGCGCCCGCTGCGACATCCTCGCCACCTTCGAGCGGGATTCCGCCTGCACCGATCTGGTCACCCCGCTGCTGTACTTCAAGGGCTTCCACGCCCTCGAATCCTACCGGGTGGCCCACTGGCTGTGGACCCACGGGCGCCGCTCCCTGGCCCTGGTGCTGCAGAACCGCATCTCGGTGGTGTTCGGGGTCGATATCCACCCCGCCGCCATGGTGGGCAAGGGGGTGATGCTCGACCACGCCACCGGCATCGTCATCGGCGAGACGGCGGTGGTGGAGGACTGTGTGTCGATCATGCAGTCGGTGACCCTCGGCGGCACCGGCAAGGAGAGCGGCGACCGTCACCCCAAGGTGCGCAAGGGCGTACTGCTCGGGCCGGGGGCCAAGATCCTCGGCAATATCGAGGTGGGCGCCGGCGCCAAGGTCACCGCCGCCAGCGTGGTGTTGAAGGCGGTGCCGGAACACGCCATCGTCGCCGGCGTGCCGGCCAAGGTGGTTGGCCACACCAGCGCCGCCGACCCGGCGGAACAGATGGACCAGGGGTTGTCGGGCTGCCAGTGCGATTGACCGGCCGCGGGTTGCCCCGCCCATCGCCGCTCAGTCGGTGAAGGGCAGTACCTCGCGGATATGGTCCAGGTCGAGGAGCCGCATCAACAGCCGGTCCACCCCCAGGGCGACCCCAGCGCACTCGGGCAGGCCCGCCTCGAGGGCCGCCAATAGCCGCTCGTCCGCCTCCCGGGGCCGCTTGCCGGTGGCCGCCCGCAGTGCGATATCCTCGGCAAAGCGCCGGCGCTGCTCGGCGGCATCGGTGAGTTCGAAGTAGCCGTTGCCGATCTCCACCCCGTCGATGAAGACCTCGAAGCGCCGCGCCACGGTGGCGCCCTCGCCGTCGGTGGCCAGGCGCGCCAGGGCGGCCTGGCAGGCGGGGTAGTCGCTCACTGTCACCACCCCGGTGTGCAGGGTCGGCTCCACCACGAAGCTGAACAGCAGGTCGAGACAGGTGGCGCGGCTCTCATGGCGCCAGTCCCCGGCGCAGACGCGCCCCGCCAGCTGGCGCAGCACGTCGAGGTCGACACTGTGGGGGTCGAGCCCGGTGGCGTCGAAAAACGCCTCCCGGTAGCTGAGCCGCCGGGGGTGGTGCCAGCGGGGCGAAAGGACTGCGCACAGGGCTTCCACCTCGCCGATCAGGCGCTGCTCGTCCCAGCCGGGGCGGTACCACTCCAGCAAGGTGAACTCAGGGTTGTGGCGGCTGCCCTGCTCGCCGTCGCGGAAGGCCTTGCCGAGGGAGTAGATTGGGCCGCTGCCCGCCGCCAGGAGGCGCTTCATGAAGTATTCAGGGGAGCTTTGCAGGTGGCGTACCTCGCCGTCGACCCGCGCCTCGACGGTGTCGATATTGGGCTCGGTGACGCCCCGGGCACCGAGCACCGGGGTATCCACTTCCATGAGGCCCTGGGCGGCAAAAAAAGCGCGGATCCGTGTCAGCAGATCCGCGCGCTGGCGCAGGGTGGCGAGGGTGGCGGTGGGTTGCCAGTCGGTCATGGACTGTCCTCGCCGCTGCCGGGATCAGTCCCGGGCGCGGCCCTGGTATTCGCCGGTACGGGTATCGACCTTGATCACGTCGCCGATATTGAGGAACAGCGGCACCTTGACCACCGCGCCGGTGGTGAGCTTGGCGGGCTTGGAGCCGCCCTGGGCGGTATCGCCGCGAAGGCCCGGGTCGGTCTCGACGATTTCCAGTTCCACATGGTTGGGGGGAGTGACGGACAGGGGCGCGCCGTTGTAGAGGGTGACGATGCACACATCCTGTTCCTTGAGCCACTGGGCGGCGTCGCCGACGATGGCGGGGGTGGCCTGGTGCTGCTCGAAGGTCTCCGGCTCCATGAAGTGGTAGAACTCGCCGTCGTTGTAGAGGTACTGCATGTCCCGGTCGGTGACATCGGCGCCTTCGAGGGTGTCACCGGACTTGAAGGTGCGCTCCCACACCCGGCCGGAGCGCAGGTTGCGCAGGCGAACCCGGTTGAAGGCCTGGCCCTTGCCGGGCTTCACAAACTCGTTCTCGACGATGGAACAGGGGTCCCCGTCGAGCATCACCTTCAGCCCGGACCGGAATTCGCTGGTAGAATAGTTGGCCATTCTCGCCTCGTGTTAAGTCAGTTGGATATCGAAAAGGCCGCCATCATACCCCAGACCACCACCCCGTGGCAGCCACCGGCCTGGAAGGAGGCCTTGAGTGGCGCCCTCACCGGCGCTGGCGACCTCCTCGACCTGCTGGGCCTTGGCGGCTCACCCCTGGCGGCGCGGGTCGCCGAACTGCCGGCCTTTCCCCTCCGGGTACCCCTGGCCTACGTGCGGCGCATGGAGTACGGCAATCCCGATGACCCCCTGCTGCGCCAGGTGCTGCCCCTCGACCTGGAACTGCGGGAGACCCCGGGCTTCGTCGCCGACCCCCTCGGGGAGAGCCATCACAACCCGGTGCCCGGCATCGTCCACAAATACCGGGGCCGGGTGCTGCTGATCGCCAGCCCCGCCTGCGCGGTGCACTGCCGCTACTGCTTTCGCCGTCACTTTCCCTACGAGGACAACACCCTCGGCAAGCACCAGTGGCAGCCGGCCCTCGACTACATCGCCAGCAATTCCGCCATCGCCGAGGTGATCCTCAGCGGCGGCGACCCTCTGGCCGCCAACGACCAGCACCTCTCCTGGCTGGTGACGCAGCTGGCCGCCATACCCCATGTGCGGCGCCTGCGGGTACACACCCGTTTCCCGGTGGTGATTCCCGCCCGTATCGACGAGCCCTGTCTCGCCTGGCTGACCGCCACCCCCTTGATCACCAGCGTCGTTCTCCACGTCAACCACGGCCGGGAGATCGACGGGGAGTTCACCGCCATGGTGGCGCGCCTGCGGGAGCGGGGGATCACGGTGCTCAACCAGGCGGTGCTGCTGCGGGGCGTGAACGACAGCGCGGATGCGCTGATCGACCTGAGCGAGGGCCTGTTCGCCGCCGGCGTGCTGCCCTACTACCTGCACCTGCTGGACCCGGTGGCGGGGGCCGGTCATTTCGCCATCCCCGAGGCCAGGGCAATCGCCCTCCACCGCGCCCTGCGGGAGGCCCTGCCCGGCTACCTGGTGCCGCGCCTGGTGCGGGACGTGCCGGGGGCCCCCGCCAAGACGCCCATCGCCTGAGCCCACCGACCGCGCCCCGGCAACCGGGGCCTGTGGACAGCCGCCAGTCGGTGTGAAATAGTTTGGCGCACCGAGGAGAGCAGGTATCCATGGACACTCAGCCACCCAACCAGGATCAGTTGATCGCGCGGCTCAGCCTGCCCGCCAATCCGGTGCCGTCACTGAGCTGCTGCGGGGCCAGTGGCGAGGACGTGGCGCGGTTTCTCGACGACCTGCCCCGCGCCAACCAGGCCGAGCTGCTCAACCGCCTCTACCAGGCCATGCCCGAGGTGGCGGCCCTCGACCGCGACCCGGCCACCAAGATCGACATCCTCAACCTGTTCGCGCCGGTGGTGCTGAAAGCCAGCGAGGCCCTGGTGGCCAAATCCTCGGTCAATGCCAAAACCACCAAGCAAGTGTCCCTCGCCCTCGCCCTCGCCCTCATCAGGAACCTGGCCCTCGGCTACAAGGCCGTGGTGGTCGCGGCGGCACGCACCACCCCCCTGCCCGCCCAGCTGCTGGCGAGCGCCATCCAGGCGGCGATCGCCACCCTCGGCAAGCTGCTGACCACCTGCTGGCAGGGCTTCCTCAACCCGCCCGCCAATCTATGGCGGGAGATCCACGCCCTCTACCTGCTGGCGCGGACCCTCGGGATCGACAACCTGACCCCTTTCTCCGCCCAGTCGGTGAGCAACCAGGCATTGAGCCCCCGGGCCGCCTACCTGCGCATCCTCCTCACCGCCGCCGCCGACCCCGCCCGCTTCACCCCCGCAGACTTGAAGCGCATCCTGGCCTTTCTCGAAACCCACGCCCACCACGCGAGCCTGGTGGGGGCGGACGAGCCGGCCCTGTTCACCATCGACCCGGACAGCGACACGGGGCCGATCCAGAGCGCCCGGATCGACAACCCCCGGCCCCGCCATTTGCGGCTGCGCAGCAGCGACCTGGTGGACTACATCGACCGCTACACCCGCGTCACCGACCTGGACCTGCCCCCGCGGCTGGTGGCCCTGGTGCGCCGCCACTGGGCCGATGAAGTGGCCCGCGGCGAGGAACACAGGCCCGATGACAGCCCGGTGACGGTGGTGTTCGGCCTCAACCGCATCCACCGCCTGCTGACCCAGACCCTCAACATCGACGACTACGTCAACAAGGCGCAGATACTGGCATTCAACGCCGCCCGCCGGCTCCGGGACGACGAGTCGATACCCGTCAAGACCTGGTTCGACACCCAGGAGATCGACCGGCCACAGGCGGGCCACTGGCTGCGGGCCGCCCAGGCCAACCCCGAGGACCCGATACAGTTCGAATCCCGCAAGGAAAAATCCGGCGAGGAGGCCATCAGGCCGGTGGCGGCGACGCGCCTGAACACCAGCAACAAAGGCGCCTGTATCGAGCTGCCCGACGCCGGCGACGCCCCGAGCCCCGGGGAGCTGGTGGCGATCCAGGACAAGGGCGGCGCCCCCTGGCGGGTCGGCCTGGTGCGCTGGACGCGCACCACGCCGAGCCTCACCCGGCTGCTTGGCGTCGAGTTTCTCGGTCGCGGCCTGGTGCCCTGCGCGGCGACGATGATGAAGGACGGCCATCCCTCCACCGCGTTCTTTCCCGCCCTCATCCTGCAGGGCGGCGACCAATCCCGGGAGATACTGCTGCCCGCCATGCCCTTCGTCGAGCACAGCCTGGTGAGCGTCCTCACCCCCAAGTCGCGGGTCACCGCTCACCTCGGCGAGATCCGCGAGGCAACCTTCCACGTCAATCGCTTCCGCCTCGACAACCCGCCCCCGCAGCCGAGCCTTGGGCTGCAACCGCGCTGACCCCGCCCCCCGGGCGCTGGTGAGGTCGCGGCCTTTGCCCTTATACTGCGGCGAAAGCTCGCATCCGACATCGCTCAGGACGTACCAGAAAAGGACGCATGGATACCGAACACGATATCAATCTGCTGCTGGTCCACGACAATGTGGACGAAGCCAATCGCCTGGTCAGTCTGTTGCGCAACGCCAACTACCGGGTGGATCCCCAGTACGCCGCCAACGCCAGCGACCTCAGCAAAAAGATACAGGAGCGCAACTGGGAGCTGGCCCTTGTCCAGTTCGCCGCCGAGACCGTCCCCGCCAAGACGGTGTTCCACCAGGTTCGCCGGGTCAACAAGGATGTGCCGATCATCCTCATCATCGACATCCACGACCCGAGTCTCATCGTCGAGGGCCTCAAGATGGGCGCCGCCGACGTCATCCCCATGGATGAGGATCAGCACCTCATCCAGGTGGTGGAACGCACCCTCCACGACCTGGAGCAGCACCGCCGCCAGCGCTACTGGAAGCGCCGCTTCGCCGAATCCGAGAGCCGCTTCGAAACCCTGGTGATGAGCTCCCGGGATGGCATCGCCATCATCCAGGAAGGCACCTACGTGCTGGTCAACGACGCCTTCGCGGAGTTCTTCGGCCACGCCGACCACGAGAGCATGACCCTGCAGCCGGTGATCGACAGTGTCGCCAAGGGCGATCAGTTCGAATTCCGCAAATACCTAAAGCCCCTGAACGAGGACAACGCCCTGGAGGTGGAGAACATCCAGTTCGACGGCATCCTCGCCAATGGCGACACCCTGGGGGTGCGGGCCGCCATCTCCCAGATCGACTTCCACGGCGAGCCGGCCCTGCAGATGCTCATCAAGAAGGACTACATCGCCCAGCCCCGGGCGGCGGAGCCCGCCTACGCGGAGATACTCCTGGAGGAGGACAGCAGCAAGATCCGCCTGAGCGACATGCTCGAAAGCATCAACGGCGCCATTCGCCGCTCGGCCCGCAGCGGCGACGACGCCCTGCTCTACTACCTGCAGATCGACCGCCACGACATGCTGCAAAAGCGCCTTGGCATCAACACCACCGAGCAGGGCATCATCCAGCTGGCGCACTTCCTCGAAGAGCAGCTGGACCACCACCTGGGCTTCGGCCGCATCCGCGAGGACGCCTTCATCCTCATCGGTCGCAACCTCGACAGCGAGGAGAGCCTCGCCTTTGCCCGGCGTCTGCTCGCGGCGGTGAGCGAGCAGATCTTCGACACCGGCAATGGCACCTTCTCTTGCACCCTCAGCATCGGCATCAGCACCATCAACGAGGCCAGCACCTCCGCCGACGGCTGCCTGGAAAACTGCCTCGCCGCCATCGCCGAGCTGCACAAGGGCGACGGCGACAAAGCCGGCAACGACGCGGGCTTCTTCGAGCCGGTCTACCAGGTGTCCTCCCCGGATGTGAGCAGTGCCGATCTGGTCAATATCGGCAAGCAGCTGATCAGCCGCGACATGATCGACCTGCTGTTCCAGCCGATCATCTCGCTGCGCGGCACGGGGGATGAATTCTACGAAGTGCGCATGGATGTGAAGCCCGGCGCCATCAGCGACGCCAAGCCGGAGGACTTCCTCCACCGCCTGTTCGCCACCGAAGTGGGTCGCGACCTCGACCGCCAGGTGATCGCCCTCGCCGTGCGCCGCCTGAAGGAACAGCTGCGCAGCGCGCCGAAAACCTGCCTGTTCCTCAGCATCAACGAGGCGAGCATCGCCGACACGCAGTTTCTGCCCTGGCTCAGGAACCTGCTCAAGGAAAGCGGGGTGGACGCCAGCCATATGGTCTTCCAGCTGCGGGAGATCGACATCGGCCGCAACCTCGGCAAGGCCGCCACCCTGCTGACCGGGCTGTTGCAGTTCGGGGCGCGCACCGCCCTCACCCACTTCGGCCTGTCCATCAACCCCATGGCGATGCTGAAGAAACTGGCGGTGAACTACGTCAAGATCGACGGCCTGCTGGTGGAAAAAACCCAGAAGGGGGCGGAGGCCATCCAGAACCTCACCAGCATGATCGCCGGGCTGAAGGAGGAGGGCCAGCAGGTGATCGTCCCCCATATCGAGACCGCCACCATCATCCCCACCCTGTGGCAGGCCAGCGTGGATCTGATCCAGGGCCACTACGTCCAGGCACCCCCGCCCGGACATGACCTACCAGTTCGCCGACAACTAAGGTGCGGCGCCCCTGGCGCCGCCATGCTCAGATCAGGGTATCCCGGTCGCGGATGCCCATCAGGTAGAGCACCCCGTCGAGCCCCAGGTTGGAAATCGCCTGCTTGGCGTTGGCCTTGACGATGGGCTTGGCGCGGAAGGCGATGCCGAGGCCGGCGATGCTGAGCATGGGCAGGTCGTTGGCGCCGTCCCCCACCGCCACCACCTGCTCCAGGCGAATGTTTTCCCGCGTCGCCAGATCCTCGAGCAGCTCCGCCTTGCGCTGGCCGTCGACGATGGTGCCGGTGACCCGCCCGGTAACCTTGCCGTCGACGATCTCCAGCTCGTTGGCGTAGACGTAGTCGATGCCGAGCCGCGCCTGGATCATACGGCCGAAATACTGAAACCCCCCCGACAAAATGGCGGTGCGGTAGCCCAGCTTGCGGATGGTGGAGATCAGCTCCTCGGCGCCTTCGGTCATTCTCAGGCGCTCGGCCACCCGCGCCAGCACCGCCTCGTCGAGCCCCTTGAGCAGCGCCACCCGGCGCCGGAAGCTCTCCTTGAAATCGATCTCGCCGCGCATCGCCGCCTCGGTGATGCGCGACACCTCGTCGCCGACCCCCGCCTCCTTCGCCAGCTCGTCGATCACCTCCGCCTCGATCAGGGTGGAGTCCATGTCGAACACCACCAGGCGGCGGTGGCGGCGGAAGATGTTGTCCTCCTGGTAGGCGATGTCGACATCCATCTCGGCGGCGATCTCCAGCAGGGCGGAGCGGAATTCCCCGGTGTCCGCCGGGGTGCCGCGCACCGAGAACTCGACGCTGGCCTTGCTGTGGGAATCGATGCGGTCGAGGGGAATGCGCCCCGACAGACGGGTGATCTGGTCGATGTTGAGGCCGTGGCCGGCGGTGACCGCGGTGACCCTAGCGATGTGCCCGGCGGCGATGCGCCGCGCCAGCAGGGTGACGATGTGGCGGGGCTTGCCCTGCTGGGCCACCCAGTGGCCGTAGCTCTCCTCGGAGATGGGCTGGAAGCGCGCCTGCATGCCGAGGCGGTGCATCTGGAACAGCACGTCCTTGAGCACCGGGCCGGAATCCACCGACTGGGGAATTTCCGCGAGAATGCCGAGGGACAGGGTGTCGTGGATCACCGCCTGGCCGATGTCGAGGATATTGGCGCCAAACTGGGCGAGGACACCGGTCACCGCGCTGGTAACCCCGGGCTTGTCGTCCCCGGACACATTGATAAGCAGGATCTCTTTCACCACGGTTCCAACGGCTTTTTGCGGGTCGCCATTATAGGGCAGCGACTGCTAAGATGGCACGCTCCGATCCCCTACCCGGTAAGCCCATGTCGTCCACCGCCCGCACCCTTGGCCGCAAGACCCTTGCGGCGCTGCTGATCTATGTCCTCGCCAGTGGCGTCGGGCTCGCGGCGGTACTCAAGTTCCAGCTGTGGCGCCTGGCGGTGGACGAGCAGACCGCCATGGGCGACGCCCTCGCCGGGCAACTGGTGGAGAGCGTGCGCCAGCCGCTCCTGGACGCCAACCTGATCAGCATTCAGGTGATCCTCGACAGCCTGGTCACCGACACCCCCCAGGTGGGCCGCGCCTCGGTGTACAACGCCGCCAACCAGCTGCTCGCCCAGAGCCAGGCACCGCTGCGGGGCGGGGAGTCCCTGTCGGACCACAGCGCGCCGATCACCGTGGACAACACCCTGAGCGGCCATGTCCGCATCGAACTGCGCACCGAGCCCCTCACCGCCCGCTACAACACCGTGCTGTGGTGGGCCCTCGGCGCCTGGGGCGTCGCCACCCTGGCGCTGGCCGGCTGGCTGCTGCTCACCACCTTCGGCTTTTCCCGGCGTCTGGCGCGGATCAACGCCAGCCTGCTGTCCGCCCCCGATCCGGAGAGCCACCGCTACGACGAACTGTCCCTCCTGGAGCGCCGCCTCGAACCCCTGCTCGACGGCGGCAGCGGCGGTGAGACCCCGGAGCACGACCGCCACTGCATCCTCGCCTTCAACCTGGCCAACCTGCCGCGCCTGCGGGCTCAGCTCAACACCGATCATTTCAACAGCATCCTCACCACCATCGACCAGCGGGTGGAGCAGGCCAAGAATCTCTTCCGCGGGGTGCGTCTCCAGGCCCAGCACAACGCCATCTTTGTGCAGTTCTCGACCCTCGCCAACGAGGAGGAGCATCTGCTCCACGCGGTCAGCTGTGGCGCCGCGCTGATGACCCTGTGCCGCGAGCTGGAGCAGGACGAGGGCCTGCCCCTGGAACTGCGCCTCGCCATCGCCCCCTTCACTCCCCCCGAGGGCAGCCGCTGGGGTTCCGATCTGTCCCTGGAGGACTGCGTCGAACACCTGGTGGAGCTGCTCCAGGTGGCCAATCCCTGGGAGATGCTGATCGACAGCGCCCTCATCACCCAGGAGGAACTGAGTTTCTGCGACACCGATCCCCTGTCGTCCTCCCCCGCCCAGCTGTTCCGGGGCTTCACTCCCCAGCAGCACCTCACCCACGAGCGCCAGGTGGATTTCCTGCGCGGGCGCAAGCTGCCCGCCATTCCCTGACAGGTACCCGCCCCCCGATGGTGAGGGCCCGCACCAACATCGGGTACCCGCAACATTAGTGACATCCAAACTGCCTACCATCGCCTGAATTGCGGGCGCCGGGCGTCCCCGGCGCACCACCCTGATGCCCGTATCGCAGCTTTCGGCATTGTTTTTGCGTACAACAGGGGCGAATCAACCATACTGAATCTGGACACTCAGATCACCGGAGGCACTACATGAAAAGAGTCGCATTGGTCACGGGAGGCACCCGAGGTATCGGCGAAGCCGTTGCCCTGGATCTGCACCAGGCGGGTTACACCACCATCGTCAACTACGGCGGCAACGACGAGCGCGCCCGGGAGTTCAGCGAGCGCAGCGGGCTTCCCGCCTACCGCTTCGACGTCTCGGACTTCACCGCCTGCCAGGAGGCGGTGGCGATGATCGAGGGGGAGCACGGCCCCATCGACATCCTCATCAACAACGCCGGCATCACCCGCGACGCCACCCTTCACCGCATGGGCCCGGACAGCTGGCAGGCGGTGATCGACACCAACCTCGGGTCCTGCTTCAACATGTGCCGCGCGGTGATCGACGGCATGCGCGAGCGCCGCTTCGGCCGCATCGTCAACATCGGCTCCCTCAACGGCCAGGCCGGCCAGTACGGCCAGGTGAACTACGCCGCCGCCAAGTCCGGTATCCACGGTTTCACCAAGGCCCTGGCCCTGGAATGCGCCGCCATCGGCATCACCGTGAACGCCCTCGCCCCCGGCTATGTGGAGACCGACATGGTGCGCGCGGTGCCGGAGAACGTGCTGAAAAAGATCGTCGACCGAATTCCCGTGGGCCGCCTCGGCCAGGCCAGCGAAGTGGCCCGGGGGGTGCGTTTCCTGGTGGCTGACGAGGCCGGCTTCATCACCGGATCGACCCTTTCCATCAACGGCGGGCAGCATATGTATTGAGGGGTAACACCGGCGCTGTTACCGGACACCTCACCGGCGGGGAAGGCTTTGCATAGCCATGGCCGCCCCCTATGATGCGAGCGAAAGCGCCCAATAACCCGGCAAAGGCAAGGACAGTATTCATGGCGGACAGCAGTCAGTTTTCCCGCGACACGGACCACGGCGGCCAGGAATTCGCGGAGCGGATCCAGGAGATTTTCAGCAAGCTGCCGGACCTCGACCTCGGCGAGGACGGCGCCGAGACCCTCGACCACGAAGTGCGCGCGGCCCTCGCCAAGTTGACCGGCGGCCTGTCCCCGGTGCAGCTGGTGAGCGCCTATTTCGACTGGCTGTCGCACCTGGCCATTTCCCCCGGGCGGCGGGAAAAACTGCGCAAGAGCCTGCAATACAAACTGATGGAACTGGGCACCCTCGCCACCGCCCAGATCGCCCTCGACCAGGAGGCGCCCGCCGCCGCCCTCGACGGCACCCCCTTCAGCGGCGAGGGCTGGCAAAAGCCGCCCTTCAACCTGCTGGCCAAGGGTTATCTGGCGGCCAAGGAGTGGATCGGCGAGGCCTCCCGCCAGGTTCCCGGCGCCGAGCCCCGCAACACCGACTTGGTGTCGTTCATCAACAACCAGATCCTCGAAGCCCTCTCCCCCGCCAACTTCGCCTTCACCAACCCCGAGGTGATCGCCGCCACCCGCGAGGAAAAGGGCCAGAACCTGACGCGGGGGCTTGAACTGTTTCGCCACGACATGGAACGGGGCACCCTCAAGAACCCGCTGCCGGAAATGGGGGACCACAAGCCCGGGGTCAACCTCGCCACCACCCCCGGCAAGGTGATCTTCCGGAACGAGCTGATGGAACTCATCCAGTACAGCCCGAAAACCGCCAAGGTCTCCCCCGAGCCTGTGCTCTTCGTGCCCGCCTGGGTGATGAAGTACTACATCATGGACCTCTCGCCCCACAATTCCATGGTCGGCTACCTGCTGGAGCAGGGCAAGACGGTGTTCATGATGTCGTGGAAGAACCCCCGGGAAGAGGACCGCGAGATCGCCCTCGACGACTACCTCCACAAGGGTTTCATGGCCGCCGTCCAGGCGGTGCGCACGGTGGTGCCCAACAGGCGCATCAACGCCGTGGGCTACTGCATCGGCGGCACCCTGCTGGCGATGGGGGCCGCGACCCTCGCCCGAGCCGACGACGACATCCTCAACAGCATGACCCTGTTCGCCGCCCAGGTGGACTTCACCGAGTCTGGGGAGATCCAGCAACTGCTCAACGCCAGCCAGCTGGCCTTCCTGGAAAGCAGCATGTGGACCGACGGCTACCTGCGCTCCCAGACCATGGGCGCCTCGTTCCGCGCCCTGCGCCCCCGGGAGCAGGTGTGGAGCAACTACATCAATCGCTACTACCTCGGCCGGGAAACCCCGCCCAGCGACCTGATGGCCTGGAACGCCGACGGCACCCGCATGCCCTACAAGATGCACAGCCGCTACCTGCGGGAGCTGTACATGGAGAATCGCCTGGCGGAGTGCCGCTTCGAGGTCAATGGCAAGCCCATCTCGCTGCTCGATATCCGCACCCCCATGTTCCTGGTGGGCACCACCGGCGACCATATCGCCCCCTGGACCTCGGTGTACAAGATGAACCGCCTCACCCAGGCGGAGGTGACCTTCCTGCTCACCAGCGGCGGCCACAACGCCGGCATCATCTGCGGCCCGGCGCATCCCAAGCGCCGCTACCAGATGGCCACCCGCAAGCCCGGCGACAAGTACATCGATCCGAGGACCTGGGCCGAGACCCAGCCGGTCCACCCCGGCTCCTGGTGGCCCGCCTGGGCCGCCTGGCTCGACCAGCGCAGCGGCGAGCCGGTCAAGCCGCCGCGCATGGGCAACGCCCGCCGGGGCTACAGGGTGCTTGGGGACGCACCAGGGGAGTACATCTTCGGCTGACGCCGGTGACGGGTGGCCGGCGCCGTCCCGCCCTGACGCCGGTCGCCCACCCTTGCTACAATCCCGCCCCCGCACCCACCGCGACAATCCGCCGTGAAGCACTTGAATCCCCAGCAGCTCGCCGCCGTCCGCTATATCGACGGGCCCCTGCTCGTGCTCGCCGGCGCCGGCAGCGGCAAGACCAGCGTGATCACCCAGAAGATCGCCTACCTGGTGAACGACTGCGGCCTCGCCGCCCAGCATGTGGCAGCGGTGACCTTCACCAACAAGGCGGCGCGGGAGATGAAGGAGCGGGTTGGCAAGCTGATCAAGGGCAAGGAGGCCCGGGGCCTCACCGTCTCCACCTTCCACAACCTCGGCCTCAACCTGATCCGCCGGGAGATCAAGACCTTCGGCTTCAAGCCCGGGTTCTCGATCCTCGATGGCGAGGACAGCCGCAACCTGATCAAGGAGCTGATGCTCCGCGACTCGGAGCTCGACGCCGAGCTGGTGGACCGGGTCCAGGGCCAGATATCCCAGTGGAAGAATGACCTGATTTCCCCGGAGCAGGCCCTGTCCAGCGCCGCCTCCAACGGCGAGCAGGCCATGGCGCTCATCTACCAGCGCTACCGCCAATCCCTCAAGGCCTACAACGCGGTGGATTTCGACGACCTGATCCTGCTGCCGGTGCTGCTCTTCCAGGAGCACCCCGACATTCTCGACAAATGGCGCAACCGCATCCGCCACCTGCTGGTGGACGAGTACCAGGACACCAACCTCGCCCAGTACCGGCTGGTCCGCCTCTTGGTGGGCAACCGCGGCGCCCTCACCGTGGTGGGTGACGACGATCAGTCCATCTACGCCTGGCGCGGCGCGCGACCGGAAAACCTGACTCAGCTGCAGGAGGACTTCCCCCACCTCAAGGTCATCAAGCTGGAGCAGAACTACCGCTCCACGGCGCGCATCCTGCGCACCGCCAACACCCTCATCGCCAACAATCCCCACGTGTTCGACAAGGCCCTGTGGAGCGAGCTGGGGCTCGGCGACCCGATTCGGGTGATCCGCTGCGGCAACGAGGAAACGGAACTGGAGCGGGTGGTCAACGAGATCCTCGCCATGCGCCTGTCCCGCCAGTGCCACTTCCGGGACTTCGCCGTGCTCTACCGGGGCAACCACCAGTCGCGCCTGCTGGAGATGAAACTCCAGTCCCAGGGCATCCCCTACCAGCTGAGCGGCGGCACCTCGTTCTACGCCCGGGGTGAGATCAAGGATGTCATGGCCTACCTGCGCCTCTTGGTGAACCCGGACGACGACAACGCCTTCCTGCGCATCATCAACACCCCGCGCCGCCAGATCGGCCCCTCCACCCTGGAAAGGCTCGGCGAATACGCCGGGGAGCGCCACGTCTCCCTGTTCCGGGCCATCGACGAACTGGGGCTCGAAACCCAGCTGGGGGAACAGCACCTGGCGCGGCTGCGCAAATTCCGCCACTGGCTGGAGGGAGTACAGCGCAACTGCGCCGGGGGCGACCCGGTGGCCGCCATCCGCGAGATGCTGGAGGACATGGATTACGAAGGCTGGCTGCACCAGAACGCCAGCAGCACCGCCGTGGCGGAGCGGCGCATGGCCAACGTCAACCTGCTGGTCAACCAGATCGCCGGCATGCTCGGGGAGGACGATGGCGGCCCCGCCGCCACCCTCGAGGAAACCATCGCCAAGCTGGTGCTCAGGGACCTGCTGGACCGCCAGGACGAGGCCTCCGCCGACGACAAGGTGCAACTGATGACCCTCCACGCCGCCAAGGGCCTGGAATTCCCCCACGTCTTCCTGATCGGCATGGAGGAGGAGATCCTGCCCCACCGCGCCAGCATCGAGGACGGCAACATCGAGGAGGAGCGGCGCCTGGCCTACGTGGGCATCACCCGGGCCCAGCGCACCCTGACCATGACCCTGGCGGCGCGACGCAAGCAGTTCGGCGACATCAGCACCACCACCCCCAGCCGCTTCATCGATGAGCTGCCGGCGGACGACATCGAGAAGGAAGGCTTCGGCGACAGCAACCCCGAGCAGCGCCGGGAAAAGGGCCAGGAGTCCATCGCGGCGCTGCGCAATCTGTTTGCCTGAGGGGAGCGGTGGCGTCTGACGACAGAGGTTGCCCGGGAAAGGGCCTGGCGCAAACACCGCCCCATAAACAAAAACCCCGCCGGGTGGCGGGGTTTCGGGTCGAGCCGGATGGGCTTACTGGCTGTTGGCGAGGATGTAGTCGACGGTCGCCTTGACTTCGTCATCGGAGCAATCCATGCACAGGCCCCGGGGCGGCATGCCGCGGATACCCTCGATGGCGTGCTTGTAGATGGTGTCCATGCCCTGCTCCAGACGGGGAGCCCAGGCGGCCACGTCCCCCAGCTTGGGGGCACCGGCGGCGCCGGTCATGTGGCAGGACAGGCAGGCCTTGTTGTAGATCTCCTCGCCGGAGCGGGGTTCGCCACCGGCGGCAGGGGCCGGCGCGGCGGAGGCCACTTCGCTCTCCAGGGCCACCGTGCCCTCGGGGGCAAGGCGCTCGGCCACGGCTTTCTCCTGGTTGGGGGTCAGTACGACCTCCTCGGTCTCGCTGCCGCAGCCGGCAAGGCCGAGGACCAGGCCAAATGCCAGCAGGGAAAATGCCGCCTTGTTCTTCAAGCTCATGAATCGTCTCCGTCTGGATCGGGTTTCAAAACAGGCGGCATTATAGCCACATTCCCCGAACCGGGGGAAACTTTTACCCGCCCGCGCCCGGCACCAACCGGGCTAGAATCAGCCCCCGCGACCGGAAATCACCACCATGGAAAAACTCTATCTCAGCGCCAACCAGCTCCTCGACGACGGCTTCGAACTGGGCTTTCGCATCCTCGACAGCGGCTTTCGACCCGACCTCCTGCTGGCCATCTGGCGGGGTGGCACACCGGTGGCGGTGGCCATCCAGGAACTGTTCAGTTACCACCAACTGCCCCACCACCACTTCCCGATCCGCACCCGCCACTACAGCGGCATCGACAGCCGCCACGACGAGGTGGTGGTGGAGGGCCTCGACGCGGCCCTCGCCGGCATTGAGGCGCCGCGCCGCATCCTGATCGTCGACGATGTCCACGACACCGGCCTCAGCATCGACCGGGTGATCGCCGAGCTGGATACCCACTTCGCCGCCGCGCCACCGGATATCCGCGTCGCCACCCCCTACTTCAAGCCCGGCCGCAACCGCACCCGGCGAATACCCGACTACTACCTGTACGCCACCGAGCAATGGATCGTCTTTCCCCACGAACTGGTGGGCCTCGACGCCGCGGAGATCATCGCCAACAAGACCGCGAGCCCCGCCCTCGCCCGCCACCTGGCCCGCCCGGATACGAAAAAGCCCTGAAAACCAGGGCTTTTCGACAACAGTGCGAACCCGCGGGGGCCTCAGGGCCGTTCGAGACGGTAGGCCACCACCTTGCCGTTGTTGGCGAGCACGTAGAGGGTGTTGCCATCGGTGACCATGGGGGCCGACAGGCCGCTGCCGTTCACCTTGTCGCGACCGACGAAGCGGCCATCCACCGGGGAAAGCACATGGAGGTAGCCCTGGGCATCCCCCACCACCACCTGGCCGCCGACGAAGGCGGGGGCCGTCAGGGTGCGGTTGGCCAGCTTGTCGTTGCTCCACAGTACCTGGCCGCTGTTGGCCCGCAGGGCCACCACTTCGTCGTTGTCCTTGCTGATGAACACCTGGTCGGTGCTGGCCGCGGGCTGGCGGTTGCTGGAGATGTCCTGGTACCACAGCGCCCGCCCGGTGCCCCGGGCCATGGCGGCGGCGCGGCCCTGGTAACTGGTGACATAGACCACGTCGCCGATCATCACCGGGGCGCCGTCGATGTCGACGATGCGCTCCAGCTCGGTGCGGCCCTTGGGCAGGGCGACGCGGTTCTCCCACAGCACCGCGCCGTTGGCGGGGTTCAGGGCCACCACCTTGCCGTTGGCGAAGCCGTTGATGGCGGCGCCCTCGGCGAGCAGAGGCGCGCCGGTGCCCCGCAGGGTCAGCGCCGGTGCGTCGGTGGTGTATTGCCAGAGGATGTTGCCGGTGGCGGCATCGAGGCCCACTACCCGGGCATCGAGGGCCTGGACCACCACCACCTGGCCGTTGGCCGCCGGCGCCGACAGCAGCTCGCTGTTGAGCTTGACCCGCCAGCGCACATCGCCACTGGCGGCGTCGAGGGCGAACAGGGTGCCGCGCAGATCGCCCACCAGCACCAGCCCGCCGCCGACACCGACGCCACCGCTCAGGGACTTGTCGAGATCCTGTTCCCAGCGCTCCTTGCCGCTGGCGGCATCGATGGCATAGACCCGGCCATCGCTGTCCGCGGCGTAGAGCACACCGCCATCCAGGGCCGGCACCAGGCTCGGGTGAAGGGGGTTCTGGCCACTGCCGGCACCCCGGGACCAGACCTTGCGCAGTTTCACCTCCTCGTCGAACTTGACCAGCGGCGCGGGGAGCAGGGCCTTGTCCTCGTCGCTCTCCCAGAACTTCATCCAGCTACAGCCGGACAGCATCATCACGCAACACAACAGGGCGAGCTTTTTCATCAGGCATCCTCCTCACTGGCGCCAGTGGTATCAGTTGTCCCCGGGCCGGCCACCTGGCTGAGCTTGAGCTCGAGCAGCGGCCTGGCGGAGGCGTCGGCGGGGCCGAGGTTGTCGAGGGCGCGCTGGTAGGCGGCGCGGGCGGCCTCGGCATCCCCCTGGCGGGCGCGGATATCGCCCTCGAGCTCGGCCCTGAGGGCGGTCATGGCGGCGGGGGCGTCCAGGGCCAGCAACCCGAGGGCCGCATCGTCGTTGCCCCGGGCCACTTCGACCCGGGCCAGGCGCAGGGCCGCGAGGGCCTTCATGCCCGCGTCATCGGCGTTGTCCATCACCCATTGCAGTTCCCCCGCGGCGCCGTCGAGGTCGCCATCCGCCACCGCCAGCTTGGCCAGCACCAGCGCCGCGTAGCGCCCGTACTGGCTGTCGCCGTGCCGGGATTTCAGGGTCTGGGCGTGGCCGCTGGCGAGGCTCGCCTTGTCGACGTCGCCGTTCTCGTAGGCCGCCAGTTGCTCCAGCATGTTGGCGTGGAGCAGCGCCGCCTCCGCGGCATCGGCCTGCTGGCGATCCTGCCAGAAGTGCCAGCCGAACCAGCCGCCGGCCACCAGCACCAGGGCGGCGACGATGGGCATGCCATTTTGCTTCCACCAGCGCTTGAGGGCCTCGAGCTGCTCCTCGTCGTTGAGATGTTCCGCCACGGGTTACTCCTGGGGGGATCGATTGTCGTTGATGATTGCCGGGATATCGGCGATGGGCAGGGTCCGTTGGGGAAGATCCTGGCGCAGGTGCTTGACCGTGAGGGTGCCCGTCGCGGCCTCGTCCTCACCCATGATCAACGCCAGCCGGGCGCCGCTGCGGTCCGCCTTCTTAAGTTGATTCTTGAAGCTGCCGCCGCCGCCGTGGGTCAGGATGCGCGCCGCCGGACACAGGGTGCGGAGGGTTTCCGCCGCCGCCAGCAGGGCCGGCTTGACCTCGCCGACGCCGACACAGTAGACATCCACCGGCCGGGCGATACTATCCGGCACGGCCCCGGCGGCGTCAAGCAGCAGCACCAGGCGCTCCACACCCATGGCAAAACCCACCGCCGGGGTGGGTTTGCCGCCCAGTTGTTCCACCAACCCGTCGTAGCGGCCGCCGGCACACACCGTGCCCTGGGCACCGAGGGAGGTGGTGACCCACTCGAACACGGTCTTGCCGTAGTAGTCGAGGCCGCGCACCAGGCGCTCGTTGATGCGATAGGGAACCCCGGCGGCATCGAGCATGGCCCGCAGGCCGGCAAAGTGGCTGGCGGCCTCCTCCCCCAGGTAATCGCCGAGGCGCGGGGCGTCGGCGAGCAGCGCCTGCATGTCGGGGTTCTTGCTGTCGAGAATGCGCAGCGGGTTGCCCTCCAGGCGGCGCTGGCTGTCCTCGTCGAGGCGCTCGCGACGGGCCTCGAGCCAGGCCACCAGGGCCGCCCGGTAGCGGGCGCGGTCGTCACTGGTGCCGAGGGAGTTGATCTCGAGGGTCACGTGGTCGGCGATGCCCAACTCCCGCCACAGGCGCTGGGTGAGCATCAGCAACTCGGCGTCGATATCGGGGCCGTCGAGGCCGAACACCTCGACGCCGATCTGGTGGAACTGGCGCAGGCGACCCTTCTGGGGGCGCTCGTAGCGGAACATGGGGCCCTTGTACCAGAGCCGCGGCGACTGGGGGAACAGGCCCGCCTCCTCGCAGGCCCGCACGCAGCCGGCGGTGCCTTCGGGGCGGAGGGTGAGGCTGTCGCCGTTGCGGTCGAGGAAGCTGTACATCTCCTTCTCGACGATGTCGGTCACCTCGCCGATGGAGCGCTTGAAGAGATCCGTGGATTCGAGGATCGGGAAGCGGATCTCGGCGAGGCCGTAGCGCTCGAACAGGCTACGCACCCGGTCTTCCAGGTACTGCCAGACAGGGGACTGGTCGGGGAGCAGGTCGTTCATGCCCCGGATCGACTGGATTTTTTTCATCGGTTACTCGGAATTGGCGGTGGAGGTGGCAATCAGCGCCTCGGCGGCGGCCGCCTTGCTGGCGGCCTTTTCGCGGATCAGGGTTTCGAGGCTGTCCACCAGGTTGGCCTGGTCGAGCTTCTGGCTGGGTTTGCCATCGATATAGAGAAGATTTCTCGGGGTCCCGCCGGTGAGGCCCATGTCCGACACCTTGGCCTCCCCGGGGCCGTTGACGATGCAGCCGATGATGGACACGTCCATGGGCACGGTGATGTCCTCGAGGCGCTGCTCCAGGGCGTTCACCGTGGCGATCACGTCGAAATTCTGCCGCGAACAGCTGGGGCAGGCGATGAAGTTGATGCCCTTGGAGCGCAGCTTGAGGCTTTTCAGGATATCCCAGCCCACCCGCACCTCTTCCACCGGGTCGGCGGCGAGGGAGATGCGCAGGGTGTCGCCGATGCCGTCCATCAGCAGCATGCCGAGGCCGATGGCGGATTTCACCGTGCCGGCCCGCAGCCCCCCCGCCTCGGTGATGCCGAGGTGCAGCGGGTTGTCGATCTGGGCGGCGATGAGGCGGTAGGCGGCCACCGCCATGAACACGTCGGAGGCCTTGAGGCTCAGCTTGAAATTGTGGAAGTCGAGGCGGTCGAGAATATCGATGTGGCGCATGGCGGATTCCACCAGGGCCTCGGGGGTGGGCTCCCCGTACTTGCGCTGCAGGTCCTTTTCGAGGGAACCGGCGTTGACCCCGATGCGGATCGGAATCTGGCGATCGCGGGCCTTCTCCACCACCGCGCGGATGCGGTCCTCCTTGCCGATGTTGCCCGGGTTGATGCGCAGGCAGTCGACGCCGAGGTCCGCCACCCGCAGGGCGATCTTGTGGTCGAAGTGGATGTCCGCCACCAGCGGCACGTCCACCTGGCGGCGGATCTCGCCGAACGCCTCGGCGGCGGCCATGGAGGGCACCGACACCCGCACGATGTCGGCGCCGGCATCCTGGATACGGCGGATCTGGGCGACGGTGGCGGCCACGTCGGTGGTCTCGGTGTTGGTCATGCTCTGCACCGAGATGGGGGCGTCGCCGCCCACCGGGACATTGCCCACCATGATCTGGCGGGATTTGCGGCGCTTGATGGGGGATTCGTGGACTGTCATCGACCTACGGTTACTTCGGCGGCGAGGGTTTCGGGATCGGGATCGAGGGCCACCGCCGCGCCCCGGTAGCGGACCACGACACCCGGGGCGTGCCCCAGGGACACCCGGAAGGGCGCCTTGCCCTCCAGCGCCAGGCGCTCGCCGTCCCGGTACAGATCGACGGCGAGAATATGGTCGTTGGCGTCGATCACCTGCAGCCAGCTGTCGGCGTGGAATTCAAACGCCAGCTGCCCGGCGCGGACGGGGGCGCCCTGTACGGCGCTGGCGGCACTCCCCGGGGCGACGGCGGGCTCCCGCCACGCCGGCAGCTCCACGGTCTCGGAGTACAGCGCCCAGGTCACCAGGGAGCAGGCCATGAGGCCCGCGGCCAGGGCGGCGAGCACCGCGCCCCTCGGCTTGCCGGACGGGGCCGGCGCCGCCGGCTGGCTGGCCGAGAGCCAGGCGGCGCGGTGGTCGTCGAAGCAGGCGAGCACCGGGCTTTGGCGCAGCCCGAGGATATCGCAGTAGGCGCGCAGGTAGCCGCGCACATACACCAGGGCCGGCAGGGCGGCGTAATCGTCCGCCTCCAGGGCGCGCAGGGTGTGGCGCGGCAGGCCGATGCGGCGGATGATCTCGTCCTCGCCGAGGCCCTGGCGCTCCCGGGCGCGGCGCAGCAGCGCGCCGGCGCCCGGCGCGCCCGCGACGATATCGGCGGGATCAGGGCTGGCGGCCATTCTTCAGCCACTCCTGATAGTCGAGATTTTCCCGGGAGTAGGGGAACAGCTTGGTGAGGGCGAGGGCCTTGCTGGCCACCGCGTCCTTGTTGCCAAAGCGGTGTTCGATGCGCAGACCCAGCCACAGGCTGCGGGCCGAGGGCCGCGCCAGCTGGTCGTGGGCGGCGAGGTAGCGGGCCGCCTGGGGAATGTCCCCGGCGGCGAAGTGGTGGTCGGCCAGCTCCAGATAGGGCATGGCGAGGCGGGGATTGAGGGCGATGGCCCGGCTCCAGGCCTCCACCGCCTCCTCCTGGCGCCCGAGGCGGCTGGCGGTGATGCCCAGGTTGACGAACGCCTGGGGACGCTGGTCGTAGCCGGTGTCCTCGGTGACCCGGCGGAACTCGTCGTGGGCCTCCTCGACGCGCTGCTGCTGCACCAGGAACACCCCGTAATTGTTGCGGGCGCGGGTGAAGTCCCGGTCGAGGGCGATGGCGCGCTTGAAGTGCTTCTCCGCCAGCGCAGTCTCGCCCTCCAGCTGATAGAGGAGGGCCATGCCGTTGTGGGCGCCCGGCGAGCGGCCGTCGATCTCCAGCGCCTTGGTCAGGTGGTGGCGGGCGGACTCCCGGTTGCCCTCGCCGATGTAGCTGAGGCCGAGCTGGATGTGATCCTGCAGGGCCTGATCCATGGCGACGGGCTTGGCCCGCACCGGGGGCTTGCCCTTCTCGGTGGTGACGGTGGTGCACCCCGCGAGCGCCAGAACCGCGGCGAGGGACAGCGCCACCACCACTGGACCACGCCCCTTGGCGCCCACCGCCGTCACTCCACCATCCCCAGGATCCGCACCGGCTCCTCGCCCACCTGCTGGTAGCGGCGCTGGTGGCGTTCCTTGCGGCGGGTCCTGTCGTTGAAATCCCCCGCCAGCTGGCCGCAGGCGGCGGCGATGTCATCGCCCCGGGTGGTGCGCACGGTGACCGTGTAGCCCGCCCCGTGGAGGATGTCCCGGAAGCGGTTGAGGGCATTATTGGAAACCCGCCTGTAACCGGAATTGGGAAACGGGTTGAAGGGAATCAGGTTGATCTTGCAGGGCAGATCGCGGAGCAGCAGCGCCAGTTCCTGGGCGTGCTCGGGGCGATCGTTGACCTGGTCGATGAGGGTGTACTCGACGGTCACCTTGCGGTGGGTGTCGGGGAGCTTGTCGAGGTAGCCCCGGGCGGAGGCTATCAGGGTCTCCACCGGATACTTGCGGTTGACCGGCACCAGCTCGTTGCGCAGGGCGTTGTTGGGGGCGTGGAGGGAGATGGCCAGGGACACATCGGTGACATCGCCAAGGCGGTCGAGGGCAGGCACCACCCCGGCGGTGCTGAGGGTGACGCGGCGCTTGGACAGGCCGTAGGCGCAGTCGTCCATCATCAGTGCCATGGCGTCCACCACGTTGTCGAAGTTCATCAACGGCTCGCCCATGCCCATCATCACCACGTTGGAGACGACGCGCTCGGCCCCCGGGGCAAAGCCGCCGAAGGAATTCACCGCGGTCCACAGCTGGCCGATGATCTCGGCGCTGCTCAAATTGCGGTTGAAGCCCTGCTTGCCGGTGGCGCAGAAGCTGCAGTCGAGGGAGCAGCCGATCTGGGACGACACACAGAGGGTGCCGCGATCCTTCTCGGGGATGAACACCGCCTCGACGCATTCGCCGCCATCGGTGCGCACCAGCCACTTGCGGGTGCCGTCGGCGGAGTGATGCTCGCTGACCAGCTCCGGGGGGCGGATCTCCGCCACCTGGGCGAGCTTGTCCCGCAGGGTCTTGGAGAGGTCGGTCATCAGGGCAAAGTCGGTGACGCCCCGCTGGTGCATCCACTTCAGCACCTGGTTGACCCGGAAGCGCTTCTCGCCAATGGCGGCGAAAAAGTCCGCCAGTTTTTCAGCGGAAAGCCCCAGCAGGTTGATCTTGCCTGCCTGGGGCTCGGTGTTTGCCGTGGTGGCCGGGGTTTCGCTCATGGCGCTGGCTGCTCCTGGGATCTCCCGGGGTTCAGCGGGGGCAGATCTCGCGGTCGTCGAAGAAGTAGCGCACTTCCCGCTCGGCGGCGGCCGCGGAGTCGGAACCGTGCACGGCGTTGGCGTCGATGGTCTCGGCAAAGTCGGCGCGGATGGTGCCGGCGGCCGCTTCCTGGGGATTGGTGGCACCCATCAGGTCGCGGTTCTTGGCGATGGCGCCCTCGCCTTCCAGCACCTGGATCATCACCGGGCCCGAGGTCATGAAGCCCACCAGGTCCTTGAAGAAGGGGCGCTCGCGGTGCTCGGCGTAGAAGCCCTCGGCCTGCTCCCGGGACAGCTGCTGCATCTTGGCGGCGACGATTCTCAGGCCGGCCTTTTCAAAACGGCTGAGGATCTCGCCGATCACGTTCTTGGCAACGGCGTCGGGCTTGATGATGGAAAGGGTTCTTTCGAGGGCCATGGGTGTCTCCGCTGAGCAATCGTGCCCGCCGCGTCGAGGGCGGCGGCGGGCCAGTTAAATGGCTGGGGATTTTAACCCTGCCAACAGGGGGTTACAAGGAAGTATTGACCGCGCCGGGACGATGGGCTCAGGGCCCCGCGATCGCCTCCTCGGCGATGGCGCGAATGCGGCCGACCATGGCCCGCAGGCCATTGCCCCGGGTGGGGCTCAGGTGCTTGAGCAGATCGAGGCGGGCGAAATAGTCCTCGATGTCGAAGGCGAGCACCTCCTCCGGCCGCTTGCCGTTGTAGGCGGCGAGCACCACCCCCAGCAGGCCCTTGACGATGAAGGCATCGCTGTCGGTGTCGAACCACAGCCGGCCGTCGCGGCTGTGGCTGTCGATCCACACCTGGCTCTGGCAACCCCGCACCAGGTGGGCGTCGTCCTTGACGGCGGCCTCCATGGCGGGCAGCTCCTTGCCCAGGTCGATGATGTACTTGTAGCGCTCTTCCCAGGTATCGAAGAATCCCAGGGTGTCGAGGATATCGTCGGCGCTGATGGTGGTGCCGAAGGGATTGGTGGTCATGGCTGTCCCGTGGTGAGTCCGGTGTCGGATGTCCGACCCCTCAGTAAAAAAGCCCCGTCTCGAGCTGCGCCTCTTCCGACATCATCTCCCGGCTCCAGGGCGGGTCGAACACCAGCCGCACCTGGACCTTGGCCACGTTCGGCACCTGGCGCACCCGGTACTCCACGTCGCCCATCAACACCGGGCCCATGCCGCAGGCGGGCGCGGTGAGGGTCATGTCGATGGTCACCGCCTTGGTCTGCTGGTCGATGGCAAGGCCGTAGATCAGACCGAGACTGCGCAGGTTGACGGGAATCTCCGGGTCGTAGACGGTCTCCAGGGCCTGCCACACCTGGTCCTCGTGGATCAGGCCGTCGCCCCGGTCGTCGAAGTGCAGTTCCTGCTTCTCCATGCCGATGGCGTCGGCGTCGGTGCCGTCCACCCGCAGCATGTTGCCCCTGTAGACCACGGTGTAGTTGCCACCCAACGCCTGGGTGATGGTGATGAAGGTGTCGGCGGGGATGGTGACCGGATCCCCCGTGGGCACCCGGCGGGCCGGGCACTCCCGCTGGGTCACCACCATTGTCTGCTCTGCCATGGGGTCGGATACCCTTAGAAACTGAAACTCTCGCCGCAGCCGCAGGCATCCTTGGCGTTGGGGTTGTTGATCACCAGGCGGCGATTGACGCCTTCCTGGACGAAATCCAATTCCATGCCGTTGAGCTGGGGCAGGTCCCCGGCGGGAAGGCACAGGGCAAGGCCGTCGCCGAGGGCCAGGGTGAGATCCCCCTCCTGCGGCGCCGCCACCTCATCGATCACGTACTTGTAGCCGGTGCAGCCGCTCTTTTCGAGGTGGATGCGCACCGCGGCGAGCCCCTTCGGCGCCAGCTGGCGCCGAAGGTGGGCGATGGCCGCCGCTGTCACCGTTACCGCGGGGGCCGCATCGGTGTGGATATCGTAGGTTTCAACACTCATGGGCTACTCCTTGTCACAACTTAGAGCAGAAAGCCGCGCACTTTCTCCAGCGCGGCGAACAGCCGGTCGACGTCGTCCCGGGTATTGTAGAGGGCGAAGGACGCCCGCACGGTGCCGGGAATGCCGTAACGGGCCATCAGCGGCTGGGCGCAGTGGTGGCCGGTACGCACCGCGACGCCCTGCTGATCGAGGAGCATGCCCACATCCGACGGATGGGTGCCATCCAGCAGGAAGCTGAACACCCCGGCGATCTGGCTGGCGCGGCCCACCCGGGTGAGGCCCGGGAACTGGGCCGCCCGCGTCCAGGTGTAGGCCAGCAGGTCCGCCTCGTGGGCGGCGATGGCGTCCCGGTCGAGGGCGTCGAGATAGCGAATGGCGGCGCCGAGGCCGATGGCGCCGGCGATATCCGGGGTGCCCGCCTCGAACTTGTAGGGCAGGCTGTTCCAGGTGGTGCCGGCAAAACTGACGGTTTCGATCATCTCCCCGCCCCCCTGGTAGGGGGGCATGGCGTCGAGCAGTTCCTCCCGCCCCCAGAGGGCGCCGATGCCGGTGGGGCCGAACACCTTGTGGCCGGAAAAGGCGTAGAAGTCGCAGCCGAGGGCCTGGACATCCACCGGGCAGTGGGCGATGCCCTGGGCACCGTCGATCAGTACCAGCGCACCGGCGGCGTGGGCGAGGCGCACCACCTCGGCTACCGGGTTGACGGTGCCGAGGGCGTTGGAGACATGGGTGAGGGACACCAGTTTGACGCGATCGTCGAGCAGGCGCGCAAGGGCATCGAGATCCACCTCCCCCTGATCGGTGACGTCGATGGGCACCACCTCGGCGCCGGTCTCGGCGGCCACCATCTGCCAGGGGACGATGTTGGAATGGTGTTCCAGGGCCGGCACCAGCACCCGATCGCCGGCCTTGAGATTGTCCCGCCCCCAGGTGGCGGCCACCAGATTGATGGCCTCCGTGGTCCCCCGGGTCCAGATCAGCTGGCGGGAGGCCGGGCTGTTGATAAAGGCCGCCACGGTGTCCCGGGCGCCCTCGAATGCCTGGGTGGCCTCGTCGCTCAGCACATGGGCGGCGCGATGCACATTGGCGTTGTGGTTCAGGTAGTAGTCGCTGATGGCAGCGATCATCGCCAGCGGCTTCTGGGTGGTGGCGGCGTTGTCGAGGTACACCAGCGGGTGGCCGTTGACCTCCCGGGCGAGAATGGGGAAATCCCGGCGCACCGCGACGGGATCGAAGCCGCGGCCCTGGGCCTTGACGGGGGACGGCAACGTCATAGCAGGTGCCTCGCAAGTTCCGGGTCCCGGGCGAACAGCCCGGCGAGCTTGGGGCGCAGGTAGTCCCGCAGCGGCTCGCGGTGGATGCGGTTGAGAATCTCGTTGATGAAGCCGAAGCTGAGCAGCACCCGGGCCTCCTGTTCGGACACGCCCCGGGTGCGCAGGTAGTGGAGCTGGCCCTCGTCGAGCTGGGCCACGGTGGCGCCGTGGGAGCACTGCACGTCGTCGGCGTAGATCTCCAGCTCCGGCTTGGTGTCCACCTCCGCCCGGTTGCTGGTGAGCAGGTTGCGGTTGCTGAGGTGCGCGCTGGTCTTCTGGGCGCCGGGGTGAATATGGATACGACCATTGAACACCGCCCGGGCCTCGTCGGCGATGATGCCGCGGAAGGTCTCCTCGCTGGTGCAGTGGGGCACCTCGTGCTCGATGCAGGTGTGGTAGTCGATCACTTCCCGGTTGCGGGGCAGGTAGACGCCGTTCAACTCGCAGTGGGCGCCCTCGCCCCGGTGGCGCACCACCAGGTCGATACGCTTCAGGGGGCTGCCGAGGGCCATGTGAAAGCCATTGAGGGTGGCGTTGCGGCCGAGGCTGGCGTGCACCGCCCCCAGGTGCAGGGCGCCGGATTCCTCCAGGTGCAGGCGGCAGTGGTGGAGGCGGGCGTTGTCCCCCACCAGCAGCTCCGTGACGCCGTTGGTGAAACCGTTCTGGTCGCCGCCGGTGGTGGCAAAATGCTCCAGCACCGAGGCCTCGCTGCCCTCCTCCAATACCACGAGGAGGCGCTGGGCGACACCGAAGGGGGCCGCTTCCGGCGCGCTCAACCACACCAGCTGGATGGGCTGTTCGACGCGCACATCCCGGGACACCCGCAGGAACACCCCGTCCGCCAGCCAGCTGTCGTTGAGGGCGGTGAACAGCGCCCCACCGTCGGCGAGGGTACCGAGGTGCCCGGCAATGCGCGCCGCCTCGGCCTCGCTGGCCTGTGAAAACGGCACCAGGGTGACCCCCTCGGGGAGCGCGACCGCGGACAGTCCCGGGCGATACACCCCGTTGACGAACACCAGCCGGTGGGCGTCTAGGCCGTCGATGCGGTAATGGTCGGCGAGCCCCTCATCGCTGGCGGCCGCCTGGGGCGCGGCGACAAAACCGCCCTCCTCCAGCACCCGCAGGCTGGTGTACTTCCAGGCCTCCACCTTGAAGTTGGGCAGCACCCGGCCGCGACCGGCATCCCGCCCCTGGCGGTTGCGGGCCGCGAGCCAGGCCGGCGTTCCCTCGGGCTCCCGCAGCAGCGCTTGTTCGACGAACCCGGCCATCAGGCGACCTCGCCTTCCAGCCAGCCGTAACCCCTTTCCTCCAGTTCGAGGGCCAGGGTCTTGTCGCCGGACTTGACGATGCGACCGCCCGCCAGCACGTGGACGAAATCCGGCTCGATATAGCTCAGCAGGCGCTGGTAGTGGGTCACCAGAATAAATGAGCGGTCGGCGCTGCGCAGGGCATTGACGCCGTCCGCCACCACTTGCAGGGCGTCGATGTCGAGGCCGGAATCGGTCTCGTCGAGGATCGCGAGCTTCGGCTCAAGCAGCATCATCTGCATGATTTCGTTTCGCTTTTTCTCGCCACCGGAAAACCCCTCGTTGACGCCCCGCTTGAGGAAGGCCTGGTCGAGCTTGACCGCCTTGCAGGCCTCCCGGGCGGCCTTCAAGAAGCTCACCGAATCGAGGGCCTCGAGGCCGCGATGTTCCCGCACCGCGTCCACGGAGGCCTTGAGGAACTCCATGTTGCTGACCCCGGGGATCTCCACCGGGTACTGGAAGGCCAGGAACAGGCCCTCCCGGGCGCGCTCCTCGGTGTCCAGCTCCAGCAGGTCACGGCCCATGAAGGTCACCCGCCCGCCGGTGACCTCATAGCCGTCGCGGCCCGCCAGCACATGGCCCAGGGTACTCTTGCCGGAACCATTGGGGCCCATGATGGCGTGGACCTCCCCGGGGCGGACCTCGAGATTCAGGCCCTTGAGGATGGCCTTGTCCTCGGCTTCGATACGCGCTTGCAGATTTTCAATCGACAACATGTGGCAAATACTCTTCACAATCCAGGGGAGCGGGCCCGCGGGCCCGTGAACTCAGGGCGCCGGCGGATCAACCCACCGAGCCTTCGAGACTGACTTCCAGCAGCTTGCCCGCCTCCACGGCAAATTCCATGGGCAGCTCCTTGAACACTTCCTTGCAGAAGCCGTTGACGATCATCGACACGGCCTTCTCGGTATCGATGCCCCGCTGGCGGCACAGGTAGAGCTGATCGTCGCTGACCTTCGAGGTGGTGGCCTCGTGCTCGATCACCGCGCCTGGGTGCTTGCTCTCGATGTAGGGGAAGGTGTGGGCGCCGCAGCGGTCGCCGATCAGCAGGGAATCGCACTGGGTGTAGTTGCGGGCCCCCTCGGCGGAGGGCGCGATGTGCACCTTGCCCCGGTAGGCGTTGGAGCTGTGCCCGGCGGAGATGCCCTTGGAGATGATGGTGGACTTGGTGTTGCGGCCCAGGTGGATCATCTTGGTGCCGGTGTCCGCCTGCTGGAAATTGTTGGTGAGGGCCACCGAGTAGAATTCGCCGACGCTATTGTCCCCCTTGAGGATGCAGCTCGGGTACTTCCAGGTGACCGCCGAGCCCGTTTCCACCTGGGTCCAGGAGATATGGGCATCCCGGTGGGCGACGCCGCGCTTGGTGACGAAGTTGTAGATGCCGCCCTTGCCCTCGGCGTCCCCGGGGTACCAGTTCTGCACCGTGGAATACTTGATGCGGGCGCCGTCCAGGGCCACCAGTTCCACCACCGCGGCGTGGAGCTGGTTCTCGTCCCGCATGGGCGCGGTGCAGCCTTCGAGGTAGCTGACGTGGCTGCCCTCGTCGGCGATGATCAGGGTGCGTTCGAACTGGCCGGTCTTGGATTCGTTGATGCGGAAGTAGGTGGACAGCTCCATGGGGCAGCGCACGCCCTTGGGGATATAGACGAAGGAGCCGTCACTGAACACCGCGCTGTTAAGGGCCGCGAAGTAGTTGTCCCGCTGCGGCACCACGCTGCCCAGGTACCGTTGCACCAGCTCCGGGTACTCGTGGACCGCCTCGGAGATGGAGCAGAAGATCACCCCCGCCTCCAGCAGCTTGTCCCGGAAGGTGGTGCCCACCGACACCGAATCGAACACCGCGTCCACCGCGACCCCGGCGAGGGCCGCCCGCTCGTGGAGGGGGATGCCGAGCTTTTCGTAGGTGCGCAGCAGTTCCGGGTCCACCTCGTCGAGGCTCTTGGGGCGATCGGCCATGCTCTTCGGCGCAGAGAAGTAGGACAGCGCCTGATAGTCGATCTTGGGGTAGTGGACATGGGCCCACTCCGGCTCGGTCATCCCCAGCCAGGCGTGATAGGCCTTTAGGCGCCACTCCAGCAACCACTGCGGTTCGTTCTTGCGGGCGGAGATGAAGGCAATCACCTCCTCGTTGAGACCGGGGGGCAGGGTGTCGGACTCGATATCGGTGACGAAACCGGCCGAATACTCCTTCTTGATCAAACCCGCGATGTGCTCTTGCGACATACGTTAAACCCGAGAGACATCTCTCTGTGTGGTGGAACAGCGACCGAACGGCAGGCAGAGGCCCGGCCGAGACAGTGGCATTATCGAATAACCTAGTAATTTGGTCAACTTTATCCGCCGGCGGCGAAAAAGGGGCGCCATCATACCCCAGCGGCGGGCAAATCCGCAGAGCCACCCCGCGCCAGGGACCGTAAACGGCTCACCGCCTGGCGGATCTGGGCGATGGCAAAGTCGACCTCCTGGTCGCTGGTGTAGCGCCCCAGGCTGAAACGTATGGAGCCATGGGCCAGCTCGCTGTCCACCCCCAGGGCACGCAGCACATAGGACGGCTCCATGCTTGCCGAGGTGCAGGCCGAGCCGGTGGAAACCGCCAGATCCTTGAGGGCGATCACCAGGGACTCCCCATCCACCCCCGCGAAACTGACATTGAGAATACCCGCCACCCCCCGCGCCGGGGAGCCGTTGACGATCAGCCCGCCGAGATCGGCAATGCCCGACCACAGGCGCTCCCGCAGCGCGAGCAGGCGCGGGTCCTCGGCGGCCATCTCCTCGCCGGCGATGCGGAAGGCCTCCCCCATGGCGACGATCTGGTGAACCGGCAGGGTGCCGGAGCGCAGGCCGCGCTCGTGGCCACCACCGTGGATCAGGGCCTCGAGGGCGAGGGGCGGACGGCGCCGCACATAGAGGGCGCCGATGCCCTTGGGGCCATACACCTTGTGGGCGCTGAAGGACATCAGATCCACCGCCAGGGTGGCGAGATCGATGGGTATCTTGCCTGCGCTCTGGGCGGCATCCACATGGAACGCCACCCCGCGGGCCCGGCACAGCTCGCCGATGGCGGCGATGTCGTTGATCACCCCGATCTCGTTGTTGACGTGCATGATGGACACCAGCAGGGTGTCGTCCCGGAGCGCCCCGGCCACCACCTCGGGGGGCGTGATACCGTCCCGCCCGGGGGCGAGGTAGGTGACCTCGAAGCCTTCGGCCTCCAGTTGGCGGCAGCTGTCCAGCACTGCCTTGTGCTCGATGGCGGAGGTGACGATATGCCGCCCACTGGCCCGGTTGGCGCGGGCAAAGCCCTTGATGGCGAGGTTATCGGACTCGGTGGCCCCGGAGGTCCAGACGATCTCCCGGGGGTCGGCCCCCACCAGAGCGGCGACCTGGCCGCGGGCCTCCTCCACCGCCGCCTCCGCCTGCCAGCCATAGGCATGGGAGCGGGACGCCGGGTTGCCGAACACCCCGTCGCGGGTGAGAAAACCGACCATGCGCGCCGCCACCCGGGGGTCCACCGGGGTCGTCGCCGCGTAATCGAGATAGACGGGTTGCTTCATCGTTCGGGGTTCGCGGAACCGGGTCAATCCAGGGTGACCGGGCGGATGTCGTCCCGGGCCGCCTGGCGCTGGCAGATGGCCTGGACATGTTCGGTGGAGGTGAGCTGATCGAGGGTGATCTGGCTCAAGAAGTGGTGAATCTGGCGGCTCAGCTCGTCCCACAGGTGATGGGTGAGGCACACCTCCCCCGCCTGGCAGTTGCCCTTGCCGCCGCAGTTGGTGGCGTCCACGCTCTCGTTCACCGCATCGATGATCTCGGCGACATTGATGGCGTGGCTCGGGCGATTGAGCCGGTAGCCGCCGCCAGGGCCGCGCACGCTGGCCACCAGCTCGCTCTGGCGCAGGCGCGCAAACAGCTGCTCGAGGTAGGAGAGGGAAATTTCCTGGCGCTGGGAGATGTCGGCGAGGCTGATGGGCCGCTGTTGCCCGTGCAGCGCCAGATCCAGCATGGCGGTGACCGCGTAGCGGCCCCTTGTGGTCAGTCTCATGGGTGCAACCCCCACCGTGGCGAAGGGGCGATTATTCAATAACCTACTTTTTTGATCAAGTATAAATCCCAGTGCATCACTGGGACTTGTCGCCCCCGATGGCCGCACGCAGCCTGTGGGCGACGTTCTGGATGGCGGTGAGCACGCCCCGCAGGATGGACAATTCCATCTCGTCGAGGCGGATGCGCCCGTACAGGCGCCGCAGCCGCGTCATGGTCTGGCGCGGGTTGGCCGGGTCGTGAAAATCGATGTCGATCAGGGCCTGCTCCAGGTGCCGGAAATACAGCTCGACGTCCTCGGCCCTGGCGGGGGGCACATCCCAGGCCTGCAGGGCGGGCACTGCGCCATGCTGGGCGGCAAGCCATGCCATGCGCACTTCGTAACTGAGCACCTGCACCGCCGCGGCGAGGTTGAGGGAGCTGTACTCGGGGTTGGACGGGATATGGACGTGGTAGTTGCACTTCTGCAACTCCTCGTTGGTGAGCCCCCTGTCCTCGCGGCCAAAGACGATGGCCACCGGATGGGTGGGGGCCTCCGCCACCACCCGCTCCCCGCACTCCCGGGGGTCGAGCAGCGGCCAGGGAATGCGCCGGTCCCGGGCGCTGGTGCCCACCACCAGGCCGCAGCCGGCGATGGCCTCGTCGAGGCTGTCCACCACCACCGCGCCGTCGAGCACATCGGTGGCACTGGCGGCGCGCCACAGGGCGCGGTCGGAGGGGAATTCCCGGGGTGACACCAGATAGAGCTGGCTCAAGCCCATGTTCTTCAGGGCCCTGGCGGCGCCGCCGATATTGCCGGGGTGGGTGGTTTCCACCAACACGACCCTGATCTCTTTCAAGCTGTCCGACATCGATGGTTGCCCCGGCGTCACGCCCTCAGGTGTCATTGCCGGCGATGGACACCGGCAATGACGGTTACATCCCCAGCACTTGCTTTTTAAGCTCCAGGGGTTTCTCGCCGGACCCGGCGGCCGGCGGCTGCGCGGCGGGAGCCGCCTGCGGTGCCGGGGCCGGTTTGCTGGCCCGGGCCTCCCGCTGGCGCTGGAGTTCGAGCTCCTCCTTCTGCAACTCGAGCTCCTGGCGGCGCAGTTCGAGGCGCTGCTGCTCGATGGCCAGGCGCTCCTTCTCCACCGCCAGGTCGTCCCCGCCGCTGACCGCCGCCCCCGGCTGGTCGTCGGCCGTTGGGGCCTCCACCGGTGCAGCCACGGGTGCGGCGGGCTCCACCGCGGCCGGGGCCTGCTGGGTCGCGGCCGCGCCCTCGGGCGCCTCGGCCTTGTCCTTCATTGCCTGGAAGTAGCCGACGCTGCACACCTCCCTGGCCGCGGCGATCTGGGTCCTGGCGCAATAGCCCGGCACCTCGACGCCGCACCAGTCGCCACCGGATTGGGCGCGGGCGATCTTCACCGGCTCGCGAAAGCGCACGCAGCTGACCGCCGACTCATAGACGGCCTCGCCAGCGGCGTTGGTCACCAGCTGCTTGCTGCTGAAGGATTTGACATCGCTGGCGGAGAAAGCCGCCAAGGGGATCAGCATCAGGCTGAGGGGTATTAGCTTCTTCACTTCCATAAAATTTCCTTATTATCCAACGACTGTTGCCGGCATCTCGCCCCCGGTCGTCCCTGGGGGCGGCGGCATTGGGTTCATCCCGGCGCCACCGGACATCTCACCCGGGCGCCACGGCCGTGGCCCGGGGGCGCATTCTAGTGCGCCGGCACGCCCGTTTCAAACCGGATCGCTCCCCTGCGCGGCCCGCCGCCAAGCCATTGCTGCCCCCTGGCGCCGCTCTCTGCTACAATCGCCGGCCTTCTACAGCTCTTTGAAATTTCTATGGAACCAATGGTCAATATCGCCCTGCGCGCAGCCCGCAGCGCCGGCGACAAAATCGTTCGCGCGGCGGAACGCATGGATCTCGTCAAGGTGGACGAAAAAGGCCGCAACGACTTCGTCACCGACGTCGACCGCGCCTCCGAGCAGGAAATCATCAGTCACCTGCAGAAGGCCTACCCCGACCACCGCATCCTCGGGGAGGAATCGGGCTATATCGGCAACCCGGACAGCGACTATCTGTGGGTCATCGACCCCCTCGACGGGACCACCAACTTTCTCCGGGGCATTCCCCACTACGCCGTGTCCATTGGTTGCCTCTACAAGGGCAAGCCGGAACACGCGGTGGTGTTCGACCCGGTCAAGCAGGAGGAATTCACCGCCAGCCGCGGCCGCGGCGCGGTGCTCAACGGCCGTCGCATCCGGGTCACCGGCCGCACCGCCATGGAGGGCGCCCTGTTCGCCACCGGCGTACCCTTCAGCCTGCCCTCCAGCGCCCACATGGAACCCTACCTGGAGTCCTTCAAGGCCCTGGCGGAGCAATCCTCCGGCATCCGCCGCCTCGGGGTTGCCTCCCTCGACCTCGCCTACCTGGCGGCGGGCCGCTTCGACGCCTTCTGGGAAATGCACCTAAAGCCCTGGGACATCGCCGCCGGGGTGCTGCTGGTGAAGGAAGCGGGCGGCATGATCAGCGACTTCCAGGGCGACAACGGCTATATGGAGAGCGGCCACGTGGTGGCGGCCACCCCCAGGCTGTTCAAGCCGACCCTGCAGGTGGTGCAGAAGCACCTGGGGTATTTGCGGTAGGTTTCACTTAACACGTAACAGGTTTCACGTAACACGTTGCACGGGGCGGGCGCTCCGGCACCCGCGGCTTTCGCTTTGCGGGCAACGAGAGCTGAGCTCGGCATCACCCTCCCACGTGTTACGTGTTACGTGCAACCTGTTACCTGCAACCTGAACCGTCACACTCCTGCAAAACACCGCCACTAGGGTTCCCGCCAAATCGCGGAGAACCCCATGCTCAACATCGAAGCCTTCCTGCAGGACCGCTACCCCGAGTTCTATCAGCAGCGCCCCCTTTTGGCCAAGCCCCTCACCCGGGTGCTGCGCCTGCTGTTCCACGAGCAGGAGTTCCAGCAGTTCGCCACCACCTACCCCCACCTGCGGGGCTTCGATTTTGTCGAGCAGGTGCTCGACTACTTCCAGTTCAGCTTCGCCACCCGGGACAAGGAGCGGGAGCGCATCCCGCCCCGGGGGCGGGTGGTGATCGTCGCCAATCACCCCATCGGCTCCCTCGACGGCCTTGCCCTGCTCAAGCTGGTGCGGGCGGTGCGCCCGGACGTGAAGGTGGTGGCCAACGAGATCCTCGGCGCCATCGAGCCCCTCCACCCCCTGCTGTTGCCGGTGGACAACATGAACGGCAACACCCCGCGCCGCAATCTGGAGGCCATCCTCGCCCACCTCAAGGCGGAGGGCGCGCTGATCATCTTCCCCGCCGGGGAGGTGTCCCGCCTCGGCGCCAAGGGTGTGCGGGACGGCAAGTGGCAGTCCGGCTTCCTGCGCATCGCCAGCGCCTGCAACGCGCCGATCCTCCCGGTGTTCGTCGACGCCCGCAACTCCGGGCTGTTCTACGCCCTGTCGTTTCTGGCGCGCCCGATCTCCACCCTGTGGCTGGTGCGGGAGATGTTCAAGCACGCCCGCAACTGCGTGGATATCCGCATCGGCCAGCCGGTGCCCTTCGACAGCTACCAGCGGGTGGCGGTGTCCCCGAAGGAGAAGGCCCAGCTGTTCCGCCGCCACCTGTACCGCATGGGCCAGGACAAGGACGGGGTGTTCGCCACCGAGGAGGCCATTGCCCACCCGGAGAACCGGGTCGCCCTCAGGGAAGAGGTGCGCCGCTGCGAGCGGCTTGGGGAAACGGGGGACGGCAAGCAGATCTACCTGTACCGCTACCAGCCCGACTCCAGCATCCTCCGGGAGATCGGGCGCCTCAGGGAGCTGACCTTCCGCGCCGTGGGGGAAGGCACCGGCCAGCGCCGCGACACCGACCGCTACGACCAGCACTACTTCCACCTGATCCTATGGGACGACCAGGAGCTTGAAATCGCCGGCGCCTACCGCTTCGGCGACGCCCGCCCCGGGGCGGCGCAACTGGGCCGCGATCACCTCTACTGCGCCACCCTGTTCAACTTCGGCGACGCGGCCCGCCCCTTTCTGGAGCAGGGGCTGGAACTGGGGCGCAGCTTCGTCCAGCCCAAGTACTGGGGCAAGCGCAGCCTCGACTACCTGTGGTTCGGCATCGGTGCCTTCCTGCGCCGCCACCCGGAATACCGCTACCTGTTCGGCCCGGTGTCCATCAGCAACAGCTACCCCCGCCAGGCGGTGGAGATGCTGGTGCACTTCTACGCCGCCCACTTCCCCGACGGCGACGGCCTCGCCACCGCCAACCTCCCCTATGCCATTCCCCCCCGCCGCCGCGAGGAGCTGGCGGCACTGTTCCCCGGCAAGGACTACCGGGAAGAGTTCTCCCTGCTCAAGAACATGCTGAGCCACATGAACCTGACGGTGCCCACCCTCTACAAGCAGTACCCGGAGACCTTCGAGGACGACGGCGTGCGCTTTGCCGCCTTCAACGTCGACCCGGCCTTCGGCGACTGCGTGGACGGCCTGATCCTGGTGGACATGGCGCGCATCAAGGACAGGAAGCGGGAGCGGTATATGGGGTTGCCGTAGCAGGTTGCAGGTTGCAGGTTGCAGGTTGCAGGTTGCAACTGGGTGCCGCTTGCGACAGACATCTAAGGCGGAGTTATCTCTCTACACTTGGGCCGGCGGTGAGCGGACGCGGGCTTTTGCGTGAAACCTGAACCCTGAACCCTGAACCCTGAACCCTGAAACCTGCAACCCGCTACGTGAAACCCAAATCCCCGGTGTACAATTCCGCCCTCTTTCGGAGGGCGGTCCATGAGCGAGGACAAGTACACCCATTTCGGGTTCAAGCAGGTGCCGGTGGCGGAAAAGGCCAGCCATGTCTCCCGGGTGTTCCACTCCGTGGCCGCCAAGTACGATCTGATGAACGACCTGATGTCGGGGGGCATCCACCGCCTGTGGAAGCACTTCACCATCGAGATGTCCGGTGTGCGCCCGGGCCAGCGGGTACTGGACATCGCCGGCGGCACCGGCGACCTGACCGCCAAGTTCGCCCGCCTCGTCGGCCCCGAGGGGCTGGTGGTGCTGGCGGATATCAACGACTCCATGCTGCGGGTCGGCCGCGACAAGCTCATCGACCACGGCACCGCCGGCAACGTGGTGTTTGCCCAGGCGGACGCCCAGTACCTGCCCTTTCCCGATAACAGCTTCGACTGCATCACCATCGCCTTTGGCCTGCGCAATGTCACCGACAAGGACCTCGCTCTGGCCTCCATGCTGCGGGTGCTGAAACCGGGCGGCCGACTGCTGGTGCTGGAGTTCTCCAAGCCCGTGGCCGAGCCCCTCGAAAAACTCTACGACTTCTACTCGTTCCGGATCCTGCCCACCATGGGCAAGCTGGTGGCCAACGACGCCGACAGCTACCGCTACCTGGCGGAATCCATCCGCATGCACCCCGACCAGGAGACCCTCAAGGGGATGATGGAAAACGCCGGCTTCGCGCGCTGCGAGTACCACAACCTCACCGGCGGCATCGTCGCCCTCCACAAGGGCATCAAGCCTTGATCGGCACCCTCGCCCTCGGCCCCGTGGCGGCCCTGGTCAACCACGCCCTGGCGTTCGACCCGGCGAGCCGCGCCGCCCTCGCCCGCCTCGCCGGGCGCCCCCTGGCGGTGCGCTGCACTTTCCCGGCCCTGGAACTGGGCGCGGTGTTCGACGACAGCGGCGCGCTGATCCTCACCCCGGGCATGCCGGAGGGCGCCGAAACCTGCCTCAAGGGCAGCGCCCTGGCCCTCGCCCGCCTCGCCGCCAACAGCAACGCCGGGGTGACCCTGGCCGGCAGCGGCGTCGAGATGACCGGCAGCCAGGCCCTGCTGCAGGATATGCGCGCCGTGCTCGGCACGCTGGATATCGACTGGGAAGCGGCCCTCGCTGGCCTGATCGGGGATGTTCCCGCCCATCTCGCCGCCGAGGCGGTCCGCGCCGGCACCGGCTGGCAGCGCCAGGCGGCGGGCCGCGCCTTCTCCGGCGGGGCGGAATTCCTCCGGGAAGAAGCCGCCATCGTGGTGGGCCGCCGGGAGTTCGCCCCCTGGGCGAGCGCGGTCTCGCAACTTGCCGAGGACACCGACCGGCTGGCGGCGCGGGTCGCACGGCTGGCCCGGCGCCTTGCCGAGGACGGCCGCTGATGGCGCGCCTGTCCCGCCTTGCCACCATCCTCCGGGTCGCCGCCCGCTACCGCCTCGACACCTTCCTCCGGGACGGCGTCGAGCTCGGGGGCCCGCGCCTGCCGATGGGCGCCCGGCTGCTGGCCCGCGCCACCGCCCTGCTGCCCGCCCCCAAGGCCCCCCGGGGGGAGCGCCTGCGCCGCGCCCTGGAGGACCTCGGCCCCATCTTCATCAAGTTCGGCCAGCTGCTCTCCACCCGCCCCGACCTGATTCCGGCGGATATCTGCCGGGAGCTGGACCGCCTCCAGGACCGGGTGCCCCCCTTCCCCTCCGACCAGTTCATCGCCATCGTCGAGGGTGCCCTCAAGGGCAAGGTGGCGGACCTCTTTCAGCGCTTCGACGAGACACCCCTCGCCTCCGCCTCGGTGGCCCAGGTCCACGGCGCGCAGCTGATGGATGGCCGCGAGGTGGTGGTGAAGGCCATCCGCCCCGGCATCGAACAGATCATCGGCGAGGACATCGACCTGCTGTTCAGCCTCGCCCGCTGGGTGGAGCGCAACAGCCTCCAGGGCCGGCGCCTGCACCCGGTGGAGATCGTCGCGGACTACAGACACACCATCTTCGACGAGCTGAACCTGCAGCGGGAGGCCGCCAACGCCTCCCTGCTGCGCCGCAACTTTCTCAACTCGCCGCTGCTCTACGTGCCCGAGGTGCACTGGCCGCTGACCAACGAGAAGGTGATGGTCAGCGAGCGCATCCACGCCGCGCCGGTCACCGACCTGCCCTATCTCCAGTCCCGCAACACTGACATGAAGGTGCTCGCCGAGCGGGGGGTGGAGATCTTCTTCACCCAGGTGTTCGAGCACAACTTCTTCCACGCCGACATGCACCCGGGGAACATCTTCGTCGACGCCAGCGACCCGGCGCGCCCCCGCTACCTGGCGGTGGATTGCGCCATCGTCGGCTCCCTCACCGACGAGGACCGCTACTACCTGGCCCGCAACCTGGTGGCCATCTTCCGCCGCGACTACCGCCAGGTGGCGGAGCTCCACGTGCTGTCCGGCTGGGTGCCGGAGAAGACCCCCATCAACGCGTTCGAATCGGCCATCCGCACCGTGTGCGAGCCCATCTTCGAGCGGCCCCTCAAGGACATCTCCTTCGGCCAGGTGCTGGTGAGCCTGTTCCGCACCGCCCAGCGCTTCGACATGGAGGTGCAGCCCGCCCTGGTGCTGCTGCAAAAGACCCTGCTCAACATCGAGGGCCTCGGCCGCCAGCTCTATCCCGACCTGGATTTGTGGACCACCGCCCACCCCTTCCTCGAAAAGTGGCTGAAGCGCCGTTTCCGCCCCGAGGCCCTGCTGGCGCGTCTGAAGCGCCACGGGCCGGAGTGGCTCGAACAGTTCCCGGAGATTCCCCAGCTGGTGTACCAGACCCTGGAGCTGTCCCGTCACCGCGACAGGGCCGCCCCGGCCCCCGTACCCACAGCGTCGAGCCGCCCCCGGGGCCGCGCCCGCCTGGTGGTGGCCAGCGCCCTGATGGGCATCGGTGCGGGCTCGGCGTTCCCCCAGTGGAGCGAGGCGGTGGCCGGCCTGCCCACCGCGAGCCTGGCGCTGTTCGCCGCCGGAGCCCTGTTATTGCTGTTGCGCTAGGAGCATAATCGCGCCATGACTTCCGACTTCATTGAACAGGTGGCCTGGGATGCCAACGGGCTCGCCCCCGCCATCGCCCAGGATGCCGCCAGCGGCCGCATCCTCATGGTGGCGTGGATGAACCGCGAGGCCCTCGCCCTCACCGCCCGGGACGGCCACGCGGTGTACTGGTCCCGCTCCCGCAAGAAGCTGTGGCACAAGGGCGAGGAATCCGGCCACCGCCAGTTGATCAGGGATATCCGCCTCGACTGCGACGGCGACGTCATCCTCCTCAGCGTCGAGCAGCAGGGGGGCATCGCCTGCCACACCGGGCGGGAATCCTGTTTTTTCCGCACCCTCGACAACGGCGAATGGAAGGTGACCGACCCGGTGCTGAAGGACCCGGAGAGCATCTACCGATGAACGACGTGCTTGCCGAACTCACCGCCATCATCGAATCCCGCCGCCATGGGGACCCGGCCAGCTCCTACGTGGCCAGCCTGCACGCCAAGGGGCTCAACAAGATCCTGGAAAAGGTGGGCGAGGAAGCGGTGGAAACCATCCTCGCCGCCCGCGATGCCGCCGACAGCGGCGATACCAGCGCACTGATCGGCGAGACCGCCGACCTGTGGTTCCACAGCCTGGTGATGCTCTCCCACCTGGGGGAGGACGCCTCCAAGGTGCTCGCCGAACTGCAGCGGCGCTTCAATATCTCTGGCCTCGATGAAAAGGCCAGCCGCACACCATCATAAGAGGATAGAGACATGGGTTTGGGTGGTATCAGCATCTGGCAACTCCTGATCATTCTGGCGATCGTCATCCTGATTTTCGGCACCAAGCGCCTCAAGGGCCTGGGGGGCGATCTCGGCGGTGCCATCAAGAGCTTTCGCAAGGCGGTGAGTGACGGCGAAACCAAGGAAGAGGACAAGGACAGCGCCAAGCTCAACCAGGAAAAGACCACCGCCGAGGGCGCAAGCCAGGCGGAAAAGTCCGAAACCCGGCAGTAACGTCCCGGTGACTCCAGGCGCCGCCCCCAAGGCCCCATGGCCTTTCCGCCATGTTTGATATCGGCTTCTCGGAATTGCTGCTGATCGCCGTGATCGCCCTGGTGGTGATCGGCCCCAAGCGCCTGCCGGAAACCGTGCGCTTCGCGGGGCTGTGGATCGGCCGCATCAAGCGCACCCTGAGCCGCGCCTACCAGGAGATGGACAAGGAGCTCGGCCTCGACGACATCCGCCGCCAGCTCCACAACGAGGAAGTGCTGCGCTCCATCGAGGAGCACAAGCGCCGCATCGAGGCAGAGATCCGCGCCGGCACCAGCGAAGCGCCGGCCGACAAGATCGCCCCGGACAGCGCCACTGAGCCTGCCGCGCCCCCAACTGCCGCGCCCGCCGCCCGGGACGACCGCCCCGCGGGCATCACCCAGGGAGAAAAGACCGGTGGCTGAGGACGAACACACCGACCGCGAACAGCCACTGATCGCCCACCTGCTGGAATTGCGCGACCGGCTGCTCAAGATCATCGGCTCCGTGCTGATCGTCTTTCTCTGCCTGTTCTACTTCAGCAACGACATCTACCGCTTCGTGTCCGCGCCGCTGGTGGCGCTGTTGCCGGAAAACAGCTCGATGATCGCCACCGACGTGGCATCCCCCTTCTTCGCCCCCTTCAAGCTGACCATGGTGGTGTCGCTGCTGCTGGCGATGCCGGCGGTGCTCTACCAGGTGTGGGCCTTCGTCGCCCCCGGCCTCTACAGCCGCGAGAAGCGCCTGGTGCTGCCCCTGTTCGTCTCCAGCGTGCTGCTCTTCTACCTCGGCATCGCCTTCGCCTACTACGTGGTGTTTCCCATCATCTTCGGGTTTTTCACCAGCGCGGCGCCGGAGAACGTGACGGTGATGACCGATATCAGCAGTTACCTGAATTTCGCCCTCACCCTGTTCTTCGCCTTTGGCGTCACCTTCGAGATACCGGTGGCGGTGGTGATCCTCTGCTGGATGGGCATCATCCGCCCCGCGACCCTGGCCAACAAGCGGCCCTACGTGGTGGTGTGCTGCTTCGTGGTGGGCATGCTGCTGACGCCACCGGACATACTGTCCCAGTCCCTGCTGGCGATTCCGATGTGGCTGCTGTTCGAGGTGGGGCTGGTGTTCGGCCGGCTGGTGGCACCGGCCGAGGACGGGGAGGAGAGCAGCGCCGTCAACTGATATGGCGGTCGAGGTAGTCCTCCACCTCGCTTTTGATCTTGCCCTTGAACATCCCCATCATCATGCCGAGCTTAACATCCACCTTCACCTCCGAGGGGCCGCAGGCCACGCAGGCATTGAGCCCGCCGCTGTAGTCGTAGTGGATCTCGTTGCCCTCCCAGCGGTAACTGCCGCCGAACTTCTCCACCAGCTTGTCCGCCAGGGCCTCGATCTCGGTTTTCAACTGCTCCGCCGCCATGGTGTGGCCGCGCTTGATGGTGATGGTGCTCATGCTCTTTTCCCAGGTAATGGCGATGGAAAGCCGTTGTAACCGCCCCGGGCCGGGAAAGCAAGAGCCCGGCGCCACGGCATGGCGGTTGCCGTAGTCAGGCTAGGGTTGCTGGTCGCTTGCAAACCACTTGTGTCGGTACAGTGGCAGATAGTGGCTAGGTTGCCATGCCACCAACTGGCTATACCTGGCCTCAGCTGTGCGAACGTGGAGTAGATCTTCCAACCGGGTTGTTACTCTGACCCCGATCTCCTACCGTGAGGGGCGCGGAGACAGCAAGCGAAGTTTGCTGGCCAAGATTCCCTCTCGAAGCGATCGTTACACATTTGCGGCGGACACTTCATCAAACTGCTCGGCTTCCATTCGGTTACGGCGTTCATCTAGCAATTCGCCATCGAACATCCAATATTCAGAACCACTCGCTGAGGGTGTGCTATAGCCAAGACTATGTAATGCTTTTAATGCAGCAGCAGAGAGACTTAGTATTTCGCCGTAAAAATTTACCCTGCCACCATCAACGACCGTGGCCGTAATGTTCTGATCGCGGGAGCATGATATAACATCACCGGGTTTGATGCCGAGAGCCTCAAGCTTAATACGAGGGCGACGTGCTTTTGCTTTCTCCAATGCTTTCTGTTCCTCGTTATCTATTTCGGCAACTCCAGGGGTAATTTCCTTGAAATCTCCAATGCTGATGGCCAGCACAACCTTTTCTGGGTCGACTCGAAAGAACTCACGTTTTGGATTATTGAGAATTACATAACTATATGACATATATTCAGCCGCCACGGTATAATTGCCACATCCTTTCCACTTTGAGGATTTGGCATGGCAGCAGCGATGGACGCAGCATCAAAACGCCGAGTGCGAG
>JAYELS010000027.1:0-34778 GCA_034717695.1 Pseudomonadota bacterium
ATGGACCATGCCGATCCGCAACTGGAAGCCCGCCCTGAATCGCTTTATGATCGACTTCGGTGATCGCTTGGCCGATTACCAGTGAGCAACCGGCATGAGCAGTTACACAGAATTATTTACAGGGTCACTCCGTATCGGGACGATCAAACTCTCACGGGATATACATCAACGGCAACACCAGCCGCATCAATATCCACGGTGGCATCTTCGGAAATGGCGGCGTGTCCACAACAAACAATCAAAGTTATGGAATATACATTGGCGGTGGTTCTGGCAATTACCACAACGTCATCGGTGTCGATGCGTTGGGCAATGTTTCCGGCGGCATATACAACGGAGCAGGAGGCGCAAACTCCAACTTCATAGCAAACTGGGGTTAGCTTTATATACCATGATGGCTCAGCCAAAAGTCATCGCAGACCTCACCAAAAACACCCCCCTGAAAGACCGTCCCACGGCCGGATATGGATACCACTCCGGCCAACGTGGCAGCCAAGGTTTCCCGCCTGGATTCACGCATCCTACCGTCAAGGAACGACACCCCCCATGAAACGATTTCAATCATGTCGTGGCAACCATCAAAGGGTGGGCAGTCTTCGATATCTTACTTTGGCAGCACTTGTTCTGCTTTATCCTTTCGCCATCCGCACCATGCTAATCCTCGATCGCCAAGTCGAGACGGAATTTATCGACACGTTGGGATTTCTATCAGACCTCTCCGCAGGGCTTCTCGCCTGCTTCTCGATAATCGTTATGCTCAATCACAGCAGGATCCTAGCCGGTATAGGCGGAACTCTGTGGCTGGCCATCAACATCACAGCCTATGAATACATCGCATTCTTCGATTCGCCCTATGCCTTGGCCCAGGCGTCATTTCTCGTCGACAGAACCTTTTTGGCCGGCTCGGCAATGGGGATGGGTTATCCCCTGCTCCACATGACCACCTGGTGCGCCCTGATATGGTTAATATTTTCCAGCAAGACACCCGAGAAAATACTTTCCCGATACCTGTTGGCAGCCTTTGTCACAGTCACCGTCGCCAACCTCGCAGTCATGCCAGTGCCCAACAGGCAGGAATGGCGGCAGAGGAACTTCCTTTACGCAAATATTTTTCCCGATTACAGCGGCATGGTTGGAACTGCCATCGCCTTGGAAATACCCACCAATATCTCACAACGATTTATCGACCGTCCACGCTCGCTGTTGGCAGCCGATCTTTCGGGGCGGTCATGGTTGGCTGATGAAACTCGCCGCCACAACGTGCTTCTCGTTATCCTGGAGGGAGTGTCCGGCGGCCATATTCCCAGGATCGCCACCCACCACGGTATCAATCCCGAGGAACGCCTCGTCAATCTGGACTCATTGGCAAATAGCGGAATTTTCTCTTCATTCTTTGTCGCCCAGCAGCGCCAGACGAACCGTGGTCTATATGCCCTTCTATGCGGGAACTACCCCAAGCTTCTCATGGGCGAGCCGCGCATGACGGAATATGTAGGTCTCAAGACTCGCACGTGCCTGCCGGAAGCACTTCGGTACAGGGGCTATGAAACAGTCTATATCCAAGCCGCACCCTTACCATTCATGATGAAAGACCGGTTCATGCCAAAGGCAGGATTCGCTGAAGTCCACGGCGCCGAATACTTCGATAAAGGCTACGCCCGCAGCGAATGGGGCGTGGACGACAAAGCCTTTTTCGAGCAGAGCCTGAGCCTGCTTCGCGGTCTGCGCGAGAGGAATTCACCTTGGTTCGCGACCCTTCTGACCTCGGGTACCCACCACCCTTTCACGCTGCCCGACAGTTTCAGGCCAGAGCAGGCGCAGAACGACCGACAGAGATCTCTCCTCTGGATGGACGAAGCGGTGGGATCCTTTGTTCGCAAACTGGATGAAATGGGATTTCTCCATGACACCCTCGTCATCATCACCAGTGACGAATCCTCGGGCATTACCGCCGCCGTCGATGCTACGGCCCATCGACTCGCTCAAAACTGGGGCTTCCTGATAGCACTGACGCCCGACAAGGAGCGTCAACATCTGACCCAACCCATTCTGCAGAGCGATTTGTCTCTTTCCGTTCTCGACTACCTGGGACAGGCGGAAGGAAGCCACGACCGCTGGGCTGGGCGCAGCCTATGGCGAACTTATCCGGATGACAGACCGATCACCTTCGCAAACATCTACTTCCGCGAAGTCTCGATGGTAATCGGCAAGAACAAGTTCCTGACGTGCAAGGAAACCAACCTGAATTGCTCCCTGGCCAGCATCGCTCCGAACGGTCGGGACACTCGGGTGCAATCGGTGAGCCCCGGGTCCGAAGCCGTCAAACTGCTGCAATCCATAGCGAGGGAAAGCGCCAAACCCGGGACAAGAACGACGCTGATCAAGGCCGCGCCATCCCCCGTTACTAAGACCGCAAATCTGCCCGGAATCAGCCCCGCACCAGCCTCTGCCCTTTGCGTCAGACCTGATTCTTGACCACTTCCACCCGATCCACCTTCTGGAAACCCCTGGGCAGCTTGTTACCACGGCGACCGCGCTCACCCTGGTAATGCTCGAGGTCGGCGACGCTCATGTTGAGGTAGCGCTTGCCGGAATGGATGTAGAGCTGCTGGCCGGGGCGAATCACCGCCACACCGAGCATGAACTCCTCGCGGCTGGCGAGTCGCGAGGAGGGGATGCTGAGGATCTTGTTGCCCTTGCCCTTGGACAGTTCCGGCAATTCCCCGAGGGGGAAGACCAGCATGCGGCCCTCGTTGCTCACCGCCACCACCAGGGCGCCGTCGAGGCTGTCGATCACCTGGGGCGGCAGGACGCGGCCGCCGGCGGGGATGGTGATGGCCGCCTTGCCGGGCCGGTTGCGGCTCTGCAGATCCCCGAGGCGGGCGACGAAGCCGTAACCGGCGTCGGTGGCCATCAGCACGGGGGTCCTGTCGTCCCCCATCAGCAGGCCGATGAAGCTCGCCCCCGACGGTGGCGCCAGGCGCCCGGTGAGGGGTTCCCCCTGGCCCCGGGCGGAGGGCAGGGTGTGGGATTGCAGACTGTAGCTGCGGCCGGTGGAATCGAGGATCACCACGTCCTGGTTGCTGCGGCCCTTCGCCGCCGCGAGGAAACCGTCGCCGGACTTGTAGGCGAGGCTCGCGGGGTCGAGGTCGTGGCCCTTGCCGGCGCGGATCCAGCCCCTGTCGGACAGCACCACGGTGACCGGCTCGGTGGTGAGCAGGTCCTTCTCGGAGAACGCCGCCGCTTCGGTGCGGCTGACGATGGGGGAGCGGCGGGGGTCGCCGTATTGCTCGGCGGCGGCCAGCAGTTCCTTTTTCACCAGGGTCTTGAGACGGGCCTCGGAGCCGAGGATTTTTTCCAATTCGTCCCGCTCCCGGGCCAGGTCGTCCTGCTCGCCGCGGATTTTCATTTCCTCAAGGCGCGCCAGGTGGCGCAGCTTGAGGTCGAGGATCGCCTCGGCCTGAATGTCGGTGAGGCCGAAGCGGCGCATCAGTTCCGCCTTGGGTTCGTCCTCGTGGCGGATGATGGCGATCACCTCGTCGATATTGAGGAAGGCGATCAGCAGGCCGTCGAGGATATGGAGCCGCGCCAGCACCTTCTCCAGGCGGTGCTGGAGGCGGCGGCGCACGGTGGCAATGCGAAAGCCGTTCCACTCCCGGAGGATGGTGTCGAGGGCCTTGACCCCCGGGCGGCCGTCGACGCCGATGATATTGAGGTTGATGCGGTAGCTGCGCTCCAGGTCGGTGGTGGCGAACAGGTGGCTCATCAGGGCCTCAAGGTCGACCCGGTTGGAGCGCGGGATGATCACCAGGCGGGTGGGGTTCTCGTGGTCGGATTCGTCCCGCAGGTCCGCCACCATGGGCAGCTTCTTGGCCTGCATCTGCCCGGCGATCTGCTCGAGGATCTTGGCGGGGGACGCCTGGTGGGGCAGCGCGGTGATGACGATGTCGCCGTCCTCCTTGGTCCACACCGCCCGCATGCGCACGCTGCCGCGCCCGGTTTGGTAGGCGCTGATGATGTCCTCCCGGGGGGAGATGATCTCCGCCTCGGTGGGGAAGTCCGGCCCCTGGATGTGCTCGCACAGCTCCCGCACGCTGGCCTGGGGCTGGTCCAGCAGGTGGATGCAGGCGCTCACCACCTCCTTGAGATTGTGGGGCGGGATATCCGTGGCCATGCCCACGGCGATGCCGGTGGTGCCGTTGAGCAGCACATGGGGCACCTGGGCGGGGAGCACCATGGGCTCGTCCAGGGTGCCGTCGAAGTTGGGTTTCCAGTCGGCGGTGCCCTGCCCCAGCTCCCCCAGCAGCAGGTCGGAGAACGCCGTCAGCCGGGATTCGGTGTAGCGCATGGCAGCGAAGGACTTGGGGTCATCCGGGGAGCCCCAGTTGCCCTGGCCGTCCACCAGGGGGTAGCGGTAGCTGAAGGGCTGGGCCATCAGCACCATGGCCTCGTAGGCGGCGCTGTCCCCGTGGGGGTGGAACTTGCCGATCACGTCCCCCACGGTGCGGGCGGATTTCTTGTACTTGGCGCTGGCCTTGAGGCCCAGCTCGCTCATGGCGTAGATGATGCGCCGCTGCACCGGCTTCAGGCCGTCGCCGATATGGGGCAGGGCGCGGTCCATGATCACGTACATGGAGTAGTTGAGGTAGGCCTGTTCGGTGAACTCGGCGAGGGAGCGGCGCTCCACCCCTTCGAGGCTCTGGTCTTGAGTGTCGGTCATGGGCTTTCCGTGGGCACTGCGGGGGGCTGGCCCCCGTGGTTGGGTTCAGGGGTACTGGCGCTGTCGAGCCAGCCGCCGGCGGGGGCGGCGAAATGCCAGACAAGGGGGCGGTCCTCCCCGTCGAGCCGCGCCAGCTGTTTGTTGTCGAGGCCGATAAAGGCGCCGTGCTCATCGAGCCAGAGGGCCTCGGCGAGGCCGTAGCGGCTGTCGTAGCGGCGGTGGTCGGCGAGGGCCGTGGCGGCGTAGGACCAGCAGCGCTCCACCGCGCCGGTTTCGGCATCGCGGCGGCACAGCCGGTGGGCGAGGCGCTCCAGGGTGAACAGCTTGCCGCCGAACAGGGACAGGGCGCTGAAGTCCGCCGGCAGGGGGTCGCGCCCCAGGGCGGCGGGGGGCTGAATATCCCCGTCCTCCGCCACCAGCACGCAGCCCTCGGCGCAGTCGCCACCCGCCAGGTCGACCCGCACCAGGCCCCGGCCCTGCCGCTCCGCCGCGAGCCACAGGGTGGTTCCGCCCCCGTCCACGGCGATCCCCTCGAAAAGGGCGTTGACCTGGCGCAGCAGGCCCCGGGCGCGGGCCCCCGCCACCACGGCGGCGGGCAGGGGCAGCCAGCGGGCATCCCCCGCCGGGTCCACCACCAGCACCGCGGCGAAGGATTCGCTCACCACATAGCGGTTGCCCCGGGCGTCGCAGGCAAGTCCCTCGGGATCGAGCAGGCCGTCGAGCAGTGCCCCCCGGGCACGGGCCGCCGCCCGCAGATGGGTCGGCAGGCCGGTGTCGGGGGGCTCGGGAGCGGCGAATGTCTCAGGGACCGCCCGCCATTCAGGCGCGCCGGTGTCGAGGCGGTAGAGGCGGTCGTCGTCCCGGTCGGAAAGGGCCCACCAGACACCGCCGCACCGTTCAAGGCCAGACAGATTGCCCGCGGGAATCCCCGCCACCGGATGCTCAGCCCTGAGCACCAGCTCCGGGGTGGCGGCCGCCACCGGCAGGGCCAGCCAGGGGAGGCAGGCCAGCCAGCGCCACCTCAAACCAGCACCTCCGCCAGGTCGCCCTTGGATTCCAGCCAGGTCTTGCGGTCGCCGGCGCGCTTCTTGGCGAGCAGCATGTCCATCATTTCCTCGGCGCCGGCGCGGTCGTCGAGGCTCAGCCGCACCAGGCGCCGGGTGTTGGGGTCCATCGTGGTTTCCCGCAGCTGCAGGGGGTTCATTTCACCGAGGCCCTTGAAGCGGGTGACCTGGGGCTTGCCGCGTTTCTTCTCCGCCTCCAGGCGCTCGAGGATGCCGTCCCGCTCCCCCTCGTCGAGGGCGTAGTAGACCTCCTTGCCGAGGTCGATGCGGTACAGGGGCGGCATCGCCACGTAGACGTGGCCCGCCTCCACCAGGGGGCGGAAGTGACGCACGAACAGGGCACAGAGCAGGGTGGCGATGTGCAGGCCGTCGGAGTCGGCGTCGGCGAGGATGCAGATCTTGCCGTAGCGCAGCTGGGTCATGTCGGCGGCCCCGGGGTCGACGCCGATGGCCACGGCGATGTCGTGGACCTCCTGGCTGGCGAGCACCTCGCCGCCGTCAACCTCCCAGGTGTTCAGGATCTTGCCGCGCAGGGGCATGATGGCCTGGAACTCCCGGTCCCGGGCCTGCTTGGCGGAGCCACCGGCGGAGTCCCCCTCCACCAGGAACAGCTCCGAGGCCATGGCGTCGCCGCTGGCGCAGTCCGCCAGCTTGCCGGGCAGGGCGGGCCCGGCGGTGACCCGCTTGCGCTCCACCTTCTTGGCGGTGCGCAGGCGGCGCTGGGCACTGCTGATGCAGATCTCGGCGAGCTTCTCGGCGTCCGCGGTGTGCTGGTTGAGCCACAGGCTGAAGGCGTCCTTGACGATGCCGGAGACGAACGCCGCCGCCTCCCGGGAGGACAGCCGCTCCTTGGTCTGGCCGGAGAACTGGGGGTCGCTCATCTTGAAGGACAGCACGTGGCTGCACTGGTCCCAGATATCGTCGGGGGTGAGTTTCACACCCCGGGGCAAGAGGTTGCGGAATTCGCAGAACTCCCGCATGGCCTCCAGAAGGCCTGTACGCAGGCCGTTGACATGGGTGCCCCCCTGGGCGGTGGGAATGAGGTTGACGTAGCTCTCCTGCACCAGGGTGCCGCCCTCGGGGTGCCACTGCACCGCCCAGTCCACCGCCTCGGTCTTGCCGGCGAAGGAACCCACGAAGGGCTGGGCCGGGAGGGTCTCCCACTCCCGGGTGGCGCTGCTGAGGTAGTCGGCGAGGCCGTCCTGGTAGAGCCAGGTGTCGGATTCGCCGCTCGCCTCGTCGAGGAAGGTGACTTCGAGCCCCGGGCACAGCACCGCCTTGGCCCGCAGCACGTGGCGCAGGCGGGAGAGGGAAAATTTCACCGAATCGAAGTACTTGGCGTCGGGCCAGAAATGCACCCGGGTGCCGGTGTTGCGCTTGCCGCAGCTGTCGATCACCGCGAGGTCGCTGGCCTTGTCGCCCCCGGCAAAGGCCATCTGGTGGACGTTGCCGTCGCGGCGGATGGTGACCTCGAGGCGCGACGACAGGGCGTTGACCACCGATACCCCCACCCCGTGGAGACCGCCGGAGAACTGGTAGTTCTTGTTGGAGAACTTGCCCCCGGCGTGGAGGGTGGAGAGGATCACCTCCACCCCGGGCTTGCCCTGCTCCGGGTGGATGTCCACCGGCATGCCGCGGCCGTCGTCGGTGACCGACAGGGAGCCGTCCCGGTAGAGGACCACGTCGATCCTGCGGGCGTGGCCGGCGAGGGCTTCGTCGACGCTGTTGTCGATCACCTCCTGGGCCAGGTGGTTGGGCCTCGTGGTATCGGTGTACATCCCCGGGCGCTTGCGCACCGGGTCGAGGCCGGTGAGAACCTCGATATCTTCCGCTGTGTAGTTGCTCATAGATCCTGTTCGTTCCAAAACCGGAGCATGTCCGGAAAAAAGCGTTCGAAGCCCTGAAAGGCGTGGTCGCCACCCTGCTCCACCGTCAGCCGGCAACCCCGGTACTTGTCGAGGGCCTGGCGATAATCCAGCACTTCATCCCCGGTTTGCAACAACACCCAGAGGTTGTGGGGCGCCGGCAGGGGGTCGATCTCCCAGCGGGCGAAAGCGTCGATGTCGCGCTGTTCGAACAGATATTCCTCGCCGCTGTGGAAATTCCGCTGGCGGCCCAGGAGGTATTCGCGCCCGAGCCAGGGGCGCACCGCCGGGTTGACCAACACCCCCTTGCACCCGAAGGTCTGGGACACCCAGGTGGCGTAAAAGCCCCCCATGGAGCTGCCCACCACCAGGCTGCGCGCCGTCAGAGACCGGTCGCACAGCGCCGTCAGGGTGGCCAAGGCGCGGTCGGGATAGGGGCTGAGGAGCGGGCAGTCGAACCTCACACCGGGATGGTGGGTGGCCAGCCAGTCGCGGACCTGGAGCGCCTTGTGGGATTGGGGGGAGCTGTTGAAACCGTGGAGATACAGCAGATGCATGGGGTGTCCCGGGAGCATGAGCCGGGATTATAGCCACCGGGGGCAAGGGGTTAATAGCCGGCGGTGGCGGTGTCCACCTGCTCCTCGGTATCGCTGATGGCGATGATGCCGGTGGCGTGGCGGCCGTCGGGGTAGAGCTCGATCCAGCGGTAGGCGGGCGGTTCCAGGGCCAGGGCGAAGTCGTCGCTGCCGGCGGCGAACTGGAAGCAGGTGGACGGCGTGGTGTAGAGGGGCACTCCGGCGAACTCCCCCCGGGACGCCTGGTGGACATGGCCGGTAAAGATCGCCCTCACAAGGGGATAACGGCGCAGGATGGCGGCCAGTTCGTCGCCGTTGGCCACCTGCTGGCGGTCGAGCCAGCGGCAGCCGATGGCGGTGGGGGGGTGGTGCATGAAGATCGCCGCCGGGTGGTCGCCGAGACCTTCGAGGGTGGCCTCGAGGGCGGCCAGCTGGTGGCGGTCGATATAGCCCCCCACCGCGCCGGCCACGGCGGTGCTGAGGCACAGCAGGCGCCAGGGGCCGACGGCGATCAAGGGCGCGAAGGCGGGCAGCTGGCTGTGGTGCTCCATCAGGGCGAAGTCATCGTGATTGCCCGGCACCCAGCCGTAGGGCAGGCCGAGGGCGCGCATCTTCTGGCTGAACAGCTGGTAGGCCGGGGCGACACCCTGGGCGGCGATATCGCCGGTCACCATCAGCTGGTCGACGGCCTCCCCCTCCGCCGCGATGCGGGCCAGCACCTCCCCCAGGCTGTAATGGCAGCGGACCCCGGCCAGCCGGTACTCGATATCGGAGCCGAGGTGGCAGTCGGTGATCTGGACGAGGCGGATCGGGCGAGCGGCGGAAGTCGCGGGAGTTTGCACGGGTTCAGGGCCTTGGCAAGGTGCTCGGGGCCCTCAGTCGACGAAGGCGTGGGGGCTACCCACAGCATAGCCACTGCCCATGGCCATGGACAACCACTCGGCCAGAAATCGGTTCCACTGGGCCTTTTCGTCCGGCTGGTGCATCACCTTGTTGGGGTAGGGATTGCGGGGGCGAACCCGCCCGACCCCGTCGAAACCCACCACCTCCGCCAGCCGGGCGTCGTGGTAGAGCCGCACCCGCATGGCGGGAAACCACAGCCAGGGGCGGCGCCCTGGGGCCCGCTCCGCCACCTCGATGAGCGAGGTGTAGGGGGAGCGCTCCAGCACCCGCAGGACAAAGTGCCGGTCGCCCCGGTCAGCGAGGGCAAAGCCGTGGTGGTCGCGGCTGTCCATGGCCGGAAAGAGGCGCCGCAGGCGGGCGTAGTTGGCCTCGCAATCCGCCATGAACCGTTTCAGATCAACCTTGTAGCGCAAATCAACCTCGCGGGGTATTCATCGGTCGGGCCGCGCCGGATGGGCGGCGGCAAGCTGGCCATGATGCAGGGCCAGCCACTGCAAGGCAATCATCAAGGGCGCGTTGTTGCAGCGCCCGGCGGCGAGCCAGGCCAGGGCCTCGGCGCGGCCGACGATGTGCAGGCGGATATCCTCGTGTTCGTCAGGGAGGCCGTGGATGCCGCCGCGCCCCGCCAGGTCGGCGAGGGCGCAGAACAGGGTCATGCGCTCGTCGGTGCCGCCGGGGCTCACCAGGTAGTCGCAGATGAAACGCAGCTCGGCGTCGTGGATACCCGCCTCCTCCACCAGCTCCCGCCGCGCCACCTGCTCCGGGCTCTCCCCCGCCTCGATCATCCCGGCCACCACCTCCAGGAGCCAGGGCCCGGCGGGGTCGTCGAGGGCGCCGACCCGGAACTGCTCCAAAAGCCCCACCAGATCCCGCCCCGGATCGTAGAGCAACACCCCCACGGCGCTGCCCCGCACGAACAGTTCGCGGCTGTAGGTCTCGCTCCAGCCGCCGCGAAACAGGCGGTGCCGCACCCGGCATTCCTCCATGCGGAAAAACCCCTGGAACAGGGTCCTGCGGGCGAGCAATTGAAAGTCGCCGGCGGCGAACTGGCGTTTGTCGAACATGGTGGCAACGTCCTCGAACAGGGCTTTGGCGGACCATAACCGGTTTGTAAGGAATGGTAAAAGCGGCAGACACTTTTACGGCATCTGCGCTATCATGCGGCCATCTTCCGGCCCAAGGAATTGGGGCTGACAGCCCTGTTGGCCACCCTCCCTGCCCCAAGCTGCCTCAAGGATTTCGCCTCAAAAATGAAGAAGATCGCCCGAAACCTGCTTTGCGTCGCCATCCTCGCCAGCCCCGTCAGTGGCTTCTCCGACACCCTCACGGAGATCTTCGACCTCGCCCTTGAGAACGACCCGCAACTGCGCGCGGCCCACGCCGCCTACCTGGCGGGCAAGGAGTCGGGGAATATCGGTCGCGCCGGCCTGCTGCCCCGGGTGAGCGGCAACGCCGAGTACTCGGAGACGGATTCCGAAGATTACTCCCGTCAGGTGTTCGTGCTCGACGACCTCCAGGTGAACTCCGGCACCCGGGGCAGCGGCGATGCGGAGCAGACCGCCTGGGGCGTCTCCCTGTCGCAACCGCTCTTCGACCTGCCCGCCTGGTACGACTACAAGCAGGGCCGCGCCATCAGCGAGCAGGCCCGCCTGCAGTACGCCGCCGACCAGCAGGATCTGATCCTCAGGGTCACCGAGGCCTACTTCAACGTGCTGCGGGCCAGCGAGAATCTCACCAGCGCCGTCGCCGAGGAGGAGGCCATCGGCCGCCAGCTGGAGCAGACCCGCCAGCGCTACGAGGTGGGCCTCCTGCCCATCACCGACGTCCACGAGGCCCAGGCGGCGTTCGACGACGCCCGGGTCAACACCCTGGAGCTGCGCGGCGCGCTCAACGTGGCGTTCGAGGCCCTGGAGGTGCTCACCGGCCAGTCCCACCACCAGCTGGCGGGGCTGACCGACAACTTCCCGGTCAACGACCCCGCCCCCGCCGCCCGCGAGGAGTGGGTGACGTTCTCCATGCGCAACAATCTGGATCTCAAGGTGACGCAGCTCGCCCGGGATGCCGCCAGCCACAACGCCGATGCCCGCAAGGCGGAACACCTGCCCACCCTCACCGGCTCCTACAGCTACACCGACACGGATTTCGACCGGGGCTTCCGCGGCCGCAACCTCAACGGCGACCCCGTCAACACCCCCTCGGTGAACGAGAGCGAGCAGAGCGTGGTGGCCCTGCGCCTCGACGTGCCGATCTTCACCGGCGGCCTGGTGAGCGCCCAGCGCCGCCAGGCCTATCAGGAGTACGTGCGGGCGGACGAGACAGTCAATGCCACCCTCCGCAACATCACCCAGGAGGCCCGCGCCAACCACCTCAACGTGGTCACCAACGCCGCCCGGGTGAAGGCCCGCCAGCAGGCCATCGTCTCCGCCGAGAGCGCCCTGGAGGCCACCCGCGCCGGCTACCAGGTGGGCACCCGCAACATCGTCGACGTGCTGTTCGCCGAGCGCACCCTGTACCAGGCCAAGCGCAACTACGCCAACGCCCGCTACGACTACATCGCCAGCACCCTGGCCCTGAAAAAGGTCGCCGGCCAGCTGAGCCCGGACGACATCAATCAGCTCAACGCCTGGCTCGACCCGGCCCTCATCATCGAACCCACCAGCGGGCAATAACCGCCAGCAAGCGCGCCATCGCCCCGCGATTGGCCTCGGCCACGGCGCGGGCGCGCTCCCCCAGCAGGCGCCGCTCGGCCCCGTCCGCAAGCAGGTGAACCACCTCGGCGGCGATGTCCTCCGCCGTGCCCCGGACCCTCATGCCCCCGGCGGCCTCGAGCAGGCTCGCCACCTCGGCGAAGTTGTGAAGGGACGGACCGGACAGCACCGGCACCCCCCAGGCGGCGGGCTCGATCAGATTGTGGCCCCCCACCGCCACCAGGCTACCGCCGACGAAGGCCAGATCACAGGCGCCGAAGAAGTCCGGCAGTTCACCCATGGTGTCGCCGAGCAGCACCTGCTGATCCTCGCCCGGGACTTGCCCCGCGCCACGCCGCGCCACCCGGTGGCCGCGCTCGGCGCACAGCCTTGCGACCTCGTCGAAGCGCTCCGGATGGCGGGGCACCAGCACCAGCAGGGTGCGGGGATGGGCCTCCAGCACCCGGGCGAAGGCATCGAGGACGATGCCATCCTCCCCCCGGTGGGTGCTCGCCACCAGCCATACCGACCGGCGGCCGGGCCCGCGCCATTCACGGCCGAGGGCCTCGGCGCGGGCGCGGCGGGCATCGTCGATGGTGAAGTCGAACTTGATGTTGCCGGTGACCGCCAGGCGTTCCGCCGGCAGCCCCAGGCCCAGGAAGCGCTCGCCATCCTCACGGGTCTGGGCCGCCACCACCGCCAGCTGGCCCATCATCCCCCGGGTCAGCGGGCCGAGGCGCCGGTAGCCCGCCGCCGAGCGGGCCGACAGGCGGGCGTTGGCGAGGATCACGGCTATCCCCCGCCGCTGGCAGGCGGCGAGAATGTTGGGCCACAGTTCCGTCTCCATGATCACCAGAAGGTCGGGGTGTACCCGGTCGAGAAACCGGTTCACGGCCCCGGGCAGGTCATAGGGGGCGTAGACATGGTGGACACTGTCCCCGAGGGCAGCCCGGACCCGCTCCGACCCGGTGGGGGTCATGGTGGTGACCACCAGCCGCGCCTCCGGGTAGCGGCGTTGCAACTCGCGGATCAGCGGCAGCGCCGCGAGGGTCTCCCCCACCGACACGGAATGGACCCAGATGACCCGGCGGTCGCGGCCGAGGGATGGCCCGAAACCCAGGCGCTCACCCCAGCGACGGGCATAGGCCGGGGCGCGGCGGGCGCGCCACAGCAAGCGCGCCAGCACCAGCGGCATGAGCAGATAGAGCGCTAAGGAATATAAAAGTCGCGGCAAAAGGCACCCCCGCGCAGAGGATAGCGACGGCCCACCCGGTCCGCAAAGACTTTGTCCCCCCCCTCGACGGAGCGAAGGGCGGCACCCCGGGGTTATAATGGCCGCCTATTCATCCTGGAAGGCCCCATGCAAAGCCGTTCGTTCGCCGTCGACGTCGCCATCATCGGCGGTGGTATCGCGGGACTTTGGACCCTCAACCACCTGCTCGGGAAGGGCTACAACGCCATCCTGCTGGAGAGCGAAGCCCTCGGCAGCCACCAGACCCTGGCCAGCCAGGGGATGATCCACGGCGGCATCAAGTACACCCTGGGGGGCGCCCTCACCGGTGCGTCGGAGGCCATCGCCGAGATGCCCGACCACTGGCGGGCCTGCCTGCGGGGCGAGGGGGACCTGGATCTGCGGGGGGCGCGCATCCTCAGCGACCACTTCCACATGTGGTCCACCGGGGGCCTCGCCTCCCGGCTCGGCGGCTTTTTCGCCAGCAAGGCGGTACGCGGGCGGGTCGATCCGGTGCCCCGCGACCAGTTGCCCAGCCTGTTCCAGGACCCCCGCTTCGCCGGCAAGGTCTACCGCCTGGTGGACATGGTGATGGATACCCCGAGCCTGGTGCGCGCCCTGGCGGCCAATGCCGCCGGCCGGCTGTTCGCCATCGACGGGTCCCGGGCCCGCCTCGACACCGGCGCCGACGGTGCCGCCCGCCTCCATGTGGACGACGGCGGTCACCCCTTCAGTCTCGCCGCCGGCGCCTTCGTGCTGTGCGCCGGGCGCGGCAACGGCGCCCTGCTCGACGGCCTTGGCGCCGACTGGCCCGCCATGCAGTGTCGCCCCCTCAAGCAGGTCATGGTCCGCCACCGCCTGCCCCACCGCTTTTACGGCCACTGCCTCGGGGCCGAGACCACGCCGCGCCTGACCATCTCCAGCCATCCCCTCGCCGACGGCAGCCAGGTCTGGTACCTGGGGGGCGGCCTCGCCGAGAAGGGCGCGAGCCAGAGCGACGACGAGGTGCTCGCCAGCGCCCGCCAGGAGCTGGATGAACTGATGCCCTGGCTGGATTTCGGCGCCGCCGACTGGGCGGTGCTGGCGGTTGACCGGGCCGAGCCGCGCCAGCGCAACTTTGCCCGCCCCGATCAGGCCTTCGCCGGCTGGGCGAAGCGCGCCGACGGCGGCGCCCTCGATGTGATCGCCGCCTGGCCCACCAAGCTCACCCTCGCACCCAACCTGGCCCGCCAGGTGGAGAACTGCCTGGGTGAGCGCGGCCTCGCCCCCTCGGGGCAAGCCGCGCCCCAACTGCCCCTGGCGCCACCACCCATCGCCGCCACCCCCTGGGCCACCGCCTTTGGAGTCCCCGATGCAACTGCCTAGACGACCCCTCGGACAAACCGGCATGGCGGTCAGCGTCCTCGGCCTTGGCACCGTCAAGCTCGGCCGCGACCAGGGGGTCAAGTACCCGGCGAGCTTCACCATCCCCGACGACCGCGCCGCCCGCGACCTCCTCGCCCAGGCCCGGGATCTCGGCATCAACCTGCTGGACACCGCCCCCGCCTACGGCACCAGCGAGGCCCGTCTCGGCACCCTGCTGGCCGGCCAGCGGAACGACTGGCTGATCTGTACCAAGGTCGGGGAAGAGTTCATCGACGGCGCGTCGCACTTCGATTTCTCCCCCGCCCACACCCGCCGGAGCCTGGAGCGGAGCCTGCGCCGCCTCGCCACCGATCACCTGGACATCGTGCTGGTGCACTCCGACGGCAACGACGAACACATCATCCGCGACCTGGGCACCCTGGAGACCCTCGCCGACCTCAAGCGGGAAGGCAAGCTGCGGGCCTTCGGCATGTCCACCAAGACCGTCTCCGGCGGACTGCTGGCGGCGGAGGTTGCCGACTGCGTGATGGTCACCTGGAACCTGGCCCATCGGGAGGAAGTGGCGGTGATCGATCGCTGCCAGGCCCTGGGCCGGGGCGTGCTGATCAAGAAGGCCCTGGCCAGCGGCCACCTCGCCGGGGCAGGGGGCGATCCGGTGGCGGAGAGCCTCGCCATGATCTTCGCCCACCCCGGAGTCAGCAGCGCCATCGTCGGCACCATCAACCCCGCGCACCTGGCTGCCAACGCCGCCCGCGCCCTGGCGGCCTGCGGGATCACCGCACAACCGTGAAGTTCGCCACATCAGTGCGCAAAAAGTGCGCAATTCCCGCCATGGCTTGGTAGAATTCGCGGCTTTGAGACCCTGTTCGAAGGAATCCCCCTTGAAGCTGCTTCGCCCCCTCGCCGCCCTGCTGCTCCTCGCCCTCTGGCTGCCCGCCAGCATCCACGCCCTGACCTTCCGCCTGCCGGAAAACGGGGATTCGGTGGTGGGTGACAACATGACCCTCAAGACCAAGTACGAGGACACCTTCGTGGCCATCGGCCGCACCTACGGCCTTGGCTTTCGGGAGATGATGGAAGCCAACCCCGGCGTCCATCCCTGGGTGCCCGGCGAGGGCACCGAGATCACCCTGCCGCTGTCGTTCATCCTGCCCGAGGAGAACCGGGAGGCGATCGTCCTCAATCTGGCGGAATTCCGCCTCTACCACTTCATCCCCGGGAAGAACACCGTGCGTTCCTACGGAGTGGGCATCGGCCGCGAAGGCTGGCAGACCCCCGAGGTGGAAACCCGGGTGACCAGTGTCGCCGCCAATCCCTCCTGGACACCCCCGGCCTCCATCCGCCGCGAGCACGCCGCCATGGGGGACATCCTCCCCGCGGTGGTGCCCCCCGGCCCGGACAATCCCCTCGGCAAGTACGCGGTGCGCCTGTCGGTGCCGAGCTATCTGTTCCACGGCTCCAACAAGATCGTCGGGGTGGGGATGCGGGTCAGCCACGGCTGTGTCCGCCTCTACGACGGCGATATCGAGGAACTCGCCCACTCGGTCAGTCCCGGCACACCGGTACGGATCATCAACGAGCCGGTCAAGGCCGGCTGGCTGAAGGGGCGCCTGCATATCGAAGTGCACCCGCAACTGGAGGAGGACCAGGGCAAGCCCCTCGACATCGAGGGCATCGTCAAGGCCGCTCTCGCCCGCCAGCCCCAGCACGGAATTGCCGTGGACTGGGACAAGGTCAAGCTCGCCGCCGAGGAAAAGCGCGGCATCCCCGTGGACATCACCGCCGGCTGAGCCGGCCGCGCCACCTCGCCCGGGGCTACCGACCGGGCACAAAAAAAGGCTGCCCGAGGGCAGCCTTTTTAATGCCTTGACGCGGCGGCTGCTTATTTGCGGCCAACGGTCTCGGACAGGCGGGTAACGGCGGCGTTGGCGTCGTTGGCGGCGCGCAGAGCCTGGTCAGCGGTCTGCTGAGCACGCTGAGCGGCAGCCATGGCGGCGTCGGCAGCAGCCTGGGCAGCGTCGGCCTTGGCTTCAACGGCATCAACGCGAGCGTTGGTGGCACAGCCAGTCATCAGGACCAGAGCCAGAGCCATGGTGGCCAGACCGGTTTTAGTCATTGCATTTTTCATAGGATCGCCCTCTTTTACAGTGGATGTAACTTGCCTTGTTGGTTCACGTTGTTGGTTGACAAACGTGGTGGAATTATCCACCAAATTTCATAACTCTAAAACAGTATTTTGAGGTTTGCCATAAAATTTATTGTGATCCGGGTCAAGCCTTTTGGGCCGCGAATTGCCGGGGTGGTTCGAAAAACTGACAAAACTCACTTTCCGCCCCGCACCTTCTCGACGATGGCGGTGGTGGAGCAGTTGTCGAGAAAGTCGAGGGCGCGCACCTCGCCGCCGTAGCTTTCGACGATCTCCCAGCCCACCACGCTCTCCTTGTGGTAGTCGCCACCCTTGACCAGGATATCGGGCCTGAGCAGGGCCAAAAGGCGCTCCGGGGTGTCGTCCTCGAACGGCACCACCCAGTCCACCGCCTCGAGCCCGGCAAGCACCGCCATGCGCCGCTCCACTGGGTTGATGGGCCGACCCTCCCCCTTCAGGCGCTTCACCGACTCGTCGCCGTTGACCGCCACCACCAGGCGATCGCCGAGCTTGCGGGCCTGCTCCAGGTAACCCACATGGCCGGCGTGGAGAATATCGAAGCAGCCGTTGGTGAAGACGATGCGCTCGCCGTGGGCGCGGGCGACATCCAGATCGACGGCGAGCTGCTCCTCGTTGACCACACCCCGCTCGGAGCCCTGCTCCTGCTGCATGGCGCGGCGCAATTCCGGGCCACTGACGGTGGCGGTGCCGAGCTTGCCCACCACGATGCCGGCGGCGATGTTGGCAAGGGCCACCGCCTCGGGCAGCTCCTCTCCCGCCGCCAGGGCCGCCGCCAGTACCGAGATCACCGTATCCCCGGCGCCGGTGACATCGAACACCTCCCGCGCCCGGGCCGGCAGATGAAGGGCCGGCTGGCCGGGACGGATCAGGGTCATGCCCTGCTCGCCCCGGGTCACCAGCAGCGCCTCGAGGGCGAGGCGCGCCACCAGGGCGAGGCCTTTCTCCGCCAGCTCGTGCTCGCTGGCGCAGGGGCCCACCACCGCCTCGAACTCGTGGAGGTTGGGGGTCAGCAGGGTCGCCCCCCAGTAGCGGTCGAAGTCGGTGCCCTTGGGGTCCACCAGCACCGGGATGCCCCGATTGCCGGCGGCGGCGATCAGCGCCTGGGGATCCAGCAGGGCCCCCTTGCCGTAGTCGGAAAGCACCATGGCCTTGATGCCCTCGAGCCGGGACGCGGTCTTGGCCACCAGCTGACTGGCGTCCTCCCGGTCGAAGGCCTCCTCGAAATCCATGCGCAGCAGCTGCTGGCTGCGGCTGACCACCCGCAGCTTGGTGATGGTGGGATGGCTGTCCGACACCTGGAAATCGCACAAGATGCCCGCAGAATCGAGGCGGCTGCGCAGGGCCTCGGCGGCCTCGTCGCGGCCCACCACCGCCACCAGGGAGGCGCCGGCACCGAGGGAGGCGATGTTCAGGGCCACGTTGCCGGCGCCGCCGATGCGGTCCTCGGTGTGCCCCACCTTGACCACCGGCACCGGCGCCTCGGGGGAAATCCGCGAGGTGCTGCCGTACCAGTAGCGGTCGAGCATCAGATCGCCGACCACCAGCACCTGGGCGCTGTCGAAGCGGGGGAATTCGAGTTTCATAGGGGCAAACCTGTCGTCAAATGGTGGCCGGCACAGCCGCCAGCCGGCAAAAATCGTCCCACACCCGCTCCGGGCCCATGGCCTTGAGACACTGGGCCTCGGGGCCGCGATAGCCGGGAACCTCGCAGTCGCGCCGGTAGCAGGGAATGCACGGGAAGCCGTCGGCAACCACGTGGACCGAGCGAGCGCCGGTGGCGCCGATAAGGGCCGGATCGGTGGGGCCGTAGAGGGTCACCGTGGGCACATCGAGGGCGGCGGCCACGTGGGCAAGGCCGGTATCCATGCAGATCGCGCCATCGCTTGCGAGCATCAGGCCCGCCAGCTGGGACAGCCCCATGCGCGGCAGCACGAGGGCGTTGTCGAGACCGGCGGCGAGGGCGCAGGTGCGGGAGCGCTCCCGCTCCGACCCCCAGGTCAGCAAGACCCGGTAGCCGGCAGCGCCGGCACGGCGAATCAGGGTGCGCCAGTGGGCCTCGATCCAGTACTTGTTGTCCCAGCTGGCGTTGGTGACAAACACCAGGTAGGGGCTGTCGACAGCGATACCCTCGGGGGTCGGCCAGTGGCGCCCGGCGAGGCCGAAATCCGCCGCGGCGGCCGGCAGGGGATAGTCCAGCACCCGGGAGAACAGCTGGCGCCAGCGGTCGATGGCCAGCTGCCCCTGGGGAATGGCATGGTGGTGGTGATAGGCCCAGTGGGCGGGCTTCTCCCGCACCGAGGCCCGGTCCGGGCCGTGCTTGACACCCCGGGCGAGGAGGGTCACCAGGGCGCTCTTGAGGTTGGTCTGGGCATCGATCACCGCGTCGTAGCGGTTGGCGCGGAGGGCCTTCAGGAACCCCGCCAGCTCGCCGCCGAGAACCCCCGGGGAGCGCCGCCAGCGGCGGTGGGCGGTGCGGATCACCTGGCGCACCGCGGGGTGCCACTGGGGCACTTCGGCGAAGGCTTCGTCCACCACCCAGTCGAAACGGATCCCGGGGCGCGCCCGGGCGGCATCGCTGAGGGCCGGCAGGGCCTGCACCAGATCCCCCATGGAGGTCAGCTTGACGATCAGCACATTCATCGCGGAGGTCTGGCCGGGGGAATCAGAGGCGGCGGGCGAACAGCTTTTTCAGACGCGCGCTCAGGCGGTGGAAAAACTGGTGCTTGCCCCGGGCGGCCTCGCCGGTGAGATAGTTCATCTGGATGGACAGGCGCTTGCCCACCACCGGCTTGTGGCCGTGCCAGCAGTTGTCGGTCACCTGAAACACCACCATGGTGCCGAGCTTGGGGGGGATTTCCTCGACAAAGTCGTCGAGATCGGTGCCATTGCGGAGAATGCGCAGATGGCCGCCGCTGTCCCGCCAGTCCTGGTTGAAGTACAGCAGCACGGTGATCACCTTGGTTTTCGAATCGGTGTGGATACGGCCGTCCTTGTCGCGCATCACCCCGCGCACCGTGGTCATGATCGGGCGGTTGGCGAGGTCGAGGCCAAAGCGGGCGGCGATGGTGTCGCGGAAGGCGGGGCCGTTCAGCTCATCGAGCAACGCCTGAAAGGCGGGGCCGTAACGCACTTCGGAAACGGGAATGCTGCCGGGGTAGTCGATGGCGGGAAAATCCCCGAGTATGGCCTCGATGGCGTCGGCATTGATCACATCCTCCACCACCATGTAGGGGTAGGGATCGCGCTTCAAGGTGGCACTCTGGATCTCGGCTAGGTTCAGCAAGGCCCCTTTCTCCCGGCAGGTTCGATCAACGGCTGGGCACCGCGGCTCGGGCGGTGCGAACGGGGCGGATGATAGCACGGAAAATCCCCGCGCCTGCCCGCGCCGCCCCCCTGGCCGCGGTGTTCCCCAAACCAGCGCGGCCCCTCTGATATAATCGCCGCGCCAAATCCACGGGACTCCCTGCTCAGCATGGCCACCTCACCGCCAGCGACCACCAGCGCGCCACCAGCCTCCCGGGTCACCCTGTGGATGCCGAGCAAGCACATGGGCAATTTGCTGGTGTCCCTGAAGGCGGTGCAGTCCCTGGTGTCCCACTTCGGGGCGGAGCGAACCACCCTGGTGGCCGACAACAGCTACCGGGACATCGTCGAAGCGGCGGCTCTCGGCTGCCATGTCATCTACTTCCCACGCGCCGCCAGCGAGCACTGGCATCGCTGGCAGTCCCTGCGCCAGCTTGCCGGATTTGTCCGCCAGCTGTGGCGCGCCCGGGGAGGCCTCGCCATTGCCATCGAGGGTGACAAGGTCAGCCGCCAGTTCATTCCCGTGACCGGCGCCACCCGGCGCATTGGCCCTGACAACCGCCACTGCCAAGGATTCGATCAACGGGTGGCCCTCGACCACGGCCGCCACCACCGCTTCTTCGACTATGCCGCCGTCAGCCGCGCGGTGACCGGTGTCGACCTGCCCCCCGGCTACCCACGCCTCGCGCCGAGCCCCGTGGCCGAGGGGCGGCTCGACCAGTTGCTCGCCGCCCTCAACCTCGACCCCACCCGCCCGCTGGTGATCCTCCACCCCGGCGCCACCAAGGACTACAAGCAGTGGCCGGTGGCCCACTTTGCCCGCCTCGCCACCTGGCTGGCGGCGCGGGGACAGCAGGTAGTGGTGACCGGTGCGGGCCAGCGGGATGGGGAAACCATACGCCAGCTCCAGGAACTTGCCGGGGAGCACATGGTCTCCCTGCATAACCGCCTGGGGATTGCCGAACTGATCGCCCTCTGTGGCAGGGCAAGGCAATTCATCGGCAACGACACCGGCCCGACCCATCTGGCCGCCGCCGCGGGAACCCCCACCCTCGCCATCTTCGGGCCCACCGATGAAAAGCGCTGGGGCCCCATGGGCGAGAGGGTGCGAATCCTGCGCAGCGCCACCCCCTGCGCCCCGGGCTGCTCCCGGCGGGACTGTCTCGCCGATTACCGCTGCATGCGCACCTTGCAAGTTGAATACGTCATGGAGGCTATCACTGAAATGGATTTTTCAAACCCACCAACCCGCAGTATCGAGGCCGCCAGCCCTCCCCCGCTGGCACCGCCGGCAGCGGGCCAGCGCCCCACCATCATCCACCTGTTCAAGCGCTACAACGGCAACTACCCGCTGCTCAACTCCATGGTGGCCACCACCCCCGGCAAGTACCGCACCCTGGTGTGCTACCTGAGCGGGCAGGACGATGGCCGCAACGAAATCGACGCCCTCGGGGTCGAGACCCGCTACCTGGACCTCGACCGCAAGGCCGTCAGCTGGCGCCATCCCGGGACCCTCGGCGCGGTGCGCAATCTCCTCGACGCCGAGGGCTGCGACCTGCTGGTGTGCCAGTTTCGCCGCACCATCCCCATCGGCGCCATCGCCGCGCGCCTGTCCCGGGCCCGGCCGGCGGTGCTCGGCATCCTCCACGGCATCGTGCGGGGCAAGAACGGGCCCGGGGAGAAACTCCTCAACGCCCTCATCAACCCCCTCATGGCCGGCTGGGTGAGTGTGTCCCGGGACGGCATGGAGGACATCTACCGGCAGAACATCGCCATCCCGAGGGACAAGATCTTCCACGTCCAGAACGGCCTCGATTACGCCCGCTTCATCCGCGAACCGGCGCCCCTGGACCGGGACGAGGTGCTCGGCGTCAGCACCCGGGACAAGCGGATCTACCTGATCGTCGGGCGCCTGTATGCCAAGAAGAACCACCGCCGCATCATCGACGCCTTCAAGCGCACCCTGCCCCAGGCACCCAACTCCCTGCTGGTGATCGTCGGCACCGGGCCCCTGGAGGCGGACCTCAAGGAGCACGCCAAGGCCGAGGGGCTCGAGCGCCATGTGCACTTCCTCGGCTTCCGCCCGCGCATCGCCGAAGTGCTGCGGGCCGCCGATGTGTTCCTGATGCCCTCCCTGCGGGAGGGCTTGCCCCTGGCGCTGCTGGAGGCCATGGCCTCGGGGCTGCCGGTGATCACCTCCAACATCAACGGCATGAGCGAGGTGGTGGACGGCATCGACTGCGGCTGGCTGGTGGACCCCACCAGCGAGGACGCCATCGCCGCCGCCATCCTGGCGGCGGCCCGTCTTCCCAAGGAGCAGCTCCTCGCCATGGGCAAGCGGGGCAAGGCCCATGTGATCGCCAATTTCAGCAAGGAGCGGATGGTGAACAACTACGAGGCGCTGTTCGACACCACGCTGTCCCGGACCGTCTCCGGCTGATGCCCCGGGTCTCGGTCATCGTCCCCGCCTGGAACGCCGCCGCGTATATCGGCGAATGCCTGGCGAGTGCCCTCGCCCAGGATCACCGCGACCTGGAGGTGCTGGTGGTGGATGACGCCTCCGGGGACGACACCGCCGACCGGGTGGCGCTGGAGGCCCGTCGCGACAGCCGCATCCGCCTGCTGCGCCACCCCCGCAACCTCGGGGTCTCCGCCGCCCGCAATACCGCCATCGCCGCCGCCAGCGGCGACTTGATCGCCTTTCTCGACGCCGACGACCGCTGGCTGCCCGGCAAGATCAGCCGCCAGCTGGCGGCCCTCGGCGCGGAGCCCGACGCCGGCCTGGTGTTCACCGCAAGCCGCGCCATCGACGCCCGGGGCGCGGTCATCGATCCGGACCTGTGCCGGGGGAAGGCCATCCCCGTGGGCCGGGTCGACCTGCGGGACTTCGTGATCCGCCGCTACCCGCTGATCACCTCCTCGGCGATGGTCCGCCGCCCCTGCCTCGACGCCGTCGGCGGCTTCGATACCGCCATCGCCGTGGGGGAGGACTTCGACCTCTGGGCGCGGATCCTCAACCAGTTCCCACAGGCCTATGTCCCCGAGCCCCTCACCGACTACCGGATGCACGGCGACGGCGCCACCGCCAATCCCCTGCGCAATCGCCTGAGCAAGGTGCGGGTGCTGGAAAAACTGCGGGGCGATCCGGCGTTCGACCGGCTGACCCGCGACCCGGCCTTCACCCGCCACCAGCACCGCCAGTACCTGGGGGCGGCGCGGCTGCTCGCCGCCGAGGGTCGCGGCGCGGAGGCGGATGCCCTGTACCGCAAGGCCCTGGCCCTCGACATCCCCTGGCATGCCCGGCTCGCCACCCGCCTGCGGCGCCTGCGCCATGGGTAGCCGCCGATGACCGCCCCCCTGGCCGCCTTCATCCCCGCCGCCAACCCCCACTGGCGGCTGGCGGTGGCTCCTTCCCTCCGGGCCGCGGCCCCGGCCCTGTCAGGCCTTAGGGCCCCCGCAGCCCTGCTCCAGGGCCCCCAGCCGGTGGCGGCGTCGCGCTTCTCCCGGGTATCCCGGGGCGTGTTGGCCCTGCCAGGGGCCGCTCCGGATGCGGTCTACCTCAAGGAATTCCTCGACCGGGGGGCGCTGGAAGCCATCAAGAATCTGGTTCGCCCCCACCGCGCCCTGCGGGCCCTGGCCGCCGAGCAGCGGCTGGCGGCGGCGGGCTTCCGCGTGCCCGCCGCCCTGCTGGTGGGCTGGCGCCAGGCCTTCGGCATCCGCCGCCAGGTGTTTGTGGTCACCCGGGATCTCGGGGATTTCCGCAACCTCTACCAGTGCGCCGCAGCCCTGGACGGCGCTTCGCCGAGGCAGCGCCGCCGCTGGCTGCGGGGCGTGGCGGACGCGGTGGCCGCCCTCCACCGGGCCGGCTTCAGCCACGGCGACCTGCGGCCCGGCAACCTGCTGGCCCGGGAGAGGGACGGGCGCATCGAATGCGCCTGGCTCGACAACGAGCGCACCCGGCAGTTTGCCCAGCTCCCGGGGCGGCTGCGGCTTAGGAACCTGGTACAACTCAACATGCTGATCTCCCCCGCCCTCGGGCGCCGCGACCGACTGTTCTTCTTCCAGTGCTACTGCCGCCATTTTGACGATCTCGACGCCGCATCCCTGCGCCGGCGGGTCGAAGCGAAGACCCGCGCCCGCCTCGGGCGCCTGGTGGAGCGGGGCCGGCTGCGGCGGGAGGATCTGTGGCTGTGAACCGCGAAGTGAGTGCCGCCCTCCGCGCGGTGTACCGCGCCCTGGCGGACAAGGGGGCATTCCCCCCCCTGCGCGGCAAGGGCCTCGGGGGCCTCGCCACCCCGGGGTTCGACCTCGGGAGCGATGATCTCGGGCAAACCCTCCACCAGCTGATCGCCGCCGGCCAGCGCTACAAGCACGACCAGACCTCCACCGTCGCGGCGGTGGCGGCGGGCGGCCAGCGCTGGGTGATCAAGCGCTACAACCACCAGGGCTGGCTGCACGGCCTGAAGCGCTGCCTGGCCAGCTCCCGGGCCCGCAAATCCTTTGTCCGGGGGCTTGTGCTCCGGCACCTCGGCATTCCCACCCCGCGCCCCATCGCCTACCTGGACACCCGCCGGGGGCCACTGCCCGGGGATGGCTACATCATCTGCGAACAGTCCCGGGGGGAGACACTCCACCAGCTGCTGATGAGCGGGCAACTGGATCGCCGCCGCTGGCCCGCGGTGGTCGCCCTCACCCGGGAGCTGGTGCTGAGGCTCCACGCCCTCGGCATCACCCACGGCGACATCAAGCCCACCAACCTGCTGCTGGACGGCGACCGCCTGGAGATCATCGACCTGGATTCCCTCGGCATCCACCGCTGGCGCTGGTCGTTCGAACGCCAGCGGCGCAAGGACATCCGCGCCCTCGACACCCGCATCGGCGGCGATCCCGCCGCCTACGTGGCCCGCAAGAAGATCGAGCTAGGACTCGACTGAGGGATCCTGGCGCACCTGCATCAGGGTATCGTGGCGCGACACAAAGACATGCCCCGCGGGCACATCCTTCACCACCACCGCCCCGGCGGCGATCACCGCGTCGTCGCCGATGGTCACACCGCCGAGGATGATGGCGCCGGCGCCGATCTCCACCCGGTTGCCGATCACCGGGTACTGGTCGCGGACCTGGCCGATGGTGACATTCTGGCGGATGACGCAGTGCTCGCCGATGCGCGCCCTGCCGCCGATGACGATGCCCACCGGGTGCCAGAACTCGGTGGTTTTCGGCAGTTTGTGGATCTTCATGTCGCAGGAAGTGATGAGCCGCAGGTCCCAGCCCCGGGCGATCACCGCCGCCAGGTCCCGGACGAAATTGCGAAAGCGCTTTACCCGGTGCAGCAGGGGGCGGACGACGGCGCGGTAGAAGGACATGGCTTGCCCTCTCAGGGAGCGTGGATGGGAAAGACGGGGGCGCGGCCAAAATCCCGGCGGTAGAGCTTGTCCGCCTTGCCCTCCACCGCCCGCAGCAGGGATGCCTGCTCCGCCACCACGGTCTTCAGGGGCTGCTGGAAATAGGCCCGCAGAAAGCGCAGCACGTCGCGGCGGGTGAGGCCGATATCGAGGGCGGAAAAGTACAGGCTGGCCACATCCTTGACCCGCCAGCGGCGCGGTACCCGGCGGCGGATCTGGGCGCGGTGCAGGTCCACCAGGTAAAAGCGCAGGCGGGCGGGATCGAGCTGTTCAACCCCGGCGGACACGTCCAGCAGAAAGTGGCAAAGGTACAGGTCGCGGTGATTGATCCCCGCCCCGTGCAGCGCCCGGGCAATGGCGGCGATGCGGCGGATCATCGCCACCCGCAGGGCATGGGCCGGCGGGCTGGCGGGCCAGGTCGCGGTGAATACGGCGGTGCTGAGGGTGCCGGTCAGCTCCCGGGTCACCAGAAAGGATTGCCGCGTGGCGGGGTCGAGGCCGCGCCGACCCCAGGCCACCGGGGTCAGGGTGGGGATGCCCAACTCGCCGAGGCGCTGGATGGCGCGCCACTCGTTGCTGGCATCCACCACCGGCAGGCGGCCCTGGAGCAGGTTCTTGAAAATCTCCCCCCAGCCCACGCCGCTGTGGACCTTGCGGTAGAACACTTCGCCGTCGACGAGGCAGCGGCGGGTTTCGCGACCCTCCTTGTGGCGCACTGTCTCGCCGCCCATGGCCGCCACCTCGGCAAAGGGGTCGCGGCCAGCCCAGCGCCGGTCGAAGGGCGGGCGCAGTACCAATTCGTTCATTTTGGCGCCACCAGGGATTCGAGAATATCCACCGCCTGCCGGGGGCGCCGGTAGATATCGGCGCTGGCGGCAAACAGGGCGCCCCGGCGGTGCCACTCCTCGCCGGGGGTGGCGAGCACCGCCTCGACCGCATCGGCGATCCGCGCCGGAGTGCTGTCGTCGTCGATCACCGCGCCCATGTCCCCCTCGGTCACATAGTGGGAATAGCCGCAGGTGCGGGTGGCGATCACCGGCAGGCCGGCGATCATGGCCTCCAGCAGGGCGTTGCCGGTGTTCTCCCGGTAGGCGGGATGGAGCAGCAGGTCCACCGCCTGGAGAATGGCGGGCACATCGTCCCGCCCGCCGAGAAAATGCACCCGGTCGGCAACGCCCTCACCCTCGGCGATTTTCCGGAACGGCCCGGGGCGGTCCTCCCCCACCACCAGCAGGTGGCAGGGCCGGCCGCGACGGCGCAATTCCCCCAGGGCGCGGATGCCGCGGTCAAGGCCCTTGGTGCGAAAGCCGGACCCGAGGGCCAGCAGCAGCCGGTCGTCGGCGCCAAAGCCCAGCGCCGCCCGGGTGGCGGCGGCGATCTCCCGGTGGTTGTCCGGCGCCCGGCGGCTCTCGGCGATGCCCGGCACCAGGGTGTGGAATCGCCCCTCCGGGGTGCCGTAGTGGGCGATGAAGCTCGGGCGCTCCCGGGGGGAGACCTCGAGGATATGGGTGCGGCTGTCCGCCCCGAACACCGCCCGTTCGAAGGCGAGATAGGCCCGGGTGCGGGGGCTCAGGCGGTACAGCCAGCCCCGCTGGTTGCGGGCCTTCTCGGCGAAACAGGGATCGGCGGCATAGTAGGCGTCGAGCCCCGGGAGCTTGATGAAGCCCACCACCAGATCCACGGCGCGACCCCGCAGCCAGCCCTGGGCCGCGGCGGAAAAGGCCGCCAGCCGGCTGTGGTTGCCAAGGCCCCTCGCCGGCAGGCGCACCACATCGAGCCCCTCGGGCACCTCGCCGCGCCAATCGTGGCACAGCACCGTCACCCGGTGCCCCCGGGCGAGGGCCTCCCGGGCCATGGTGAGCATGTTGCGCTGCTGGCCGCCGTAGGGGAAAAACCGGTAGATCAGGAAGGCAAACTCCATGGCGCTCAGCCCGGCGCCAGGGTGGCGGGCCGTGGCAGCCTGTCGAGGGCGTCCAGCACCTGCCCGGGGGCGATATCCACCAGGCACCTGTGGTGCCCCTTGGGGCACTCCCGCTGGAAGCAGGGGCCGCAGTCCACCGGTATGGACAGCGTCTCGACATCCTTCGCCAAAGGTGGCGTGAACCCGGGGGAAGTAGAGCCATACAGCACCACCAGAGGCCGAGACAAGGCGGCGGCGATATGCATGAGGCCGGAGTCGTTGCTCACCACCGCCCCCGCCAGGGACAGCAGGTCGATGGCCTCCGCCAATTCCGTCTCACCGGCGAGGATATGGCAGTGCTGGGCGGCCTCCCCGGCGCCCGCCACCAGGGCCTCGGCCACGGCCCGGTCGTTGGCGGAGCCGAACACCCACACCTGCCAGCCCCGGGCCACCATGGCCGCCGCCACCGCCCCGTAGTGGCCCTCGGGCCAGCGCTTGGCGGGGCCGAACTCGGCCCCGGGGCACAGGGCCAGCACCGGCCGCGCGGTATCGAGGCCAAAGCGCGCCATGAGGTCGGGAATGCCCTCGGCCCGCACCTTGAGCACCGGAAACGGCGCCGGCACCGGATTGGTGAAATCCGCGGCAAAGGCCAGGGCATTGAAGCGCTGCACCATCAGCGGATGGCGCTTCTTGTTGAGCAGGCGAATATCGTTGAGCAGCCAGAAGCGCATCTCCCCCCGCCAGCCGGTGCGGGTGCGGATACCGGCGAAAAAAGGCACCAGGGCGGACTTGAGGGAGTTGGGCAGGACGATGGCCTGGTCGTACTGGCCCCGCAGGGATTCTCCGAGGCGCATCCGCGCCCCGAGGGCCAGCTCGCCGTGGCCGATGGGCATGTCGATGGCAGCGCGCACCCCCGGCATGCGGTCGAGCAGGGGACGGCTCCAGGCGGGGGCCAGCACATCGATCAGCGCGCCCCGGTGGCGCTCGCGGAGCAATTGAACGAGGGAGTGGGCCATCACCATGTCCCCCACCCAGGACGGGCCGACGATCAGGATGCGCTTCTCAGCCGCCACGGCAGTACCTCCCCGGCACAGCCGTTTCTGGGGTCAGGGAATTTGCGGAGCGGAACCTTGGAAACATCGCGGGCCTGTGGTCGCTGCTGCTGAATGGCGGGCAGTATACCAACCCCCGGGCCGCGAAAGCGCCCGGGCCGCCTACCTCGGCCCGGCGGGAGCCAGGATTCCAATTTCCAGGCGCGGTGATTACAATCCCGGACTTTTGGTACACGCCCTCGCCGCAGCCCCGCTGACGCGCCCCCTGGTTTTCTTGAGACCCATGCTATGACCGCTTTTGGCACCGTTTTCATGCCCGAAATGGCAATCTCCTGGTTCGACGGCTCCCGCTGGAGCGCCGGGGAGATCGTGTCCAGCGACAGCCTGAAACTGCACCCCGGCGCCCACGTGCTGCACTATGCCAGCACCTGCTTCGAGGGCCTCAAGGCATTCCGCCAGCCGGACGGCGGCGTCAAGGTGTTCCGCATGGAGCGGAACCTGGCCCGCTTCGCCCAGAGCAGCAAGCTGCTGGCCCTCCCGGACATCGACCAGGCCGCCAGCGGCGAGATGATTCTCGCCATCCTGCGCCGCTTCAAGGCCGACGTGCCCGACCTCCCCGGCTCCATGTACATCCGCCCCACCCATATCGGCACCGAGCCCGCCATCGGCAAGGCCGGCGCCCCGTCCCTCACCTCCTGCCAGTATGTGCTGCTCTCCCCCGTGGGCGCCTACTTCACCGGCGACGCCCCCCGCCTGCGACTGCTGCTGGAGGAGGACGGCGTGCGCTGCGCCCCCCACATGGGCATGATCAAGAGCGGCGGCAACTACGCGAGCGCCCTGCTGCCCACCCTCAAGGCGAAGCAGGAACTGAAAGTCGACCAGATTCTCTTTTGTCCCAACGGCGACGTACAGGAGACCGGTGCCGCCAACTTCATCCTCATCGACGGCGACACCCTCATCACCAAGGCCCTCGACAGCTCCTTCCTCCACGGCATCACCCGGGACTCCATCCTCACCCTGGCCCGCGACCTGGGCATGAAGGTGGAAGAGCGCCAGCTGAGCGTGAACGAACTGCTCGAGCGCGCCGCCAGGCCCGGCTGCGAGGCCGCCCTGTCCGGCACCGCCGCCGTGCTCACCGCCGTCGGCACCCTGATCCACCGCGGCCGGGAATACACCGTGGGCAGCGGCGCCGAAGGCCCCACCACCCTGATGCTGCGCAAGGCCCTGAACGACATCCAGAGCGGCCGGGCCGAGGATCGCCACGGGTGGTTGACGGAGGTGTGACGGGATACCGCCCCTGGCTTTATGGGGCGGGTCTTTTCCGCGGTGGACCGGCTTGCGCTGTTTGCTGAATCCGCCCGCGTTCCGACGGAGCTGGCGAATTCGATCCATCGGGGCTTGTCTGTCAAAACCCGCCGAATCCTTTACCGGCAAGAAGACGATGGTGTCCCGATGATTCACCTCTCAAGCGAGAAAATGCCGTTGCGCAAGCCTCTGCTGGGCACTGGGCTGGACAGCTGACCAGCCGGGCGGCCCATGCCCAAGCCCAAGCCCATCGGGACACATCAATCAGGTCGGCGCGACGCCAGCGCCCGATGGCTCAACCCTCGGCAAAAACCCCCTCCCAGATCCCCCGAACCCGCGCGCTGTGCTCCGCGGCCTCTCCCCAGACGGCACTGTCGGCGGCGAGGGTGCTGGCCTTGTTCTGCAGCACCCGGCGGTGGACCAGGCTGCGGAAGAAGATATAGGCCGCCTGTAGGTGGCCGACAATGTCCTCCGCCAGCAGGCCGCTGGCGCGGATGGCGTCGAGCATGCGCATGTTGTCGGTGTACGCCACCAGGGCCGGGTGGCGACTGGCGTGGGCGAGGGCCAGGTACTGGACGATGAATTCGATGTCGACGATGCCGCCGGCGTCGTGCTTGATGTTGAACTGCCTGGCGCCGCCCTTGCTGCCCAGGTGGGCGCGCATTTTCTCGCGCATTTCCAACACCTCCCCCCGCAACGCCGCCGGCTCCCGGGCGCGGCACAGCACCTGCCGGCGAATGGCATCGAACCTGTCGGCCATGGCCCGGTCGCCGGCCACCGGGCGGGCCCGGGCCAGGGCCTGGTGCTCCCAGGTCCAGGCGTTGTCGCGCTGGTATTTTTCGAAGGCGCCGATGGCGGTCACCAGCATCCCGGAGTTGCCGTTGGGGCGCAGCCGCATGTCCACCTCGTAGAGGGCACCGGACACCGTCTGGGTGGTGAGGATATGGATCATGCGCTGCCCGAGGCGCATGAAGAAGGTGGCGTTGTCGATGGCCTTGTCGCCGTCGCTGGCGAGGTTGGGGTCGGCGTTGTGGATGAACACCAGGTCGAGGTCGGAGCCATGGCCGAGCTCGATGCCCCCGAGCTTGCCATAGCCCACCACCAGGAGGCCCGGCTCCGGGCCATCGGGGGCGCGACCCGGGCGGCCGTGGCGCGCCACCATCCACTCCCAGGCGAGTGCCAGCACATGGTCGAGGATCGCCTCGGCGAGCCAGGTGAGGTTGTCGCTGGCCTTCATCAGGGGCAGCGCGCCGGTCACCTCGCAGGCGGCGACCCGCAGGCCCTGGGCACGGCGGAAGTAACGCAGTGCCTCCATCTGGCCCTCGAGGTCGTCGCTGGGCACCCGCAGCAGTTGCTGGCGCAGGTCCTGGGCGATGCTGGCCTTGTCCGCCGGGGTGTAGAGGGTGCGGGGGTCGAGCAACTCGTCGAGCAGGGCCGGGTAGCGGCTGATCTGCTCGGCGATCCACAGGCTTTCGCCGCACAGCCGCGCCAGCTGGCGCAGGGCCTCGGGGTTTTCGATCAGCAGCACCAGGTAGGCGCTGCGCCGCAGGATGCCCTGCACAAGGGGCAGGGTGCGGGTGAGGGTCTCGGCGCCATCGGGGCGCTCGGCGCAGGCGACGATCAACAGCGGCATGAAGGTGTCGAGGCGGTTGCGCACGCTCGCCTCCATGGCCCGCACGGCGCGGCCGTGGCGCAGGGCCATCAGCTCCCCGGCCAGGCCATCGGCGGCGCCATAGCCAAGGGCGACGAGGTCGGAGGCCATGGCCGGCTCATCGCTCGCCAGCCACAGGCCCCGGGCAAGCTGCAGTTCGGCGGATTCCCCCCGGCCCTCCACCGGCTCGCTGACGATGTCGGCGAAAATCCGCCGCACCCGCGCCCGGTGGCCGTCGAGGTCGGCGGCGAAGGCGGCCCAGTCCGGGTAACCGAGGACGGCGGCGATCACCGCCCGGTGCCCCTCGGCCTCGGGCAACAGCTGGGTTTGCTGATCCCTGTGGCCCTGCAGGGCGTGCTCGGTGTCCCTAAGCAACACATAGGCGCGCCACAGCTCGTCGCTGGCGCCGGCGGGCAACAGGCCCTCCGCGTCCAGCAGGGCGAGGATGGCCCTGAGCTCGGGATTCTGGAAGCGGGCATCCTTGCCACCGCGAATGAGCTGGAAGGCCTGGGCGATGAATTCCACCTCGCGGATACCCCCGGCGCCCTTCTTGATATCGGCGGCGGTGCCGAGGCGCTGCACCTCGCGGTTGATCATCGCCTTCATGTCCCGCAGGGACTGGATGGCGCTGAAGTCGATGTACTTGCGGTAGGTGAAGGGCCTAAGGATCGCCATCAGCCGCTGGCCGGCGTCCCGGCCCCCCGCCACCACCCGGGCCTTGATCATGGCGTAGCGCTCCCAGTCGCGGCCCTGGGTGTGGTAGTAGTCCTCCAGGGCATCGAAGTTGAGCACCAGAGCGCCGCTCTGGCCGTAGGGGCGCAGGCGCATGTCCACCCGGAACACAAAGCCGTCGGCGGTCTTGTTGTCGAGGGCCTGGATCAGCTTCTGGCCGAGCTTGGTGAAGAATTCCTGGTTGCTCTGCTGGCGCCGTCCGCCCACAGTCTCCCCCGCCTCGGGAAAGGCGAAGATCAGGTCGATGTCCGACGAGACATTGAGTTCGAAGGCTCCCATCTTGCCCATGCCCAGCACCACCAGCCCCTGCTCCCGACCGGAGTGCTTGCCGATGGGGGTGCCGAGCTCCGCGCACAGGGCCGGGTGGAGCTGGTCGATGGCCCCCTGGATACAGGCCTCCGCCAGGCGGGTCATGTCGGTGGTGGTGTCGAGGGTGGCCGCGCGGCGGGTGAAATCCCGCCACAGGATGCGCACCATCTCCCGCTGGCGGAAGCGCCGCAGCACCCGCTGCAGGTCCGCCTCGCTCGCGGCATCGGCGAGGGCGACGGCGAGCCGCTGGCGATGGCCCGCCTCGCCATAGGCGTGGCCCAGGTCGCCGCTGTCCACCAGGTCGCGGAAGAGGCCCGGGCGGGCGATGCAGCTGTCCACCACAAAGGGGCTGCCGCCCCAGACCCGGGCAAAATCCCCGGCAAACCCGGGATCGGCAAGGTGGTTGGCGAGCCACGGGGCATCGTCGCCGCAGCGGTCGAGATAGCGGGCGAGGCCCTGGCGGGCGGCCTCCAGCAATACGGCGGGGGCTTCGGCGCCGGCCAGCAGGGCGGCGGGATCAGTGCTCATGGTCGGGGGTCACCCTCAGAATTTCCTCGATGGCGGTGATGCCCGCCGCCACCTTCAGGGCGCCGGCCAGGCGCAGGGAGCGCATGCCCTCCTTCATGGCCTGGGCGCGCAGCCGCGGCAGGTCGAAATCGGCGCTCACCAACGCCCTGAGGCTCTCCCCCATGGGCATGATCTCGTAGATGCCCACCCGCCCCAGGTAGCCGGTGTTGCGGCATTCCAGGCAGCCCGCCGGCTGGTAAACCTCCGCCGGCGGGGCCAGCTTCCAGGGGGCGAGCAGCTGCCGCCAGACGGTTTCGTCGACGGCGGATTTCTCCTTGCAGTGGGGGCACAGCTGGCGCACCAGGCGCTGGGCCATGACGCCGTTGAGGGTGACCCGCAGCAGGTGGGCCGGCACCCCGAGGTCCAGCAGCCGGCTGATGGCGGAGGGCGCGTCGTTGGTGTGCAGGGTGGAGAGCACCAGGTGGCCGGTGAGGGCCGCCTGGGTGGCCATCTCGGCGGTGGCCAGGTCGCGGATCTCCCCCACCATGATGATGTCCGGGTCCTGGCGCATCAGGGTGCGGATGCCGGTGGCGAAGTCGAAGTCGATATTGGCCTGCACCTGGGTCTGGTTGAAGCTGTCCTCCACCATCTCGATGGGGTCCTCCACGGTGCTGACGTTCACCTCCTCGGTGGCCAGCTGCTTGAGGGTGGAGTAGAGGGTGGTGGTCTTGCCGGACCCGGTGGGGCCGGTGACCAGCACGATGCCGTGGGCGCGCCCGGTCATCCCCCGCCAGCGTTCCAGGTCGGCGCCGGTGAGGCCGAGGTCGGCGAAGCCCCGCAGCAGCACGTCGGGATCGAAAATGCGCATCACCAGCTTTTCGCCAAAGGCGGTGGGCAGGGTGGAGAGACGCAGCTCCACCTCGTTGCCGTCCGGGGTCTTGGTCTTGATGCGGCCGTCCTGGGGGCGGCGCTTCTCCGCCACATTCATGCGCCCGAGAATCTTGATGCGGCTCACCATGGCGGTCATCACCTGGGCCGGCAGCTCGTACACCAGGTGCAGCACGCCGTCGATGCGAAAGCGGATCTTGCCCTTGTCCCGGCGCGGTTCGATATGGATGTCGCTGGCGCGCTGGTCGAAGGCGTACTGCAACAGCCAGTCGACGATATTGACGATGTGCTGGTCCTGGGCGTCCGGCTCCTTGAGGCTCCCCAGCTCGAACAGCTGCTCCATGTTGGTGACCTGGGCCCGCCCCTCGCCGCCCTGGACGCGCCCCGCCCCCAGCACCGAGCGGGACAGGGCGTAGAACTCCACCATGTACTTCTGCAGCTCGGCGGGGTTGACCACCACCCGCTTCACCCGGCGCCGGCTGGCCTGCTCCAGGCCCTCCACCCAGCTGGTGACAAAGGGCTGGGCGGTGGCGATCACCACCTCGTCCTTGCCCGCCTCGACGCAGAGAATCTGGTGGCGGCGGGCAAACTCGAAGGACATCACCGCTGTCACCGCGGGCACGTTGATCTTCAAGGGGTCGATATGCCAGAGGGGCAGGCCGGCGCGATCCGCAAGCCACTGGGCGAGGACCTGGCCGTCGAGGGTGCGGCCGGGCTGCCTGGCGCTCTCCACCCGCAGAGAGGCGATATAGGCCAGCGGGTGCATCAGGGATTGCTCGCGGCTGCGGGCCTCCCCGCCGATGCCGTTGGCGGCGCGCCGCTCCAGCAAACCGTCGGCCACCAGATCGTTGAGCACCGCCGCAAGGTCGAGCACCTGCCCTGCTTGCTCCGCGCGTTTGGCCATGAGGTTCCCCCGTTCCATGTGGCTGGATTGTAGGGGAACGATCCTGGCCTGCAAAGGGAAGGCCCGGCCCAGGGCAGCGGCTGGGCCGCTCGCGCCAAGGGTCTCTGTCAGCGCCCTCGCCAGCGGGGTTCGCGCTTCTCGGCAAAGGCCCTCATGCCCTCCATGGCATCCTCGGAGCCGAGCAGCCGGCCGAGCCCCTGGCCGGTGAGCTCCCAGAGGGCCGGCTCGTCGAGGTCGTCGCTCCG
>JAYELS010000028.1:0-9053 GCA_034717695.1 Pseudomonadota bacterium
CGTTGGCTATGGACTTACAATCACGAACGGCCAAATATGGCCCTGGGAGGCATCACCCCGAAACAGAAGTTGGCCTTGGCGGCCTGACCTCTACTTTTGGGCGCCGCTACAAATGGGGGGATTACCGATGGACTTGAAAAAGGACCACTTGCGGCGCTCGAACTGCAGGTCGTCGAGATCCACGCCGGCCATTTTCGCGCTGACATTGCCGGCGATATGGACGATCCGCCCATCCCCTGACGCCGCCAGGTTGTCCACCAGCAGGCGATTGAGAGCGGCGCGGGCGAAGTATTGCAGGGCGAAGGCAAAATCCAGCCCATCGGGAGTGATGATGCGCTGGTTGAACGCCGACATCGCCGTGTGCATCAAACCATGGATGTGCGGACTCCAGGCCTGGATGCCGAGGGCGGCGGCCTTGACCCCCGCCACGGTGGACAGGTCGGCGGCGAGAAAATCCGCCGAGGTGGCGCCGGCCGTTCTGGCCGCGTCCACGGCGGCGTTGCCCGCCGCCGCGCCGCGACTGACGATCAGCACCGAGGCGCCGCGCCGGGCAAGTTCCAGGGCCGCGGCCCGGCCCATGCCCTCCGAACCGCCGACAAAGACAAAATTACCGCCCCGTACATTCCGTTCCTGCATGGTCAGGTTGCTCCTGTGCCGATGCCCGGCAAGCCCCGGGACGGGCACATCATTCGTTGAGGTTGGCCTCGCGCCACTTGTCGTCGATCAGCACGATCTCGCCGCCGGAAACTCTACCGTACAGTACGGTACTGTTGAATAGACGGTTGAAGGGATCGGTCTTTTCCCGGGTGGTGGTCAGGGGCGCCAGGGCATCCCCCACCGCGAAGTTTTCCAGGCTGGCCATGCGGGCCCTGACGGCGGCGGCATCGATCCCATCGGCGGGGGTGTCGCGCATCACCGCATGGAGGGTCTGCACGGCGAGCCACCCCTGCAGGGAAAAGCCGTTGAGCTTGGCATCCGGGGCCGCTGCCCCCATGTCGCCAATGAAGCGGGCAATGCTGTCGCCGCCGGCGGTCATCGGCCGAAATGGCGTGGCCACCAGCACCCCCTCGGCGGCGGCGCCGAGCTGCTCGATGGTGGCCGGCGGCAGCGCCGCCATGGTGACGGCGATGGGCTTGTCGGGGTCGGCCTGGCGCAGGGCGGTGATGGTGCGGGCCGCCTGGTCGGCGTTCATGCCGAGCACCACGCCGTCGGCATCCTGGAAAATCGCCCGGGCATAGATGGAATAGTCCGGCGCCCCCAGGGGCACCAGGGTCATCCCCACCAGCTCGCTGTCGGTACCCTTGAGCCCGGCCCGCACGAAGGGCTCCCCCAGGGCGCCGGCGGGGCTGTCCACCGCCGCCAGGCGGATGCGCTTGACCCCCTGGTCGGCGAGCATTTTGGCCGCGCCGGACAGCATCCCCGGCGCGCCGGGCTGGAGGGGATAGGCGGCCGGGCTGGCAAAATCCCGGGGCATGATGGGGTTGTGACCGATGCTGACGATACCCGCCTGCTCCAGCACCGGCATGATCATGTCGCCGAAGTTGCTGGTATTGCCCACGGTGGCCACCACTCCATCCCGGGCCGCCCGGCGGGCGCACTTGGTGGCCTCGTTGGCATCGTTCTTGTCATCACAGATTTCCACCCGCAGGGGCCGGCCATTGAGCCCGCCCTCGGCATTGATGCTGGCCACCGCGGCCCGCACCCCCGCCGCCGCCTCCGGGATGGGGGTGGCGTTGGCGGTATCGGTGATCTGGCCGATGAACATCAGGCGGATCGCCTTCTCACCGTCACTGCCGGTGTCGTTGGCGCCTTTATCGGCGCAGCCCGCCAACAGCCCCAGGGACAGCGCGAGGGGCAGGTACAGCGTGCGGGAAATCACTCTATTCATGACAACATCCTCAGGACTCGATGGGTTCGGAGGCCCTAGGGCCAAACAGATAGGCGGCCTCGATGGCGGCGGACTGGCCCTTGAGCTCCTGCGCCGAACCCGCCATCACCACACGGCCGTGGTTGAGAATATAGGCCCTGTCGCAGATGGCGAGGGCCTGGGACAGATGCTGCTCCACCAGCAGCACGGCGACGCCCCGGTCCGCCGCCTGCCGCAGGCTCGCCAGCAGGCGGGCGACGATTTGCGGCGCAAGCCCCATGGACAGCTCGTCGGCAATCAGCACCCTGGGGCGCGCGGCAAGGCTGCGGGCCATGGCCACCATCTGCTGCTGGCCGCCGGACAGCAGGGCCGCCTGGCGGGACAGGTGGAGTTCCAGCTCCGGAAACAGGGCGATGGCATCCGCCACTGAGCCACCCCGCAGGCGCAGGTTGTCCCGGGTGGAGAGGCCGAATATCAGCGAGCGCTCGTCGGTGATGAAGCTCAGCCCGGCCCGCACCCGCTCATGGAGTGGTGCCCTGCACTCCTTCCCCAGCAGCCAGGTGCTGCCCCTGATGGGGGGCAGCTCGCCGGCGAGGGTCAAAAGGCTGGTGGTCTTGCCGGCCCCATTGGGGCCGAACAGGCAGACGATTTCGCCGGCGGCCACCCGCAGGTCGAGGTCGTGGACCACCGCCTGGCCCCGGTAGCCGGCGCTGAGATTGCGTGCTTCGAGCAGAAAATCACCCATGGTCGTGCCCCCCCAGGTAGGCCTTGATCACAGCCGGGTCGCGGCGGATGTCGGCGGGCGCGCCCTCGGCGAGCTTGTTGCCGAAGTCGAGCACCACCACCCTGTCACAGACATCCATCACCAGCCCCATGTCGTGCTCCACCAGCAAAATGGCCATGCCCCGCTCCCGGGCGAGCCAGCGGACAATGTCCCCCAGTTCGGCGGTTTCGGTACTGTCGAGGCCCGCCGCCGGCTCGTCCATCAGCAGTACCGAGGGGTTGCCCGCCACCGCCCGCGCCAGGCCCAGCAGGCGGCGCTGGCCGAAACTCAGGGCCTGGGGGTACTGGTCGAGGTGGGTGCCGAGCCCGAAGGCTTCGACGGTGTGCCCCACCTCCGGCGGCAAGGGGGCAAGGCGGGGCCGCAGCAGGTCGGTGAGGTAGTGGCGGCGATCCCGGGGATCGCAGGCGACGCGGATATTGTCCGCCACCGTCAGATCGTCGAACAGTTCCAGGCTCTGGAAGGAACGCCCGAGGCCGGCCCGGGCCCGGGCCATGGGGGGGAGGCCGGTGCAGTCGGCGCCGTCCAGGAAGATCCGCCCCTCGCTGGCGGGGGTAAACCCGGTGACCGCGTCGATCAAGGTGGTCTTGCCGGCGCCGTTGGGGCCGATCAGACCCACCACCTGGCCGGGCTCCACCCTGAAGCTGACACTATCGAGGGCAACCAGGCCGCCAAAGCGCACCGTCAGGTTGTCGACGGCCAGGGTTTTCGGCGCGCAGCGGGGTGCCTGCTTGACAGGACTGGCATTAGCTTGGGCAGTAGCGGCAGCTGCTTGGGAGCCCTTATTGCGGCGCAGGCGATCGCCCAGCCCGGCAAATACCTCGGCAATGCCGTTGGGATGGGCCAGCACCACCACAATGGCGCCGATACCCACCGCCATAAACTGCCATTCCTTGAGATCAAACAGGTGAGAGAAAATCTCGTTGAGGATGCCGCCAAAAAACATCATGCCACCAATGATGGCGCCGCCGATAAAGCCGATACCGCCCAAAAAGGTCATCATCAGGGCGGGGATGGATTCAAAGGGGGAGAAGCCCGCATCAAAACGCACATTGGGGTAGCGGAAGGCGCCCAGCACACCGCCGGTGGCGGCGATACCCGCCCCCAGGGCAAAGGCGTAGACCTTGGCGCCCATCACACTGACACCCAGGGATGATGCAGCGCGCTCATTGGAGCGGGTAGCCAGCAGGCGCCGACCGGTAATGCCGCGCCTCACATTGACCACCAGCAGAGCGCAGAGGGTAAAAAACACTAACACCAACAGAGCGTAGCGCTCAGGGTGCATGATGGAATCGAGACTGACCCCAAACAGGCTGGGGGTCTGCACCTGGGTGCCGCCAAAGCCCCCGGTGTAATCGATATTCTTGAACACCAGGCTGTCGAGGGCCAGCCCCAGCCCCAAGGTAACAATGGCCAGGTTGACCCCGCGGGTGCGCAATGCAGGCAGGGCAAACAGCACGCCCACGGCGATGGTGACCAGCAGGGCAATGACAAACACCACAGGGAATGGCAGCCCGTACACGGCCGCCAGGCGCGCCGACACAAAAGCCCCCATGCCCGCCATGGCGAACTGAGCCAGGGATACCTGGCCCGCAAGGCCCGTCACCACCACAATGGACAGGAACACGGTGGCCGCCACCAAGGTGCCGGTAATGCTGTTTACCCAGTCTTCTGACAGGGCAAAAATCAGCACCACTGTGATGATAAAGCCCGCCAGCGCCACTACTCCCGGCGGGCGTGCCGCGCCCACCCTGGGCAGGCGGTCAGTGAGAAAGCCCCGCAGGGGCAGGGCGCGGCCACGGAACACCATCACCGCCACAATCACCAGAAAGGGAATGGCCGAAGACCAGCCGGTACCGGCATCAAAATAGCCAATCAGCGCCTGGGCCACACCGATCACCAGCCCCCCCAGCAGTGTCAGGGGGAAGGATACAAAGCCACCCACCAGGGCCGCTGCCAGCAGCGGATTGATCAACAGCACCATGGTGGCGGCCATCAACCCAGTCACCGGCGCCAGCAGAATACCGGCGAGGGCGGCAAGGCCGGAACCCAGCATCCAGTTGAGGGACGAGACCCGGTTGGGGGAAATACCCGCCGCCGAGGCGGAGCGCACATTCTCCGCCACGGCAGTGGTCTGACGGCCAAATTCGGTAAACCGGTAAAGCACCCACAACAGGGCCGTGACCAGCAGAGCGATCACCAGAATCCAGACCCGGTCAATACCAATGGACATACTGCCCAGGGACAGGCTGTGGTTGGGCAGGAAGCTCTCCACAAAACGCAGACCGGAGCCATAGCGCACCATCACCGCCGATTCAATAATCGCCAGCACCGCCAGGGTCACCACCAAGCGACTTAGGGGCGACGCGTTGCGGATGCGTCGCATCACGGCAAAATCAATCAAAAAGCCGATCAGTGCCGTGGCGCCCACCGCCAGCACCAGTGCCAGCAAAAAGTGCAGGCCGTGGTCATCGCGCAATTCGGCAAACACCGCTGCGCCAAACAGCGCCATGGCACCGTGGGCAAAGTTGATAACACCGGAACCGCGATAGATCAGCACGATCCCGTGAGCGCCGAGGGCATAGAGCGCACCCGTGCCGAGACCGAGAACAATGAACTGGAGAATTTCAGCCATCGGAAATGCCTTTTTTGCCTGATTTTTTTGTTATAACCCCTTTGGATCCAAATGGAGTCATCGCAAATGGGGCCTGAAACAGATCTCGACGATAACTCGTCGATAGACGCGACCGCTGGGGAATTAGGAAGGTCAGCAAATCACCCGGAACGGACGAAGTTGCCAGTAATCCACCCCGGTTATGACCGGTTTTATGGTGGAGCGAGTCTGAACATCATGATATTTATGATTGTGATCCTTTCAGGCAATGACGTTGAGAGGAGGTTTTTTGCAGGATACCGCGAGTAACCCGTGAAGGCTACCCGCAGTTTTCCCGGCTATTTTGACTCACGCCAGATCAGTTCACACCAAAGCGGTACTGCACTTCCATACCCCACATGCGCGGCGGGTTGTAGATCGCCGTGCCGAAGGGCGCTGTTGAGGACAGCACACCGGGCGCCACCACCGCCTCCTCGTCAAACACATTGTTGACGAACAGACCCACATCCACACTGGAACCCATGATGCTGAGCCAGTCAGCACGCAGGTTGGTGATTTTGTAGGACTTGGCCTGGTACTGGATCATGTCCACCTTGTCAGAGAAGTAGTAATTGGCATTCAACACCATATCACCCAGCGCCTCATCCACGGGCAGCAGATAGCGTGCACCCAGAGTGGCGGTTTTCTGCGGGGTGTAGAAGAACGGCACTTCATTGGCAGGGAAGAAGCCGCTCAACACCGGCGGAACGGTATAATCCGTGGTTTCCGTGTCCTGATAGGTGGCGGTGGCACTGAAGGTCAGGTCTTCGCTGGGCATAAAGACCAGTTCCATCTCTACACCCTGGATTCGGGTGTCACCGACGTTGACATTGATGGAGCCCTGAGCCGGGTCATTGGCCGTGTTGCAGTCGCCATCAATAAACACCGGGCCACCCACAGGATTACAGCCAGGCACTGCAAGCTGGGTATTTAATCCCGCCCCATTGACCTGAACATCCGACGCCTCACTGCGGAACAGGGCCACGTTAAATCGACCGTCCATATCGCTGACCATCCAGTTGGTGCGCAGGCCCAGTTCGACATCTACGGTTTCTTCAGGGTCGAACTCCTGGTAAGGAATCAGGCCGCCAGAGAATTGGGGCGCATTGAGACCGCCGGCACGATAGCCCTTGCGCGAGGTTACATAGGCGAACATATCGTCATTGACCTGCCAGTCGAGACCCACTGTCCAGGTAGTGGCACTGGATTTGCTGCTCACATCACTGAAGTTGCCCAGAGTGGCGGCGCTGCAGTTGGTAATCCCGGCCTTGGTGGGACCGATGGCCCCTGGCAGGGGCGCTTCGCCGGTACCGGCACAGACATTCGATTCATCCCAGGTTTTGCGCAATCCCAGGTTGAAGCTCAGGCCCTCGGTAAAGGTGCCCAGATCGTAGGTGATATTGGCAAAAACCGCCTTGCTCTTGTCTTCTACGAACTGATAGGTCTGGGTAGTCGGGCTGAAGAAACCGGTGGCACTGGCCATCACCCCGTCCGGCTCGCTGTTCAGATAGAACACACCCAGCAACCAGTCAAGCTTGTCTTCCAATGCCTGGCCCTTGAGGTGAAACTCCTCGGTAAACTGCTTCAGTTCCTGGCGCTGGTGACCTTCCAGCACATTGATAGGCACGTTAAATGCAATGGGACCAGTTGGAGAGAAGGCGAAGGGCACAGCACCCATGCCGTCGATCTGCGAGCGGATAAACACGTCATTGGTGCGATAGCCGATGATATTGGTGATCTGGAAGCGATCAAAATCGATATCGGTACGGTTGGTAATGCCCTGTTGGGTGAACTCCTCTCCGGTTTCCGGCAGGTTCAGGTCGATCTTGCGCGGCCCCCTTGCCTTCTGTTCAGCCGCCAGCTGATCAAAGCGCAGCCAGGTTCCACCCTGACCCGGGAAGGGCACACCAAACACCAGCACCGCAGCGGATGTAGACGCGTCATTCTCGTGGTGATCAATCACGGTCAGGTTGCTGATGCGATCCGTGGGTTCAAACAGGATCGACGCGCGCAGGCTCTGGGAACCCAGTTCGTCGAGATCGCCCCCCTGGCCGATGTTTTTGGTGTAACCGTCGCGATCCTGCTTCTGGGCTGCAAGGCGAATGGCCAGCTTGTCATCGATCAGCGGGATATTGACCGCGCCCTCCATTGAGCGGTAGTCATATTCACCAGCCCCGCCCTCAATATACCCACCAAAATCATAGGAGGGCTTGTTGGGGTAAGTCAGAATCGCGCCGCCGGTGGTGTTGCGGCCAAACAGGGTACCCTGCGGGCCTTTCAGTACCTGAATCGACTGGATATCAAACTGGGGTACCGAGCTGGCATTCACCGGCAGCGGCACATCGGCAAAGTAGGTCACCACACCGGGGGCGCCCTGGCCCACAGAGGGCTTGGACTGGCCGCGGATGGAATACAGGGTATTGGAACGTGAACCGGAGCCGGTCAAGAACACGCCAGGGATCGCAAACTGCAAATCCTGGGTGCTGTTGATGCCTTTTTCCTTGAGACTCTGCTGATCAAAAGCGGCAATGGTGATAGGCACCGACTGCAGGCTTTCTTCGCGGCGACGGGCGGTGACAACGATCTCTTCAAGCTTTTGCGCCCGTGGTTGCCCGGCGTTTTCCTGGGCAATACCCGGCAGTGGTGCCACAGCGGCCACGATGGCGGTGGTAAGTGATACAAATAGAGACTTTCTGGTAAAACTGGGTGCTTTCATGGTTATCATCCCTCTGTCGTTGTAACGCTTTTGTAGTATTAGCCGCTGCCTGTTCAGGCCTGCTTTATGCTTGCTCGCTTCAGCAGTAGCAACAGTTAGTTAACTCTCCTGGTTTTTGAACACTCCATTCTTATTGCATTGAACATTTCGCAGAACATCCAATTTATTTAGCCTGCCTGCATTGCTGACCATCTAGTTGTGGCACTGACCCAGGATCTGTTTACGACCCGACACTATCGATGCAGGACATACAGCGTTGAGCACCCATGCGCCGACTTAGCTGAGCATAGCTTGCACAGAAGTGACCGGACTGTACGGTTTGTAAAATAAAAAATCAACACTTTAAAACCAGACACCAAGAGCTTTCTTAAGTCTTAACCATTTGATTTTTCCGAATATAATATCCCATGAGGCCAGTCTGGTGCTTGCCAGATATAGAGTTGACCGTAACGGTCCATGGGGGAATTATCAGCGGCATTCGTCGCAGAGACAAGCTATTCGCTGCACAATATGTGGCGAATAGCTGCCCTGTCATTACAAGTCTATGCTGGGAGGGAATATCTGAATCAGAAAGGTAGCGGCGAGGGCTTACTACTCATCTCTATCCTCGCGTCTTGGCTGTATCTTTTGCTGGTTTGACTCTGGTTACTGGTTCTGCTGGTGGAGGAGATATCGTCTGGGCTGCTTCCGGTTACTTACTTCTTATCTGCGAGTTCCATCCATAATTTGCGTGTATCACCATCCGGATCATTCACCACCTTTGACTTCACATCGAACAACATAGTGGCCCGCGTATCAGGACTATAGACAGGCCAGCGGGGATAGCCCTTCACATTTGGATGGGTAATCCCCCCATTTGTAGCGGCGCCCAAAAGTAGAGGTCAGGCCGCCAAGGCCAACTTCTGTTTTGGGGTGATGCCTCCCAGGGCCATATTTGGCCGTTCGTGATTGTAAGTCCATAGCCAACGAGTGGCGAATGCCTGCACCTCTTCGATTGAGTCAAAGAGATAATGAGCGAGCCAGTCATAGCGCACGG
>JAYELS010000029.1:0-8812 GCA_034717695.1 Pseudomonadota bacterium
ATGGACCATGCCGATCCGCAACTGGAAGCCCGCCCTGAATCGCTTTATGATCGACTTCGGTGATCGCTTGGCCGATTACCAGTGAGCAACCGGCATGAGCAGTTACACAGAATTATTTACAGGGTCCGCCGAAGAGGCATTTCGAACCGCCCTGGCCGAGGTCAGAGCTGCTGTTCCTTCTCTGCGCCTGATCGAGGCGTCGCCCGATCTTGTTGGTCTGACGCATGTGGCGGATCTCGCTGGTGTCTCCCGACAGGCCATGCGCAAACTGATGTTGGCCCACCGGGCGACGGTCCCCATGCCGTTGCACGAGCGCAGTCCCTCAATCTGGCATCTGTCGGAGGTCCTCGATTGGCTGAGGATACGGGGGGCTATCAGATTGACGCGGTAGTACTGGAAACGGCTAAAGTGGCACTGGCAGTGAATATCACCAAAGAGGTGGTGCGGCACTCGATGAGCAAACAGGTCAATATGGGGTTGCTGACGGTATAGTCGTCGCTCAGTCGCAGGAGGTGCCTGCCGGACGAGGGATTCCCCCGGCCTAGTGAAAATTCCGCGCCCTGGCGTCCAGCCCGCCGAGCCGTTCGCTGTGGTCCTCGATGCTCCCGGCGATCACGTGGATTACCGGTTCCGCCACATTATCCTTCAGAATTTCCACGGTGCCCTTGATCAGTAGCAGGCGGGCGGTGAGGATGCTGTGCTTGAAATATTCCTGGGTGCGCCGCCAGATGATCACGTTGATGTTGCCGGTCTCGTCCTCCAGGGTCATGAACATGGAGCCCTTGGCGGTGCCGGGCTTTTGCCGGGAGGTGACGATGCCGGCCACCCACACCAGGCCTTTGTGCCGCTGCTGGATCAGTGCGTCCTGGCGGATGCACTGATTGAACGGCGGTTGATCCCGCAGCATGGCCATGGGGTGAGTACGCAGGCTGTGCCCCTGGGTTCGGTAGTCGGCGAGTATTTCGCGGGCGAGGGAGGGGGCGGGCATCAGCAGGGTTTCCTGGCGAAGGGCCCGGGGCGCAAGGCCTGAGTGCTGTTCCACGGCGGCGGTCGCCCAGCGGGCCTGATGGCGATGGCCGCTCAGTGGCCGCAGGGCATCCGCCGAGGCGAGTGTCTGCAAATCCCTGGCGTTGATTCCGGCCCGTCGGGCGAGATCCTCGAGGGAGGAAAAGGGTGTCGTGCCCCTGTGCCGCGCGATCCCCCGGCCGGACTCCTCGGGAAGGCCGCTGACCCGGCAAAAACCGAGGCGAATGCCCAGGGTCTTTTCGCCACCGCTGCTGATCACCTCTTCGAGGCTGTTGTCGTGATGGCTGGCGTTGATGTCCACGGGCAGCACCGCGATGCCGTGGCGCCGGGCGTCCTGGATCAGTTGCGAGGGGGAATAAAACCCCATGGGCTGGCTGTTGAGAATGGCGCAGTAAAACGCCGCCGGGTGGTGGCACTTGAGCCAGGCGGAGGCGTAGGCCAGCAGGGCGAAGCTGGCGGAGTGGCTTTCCGGAAAGCCATAGCCGCCAAAGCCTTTCACCTGCTCGAACAGGGCGTCGGCAAATTCCGGGGTGTAGCCGTTGTGCAAAAGGCCCTGGATGAATTTATCCCTGAATAAAAGCAGTTTCGAATTCTTGCCCCAGTTGCTGATGGCGCGGCGCAGCTCGTCCGCCTCGCCGCCGCTGAAACCCGCCGCGATCATGGCGATGCGCATGACCTGTTCCTGGAAAATGGGCACCCCGAGGGTGGCCCGGAGCACGGATTCCACCGCCGCGCTGGGAAAGGTGACCGCTTCCAGCCCGGCGCGGCGGCGCAGATAGGGGTGCACCATGTTGCCGAGGATGGGGCCGGGCCGCACGATGGCGATCTGGATGACCAGGTCGTAGAAACAGCGGGGTTGCAGGCGCGGCAGCATGGACATCTGGGCGCGGGATTCCACCTGGAAAACGCCGACGCTGTCGGCCTTGCACAGCATGGCGTAGGTGGCGGGGTCTTCCCGGGGAATGTCCGCCAGCGACTGGATCGCCGGGGCGTAGCCGCGCACCAGCTCCAGGGCCCGGCGCAGGGCGCTGAGCATGCCCAGGGCCAGCACGTCCACCTTGAGCAGGCGCATGGCTTCGAGGTCGTCCTTGTCCCACTGGATGATGGTGCGTGCCGGCATGCTGGCGTTTTCCACCGGCACCAGGTCGCTGATGCGGTCCCGGGAAATCACAAAGCCGCCCACGTGTTGGGACAGGTGGCGGGGAAACCCGATGATCTCGCCGCACAGCTGGCAGAAGAGGCGGAGGGTGCGCTGCTCTTCGGGGAATCCCATGTCCGCGAGCAGGGCGGGCAGGGTCTCCGGTTTATCCCACCAGGCGAGTGATCTGGACAGACGGTCGAGGAGGGCGGGATCAATCCCCAGGGCCTTGCCCACGTCGCGGATGGCGCTGCGCCGCCGGTAGCTGATCACCGTGGCGGCCAGGGCCGCCCGCTCCCGGCCGTATTTTTCATAGATGTACTGGATCACTTCCTCGCGCCGCTGGTGCTCGAAATCCACGTCGATATCCGGCGGTTCGTCCCGCTCCCGGGAAATGAAACGCTCGAACAGCACGTTGATCTGCCCGGGGGCGATCTCGGTGATGAACAGGCAATAGCACACCGCCGAGTTGGCGGCGGAGCCGCGGCCCTGGCAGAGGATGTTCTGCGCGCGGGCAAAGCGCACGATGTCGTGCACGGTGAGAAAATAAAATTCGTAGGCGAGCTCCTCGATCAGCGCCAGTTCCCGCTGGATCAGGGTTTCGACAGGGTCGGGCACGCCCCCGGGCCAGCGCCGCGCCTTGCCCTCGTTCACCAGGTTGCGCAGATGCTCCATGGGGGTGAGCGGGTCCGGCACCAGTTCCCGGGGGTACTGGTAGCGCAGTTCGTTCAGGGAAAAGTGGCAGCGGTCGGCGATGGCGCGGGTTTCCGCCAGCAGGGCCTCCGGGTAAAGGCGCGCCAGGCTGTCGAGGGGCTTCAGGCAGGCCTCGCCATTGACTGCAAGCCCCGTGCCCATGGCCTTGACTGCGGTGTTGTGGCGAATGGCGGTGAGCACGTCCTGCAGCGGCTTGCGATCCCTGTCGTGCATCAGCGCTGCCCCGCAGGCCACCAGGGGAATGCCCGTGCCCAGGCTCAATCCCTGCCAGCGGGCAAAATCCCCCTGCTCGCCGCCGCGCAACCGGTGATCGAGCCCGATCCACAGGCGATCCTTGAAGGCGCTGTTGAGTTCGTCGATGGCTCTCCCGTCAATGGCCTTCCCCACTTCCGCCAGATGGATGATCAGGCAATTGCGCAGCCGGAAGCGCAAATCCTCGAAATGGGCCTGGTATTCGCCCTTGGCGGAACGGCGCCGCGCCAGGGTGATAAACCCGGAGAGCTCGGCGTAGGCGGCACGGGATGGCGCAATGGCAATCAGCTGAAAGCCGTTGGACAGGCGAAAGCGGCTGCCGATGATCAGCTTTATCCCGACTTCCTCCGCCACGGTGAAAGCCTTGACCACGCCGGCCAGGGAGCATTCGTCGGTGATGGCGATGGCGTGGTAGCCAAGGGCCCGGGCGCGGGCCACGTATTCCCCCGGGTGGGACGCGCCGGTGAGAAAGGTGAAATTGGTGATGGTGTGAAGATGGGCGTAGGACATTCTCATGGGGCCTGGGTGTGATGTTTGAAGCCCGACGTTGTTGAAGTGCCGGCTGTGAAAAGACTCCCCTCGAACAAACAATCTCCAGGTCGCCCGAGATGGCGCGCTATCAGTGGCTCCATGCCCTTGTGCTCTTGCTCTTGCTCTTGCTTTTGCGTCAGACGCCAGACGCCAGACGCCAGACGCCAGACGCCAGACGCCAGACGCCAGACCTCAAGCGTCAAAAATCGACTAACCAAAAATCCCATGCACATACCACTCCCCGCTGCGCAGATCCCGGTACACCCACAGCACCGCGTTGTCGCTGCGCTGGGCGAGGTAATAATCCCGGGCCAGGGGATCTTCCCACCAGTGGCCGACCAGCCGCTCCGGGCCCACCGCCAGGGTCAGGTGGCCGTGCCAGTAGAGGTGCTGGCCGCGCTGCGCGATGGCGATGGGACGGGAAAACAGCCAGGCGGGGCGCAGGCTGTGGCGATGGGCGTCCGGCAATTGTTGCAGGCATCTTTCCCCGAGGCCGACGATGGCCTGGCTCAGTTCCGGCGCCAGGCTGTCGCGGTAGCCGACCTTGTGCACGGCGCCTTCTCCGAGCCGCGCCTTGAGTTTTGCCAGGGTCGCCGGCAGTTCCCGCTGGTCGCCGCCGCCCTTGCCCTCGCCGGCGAAATCGAGGCGCTGGCTCGCCGCCCGCCGCGGCTGCGGGTCGATGCAGTCAAGGGCCAGGCTGTCCACCTCGAAGGGGATGGGCCTGTTGTCGAAGGTGATGATGCTGAGGTCGTACAGCAGCCGCCAGTCGTGCTGGGGAAGGTCGCTGCGGACCTCGATGGTTTCACGGCGGCGGTGAATGTCGGCGAGCTGCCAGCGGATGCGCTGGCACGCCAGCTGCCGGGTGCGGAGGAAATCCGCCAGCCGCTGCAGCAGTGTTTCGATGGCGGGCTGCAGGTGCGCCACCAGGCTTGCGGGGTGCTCGAATTCCACCCGCTCGTGGAAGATCTCCTCGGGGACATGGGTGGCCAGGGGTCGGGTGAAAAGGCTCCCCTGGGCGAAATCCCGGTCGATGTCGTAGAGGTCGGCAATGAACGCGGCGAACTCCCCGCCGAGGCGTTTGCGGAAACTGGCCAGGGCGCTCGACTGGATCTGGCGGGCGATATCCCCGAGGGTGGCAAAGCCCATGTCGAGCAGGGCCGCCACCGCCTGGGGATGATCCTGGAGCACCTGCACGGGCAGGCGGTTCAGCCGTTCGATAAAGCACCCGGGTGTTTCATCGCCGCTGATCCCGTGGCGGGCAAAGGACAGCAGCCAGGCGCCCATGGGGGTGTGGGCCAGTCCCCAGCGGGTATCGTGCCCGCGCCCCGCCAGTTCCGCCATCACTGCCTGCCAGAGGGGCTGCAAGCCGGAAAACAGCCGCAGGCAGGAGGACAGTTCCAGCCGCAGGCCGGACTGGGCGGTGGCGCGGCTGTGGTGGATGTCGATGTGGGGGCTGAAGCGGTACAGCTGGTCCCGCAGCGCCTCGAGGGCTTGCTGTTCCCGGTGGCGGTCCCGGGGGAGGATGCGACAGCCACCGAGCAGTTGCGCGGTGGTGGTGTCCATGCCCCGGGTGATGCCGGCTGCCTCGGCTGCCCGGTTGCTGTACACCAGGGTGCGGTTTTCCGCCACGGCGAGGGGTTCGTCCCCGCTGGCGGCCGCCTCCAGTGCGGACAGTGGCAAATCCCGGATGCGCAGCGCCAGCCACAGGCGATTGCGGGGGCCATTCACGGGCGCCCTCGCGGATGGGCGAGGATCTTGCCCGCCCGGTCGGAGCCGGCGCCAGGGGCGGCGCCGTCGAGGGCGGCGTGGCCGGGCAGGGCCCGCCAGGGGGCGGGCAGGGGTAATATCAGGGGCTTTGGCTGGGTTTGCCGCAGCAGGCCTTTTTGCTTGAACAGGGTGATGGCAAGGCCAGCGGCGACCCGCTGGCTCAACAGCCGCAGCGGGGCCGGGGAGCTCTGCCTGCGCGCGGCGGAGGGGCGAAACACCGCGTAGAGTCCGGCGCCCTCGGAGGCCGCCAGCAGGCACTTGCGCAGGTCGGTGTAGCCGAGGGGTTCCTCCGGCTGCCAGGCGAGCATGGCGCCGCAGGCGGCGGTGCGGGCCAGTTCGGTAAAGCTGGGGATGAAGAGGGACTTTTTCGCCGCCTTCACCACCACCAGGCGATCGAGATCCACCCCCGCCTGGATCAGGGCCTGGCTGAAGGGTTCGGCGGGGGGATTGAGCAGCAGGATCAGGCCGGGGTGGATCGCCAGGAGTGCCGGCAGGAACAACTGCCACTCCCCCTGGAAACGTGGCTGGCACACCTCGATCAGGGCGCCGAGGGGCCAGCCACCCTGGAGCAGTTCGGCGTTGAGCTCCCCGTGGCCGGTGTCCACCACCGGCCGGGTGGCGAGGCGCCGGACACGACCGCGCCAGACGTCATCCCGGCGCAGCAACTGCTCCAGGGAGAGGGACTTGGGAGTGTCTGAACCGGGGCGCATGGGGGAATCTTTAGCTGTATGGATATACAGTATAGAGCGCCGAGCCCCGGGGGCGTCAAGGTGTTCATCCCCGGCCCATGCCGGGGATCAAGCCCCGCGGTTTTTCCCCCGTCACAGCCCCGGAGCTGTCCTCCCTTCCAGCGCCAGCAGCGCCTGTTTGCGGTGCAGCCCCCCGGCGTAGCCGGTCAGCGAGCCGTCGCTGCCGATCACCCGGTGGCAGGGTATCAGGATGCCGATGGGGTTGCGGCCGATGGCCCCGGCCACGGCGCGCACCGCGGAGGGGCGGCCGATGCGGCGGGCGATATCGCCGTAGCTGCGGGTTTGCCCGAGGGGAATTTCCAGCAGGGCGTTCCATACCTGGCGCTGGAAGTCGGTGCCCCGGGGAGCGAGGGGAAGGGTGAGAGCCAGCGGGCCGCCGGCGAAGTAGGTTTCGAGGATGCCCTGGCACGCCCCGAGGATGGGGTCGTCGTCGGCCCGCTGCCAGTCGCCGGGGGGCGGGGGGGCGTCCTGATCGAGGAAGTCGCAGCCGGTCAGGGCCTTGCCGTCGCAGGTGATGCGTATCGCGCCGAGGGCGACGAGCGGGGCGGGAAAGTCCTTGTAGCGGGTCATGGGGTTGGCTCCTCGGGGTCAGGCCGGTGATTGCCACAGATGCACGGTCATGTAGCCCCGCCAGGGCTGCCAGGGGCGGGACAGGGAAGCAGCCTCCCGGGCGTCGATGGCGCGGCCGTGGAGCCGTGACAGCGCTCCCAGCACCCCGGCATCGGCGGCGGGGAAGGCGTCGGGGTGGGCGAGGGCCCGGAGGGCGATGTACTGGGCCGTCCAGTCGCCGATGCCGGGAATGGCCAGCAGGCGGCGGATGCGGGGTTCCGGGTCCAGCCCGGGCTCCAGGAGGCCGGGATCGTCGCGGCAGGCCCGGGCAAGGGCGACGATGGCGCCGGCCCGCTGGCGGTTGATGCCAAGTGCCGCGATCCGCTCCGCTCTCTGGTCGGCGATCAAAGCGGGTGGCGGGAAGGCCCGGTCAAGATTGGCGAAGGGCGTGGTTACGGGGGTGCCGAAATGATCGACAAAACCCCCCAGCCAGCGGAGCGCGGCGGCGACGCTGATCTGTTGCCCGGCAATGGCCCGCACCGCCGCCTCGAAGCCATCGACACAGCCGGGCAGGCGCAGGCCCGGTCGCCAGTGGGGCGTATCGCCGAGGGCGGCCTGGATGTCGGCGGGGCTTTGGTTGAGATCGAGAAAGTGACCGACCCGGTTGCGGATCATGGCGAGGGCGGGCAGCAGAGGCTGGGCGAGCCTGACGCCGATGCACTGGCGGTGCGCCCGGTGGGTGATTTCCAGCCAGCCGTGGCGCGGCTGGCCCGCGGGGTCGACGAGGCTGACCACCCGCCGATAGTGATGGCTGTCCACCTCTTCCACCCCGGCAAGTGCCCGTCGGGCAAGGTAAGCCATCAGGGCGTCCCAGTCATAGGGCGGGCGGTAGCCCAGCTCGAGGTAAAATCCCTCTGTATCCGGGGGGGCGCTTCCCCGGCGGAAACGGGAAGGTGGCAGTTGGTAGTGCTGGCGAAAACTCCCGTTGAAGCGCTGCAGGCTGGTGAAGCCGGCGGCCAGGGCGATTTCGATCATGGGCAGCCCCGTGTCGGCGAGCAACTGCCGGGCGAGCAACAGGCGTCGGGACTGGTGATAGTGGTGGGGGCTGACGCCGAACTCGGCGCGGAAGATCCGCCGCAGGTAGCGGCTGCCGATGCCAAGGCGCGCCGCCAGCTGTTCCAGGGAGAGGTGCTCCAGAAAGCCCTTGTCCATCAACTCCCGGGCGGCGTGGGCCAGGTTGCGGCCGCTGTCCAGGGGGGCGTGGCCCGGGGCGATCTCCGGGCGGCAGCGCAGGCAGGGACGGTAGCCGGCCTTTTCCGCCGCGGCGGCGCTGGGGAAAAACAGGGTGTTCGCGGCCTTGGGGGTGCGCACCCGGCAGACGGGCCGGCAGTAGATGCCGGTACTGGTGACGGCCACGAAAAACCGGCCATCGAAGCGGGGATCGCGGCTCAGCAGGGCGGCGTAGCAGCTGTCGTGGGTGAGTTCCATGGTCCCATCATAGCCCCTGGCAAGGGGGATGGCTGTCCGTTTTCGGAACTGATGTTTTGCTGGCAGGGGCCTGTTGCCGCCGTGCCTGGGAGGATTCCCCGTGTCCCGATCCCGGCGTACCATGGGCGTGGATCCCGGGGAATGATTATGATCAGGTTGTTATTGGCGCTTGTTGTTGTGGCCCTGGCGGCCTATATGGTGGTGGCCCGGCAGCCGGAGAAGGAGGGCGGGGGCCCGGTACTGCGGGTGGAGGAGCTGGACAGGGCCCGTGCGGTGAGCGATCAGCTGGAGCGGGATGCGGAGGCGAGGGCCAAAAAGCTGGACGAGGTACTGGCTCCTTAGTCCTCAGTCGCAGTACTGGCGGACCTCCCGGGCCACCTCGTCGCGCCATGCCCGCAGTTCCTCGTCGGGCAGCACCCGGTAGGCGTTGCTGGTTTCATCCCACACCTTGACCCTCGGCTTGTCGGCCAGTTCGCGCTGGGTCTTCAGGGCCTTGTCGCAGCGGGCCTGGTTTTTTTCGTCCTCGGCCTTGGCGCGGGCCTTGGCGGCATCATCCGCTTCAGCGGCCTGTTTGCCCTGGGCTTTGGGATCCGCGGCT
>JAYELS010000030.1:0-172536 GCA_034717695.1 Pseudomonadota bacterium
CAGTGGCGCTGGTGTCCGGCGCGGGGGCCCCTGGCCCTGTGCGTCTCGGTGAGTGGCGCCGGCGGTGCCGCCGAGGCCCGGGTCATGCCCGCCCCCGGCCGCTGGCAGGTGGCGGCGGTGACCTTCAAGGGCCTGCCCCTGGCGGCCCTCGGCCTTCCCCCCGGGCTGGTGGACGGGCGCCTCGACGGCACCCTCGGGGATCTGGTGGCGCGGCCCATGGGCGGCTGTCTCTTCGCCGACACCCGCAACGCCCGGGGCGAGGGGCGGATTCGCGACCTGCGGGTGCTGGGGCGACCCCTCGCGGACCAGGTTGTCGCCCTGGAGGCTGGGGGCGACGGCGGGGCCCGGGTGCTGCGCATCAGCGGCGGCGATGTCAGCGGCGAGCTGAACCTCGGCGCCGATGGCCGCCTCCAGGGCGCGCTGCGCCTGGCGACCCCGAATGGCCCCGAGACCCTGCCCATCAACCAGTTGCTGCCCTGCGCCCCGGCGGGGCAGGGCCTCTGACATGAGGGAGTCTGCCGCCATGGCCCTCGGGATACGACCTTTCACCTTCCGGCCTACCCTGTCCCTCCGGGGGTGGCGCTGGCTCGTCGCCCTGCTGGCACTGCTGTGCCTGCTGGCCGCCGCCCGCCTCGCCCTGCTGCTGGTGGCGCCGGTGGGTGCCCCGGACCTGGACTTTCCCCCCGCCACGGGCACTGCCCAGGGGGCGATCGTCCTCTACCCCGGATCGACGGGGGCCGTGGCGGACAGGGAAGCCCTGCCCACCGCCAACCTCGACGCCGAGGTGCTCGGGGTCATCACCCGGGGCGCGGAGGCCTGGGCCAATATCGCCGTGGATGGCGCTGCGGATGGCATCTATCGCCCCGGCGACGAGCTGGCCCCGGGGGTGCGGGTGGAACGCATCGAGCCGGGCCTGGTGGTGGTGCGGGAGCAGGGCCAGCCGCGGCGCATTCCCCTGCGCACCCTGCTGGCCGCCGGCGCCATGCCCCTGGGTGAAACGCCGCCCCCCGCCGCCACGGCCATGGCCCTGAGCCCCGCCACCACCGCCGGGGGCGAGCGGGCCCTGCGCCTCGACGCCCTGGACGACGTCGCCAGTGCCCGGGGCTTCGCCGCCGGCGACCTGGTGGTGGCCGTGGACGACCGCCCCCTGGCGGACCTGCTGGCGGATGGCGAGGCCCTCGCCGCCCTCGCCTCCGGCGCCGGCGAGTACCGGGTGCGGGTGCTGCGGGACGGCGGCGAACAGGAGATCAGCATCGACGCGGCCGAGGTCGCGTCCTGGTTGAACCGGCGCTGACGGCAAGTTAGCGCCCATTGCGAATTTGGAGTATCCCCCGATGACGGCAAACCTCTGCAACACCCTTCCTCGCCCCCTGGCGGCTTCCCGGTTGCCGGGCCTGTTGCTGGGCCTGCTGCTGGCCGGAGCCGCCCTCGCGCCCCTCGCCTGGGGGGAGAAACTCACGGTGAATTTCCGCGAGGCGGACATCCGCGCGGTGATGGAGAGCGTGGCGGAGATCACCGGTCGCTCCTTTATTCTCGACCCCCGGGTGCAGGGCAAGATCACCATCATCGCCCCCGAGTCCCTCGATTCGGACATGCTCTACGAGGTGATTCTCTCCGCCCTCCAGGTGCACGGCTTCCAGGCGGTGGACGACGGCGCGGTGACCCGCATCCTGCCCTTCAGCCAGGCATTCCAGGTGGCCGGTGGCGACGCCGGCAACGAGATCCAGACGGTGGTGCTGCGCACCAATTACCTCAAGGCCTCCGAGTTGGTGCCCTCTGTCAAACCGATGCTCAGCAAGGGGGCGCTGATCCAGGCCCACGACGCCAGCAACCACCTTATCGTCACCGACACCCGCGCCCAGATCGCCCGGGTGCGGGGCATCGTCGCCGACCTCGACAGCCCCCAGCAGGGCGCCGTGGATATCATTCCCCTGCGCCATATCGCCGCCGGGGAGGCGCTCCATATCGCCGGCCAGCTGGGCCAGTTCAAGGGTGATGGCCTCAGCATCGTCGAGGACGTCTACAACAACCGCCTCATCGTCAGCGGCAACCCGGTGGTGCGCCAGGACCTCAAGAACCTCATCCGCGGCCTCGATGTGCCCCAGGGCAGCGGCGGTGGAGTGGAGGTGGTGCGCCTCAACCACGCCCAGGCGGAGCCCATGAAGGAACTGCTCGAGGGGATGCTGGAGTCGAGCCTGTTCAAGCGCCAGGCCCTGGGGGATGGCAAGGCCAGCGAGACCGCCTTCCGCATCCAGGCGGACAGTGCCAACAACGCCCTGGTGATCGCCGCCGACGCCAGCGTCACCGGGGATATCCTCAAGGTGGTGCGCCAGCTCGACGTGCCCCGCAAGCAGGTGCTGATCGAGGCCATCGTCGCCGAGATCTCCGAGGACCAGGCCAAGCGCCTCAGCGTCCAGCTGGCGGCGGCGGGCCGCGAGGGGGGCGCCATCATCAACTTCAATGAATTGTTGCCGGCGCTGATCGGCCTCGGCCTCGACGAGGACATCGACGCGGAGGATGTGGCCCGCCTGCCCATCGGCCGCGGCCTCACCGGCGGCGGCATCACCTGGGACGACGACGGCAAGCGCGGCTTTGGCCTGTTGCTCGAAGCCCTCAAGAACGACGCCAACACCAACATCCTCTCGACACCCTCGGTGGTGACCCTCGACAACGAGGAGGCCACCATCTCGGTGGGCCAGGAGGTGCCGTTCATCACCGGCAGCTATGTGTCCGCCAACAATTCCATCGACAACCCCTTCCAGACCATCGAGCGGGAAGAGGTGGGCATCAAGCTCAAGGTGCTGCCCCAGATCAACGACGGCCAGGTGGTGCGCATGGCCATCGAGCAGGAGACCTCTAACCTGCTGGCCACCGCCGCCGCCACCGGCACCGCCGACGTGGTCACCGCCAAGCGGGTGATCTCCACCAACGTGATGGTGGGGGACAGCGAGTTTCTGGTGCTCGGCGGCCTGATCGACGAATCCTTCTCCGGGGACGACAGCAAGGTGCCGGTGCTCGGCAGCATCCCGGTGCTCGGCCACCTGTTCAAGAGCCGCAGCCGCAGCAGCAACCAGTCGGTGCTGATGGTGTTCATTCGCCCCACCATCCTCGACAACCGGGCGCGGATGGCGGATGTCACCCGCGGCCAGTACCAGTACCTGCGCCAGCGCCAGCTCAACTTCCTCGACAACTACGAGGGGGAGGCGGTGTCGCCGCCCCTGCCGGAGCGTATCGAGGATGTCAACCAGCCGGCGCCGCCGCGCCCCTGATCGGCCATGTACCTCGATCACTTCGGCCTGCGCCAGCGGCCCTTCCTGATCTCCCCGGACCCGGCCTTCCTCTACCCGAGCGGCGGCCACCGGGAAGCCCTGGCCCACCTGGGCTACGGGCTGGAGCGGGAGGGGGGCTTCGTGCTGCTCACCGGCGAGGTGGGCACCGGCAAGACCACCCTGTGCCGGCTGTTGATCGAGCAACTGCCCGCGACCTTTCGCCTTGCCTACATTCTCAATGCCCGCCTCGACAGCGGCGGGGTGCTGGCGGGCATCTGCAAGGAACTGGGCATCGACCTGCCCCCCGGCGCCGATGACCGCATCTGCGTCGAGCGCCTCCACGACAACCTGCTGGCCGCCCACGGCGAGGGCCGCCAGACCCTGGTGATCATCGAGGAGGCCCAGAACCTCGACCCGGTGGTGCTGGAGACCCTGCGCCTGCTCACCAACCTGGAGACCGCCAGCGCCAAGCTGCTCCATATTCTCCTCATCGGCCAGCCCGAGCTGCTCGACACCCTGCGTCGCCCGGACCTGCGCCAGCTCAACCAGCGGGTGGTGTCCCGCTGCCACCTGGGGCCCCTGTCCCTGGCGGATACCCGCGCCTACCTCGACCACCGGGTGAGGGTGGCGGGGGGCGAGCGGCCGCTGTTCAGTGCCCGGGCGGCGCGGCGCATCCACCACCGTGCCCAGGGGATACCCCGGCTGATCAACCTGCTGGCGGAGCGCGCCCTGCTCGGGGCCTACGCCGAGCAGCGCCGCCAGGTGACGGCGGGGGTGGTGAACCGCGCCGCCCGGGAAGTGCTGGAAGGCCCGGCCCCCGCCAGGGAGGGCCGCCCCCGCTTGCCCGCCCTGGGCCTGATCCTCGCCCTGGTGGTGGCGGGCGCCGCCGCCCTCGGCCTTCGCTGGCTGGATGTTGCGCCGCGCCCCCCTGCCGCCGCGCCGACGGCCGAGGTCCAGGCCGTCCCCGCGCCGGACGTCGCCGCGACACCCGCCCCGCCAACCTCCGACGGTCCGCCCCCGGGGACCGGGGTGTTTGCCCGCTGGCTCGCCCCCTGGGGTATCCACGGCGCCGCCCGCTCCGTGGATGAGGCCTGCGGGGTCGCCCTGCGCCGGGGCCTCGCCTGCGAATCCCTCGCGGGCCTCGGCCCCGAGGCATTGCTGGCCCTCCACCAGCCGGTGCTGGTGACCCTCTTCAACGACAGCGAGGGCCTCGACTTTCACCTCGTGGCGGGGGCGACGGCGGAGGGCGTCGCGGTGGTCAACGCCAGTGCCGCCCGCACCCTGACCCGGGGGGAGTTCGCCGCCCGCTGGAGCGGCGACGGCTGGCTGCTGTGGCAGCCCCCGGCGGGCTACCGCCAGGCGCTGCTGCCGGGCGCCCAGGATCCGCAACTGCTGCCGGCGGTGGTGGATGCCCTGGTGGCCCGGGGTTACCTGGCGGAGCCCCTGGTAACCGGCGGCGACTATGGCGCCTACCTGGTGGAACAGGTGCGCCGCTTCCAGGGGGACAGGGGCCTCGCGGCGGACGGCGTGCTCGGCGTCCACACCCTGGTGGCCCTGGGGGTGGGTGGCCTCGTGTCGGCGACGCCTCCCGCGCCGGTGGCGGAGGAGGGCTAGGGGTGTCGTACATTCTGTCGGCGCTGAAAAAGGCGGAGGAATCCCGGGGCGGACAGCCCGGGGCGCCCCTGTCCCCTGTTGCCGTGCCGGCCCCGGGACCGGCGCGGGACGATCGACGGGGTCCATCGTTGCGCGGGTGGCTGGCGGGGCTCGCCGTTGTCGCGCTGGTGGTGGCGGGGGTGTTGTGGCGCCCCTCCCTGGAGTTTCCCGCCCGGCCAGGGGATGGGGCGACAGCGCCCCGGGCCGCCGAGGTGGAGGCGGTTGAGCAGCCGGTGGCGGCGACGCCCGAGCCGGTCACGGCCGTGACGACCAGCCCCGCGCCCCCCGCGCCAGCGCCGATTCCGCCGGCGACCAACCCCATCCCGCCGCCCCCCTCGGCGCCGCCTCCGCCCCTCGCCATCACTGGCTATATCTATTTCGACGGCAATCCCGCCGCCAGCAAGCTGTTCGTCGACGGTGTGGTCCATCGCCAGGGCAGCAGCCCGGGTCCGGGTATGGTGATCCGCGACTTTCGCCCGGACCGGGTGATCATCGCCTATCGCGGCGCCCTGCACGAAGTGCCCGTGCCCTGAGGGCGCCGCCCTCGCCCGTTTCGCCCCGGGCGATCGCCGCCACGCCTTCCGACATTTTTGCCGATTTCCCGTCAGGGTCCCCGCGCCATTCCGCCGTCATCGAAATGCCATAAAAAATTCATTATCCCGTCAACGGGCTGTCACGGATGGCGACGTATCTTTGCGCCTGCACAAAAGGGCGCGGCTGAGGCAACCCGCTTCGACCTGTCCCCGCGCCCGGTTGCTCCCGAGGGAGTTCCATCCCACGCATTTTTTGCTCACAACATCCTGGAGTCAGTCCCATGAAAAAGAGTTTGCTTGCTTTGTCGGTAGTGTCCGCGATCCTGGCGGGTTGTGGCGGCGGTGGCGGCGGCGACGTGAAAATTGCCCCCAGCACCAACGTCAACAATTCCAACAACACCACCAACAACAACACCGGTGGCGGCTCCACTCCTACCACGCCCACCAACGCCTGTGCCTCCTACGTCAAGGATGGTGTGACCCGCCAGGGCGCCGTGGACGGCGCCGACTGCGTTTACGGCGCGGATTTCGTTGATTTCGACAACCCGCTGACCGTGGATCTGACCCTTGCCGACCTGCCCAATGACGGCGCCCATATTTTCCGCGGCAGCCTGTTCGTCGGCCAGAACCAGAAAGGCAACCAGTCGAACTTCACCTTCAAGTCCGGCGGCCAGGGCCCGAAACTGACCGTGCAGGCCGGCGCCACCGTGGCCCTGGAGAACTCCTCCGACTTCATCGTGATCCATCGCGGCTCGCAGATCATCGCCCAGGGTACCGCCGCCAAGCCCATCACCTTCACCTCCCGCACCGACGTGGAAGGCACCGTGGCCTACAACGCCGTGAGCCAGTGGGGCGGCATGATCATCAACGGCTTCGGCATCTCCAACAAGTGCGCCTACACCGGCAACCTGGCGGCCAACGGCAGCGGCCTGACCCTCACCAACAATACCTGTGACGTCACCGTGGAAGGCACCGAAGGCCAGACCGAGGCCAGCTACGGCGGCAACAACAACGCCGACAACTCCGGCATCCTCGAATACGTGGTGGTCAAGCACACCGGCGCCGAGATCGCCCCGGACAACGAACTCAACGGCATCACCTTCGGCGCCGTCGGTTCCGGTACCACGATCCGCAACCTGCAAAGCTACAGCACCTACGACGATGGCATCGAGTTCTTCGGCGGCGCCGTCAATGTCACCAACTACGTCGGTCTCTATATCCGCGACGATTCCATCGACATCGACGAGGGCTATCGCGGTACCATCCAGAACGCCCTGGTGATTCAGGATCTCACCGACGGCGCCCACTGCATCGAGGCCGATGGCGTCGGTAGCTGGAGCGAGGCCCGCGCCGCCGAGATGGTGCCCCGCAACCTCCACAGCCAGCCCACCCTCAAGAACATCACCTGTATCGTCACCCCCTCCTTGGTGGCCAGCGGCGCTACTCACGAATCCGGCGCCGGCATCATGTTGCGCGAGGACATCGCCGCCAAGCTGGAGAATATCCTGCTGACTACCGCCTTCCAGGCGGACCCGAGCGGCACCAACAACAACCAGAACTACTGTCTGCGTCACCGCCAGCAGTCGGTGGCCAGCGCCACCCTCACCAGTTCGGTGGTTGCTTGTGCCGATCTTTACAGTGACTCCTCCGCCAACACCACCACCTGGGCACCCACCCAGACCGGCAACGTCTACTTCCAGACCGACGTGGCTGGCCAGGATCCCACCGTGGATACCGAGAACGGCCTGAAGATCCTGGATGGTTTCTACTCCATCCCGGCCAATCAGATGGTTGTCGGTGGCGCCAACCCCAATATCACCCCCACCGGCGGCGCCAGCTTCATCGGCGGTGTGTCGGCCAGCAACGACTGGACCCAGGGCTGGAGCTACGGCCTCAGCATTCAGAACTGGGATGAGGCGCTGTGGGTTACCCAGTGATCCCCACGCTTTTCACCACCATGAACCGGCCGTAACGAAAGGGCGCCTTACGGCGCCCTTTCACTTGCGGATCACGTTGACTGAATAGGTTTGTAGCTATGAACAGCAAGCGTAAATTACTGGCCGTGGCCATCGCCACGGCGCCCCTCTGGCACCTCGCCGCCGAGGCGCAGGACGTCACCAAGCCGGAGGTCAACCCCACCATCGAGGAAGTGGTGGTCACCGCCCGCCTCAAGAGCGCCGCCGAGGATGTGGTGCTCGAACGCATGGACCACGAGGCGGTCACCGATATTCTCAGTTCCGAACTGATCGGCCGCATCGGCGATTCCACCGTCGCCACCGCCCTGCGCCGGGTGCCGGGCGTCACCCTGGTGGACGACAAGTTCATCTACGTGCGGGGCCTCGGCGAGCGCTATTCCAGCACATTGCTGAACGGCGCCTCGGTGCCGTCGCCGGACCTGACCCGGTCCGTGCTGCCCCTGGATATCTTCCCCACCAGCATCGTCGAGTCCCTGTCGGTGCAGAAGGGCTTCACCCCGGACATGCCCGCGGCATTCGGTGGCGGCAGCGTCGATATCCGCACCAAGAGCATTCCCGAGGAATTCGTCTTCAATGTCGAGATCGGCGCCAGCCACAACACCGAGACCAGCGGCAGCGGCCTGCGCACCGATGGCGGTGGCGATGACCGCTGGGGCACCGACGACGGCACCCGCGCCCTGCCGGGGGTGATCAAGGGCGCCCTGGACAGCTACCAGGGTGATATCGGCACCAACAATATCCTCACCTTTCTCCAGCGCCAGGATAGCGGCAACACCCGCGCCGACGCAGAGCTGGTCAACCGCGAGCTGGCCAAGTCCCTGAAGCGGGATATCAGCCCCTACAGCGATGATCCCAGCGAGAACATCGACGGCCAGGTGAACCTCGGCAATCGGTTCTATTTCGACAATGGCATGGAGTTCGGCTTCCTGTCCGGCCTGTCCTACGAGGATGTGTTCGACACCACCGTCACCACCGAGCGGGAATTCGCCAACCCGGAGGAGTACGTGGGCGAGCGCACCCGCTCCAACCGGGAGGTGAACCTCACCGGCAACCTGGGCCTCGGCTTTCGCGTCAACGGCGAGCAGGAGATCAACACCACCAGCCTGTTCCTGCGCAATACCGACGACACCGTGTCGCTGCGGGATTACCACAACGCCAACCGGCCACTGTCCAGCGGCCAGGGCACCCGCTCCTTCGACATCCGCTACGACGAGCGGGAGATGCTGGTCAACCAGCTCAAGGGCCGCCATGTGTGGGGCGAGGAAACCCGCGACCTGCTCGGCCTCGAATGGCTGGGTGAGAAGCTGCCGTTCCTCGATCAGCTGAAACTCGACTGGTACTACTCCGACGCCGAGGTCACCTCCGAGGTGCCGAGCGAGATCAACGTCGAGTCCATCACCCAGACGGATCCCGCCGGCAACGTGCTGGTATCCAACGTACAGCTCGGGTCGAGCATGGCGGACTACCGCTTCACCGATCTGGAGGACGAGGTGTTGAGCAACGGCTGGTCCGTCAGCCTGCCGGTGTTTCTCGGGGAATTCGATATCGAGCTGACCGGCGGCTACGACTACGTGCGCAAGACGCGGATCTACAAGCAGCTGGATTTCCAGCTGGGCACCACCAATTCCGGCGCGGCGGTGCTGGCGGGGCAGGACCTCGACACCCTGTTCGGCGACGCCAATATCGACAATCCGGACTATGGCTTTGGCCTCAACGTGTCGCCCTCCACGGCCCGCAGCTATCTGGCGGCGGTGGTCAACGAATCCACTTATCTCAAGTCCGATATCACCTGGCGGGATACCTGGCGCCTGATCCTCGGGGGCCGCTACGAGGAATACATCCAGGTCGGCCTGCCCTGGCAGCCCCTCAACTACACCACCAGCCAGATCTCCATGGACCCGGAGGAATTGCGCCGGGGCGTGTTCACCGACGACAAGATCTACCCCGCGCTGTCCCTGGTGTACATGGGGCAGGATTTCTGGGCGGAGACCTTCCAGTTGCGCTTCAACTACTCCGAAACCGTGGTGCGCCCCGATCTTCGTGAAGTGTCGGATTCCAGCTACCGCGATCCGATCACCGATTTCCTGGTGTTCGGCAACCCGGATGTGGTGCCCTCCGATATCAAGAACTACGATGTGCGGGCCGAGTGGTTCTTCGACAATGGCGACAGCTTCACCGTGTCGCTGTTCTACAAGGATATCGCCAACCCCATCGAGTACTTCGAGACCGCCGGTGGCGACAACCTGATCGCGTCCCAGATCGTCAACGCCGACAGCGGCGAAGTGACGGGGGTGGAAGTTGAATGGCTGAAGGAGCTGTCGTTCCTGGGCGAGTTCTTCAATCCCTTCTTCGTGGCGGGCAACGTCACCGTGATGGATCACGAACTCACCGCCGGCGATGCCGCCGACGCGCCCACCAACAGCACCCGCGGGCTGTCCGGTGCCTCGGATTATGTCGCCAACATCCAGCTCGGCTTCGATTCCGATGACGGCAAGCACGCCGCGACCCTGGTGTACAACGTCTACGACGAGCGCCTGTTCACCGCCGGCCGCCTCGGCGACCCGGATACCCTGGAGCAGCCCTTCAACTCCCTGGATGTCACCTACTCCTACTACCTGAGCGACAACTTCACCATCAAGGCGAAGCTGAAGAACCTGCTCAACGAATCCGTTGAGCTGGAGCAGGGCGGCGTGAAGATCTACGAGGAAGAGAAGGGGCTCGCCGCGAGCCTGGCGGTGCAGTGGCAGTATTGATCGCCAGTTCCCCGCAAGACAAAAAAGGGCCGCGGTGACGCGGCCCTTTTTTGTGGGGATGGGTCAGGACCCGGGTTTCAGGTATGGCATTTGTCTATACATTTGCACGCTGGCTATAATCCCCCTTTACCTCACCGGGTTCGGGCCATGGGAGAAAAGAAGAAAAAAGCCGTCAAGAACAAGGACGCGCAACTGATCATTCGGGTCAGCAAGGAGGAACGCAAGGCCTTCATCGACCTGTGCGAAGCCCTGGATACCAGCGCCGCGCGGGAAATTCGCCGTTTCATGCGGGAATTCGTCGCCGCCCACGGCGAGGGTGGATAACGCCCCCGCCGTGGGGTGGTTGCCTTGCTAGCGAACATTCAGGGCGAGCTGCGGCTTGCCCGCCTCGTCCCGGACGATTTCATAGATGAAGCGCTTCTTGAGGCCGTCGGTGCTGGCGGGCTCCCCCGCGTCGTAGGCCCGGGAGAAGGTGGTGCCCTCGAGGATGCGCACGGTGGCGCCGTCGAAGAAGCCCCGGGGGGAGGACTTAAGGATCTCGATATTGTCCGCCTTGCCCTCGGCGTTGACGCTGTATTGCACCAGCACCTCTCCGGTCAGCCCGCGGCGCAAGGCCATGCGGGGATAGACGGGCGCCGGCTGGAACACCATCTCGCCCTGGCCCAGGGAAATCCCCTGGAGACCCTTGACCTCGATGTCGTACATCGAGCTGCCCGCTTGGGCGGTGGCGCCGGCCAGCAGCAGCGCGCCGGTGACGAGACAAGTTGCACGCAGTTTCATCGTATTACCCCCTTTTTATGGTGTCGCCCGCCCCGCTTGGGTTGGTGCGACGTCTATGTGATACCTGTTCTATATACTGAGTATATACATTTTGCGTTTTCGGGCAATATTTTTAATGAAATCAGTGTTTTGTCATCTTTTTGTCATATTTGCGTGGTAGTTGGCCTCCCGCGAGGGTTGGCCCGGCGGCGAGGATTTCCCGCCGCTGTCACGACACTGTCATCCGAAAATACTTAAATTGACGCTGAATTTTGCCGTCATCCCCCGTGAAGCCTCGACCATGCCCGACCAAACCGTATTGATCATCGATGACGAAGCGGCCATCCGCGACATGGTCAGCGTCGCCTTTGAAGTTGCCGGGTTCAACTGCCTGCAGGCCGACAATGCCCGCGATGGCCACGCCCTGATCATCGACCGCAAGCCCGACCTGGTATTGCTCGACTGGATGATGCCGGTCACCAGTGGCATTGAGCTGCTGCGCCGTCTGCGCCGGGACGAGCTCACCGACAAGATCCCGGTGATCATGCTCACCGCCAAAGCGGAGGAGGACAACCTGGTGCAGGGCCTTGAGGGCGGGGCCGACGACTATATCGCCAAGCCCTTCTCCCCCCGGGAGCTGATCGCCCGGGCCAAGACGGTGCTGCGCCGCAAGCAGCCGGACATGCCCGAAGAGGTGATCCGGGTGCTGGAACTGGAGTTCGATCCCGTCAGCTACCACGTCAGCATCGCGGGGCAGCAGGTGGCCATGGGGCCCACGGAGTTCCGCCTGCTGACCTTCTTCCTCACCCACCAGGACCGGGTCTACTCCCGGGACCAGATCCTCAACCACGTCTGGGGCGGCAACGTCTACATGGACGAGCGCACCGTCGACGTCCATATCCGCCGCCTGCGCAAGGCCCTGTCCATCAAGGACCACAACCAGCTGATCCAGACGGTGCGCGGGGTGGGCTACCGCTTCTCCACCAAGCTCAGTACCCTCTAGCGCTCTCCGTAATGCGCCGCTGCGCGCCCGCCAAGCACCCCCACTGGGGATGCTTGGCGACATCCCTGGGGCCAAAAAATTCCCCTCCCACCCTTGTTTGTTGAACACATCTGTGGATAAATGTCGCCGCCGATGTTAAGTCAATCGACTTAGGTTGCCGGGGCGCCCCGAGTGCCCGCGGCATGCTGGGGTTCTGGTGGCAAGGATCCCAATAACGATAGGCTCGAACGGGAATGACACAGGGGATTCGACAAAGCTGAGGGATCCGCACCCATAGTAAGCCAGCCCGGTGCCCCTGTGCCCCGGCCACTGGCGCCATCCATGCCGGAAAGGATCCTCGGCGCTTCAGCCCAAAAATCCCCCATTGCTCGGCCCCCATTGAGCGTTACCGCGTCACAACACAATGTACCTTTGGAGGGTATTAACATGGACATCAAACGCACTCTGGCTCGCTCCTCCCTGGCGCTCGCCGTCAGCGGCCTGGCGCTTCCCGCGATGGCACAGATCGACGAGATCGTGGTCACCGCCCGGAAAACCGAGGAAAGCCTGCAATCCACTCCCGTGGCCGTCACCGCATTGAATGAAGTGATGCTGGCCCAGGCCCAGGTAACGGAGCTGGCCGATCTGCAACGCACCGCCCCCAGCCTGTCCATCATGTCCGGCGGCACCGGCTCCTCCGCGCTGGTCTTCGTGGCCATTCGCGGCAACGCCCAGGTTTCCCCCAGCGGCGGCACCGATCCCGCGGTCGCCACCTACGTCGACGGCGTCTACCTGGCCCGCCCCACCGGCGGTAACGTCGACATGTTCGATGTCTCCCAGGCGGAAGTGCTGCGCGGCCCCCAGGGTACGCTGTTTGGCCGCAACACCACCGGCGGCGCCCTCAACATCAAGACCAATGACCCCACCGGCGAGCTGGAAGGCTACGTCAAGGGCGAAGTCGGCAACTACGAGCACCGCAAGGTCGAGGCGGTGGTGAACCTGCCCATCGTCGGCGAGGAGCTCGCCACGCGCTTCGCCGTGCGCTACAACGATCGCGACGGTTTCGGCGATTACCGCCCCTACACCGATCCCAACGGCTTCTTCTTCAACGGTCTCGACCAGGAAGCTGGCGACGTCGACAAGAATTCCTACGCCCGCGGCAAGATCCGCTGGGAGCCCATGGACAAGAACTTCGACGCCACCCTGGGCTTTGACTGGAGCGACTTCGAGGACAGCGGGCAGCGCACCGAGCTGATGGCATTCAACCCCGCCGGCGCCAACGGCTTTGCCGGCGTCATCGCCAACAGCGTCGGCTTCAATGCCGCCAATTTCCTCGGCCAGCAAAAGTTCGGTGACTCCTACTGGAACGCCGACAATTCCTCCGTCAACCCCTATCCGGCGGACCCCCGCCTGGCCAAGCCCGGCTCCACCAACGAAGGCCAGGGCGTCTACCTCGACGTCAATGTCGCCCTCGGCGAAGTCGACTTCAAATCCATCACCGCCTACCGGGAAGCAACCTCTTCCGGCACCGTGGATCTGGACGGCACCCCGATGCAGCTGCTGACCTTCTACAGCGAGTGGGATCAGGACCAGATCAGCCAGGAGTTCCAGCTGAGCGGCAACTTCAACGATGATCTCGACTGGATCACCGGCCTTTACTACTTCCAGGAAGACAGCGGCGACTTCTCCGTCAACCGCTTCGGTGGCGGCGACATGGAGCTGGCGCTGGAACGCATTGGCCAGGTTCCCCCCGGCTCCAACTTCCCCCTGGCGCTGATCGGCGCGGCGCTCAGCACCAACGACGCCATGCACGACAACACCTCCTACGGCGCCTTTGCCCAGGCCAACTACTCGTTCACCGAGAACCTGCGCGGCACCCTGGGTTTCCGCTACACCTTCGACGAGCGTGAGACCCAGATCTTCAGCCAGAACCCCGAGGCCGGCCAGCCCGGCGTCGCCCAGCCCGGCTGCAAGATCGCCCCCGCGGATCGCGACATTCCCAACGGCCCCTGCCAGCGCACCCAGAATGCCGAGTTCGAGTACCCGGCGTGGATCATCAGCATGGATTACCAGGCCACCGATGACCTGTTCTTCTATGCCAAGACCAGCGGTGCCTCCATGGCCGGTGGCTGGAACTTCCGTTCCTCCAGCAACCCCTCCTTCGAGCCCGAGCAGGTCAAGGACGTCGAGCTGGGCTTCAAGTCCGATCTGTTTGACGGCATGGTGCGTCTGAATGGTGCCTTCTTCTTCATGAAGGCCAGCGACCAGCAGCGTCTGATCAACATCGCCGAGGGGACGACTCCGGTACAGTTCATCCGCAACGCCGGCCAGTCCGAGGCGCAGGGCGCCGAGTTCGAGCTGACCTGGCTGCCCTGGGAAGGTCTCTCCGTGAATGCCAGCCTGTCGCTGCTCGACATGGAGTACGACAAGTACGAGTCGGATGAGCTGATCACCTCCGGCCCCAATGCCGGCCAGGTCGTCAAACTGGACCGCAGCGGCGAGAACGCGCCCCACGCCCCGGAGATGACGTTCAGCATCGGTGCCACCCAGACCATCCCGACTTCCCTGGGCGAGGTGGATCTCCATGTTGACTACTACCGGGTTGACGAAACCTGGTTCCAGGACAGCACCGTGATCCCGGAGGAGGGCGCTGCTGTACGTGCTCGCCAGGCCGAGGAGAAGAAGTGGAACTCGATCCCCGAGTATGACCTCGTCAATGCCCAGGCCACCCTGCGCACCGACGATGGCCAGTGGGAGTTCGCTCTGTGGGGCAAGAACCTCACCGACGAGGAGTACTACACCAGCGTGGGTAACTTCTGGAACTCCTTTGGCACCGCGCTGCGCTACGTGGGCGATCCCCGCACCTACGGCGCCAGCGTCAAGTACAACTGGTAACCTGCCGGTTGGCGGGCCTTCGGGCCCGCATGCCGCGCCACTCGGGCTGCTTCGGCAGCCCTTTTTTGTGCCTGGTTTTTGGGGTTCCTGAAACGACAACGCCCCGAAAACGGGGCGTTGCGTGGGAGGGATGTCGAGGCGGGGCTATCAGCGTTCCAGCAGCGCCAGCTTGCCGGGCTTGCCATCCCATTCCTCGGCGTCCGGCGGGGAGTCCTTCTTCTGGGTGATGTTGGGCCAGATCTGCGCAAGCTCCGCATTGAGCTCCAGGAACACTTCCTGGCCGGCGGGCAGTTCGTCCTCGGCGAAAATGGCCTCGGCGGGGCACTCCGGCTCGCACAGTGCGCAATCGATGCACTCGTCGGGGTGGATCACCAGAAAGTTGGGGCCCTCGTAAAAGCAGTCCACCGGGCAGACTTCGACGCAGTCCGTGTGTTTGCACTTGATGCAGTTTTCGCCAACAACAAAGGTCATGGGCTGGGGTCTCCTGTTAGCTGGTTGTGGCCCGGGAAGGGGTGGATTATAGGTGAAAAAATTGTGTCAGTCAGCCCGCAAGCGGGTCAGTCGACGAGGCCCTTGAGGCGATAAACGAGCTCCAGCGCCGCCCTGGGACTGAGGTCGTCGGCGTCGAGGGCGGCGATCAGGTCGAGGGCGGGATGGGCGGGTTTCGGCGCGAACAGTTCCGGCTGGTAGGGCTCCCGGGCGCCGTGCCGAACGGCGGGTGGCGCGGCCACCACGCCGGCTTCGAGCCGCGACAGTTCCTGCCGGGCCTCAGCGATCACCGCCGGGGGAATCCCCGCGAGCCGCGCTACCTGGATGCCGTAGCTGCGGTTGGCGGGGCCCTCCCGCACGGCGTGGAGAAACACAATGGTGTCGTGGTATTCGGTGGCGTCGAGGTGGACATTGGCCACCTCGGGGAGTTGGTCCGGCAGCGCCGTCAGCTCGAAGTAGTGGGTGGCGAAGAGGGTGAAGGCGCGCACCTTGCCCGCCAGATGGCGGGCGCAGGCCCAGGCCAGGGACAGGCCATCAAAGGTGCTGGTGCCGCGGCCGATCTCGTCCATCAGCACCAGGCTCGCGGGGGTGGCGTTGTGGAGGATGTTGGCGGTCTCGGTCATTTCCACCATGAAGGTGGAGCGCCCCCCGGCCAGATCGTCGGAGGAGCCGATGCGGGTGAAGATCCGGTCCACCAGACCGATCCGCGCTTCGGCGGCGGGGACGCAGCTGCCGATGTGGGCGAGCAGGGTGATGAGCGCGGTCTGGCGCATGTAGGTGGATTTGCCGCCCATGTTCGGCCCGGTGATCACCAGCATCCGGCGCTGGTCGTCGAGCACGACATCGTTGGCGACAAAGGGCGTGTCGAGGGTGGCCTCCACCACCGGATGGCGGCCGCCGAGAATATGCAGGCCGGGGCTGTCCTCGAGGCTGGGCATCACCCACTCGAGGCTGTCGGCCCGTTCGGCGAGGTTGGCCAGCACGTCCAGCTCGGCGATGGCGGCGGCGCTGGCCTGGAGCGCGGCGAGCTCCCCGTTGAGGGTTTCCAGCAGCTCGTCGTAGAGACCCTTTTCCCGTGCCAGGGCCCGGCTCTTGGCGCTCAGGGCCTTGTCCTCGAAGGCCTTGAGCTCCGGGGTGATGTAGCGCTCGGCGTTCTTCAGGGTCTGGCGGCGGATATAGTCGGCGGGTGCCTGGCCGGCCTGGCCCCGGGATATCTCGATGTAGTAGCCATGGACCCGGTTGTAGCCGACCTTGAGGGTGGCGATCCCGGTGCGGGCTTTTTCCTGTTCCTCGAGGCGCACCAGGTAGTCGCCGGCGTTGCTGCTCAGGTCCCGCAGCTCATCGAGTTCCCCGTCGAACCCCGGGGCGATCACGCCGCCGTCGCGGATCACCACCGGGGGATTGTCCACCAGGGCGCGGCTGAGCAGCTCGTGCTGGGCCGGGAATTCGCTGATCCGAGCCGCGAGCCGGCCCAGGGTGTGGGTGTCGAGTTCCGCCAGCAGGCGCTGCAGCTCGGGGAGCACGGCGAGGGAGTCACGCAGCCGGGCAAGGTCCCGGGGGCGTGCCGAGCGCAGCGCCAGGCGCCCGAGAATCCGCTCCATGTCGCCGATGGCATGGAGGAGCTTGGCGAAGCCCTCGTGGCGGAACTGTTCCCGGAGGGAGGCGATGGCCTGCTGGCGCCGGCGCAGCTCGTCCAGCTGCCGCAGGGGCCTGTTGAGCCAGCGGCGCAGCAGACGGCTGCCCATGGCGGTCTGGGTGCGGTCGACGATGGCGGCTAGGCAGTTGTCGTCGCCGCCCTCCAGGTTGCGGTCGATCTCCAGATTGCGGCGGGTGGCGGCGTCTAGCACCACGCTGTCCTCCAGCTGCTCGACGCTGATGGTCTGGATATGGGGCAGGGCGGTGCGCTGGGTCTCCCGGGCGTACTGGAGCAGGCAGCCGGCGGCCCGCAGGGCATCGTGGAGATGCTCGCAGCCGAAGCCGGCGAGGTCGCGGGTGCCGAATTGCTCGGTGAGCTTGCGCCGGGCGGTGTCCAGGTCGAATTCCCAGGGGGGCCGGCGGCGCAGGCCCGGGCGGTTGGCCAGGGCGGTGGGGCAGGGCATGTCCTCGGCCATCAGCAGCTCCGCTGGATTCAAGCGGCCGATCTCCCCGACAAGGCCGTCCTCGGCACTGGTCTCCAGTACCTGGAAGCGCCCGCTGCCGATGTCGAGGGCGGCAAGGCCATAGCGCCCCCGGTGCTGGCTCACCGCCACCAGCAGATTGTCGCGGCGCGCTTCCAGCAGTGCCTCGTCGCTGACGGTGCCAGGGGTGACGATGCGTACCACCTTGCGTTCAACGGGACCTTTGCTGGTGGTCGGGTCGCCGATCTGCTCGCAGATCGCCACCGATACCCCCTGCCTGACCAGCCGCGCCAGGTAGCCCTCCACCGCATGGTAGGGCACCCCGGCCATGGGGATCGGCTCGCCCCCGGACTTGCCCCGGGCGGTCAGGGTCACGTCAAGTAACTTGGCGGCCCGCCGGGCGTCGTCGAAAAACAGCTCGTAGAAGTCCCCCATGCGGTAGAACACCAGCTCGTTGGGGTGCTCTGCCTTGATGCGCAGGTATTGCTGCATCATGGGGGTGTGGCTGTCGAGGGCTTGCTCCAGGGACGACATCGCGGGCCTTTGTCCAATCAAAGCGGGGGATTCTACGTGATGGCCCGGGGGTAGCGGAACCTCGGGGCCCGGGGCCCGGGGCCGGGCAGGTGCGCCACCCGCTTGCGGTTGGGGCCCCCGTCCCTTACCTTTACGCCCATGTCCGAGGCCCCCGAAATGACCTGTCTCAAGCTCGCCAGTGAACTGGGCGCGACCCTCGCCGCTCGGGGCTGGCGGGTGACCTGCGCCGAATCCTGCACCGGGGGCGGGGTTGCCTTTGCCATTACTGAGGTGGCGGGCAGTTCCCGCTGGTTCGAGACTGGCTTCGTGACCTACGCCAACATCGCCAAGGAGCGCCTGCTTGGAGTGAGGGACGAGACCCTCGAAAGCGATGGCGCAGTCAGCGAGGCGGTGGTGCGGGAGATGGCCCAGGGGGCGCTCTGGGAGGCGGGGGCCGATATCGCCGTTGCCGTCAGTGGCATCGCCGGCCCCGACGGCGGCAGTGCCGCCAAGCCGGTGGGCACCGTGTGGTTCGCCTGGACCACCGCCGCCGCCACCGAGACCCGCTGCCACCATTTTGCCGGCGACCGCCAGGCGGTGCGCCAGCAGGCGGTGCTTGCCGCCCTGGATGGCCTGATCCGTCTGTGTCGCAATACTGTATAGTTGTACAGTATAAGGCTTTTGCGCTATGCTCCGTTCCACTTGCCCCGCCCGCCGGGGCCATCACTGACCGCCACGTTACCGAAAGGGGAATCCAATGGACGCCAACAAGGAAAAAGCACTGCAGGCCGCCCTCGGCCAGATCGAACGCCAGTTTGGCAAGGGCGCCGTGATGCGCATGGGCGACCGGGAGCAGTTGGCCATACCCAGTATTTCCACCGGATCCCTGGGCCTCGATGTCGCCCTCGGTATCGGCGGCCTGCCCAAGGGGCGCGTGGTGGAGATCTACGGGCCGGAATCCTCCGGCAAGACCACCCTCACCCTGTCGGTGATCGCCGAGGCCCAGAAGCAGGGCGCCACCTGTGCGTTCGTCGACGCGGAGCACGCCCTCGACCCGCAGTACGCCGAGAAGCTCGGCGTCAATGTGGACGATCTGCTGGTATCCCAGCCCGACACCGGGGAGCAGGCCCTCGAGATCACCGATATGCTGGTGCGCTCCAACGCCGTCGATGTGGTGATCGTCGACTCCGTGGCGGCGCTGGTGCCCAAGGCGGAGATCGAGGGGGAGATGGGCGACAGTCACGTGGGCCTTCAGGCCCGCCTGATGTCCCAGGCGCTGCGCAAGCTCACCGGCAACATCAAGAACGCCAATTGCCTGGTGATCTTCATCAACCAGATCCGCATGAAGATCGGGGTGATGTTCGGCAGCCCGGAAACCACCACCGGCGGCAACGCCCTCAAGTTCTACGCCTCGGTGCGCCTCGATATCCGCCGCATCGGCTCGGTCAAGGAGGGCGAGGAAGTGGTCGGCAACGAGACCCGGGTCAAGGTGGTCAAGAACAAGATGGCGCCGCCCTTCCGGCAGTGTGAGTTCCAGATCCTCTATGGCAAGGGCATCAACCGCCTCGGGGAGGTGGTGGACATGGGGGTCAAGGAGAGTCTCATCGACAAGTCCGGCGCCTGGTACAGCTACAAGGGCGACAAGATCGGCCAGGGCAAGGCCAACGTGGTCAAGTTTTTGGAGGAAAATACCGCCGTGGCGGCGGAGATCGAGGGCCTTCTGCGGGAAAAATACCTGAGTGGCGGCGCGCCTCCTCCCCGGGCCAAGGAGAGCGCCGGCCTGGTGGAGGAATCCGTCGACTGATCCCGGCGGCGGGGCCGGCGCCGTGGGGATCGACAGTCGCCGTCGCCTCGCCGCTTTTCAGAGCCCTTCGCCACGCCCCCCGCGCCCCTGATGCATCTCGTTCTCGCTGGTGGTGGCCACGGCCATCTGGCGCTGTTGCGGGCGCTGGCCGCACGGCCCCTGGCGGCTGTCAGGGTCACTTTGGTTACCCCGGAGGCCCGCCAGTGGTATTCCGGCATGTTGCCTGGCTGGATCGCCGGGCAGTTCGACCCCACTGACTGCACCATCGATCTAGCGCTTTTGGCCCGGAGGGCTGGCGTCAAACTGGTGATGTCAGCCGTCACCGGGCTGGATGCCGGGGAGCGCACCCTGTTGCTCGCCACTGGCCAGACCCTCCACTACGACCTGCTTTCCCTCAATCTCGGTGCCACGCCACCCACACTCCCGGCTGCTCCCCGTGCCATCCCCCTGTTGCCCATCAAGCCCATGGCGGACTTCGCAGGGCGCTGGCAGGCCCTGATGGCGGAGGACCGCCCGGCAGGGCTCCGGGTGGCGGTGGTGGGGGCCGGCGCGGCGGGTGTCGAGGTCGCCCTGGCGGTGAACCACGCCCTGCGGCTCCGGGGTTCCGGGGGCTCCGTGGCGCTGGTGGACCCCGCCGGGCCCCTGTCCGCCCTCGCCGCCAGGGCGCGACGCCTGGCCCTGGCGGAGTTGCACCGCCGCGGGGTTGCCCTGATCCACGACAGTGCCCTCGGGGTTTCCCCCGATGGCCTGGTGCTCTCCTCGGGCGGGGTGCTTGCCGCCGATTGCGCGATCCTCGCCTCGGGCGCCGTTCCGCCCGATTGGCCGCGGGCTTCGGGCCTCGCCGTCGACGGGCGGGGCAGGGTGCTGGTGAACCCCTCGATGCGCAGTATTTCCCACCCCGAGGTGTTCGCGGTGGGGGATGGCAGCGCCCGTGAGGATCGCGCCCTGGTGCCCTCCGGTGTTCACGCGGTGAAAGGCGGCGCGGTGCTCGCCCACAACCTGCGGGCCCTGCTCGAGGGCGGTGCGGCAAAGCCCTACCGGCCGCGGGAAAAGGTGCTGCACCTTCTCGGCTACGGTGAGCGGCGGGGGCTGGCCTGCTTCGGGCCCGCTGCGGTGGAAGGGCGCTGGGTGTGGTACTGGAAGCGCTGGATCGACCGGCGCTTTATCGCGCGCCATCGCTGACTGCAGGGCGTGGGGTCGGGGCTCGCTGATTCCCCACCCTTGCGTTAACCTGTCGGCTCTCCGGGGTTGGGCCGACAGCATGTCGGTACCGTCCGCGGGCCACTGTCTCAGATCGGGATGCCATTACCATGCGGGATACCCTGCCCCTGCTTCAGATCAGCGATTTTCCCGCTCTCCGGCGCGGGGTGCTCGACACGCTCCAGGTCAACCTGGGGTATCGCTGCAACCAGCGCTGCCTGCACTGCCATGTCAACGCGAGCCCGGATCGTCGCGAAATGATGGACGATACGACCCTCGCCCTGATTCCCCGGGTGCTGGCCGCCCGGTCCATCGCCACACTCGATATCACTGGGGGCGCGCCGGAGCTGCACCCGGGGTTTCGCGCCCTGGTGGAGGTTGCCCGGGGGGCGGGCGCGCGGGTCATCGACCGCTGCAATCTCACCATCCTGCTCGAGCCAGGGCAGGAAGATCTCGCGGAATTTCTCGCCGCCAACGGCGTCGAGATCGTGGCCTCGCTGCCCTGTTATTCGGCGGCCAATGTCGACAGCCAACGCGGCGATGGGGTGTTCGATAAAAGTATCGAGGTCCTGCGACGGCTGAATGCCCTCGGCTATGGCGAGGCGGGTGGCGGACGGGTGCTGAACCTGGTCTACAACCCCCAGGGTCCTTCCCTGCCGCCGGACCAGGTCGCTCTCGAGGCGGACTACCGGCGCGAACTTGACCGTCACTTCGGCATCCGCTTTAACCATCTCTTCGCCCTGGCCAACATGCCCATCAAGCGCTTTGGCTCGACCCTGGTCAGTCGCGGCCAATTCGAGCCCTACATGCGCCTGCTGCGGGAGAGTCACCGCGATGCCAACCTCGACGGCGTCATGTGCCGTACCACGGTGAGCGTCGACTGGCAGGGCTACCTGTACGACTGTGATTTCAATCAGCAGTTGGGGCTTCCCCTGGCATTGCCGGGGGAAGGGCGCACCGCCCACCTGCGGGATTTGCTGGCGGATGGACTCGATGGCAACCCCATCGCCGTGGCGGATCACTGCTACGGTTGCACCGCCGGGCAGGGCAGCAGTTGCGGCGGCGCCCTGTAGCCGATGATCGACCCCTTTCCCCGCCACAATCCTCAAACCTGATGGATCCCACCGTGAAGAAAGCGCTCCTGCTCATGGCGTTGGCCCTCGCCATTGCCGCGTTCGTCGCCCTCGATCTCGGGCACTGGCTGACCCTGGAGGGCCTCAAGGCCGCCCAGTCCCGGGTCGAGTCGCTGCGGGATGACGCTCCCCTGGCAACCGCCGCCGGGTTCTTCGTCCTTTACGTGGTGGTTACCGCCCTGTCGCTGCCTGGGGCGGCGGTAATGACCATCGCCGGCGGCGCCTTCTTTGGCCTCGCCTGGGGCACCCTGCTGGTGTCCTTTGCCTCCAGCCTTGGCGCGACCCTGGCCTTTCTGGTGTCCCGCTACCTGTTTCGCGACTGGGTACAGCGCCGTTTCGGCGGTCGTCTCGCGGCCCTTGACGAGGGTATCGCCCGGGATGGTGGCTTTTATCTCTTTACCCTGCGGCTGGTGCCGGTTTTCCCCTTCTTTATGATCAACCTGCTGATGGGGTTGACGGCCATCCGCGCCACCACCTTTTACTGGGTGAGCCAGCTGGGGATGCTGGCGGGAACGGTGGTGTACGTCAACGCCGGCACCCAGCTGGCGCGCCTCGACAGCCTCGCGGGACTGCTGTCGCCACCGTTGGTGCTGTCCTTCGTGCTGCTGGGGATTTTCCCCCTGGTGGCCAGGAAGATCGTCGATCGCGCGCAGCGGCGCCGGGTCTACCGGGGCTGGACGCGCCCCAGGCGCTTTGATCGCAACCTGGTGGTCATCGGCGCCGGTGCGGCCGGCCTGGTGAGCGCCTATATCGCCGCCACCCTGAAGGCGAGGGTCACCCTGGTCGAGGCCCACAGGATGGGTGGCGACTGCCTCAACTACGGTTGCGTCCCCAGCAAGGCACTGATCAAGATTGCCAAGGTCGCCCATCAGGTGCGCCATGCCGGGGATTTCGGCATCGTGGCGGCGCCGCCCCGCACCGACCTCAGGGAGCTGATGGCCCGGGTGCGGCGGGTGATCGCCGCCATCGAGCCCCATGACAGCGTCGAGCGCTATACCGGCCTCGGGGTCGAGGTTCTGGCGGGCCATGGCCGCCTGGTGGACCCCTGGACGGTGGAGGTCGCCCTCGCCGGCGGTGGCACCCGTCGCTTGACCACCCGGGCCACGGTGATCGCCGCCGGCGCGGCGCCCCTGGTGCCCGACATCCCGGGGCTGGCGGACGTCGGCTGCCTCACCAGCGACACCCTCTGGGATCGCCTCGACGAGCTGGACGAACTGCCGCGCCGCATCGCCCTGCTGGGGGGCGGCCCCATCGGCTGCGAACTGGCCCAGGCCCTGGCCCGCCTCGGCGCCGAGGTGGCCCTGGTGGAGATGCTGCCCCGCCTGCTCGCCCGGGAGGATGAGGAAGTGGGTGGCTTCGTCGCCGATACCCTCGCCGCCGAGGGCGTCAGGGTGCTGACGGGCGCCCGCCCGTTGCGCTGCCAGACGGGCACCGAGGGCAAGGCCCTGGTGGTCGAACAGGAGGGGGAGGAGCTAATCCTCGGTTTTGACGAACTGATCTGCGCGGTGGGCCGCAAGGCGCGGCTCGAAGGCTATGGTCTTGACACCCTGGGCATTCCCGCGGATCGCACCCTGGTCACCAATCACTACCTGCAGACCCTCTACCCGAACATCTACGCCGCCGGCGATGTGGCCGGCCCCTACCAGCTGACCCATGTGGCGGGGCACCAGGCCTGGTATGCGGCGGTGAACGCACTGTTCGGCCATCTCCGCATGTTTCGCGCCGATTACAGCCTGATTCCCGCGGTCACCTTCGTCGATCCGGAGGTGGCCCGGGTAGGGCTCAACGAGCGGGAGGCCGCCGAGCGCGGTATTGCCTGCGAGGTGACCCGCTACGGTCTCGACGACCTCGACCGCGCCATCGCCGACGGCGTGGCGCGGGGCTTCGTCAAGGTGCTGACGGTTCCGGGGCGCGACCGCATCCTCGGGGCAACCATCGTCGGCCCCGCCGCCGGCGAACTGCTGGCGGAGTTCGTGCTGGCGATGAAACAGGGCACAGGTCTCAACAAACTGCTCGGCACACTCCACAGCTACCCGACCTTGGGTGAGGCGAACAAGTATGTGGCAGGGGAGTGGCGGCGGGCCCACGCGCCCGCGGGCCTGCTCCGCTGGGTGGAGCGCTACCACCGCTGGCGGCGGGGCTAGGGCGTATATGGCGCGGTCGTCCTCCCCGGATTGTGCCGTTTCGGTGATCATTCCGGCCCTCAACGAGGCGGGGAACCTGCCGGCGCTGCTGGGTGATCTGCGCCCGGCGCTGGACTCCCGCGAGGTCGAGGTGATCGTTGTGGACGGCGGCAGCGACGATGGCACCCCCGCCCTAGCGGCCGCCGCCGGGGCATTGGTTGTCGCCGCCGAGCGGGGCAGGGCGAGGCAGATGAACGCGGGGGCGCGCCTTGCACGGGGCGAGGTGTTGCTGTTCCTCCACGCCGACAGCCGCCTTGCCCCGGATGTCGACCCGGTGGGACTGGTGGCCTGTTGCCACGGGGCCCATGCCTGGGGCCGCTTTGATGTGGCCATCAGCGGCGGGCACCCGTTGTTCGGGGTCATAGCCGGGGCCATGAATCTGCGCTCCCGCCTCACCGGCATCGCCACCGGGGACCAGGGTATCTTCGTCCGCCGTGACCTGTTCGAGGCGCTGGGCGGCTTTCCCGACCAGCCGTTGATGGAGGATATCGCCCTGAGTGCTCGCCTGCGCGCCCTGGCGCGGCCCCTCTGCCTGCGCGCCAGGTTGGTGACCTCGGGGCGGCGGTGGCAGCGGGACGGCGTAATTCGAACAGTGCTGCTGATGTGGTGGCTGCGCCTCGCCTACTGGCTGGGCGCGCCGCCGGAGCGGCTGGCGCGGTGCTACTACCGCGTCGCTCCGCAGCGCCAACCGCTGCCGTGACCAAGCCCTGTACCCTGGTGATATTGGCCAAGCAACCGCTCCCCGGGGTGGTGAAGACCCGCTTGATTCCCGCCCTGGGCGCCGCCGGGGCGGCGCGCCTCGCGGAGCGGATGCTGCGCCACGCTCTGGCGGAGGCACTGCGGGCCGCCGAGGTGGTGCCGAGTCTCGGGGTGGAGCTGTGCGTGGCGCCAGAGGCCGGCGACCCCTACTGGGCGGCCCTCGCCGGCAATCGCCCGCTGACCATCAGCCAGCAAGTGGCCGGGGATATCGGCGAGCGCATGCTGGCGGCGGTGACGCGGATCACCGCACGGGGTGAATACGCGATCCTGATGGGCGCGGATTGTCCCGGGCTCACCGCCAGCCGTATCGCCGAGGCCATTACCAGCTTGCGGGCTCCGGGGGTGGACCTAGTGATCACCCCGGCCCGGGATGGCGGCTATGTTCTGATCGGCATGGGGGAGACCCATGGGACATTGTTCCGGGACATGCCCTGGAGCACACCCCGGGTCATGGCGCTTACCCTTGGCCGGGCGCGGGCGAAGGGCCTTGAGTGCGTCTGTCCGGACACACTCGACGATATCGACGAGCCCGAGGATCTTGCGGTGCTGCCGCCGGAGTTCGGATTGGGTGGAATTTCGCTGTCGCCGCGGGGGGAAGCAACCCGCCGCTAAAAGTCCCTCGCGCCAATTGACCCCTCTCCCCCCGGCCTGTATGATCCGCGCACTCTGATGGGGGCGCCCACAACCCCTCAACATCAGTGGCAAGACACGCGGGGAATAGCGCAGTCTGGTAGCGCGCCTGCTTTGGGAGCAGGATGTCGGGGGTTCGAATCCCTCTTCCCCGACCAGTCCTCGATTCCGAGGCTGTGTCTTGTAGAGCGTCAATGGTGGCCGTAGCTCAGTTGGTAGAGCACAGGATTGTGGCTCCTGAGGTCGCGGGTTCGATCCCCGTCGGCCACCCCATTTCAAAATCCCTTCCAGATACCCGTTCCAGGCCGCCCGTTGTGGCGCGCAGATCACATCATCAGGAACATGCCCAGCGCCACCACCAGGCCCATCAACGGCACGATGACCGTCAGGACGCCCACCGCACCGTAAGCGTCCCGGTGCTGTTCGTTGCAGATGGCGCGAATGGTGGTGACCACATAACCGTTGTGGGGCAGAGAATCCATGGCCCCCGATGAAATCGCCACGATGCGGTGCAGGGCCTCCGGGTCGACCCCGAGGTCCATGTAATGGGGGGCGAGGATCGGCAGGGCGATGGACTGGCCGCCGGAGGCGGAGCCGGTCAAACCGGCGATAACAGTGACGGCGATGGCGGCCCCCACCAGGGGGTCCACCGGCAGGCTGGTGATATAGCTCACCGCCATGTCGAATGCCGGCGACGCCTGGGCCACCGAGCCAAAGCCCACCACCGCGGCGGTGTTGCCAATGGCGATCAAGGCCCCGAAGGCGCCATCCCCGGCGGCGCGGGAAATATCGCGGAAAAAGCGCAGATGCACGGCGAGGGCCACCAGGCAACCCGCCAGCAATGCCAGGATCAGGGCCGCCTGCTTGTACTCTTCATGAAACAGAAAGCTCACCAGCAGCACCGCCGCCAGGGGGAGCAGGGAGAGCAAGGGGTTGGGCAGCAGGCGCCCGTGATCGGACGGGTCCGTGTCCCGGGGCACGAACACCTCGCCCCGCCCCGCGGCCTTCTTCAGCATCCGGTTCAGCCACCAGAAACCGAGGGAGGCCATCAGCACCGCCACCACCAGGCTCACTTCCCAGGCGGCGTAGGGGGAGGTTCCCAGGTATTTGACGGGAATCCAGTTCTGGATCTCCGGCGATCCCGCCGAGGTCATGGTGAATGTCACCGAGCCGAACGCCAGGGCACCGGGAATGAAACGGCGCGGCAGGTTGGCCTCCTTGAAGAGGCTGAGGGCAATGGGGAACGCCGAGAATGCCACCACGAACACGCTGACGCCTCCGTAGGTGAGCACCGCGCAGGCCATCACCACCGCAAAGGGGGCACTTTTGGGGCCGAGTTTACCGATCACCCATTGGGCCACGCTCTGGGCCGCGCCGCTGTCCTCCATGAGCTTGCCGAAAATGCTGCCCAGCAGGAACATGAAAAACCAGGACTGGATGAAGCCGCTGAACCCCGCCATGTAGGCGCCGATATAGTTGGCCCGTTCAGCCAACTCCGACGGAAACAGTGGTACACCGCCGCTCAGGGCGATCAGGATGGCGCACAGGGGGGCGGCAATCAGCAGGTTCATGCCCCGGATGGTGAGGTAGATCAGGAGGGCGAGGGCGGTGGCGAGTCCGAGAATGCTGAGCATGATGTTCTGGCTTATTGTGGTGGGCGGGCGTGGTGGGCGCGCGGACACGCAGCCGTCGCGGCGCACCGGAATATGCGGGCTGTAGCCGGGTGTGTCAATACAGGGGCGCGTGCCGCCCTTGGGTCGGCAAGGCTGACGCAAGGCTGTATAATCGCCGGGCCAAATGCGCCCGTAGCTCAGCTGGATAGAGCAACGGCCTTCTAAGCCGTGGGTCACAGGTTCGAATCCTGTCGGGCGCGCCATTTCGCTTCGCTCCATGCCGGCCAGGATTGCCGGCCGCCAGGCGCAGCCTGCCGGCGTTCAGCCGCACGCAACGCTGCCGCGTTGCAAGCGTTTGCTTCACCCTGTCGGGGGCGCCATTTCGCTTCGCTCCATGCCGGCCAGGATTGCCGGCCGCCAGGCGCAGCCTGCCGGCGTTCAGCCGCACGCAACGCTGCCGCGTTGCAAGGGTTTGCTTCACCCTGTCGGGCGCGCCATTTCGCTTTGCCTCATCGCGCCCCAGGCACACGGTGGCGGCAGCACTCTTCGTATCAAGGCTTCCCGTCTTCCTCCTGCGCCCCCGTAGGGCCGAAGAGCGAAGCGTCATCGGCCGCAAGACCCACAAGCTCCGTTGAGCTCGACCCCTGCAAGTTGCCTTTTCGCCTTTTGCCATGCCGCGCGGTTCATTTCCACGCGTTTGCCGTGGGAACCCTTTCCGTCGCCAATGCTTAATTTTCGCACAGCTTCGATGCTATTCTTTGCCTTCGATTGACCGCGCCCCGATCGCTGATCGAGGTGGAGGCGGGCGGAGAACTCTCATTCGGACCCTGACATGGCAGCACTAGACGCGGAAGGCAGGCGGGCCCGGGGGCGCAAGGCCCGGCAGACGGCACTTGCCAACATCCGTGCCCGCAACGCGGCGCGCAATGAGTTGATCATCAAGGCCTATCGCTTTCGCGAGGCCATGCCCCAGTCCCGCAAGGATAACCTCGAAGGCCTGGCTTACCTTCAGTCCCTGGGGCGGGGTGTCAATCCCCACCCCACCGAGGCTACCCTGCATTTTCTCGCCCGTACCACCGGGTTAAGCCAGAAGCAGCTGCGCCGCATCCTCCGCGCCGAGATCGATGGCCGCAAGAAGCCCCTTGAGTCGCCGACCCCCGGACACCTCCAGCAGGGAGAGCTGCCCTGGAACTGATGAGTGCGCCTTCCCGGCGGTTCGCAACGGGGCAGCGGTGCCCGCTGTGCCAGGGTGCCGAGACCCAACTTTTCCACGCTGCCCCGGCCCGGGATTACCTGCGCTGTGTGCGCTGCCTGCTGGTGTTTGTCCCGCCGGCCTTCCACCTCGATCCGGTGGCGGAGAAGGCCCACTACGACACCCACGACAACCGCCCCGATGATCCCGGCTATCGGCGCTTTCTGGCGCGACTCGCCGACCCGCTGGCGGATCGCCTGGCGCCGGGGTCCTCGGGGCTCGATTTTGGCTGCGGACCGGGGCCTTGCTTGGCGCTGATGCTGGAGGAGCAGGGGCACCGGGTGGCGCTGCACGATGCCTATTACCACCCCGCCCCGGAGGTGTTTGCCGCCCGCCATGACTTCATCACCGCCACCGAGGTAATCGAGCATCTGAGCCGGCCGGGGGCGGTGCTCGATCAGCTGTGGTCGTGCCTGAAGAGCGGTGGCTGGCTGGCACTCATGACCTCCCGTCTCACGGCGGACACCGATTTTGCCCGCTGGTACTACAAGAACGATCCCACCCATATCGCTTTTTTCGCGGCGGAGACCTTTCACTGGCTCGCCGCCCGCTGGGGCGTCGAGCCCATTTTTGTCGATCCCGCCGTGGTGCTATTGCAGAAGTCCTGATCAATTCGCCAGTTGTCATCCCGGGGACAGGGGGTTACATTCGCGGTCATTTTCCGCCAATGCCACAGAGGATTGACATGTTTCAGGGCAAGACACTCAGCATCAGCAAACTTGACGATGGCCTCGCCGAACTGCGCTTCGACAACAGCGGCAAGCCCGTCAATCTGTTCAACGGCGAAACCGTGGCCGAGCTCGGTGCGGCCCTCGGCGTCCTCGAAACCGCCGTGGATGTGCGCGGCCTGCTGGTCACCAGCGGCAAGAAAGTGTTCATTGCCGGGGCCGACATCACCGAGTTCGAGGGTGCCTTTGGCGCCGCCAAGGCGGAGTTGAAGGCCTTTCTCTGGCCCAATAACGCCAACCTCAACAGGCTGGAGGCCCTGCCTTTCCCGGTGGTGGTGGCCATCAACGGCTTTGCGCTCGGGGGCGGGTTCGAATTCTGTCTGGCCTGCGATTGCCGGGTGATGGCGGCGGGGGCCCAGGTGGGTTTTCCCGAGGTGGGTCTTGGCATTCTGCCGGGTTGGGGTGGCACGGTGCGCGCCGCGCGGCTTGCGCCGTTCGCCACCGCGGTGGAATGGGTTGCCTCGGGGGCGCAGTACAGGGCGGCGGACGCCCTCGCCGCCGGGCTGGTGGATGCGGTGGCGGAGGCCGATCAGCTGGTTGACGAAGCGCTGGCACTGTTGCGCCGTTGCGTGACGGGCGAGCTGGATTACCGCGCACGCAGGGTGGCCAAGCAGGGCCCCGTGGTTGTCGACGCCGATTTCGCCGCCGCGGCCACGGCGCTGCGGGAACAGGTCGCCCGCAAGGCCGGCAAGCACTACCCGGCCCCGCTCGTCGCAGTGGACGCCATGATTCGCTCCGTGGGTCTGGCCCGGGATGAGGCCCTGGCGGAGGAGTTCGAGGCCTTCGATTACCTGGCGCGAACCCCCGTGGCCCGGGCCCTGATCGGCAATTTCCTCGGCGATCAGAAACTCGCCGCCGTGGCCCGTCAGTACGCCGCCGCAAGCCCCGCGCCGGCCACCCGGGTTGCGGTGCTCGGTGCGGGCATCATGGGTGGCGGCATCGCCTTCCAGAACGCTCTCAAGGGCTTCTCGGTGATGATGAAGGATATCAACCAGACGGCGCTTGATCTCGGCATGCGCGAAGCCGCGGGCCTCCTGGACAAGCGCGTGGAGCGGGGCGCCATGAGCCGCGCAAAAGCCGATGAGGTGCTCTCCCGTATTCAGCCGACCCTGGACTACGCCGGCATCGACCAGTGCGAAATGGTCATCGAGGCGGTGGTGGAGAAGGAGCCGGTCAAGAAGGCGGTGCTGGCGGAGGTGGAAAATCTGGTGCCGGCCTCGACTGTCCTCGCGTCCAATACCTCGTCGATCCTGATCTCGTCCATCGCCACGGCCCTCGCGCGGCCGGAAAACTTCTGTGGCCTGCACTTTTTCAACCCCGTGCACGCCATGCCCCTGGTGGAGGTGGTGCGGGGGGAAAAGACCTCGGAACAGAGCGTTGCCCGCGGCGTCGCCCATGTCATCGGCATGGGCAAGAAGGCCGTGGTGGTCAATGACTGCAACGGCTTTCTCGTCAATCGCGTGCTCTTTCCCTATTTCGCCGGTTTCAACCTGCTGATGCGGGATGGCGCCGATTTCGAGCAACTGGACCGGGTGATGGAGGATTGGGGTTGGCCCATGGGCCCCGCCTACCTGCTGGATGTGATCGGCATCGATGTGGCCGTCCATGCCGCCGACGTGGTGGCCGCCGGCTATCCGGATCGCCTTACCATGGATTTCCCCCAGGCTTCCCACCTGATGTACCAGAACCAGCGTTTTGGCCAGAAGAACGGTCGCGGCTTCTATCGCTATGAGAAGGACGCCCGGGGCAAGCCCACCAAGGTGGCCGATCCCGAGGCCTGGCAACTGCTCGAGCCCCATGTGGCGCCCCGCCGGCAGTTCGATGACCAGGAGATCATCGCCCGGATGATGATTCCCATGTGCACGGAACTTGCCCGCTGCCTGGATGAAAAGGTGGTCGATTCCCCCGCCGAGGCGGATATGGCGCTGCTCTACGGTATTGGTTTTCCGCGTTTTCGCGGCGGTATCTTCCGCTGGCTCGACGAGGTGGGCGCGGCGGATTTTTGTGCCATGGCCGATCGTTACGGCCATCTGGGTGGGCTGTACCAGCCCACCGCCTCGATGCGGGACATGGCTGCCCGGGGTGGACGTTACTACTGAGACCCCTTGGCGGGTTTGACCCGGCACAAAAAAACCAGGGCATGCCCTGGTTTTTTTGTGCCTGAGGGAAGACTTATTCGGTGGTAGTGGCTTCGTCGACAGCCTCTTCCACGGCATCGCCGGCTTCGGCGGCTGCTTCTTCGGTGGCTTCGGCGGCGCTGTCGATCATGTCGCCGGCGGCATCCATGGCGTCGGCGGCGGCGTCGCCAGCGGCGTCCACGGCGTCTTCCATGGTGGCGGAAGCGTCATCGGCAGCTTCGTCCATGGTGGCAGCGGCGTCGTCGGCGGCTTCTTCGACGGCTTCGGCGGCGGAATCCATGGTTTCGGTGGCGGACTCAACGGCGGCGGCGGGGGCTTCGGCTTCGGTGGTTTCCGCCGGCTTGTCACCACAGGCGGTCAGCAGGAAGGACAGGGTGGTAACGGAGATGAGCGTGGCTACGGTTTTCAGGTTCATCATGGAAGTGGCTCCAGGTTATTTTTGACGGGACTTTATTATATGTACAGCTTAAGCAAGACGGTCAATAGCTTAGACCAAGAAAGTCAAAATTTCCTGAGATAGGGTCGGATTTGTCACCGGACGGTGGTTTGCTAGACTGGCCGCCTGTTTTCGGGAACTCGCGCCTTGGACATCATCGACCCCTCCCACGACCCCTCGGGGCAATGGCTCGACCGTTGCCTCAAGACGGGCAAGCCCGTTGTCGCTCGCTGGGCCCACCACCGCTACTACCTCGATGGCGCCCCCCCCGTCGAGCTGATCGCCGTCTGTGTTCCCGGAACCGGCCCGTCGCCGCGCCACCAGTTTGTGGTGAGCGATCGTTGCGAGGATGTGGAGGCCTGGCTGCGGGGCCGGGTGCCGGATGGCGGTAATCTCGCCGAGCTGGGTGAGCGTGTCGGGGCGCCGGTGTTGGCGCTCAATGGTCCCTGGCGCCTCGCCCCCGTCGCCATCGCCAAGCCCTGGGGCCGGGAGATCTGGTACACCGGTATCGAGCAGCGCGGCCAGTCCCGGGTCACGGACGGTCGTCACGGGATTCCGCTGCCTTGGGCGCTCGCCCTGGCCCCCCCGCAACTGCTGGCGGACGGCATGCGGGAGCCGGCGCTGTTGAAGATCCTCGATCCCCTGGCGGAGGAGGTTTTTGGCGATCTCTACTTCGAGCTTCACGAGGAGAAGCGCGAAGTCTACGTGGTCACCCATGTGGACCGGGGCGCCTGGCCCGACGGTCGGGGCGCCATCCGGTTTGGCTTCGATCAGACGCTGCGCAGGGGTTATCCCTCCGACGAAGCCTTTCGTCAGGCGTTCCGGGAAGCGGTGGCCAGATACGAAACCGTGCGCCGCGCCATCGACGGTATCTGCGATCTGCGGCGCATGGAAGCCGGTATTGCCGCCAATACGCCGGTGGACGCCGCGACCCTCAAGGGGTGGCTTGCCACCGTGCCGTCGCGGTTGCTGGCGGAGGAGCATGAGGCCCGCACGGCGATGAATCGTTTTACCCAGATGTTGCCGCTGCAGGTGGGGGACGTGGTCAAGGTGCCCTGCCTGACCCCCCATGCGCTCCAGCACGGGGTGCGCACCGTGGAATTCCAGACGCCGGTGTACGAGCGCAAGATCCTCTCCTTCGCCCAGAAGGTGCTGACCCAGGACCACTGGGACACGGCGCAGGCGTGCCAGCTGATGTCCCTGGACGCGGGGCATCTCGAGGCCCTGTTGTTGCTGGAGGAGGGGGGCGACCATCGCCTCGAGCAGGTGGTGGTTTTCAGTGACTTTGAAGTTCGCCGGCTGAGGCTGCGGCCGGGCGCACGCTGGGATCTTCATCCCGGCGATCACTATTGCATCCTGATGGTGGTGGCCGGCACGCCTCGGCTCGGACAGCTGTCCTGCCAGCCCGAGGATGCGCTGCTGCTCCCCCGTACCGCGGGCCCCCTCGCCATCGAAGCCCCCGCCGCAGGCGATCCTCCGGTCATCCTGATCTGCCTGCCGCGCCAGCCGGGGAACTGATCATCGCCCTCCGCCCCGCCCGGGTTTCGGTTGCCCGTGGGTGGCCCCTATGGCAAAATCGCCCCCCTTTCCCGGCGCCTGGCGTGGCCGGTCGCGCTTGTGGCGAGAGTGGCGGAACTGGTAGACGCGCTGGATTTAGGTTCCAGTGGGGCAACCTGTGGGAGTTCGAGTCTCCCCTCTCGCACCAAATTGTTTGATTTTCATGAAGCTTACCGTTGAGGAACATCCATGCAGGTTTCCATAGAGACAACTTCCGGCCTCGAGCGCCGCATGACCATCGGCGTGCCCGCCGAGCAGGTGGAGAACGAAGTCACCGCGCGCTTGCAGAAGGCCGCCAGAACCGTGCGTCTGGATGGTTTCCGCCCCGGCAAGGTTCCCTTCAAGGTGGTTCGCCAGCGCTACGGTGCCGGTGTGCGCCAGGAAGTCATCGGCGAGGTCGTCAGCAAGAGCTTCCAGGACGCCGTTCAGAAGGAGAACGTCCGCCCCGCCGGCCAGCCCAGCATCGAGTCCCTCACCGACAAGCCCGGCGAGGATCTCCAGTTCGTCGCCAGCTTCGAGGTGTATCCCGAGGTTGAAGTGCGGGAATTTTCCATTCTCTCCGTCGCCAAGCCGGTCGCCGAGGTGACCGATGCCGATGTGGAGAAGATGATCGAGGTGCTGCGCACCCAGAATGCCAGCTGGTCGGATGTCGACCGCGCCGCCGCCGAGGGCGACCAGGTCACCCTCGATTACGTCGGTCGCAAGGACGGTGAGGAATTCCCCGGCGGCAAGGCCAGCGGCAGCACCCTGGTACTGGGTTCCGGTCAGATGATCCCGGGCTTTGAGGATGGCATTGTCGGCATGAAGGCCGGGGAGACCAAGACCCTCGCCCTGACCTTCCCGGCGGATTACCACGCCGAGGAGCTCAAGGGCGCCGCGGTGGAGTTCGATATCGCCGTCCACGCCGTCAAGGAGAAGCAACTGCCCGCCCTGGATGATGCCTTTTTCGCCCGGTTCGGCGTCAAGGAAGGCGGCCAGGAGAAGTTCGTCGCCGAAGTGCGCGCCAACATGGAGCGGGAACTGCGCAATGCCATCAAGAACAAGCTCAAGACGCGGCTGATGAACCAGCTGCTGGAAAACCACAGTGTCGAGCTGCCCAAGTCCCTGGTCAAGGAAGAGATCGGCGCCCTGCGCCGCCAGATGCTCGCCCAGTTCGGCGGCGGCCAGAATTTCGACGAATCTCTGCTGCCCGACGAACTGTTTGCCGGCGATGCGGAGCGCCGGGTTGCCCTCGGTCTTCTGGTGGCACGAATCATCGAACAGGCCGGCATCAAGGCCGATCCCCAGCGGGTCCGGCAGCAGATCGAGGAGATCGCCGCCACCTACGAGGAGCCCGAGGAAGTGGTGCGCTACTACTACGGCAACCAGCAGTTGCTGGTGGGTGTGCAGACGGCGGTACTGGAGGACCAGGTGGTGGAGCATATCCTCGAGAGCGCCAACCTCAGCGAGGAGTCCTGCACCTACGAACAAGCGGTTCAGCCCGACAAGCAGGCCGGCCAGGACGATTCCGAGTCCGCCGACTGAGCGTCCTCTCCCGGGGGTTGGCGAGGGTCGGCTGCGGCCCTTGCCAACCCATCCCCTCGGGATACAATGCAGTCATATCCCCCCCCATTTCAGTCCAGTCTCGGGAGTAAAAGATCGATGATGTCAGCAATGGATGTTCGCAGCGCCGGTGGTCTGGTGCCTGTGGTTATCGAACAGACCGCCAGGGGCGAGCGCGCCTTCGACATTTATTCCCGCCTGCTCAAGGAGCGGGTGATCTTTCTCGTCGGCCCTGTGGAGGACTACACCGCCAACCTGGTGGTGGCGCAGCTGCTGTTTCTCGAGTCGGAGAATCCCGACAAGGACATTCACCTCTACATCAATTCACCTGGCGGGTCCGTCACCGCGGGTATGTCCATCTACGACACCATGCAGTTCATCAAGCCCGACGTCAGCACCATGTGCATCGGCCAGGCCGCCAGCATGGGTGCGTTCCTGCTCTCCGCGGGAGCCAAGGGCAAGCGCTTCTGTCTGCCCAATTCGCGGGTCATGATCCACCAGCCGAGCGGCGGTGCCCATGGCCAGGCCAGCGACATTCATATCCACGCCCAGGAGATTCTCAAGATCCGCGAGCGTTTGAACCGCATCATGGCCGAGCACACCGGCCAGCCTTTTGAAAAGATCGCGCTGGACACGGAACGGGACAATTTCATGGATGCCCAGCAGGCCAAGGAGTACGGGCTGGTGGATCAGGTTCTGGACAAGCGCCCCTGAAATACGCTAGTCTCAAATCTGTCTTAGCGCCGTGGATTACCACAAAGCGTTGTTTTCATTCAAAGATTTTTAAGGGGTGGCCATGGGCGACCAAGGCAAGTCAGCCGATAGCGGCAAACTGCTCTACTGTTCCTTCTGCGGCAAAAGCCAGCACGAAGTACGCAAGCTGATCGCCGGCCCCTCGGTATTCATCTGCGATGAATGTGTCGATCTGTGCAACGACATCATCTCCGAGGAAATCCAGGAAAGTACCACCTCGGGTGCCAAGGGCAAGCTGCCCACCCCCGAGGAGATCAACAATATCCTCGATCAGTACGTCATCGGCCAGCGCCGCGCCAAGCGCGTGCTCTCCGTCGCCGTGTACAACCACTACAAGCGCCTTCAGGGGTCCCCCGGTCGCTCCGAAGTGGAGCTTGGCAAGAGCAATATCCTGCTGATCGGCCCCACCGGCAGCGGCAAGACTCTATTGGCGGAAACCCTCGCCAGGCTGCTCGACGTACCCTTTACCATCGCCGATGCCACCACCCTCACGGAGGCGGGTTACGTGGGCGAGGATGTCGAGAACATCATCCAGAAGTTGCTGCAAAAGTGCGACTACGACGTGGAGAAGGCCCAGCGCGGTATCGTCTATATCGATGAAATCGACAAGATCTCCCGCAAGTCCGACAACCCCTCCATCACCCGCGATGTCTCCGGTGAGGGGGTGCAGCAGGCCCTGCTCAAGCTGATCGAGGGCACCGTCGCCTCCGTGCCACCCCAGGGTGGGCGCAAGCATCCCCAGCAGGAGTTCCTGCAGGTCGATACCCGCAACATCCTGTTCATCTGCGGCGGCGCCTTCGCCGGGCTCGAAAAGGTGATTCAGGATCGCTCCGAGAAGGGCGGCATCGGCTTCGGCGCCGAGGTGAAGAGCAAGCAGAACAAGCCCAATATCGGCGAGCTCTTGGTCAGCATCGAGCCGGAAGACCTGGTGCGCTACGGTCTCATCCCGGAGTTTGTCGGTCGCCTGCCGGTGATCGCTACCCTGGAGGAGCTCGATCGCGAGGCCCTGGTGAACATTTTGGTGGAGCCCAAGAATTCCCTGATCAAGCAGTACGGCGCCCTGTTCGAAATGGAAGGGGTCGAGCTGGATGTGCGCCGCGACGCCCTGGAGGCCATCGCCGACAAGGCGCTGGCCCGCAAGACCGGTGCCCGGGGCTTGCGCTCCATTCTGGAGAATGTCCTGCTCGACACCATGTTCGACATTCCGTCCCGTACCAATGTCACCAAGGTGGTGATCGACAGCTCGGTGATTCGCGGCGAGTCGGAGCCCCTGGTGGTCTATCAGCGCGCCGAGCCGAAGGCCGCGGCAAGCGACGACTGACGGTCGGCGCCAGGGGGCGCCGACCCATTATTTGTTGTCTTTTTCGTCTTGTTTTCTGGTAGTGTGGCCCCATATCAGTACTCACTGACCCGCGCCGGGTCCCCAACAGTTGAGGTTGATATGGGTCAAGAATCCTTCCAGGAAAAACTCCCCCCCGAACTTCCCCTTCTCCCCCTTCGCGACGTGGTGGTCTACCCCCAGATGGTGGTGCCCCTGTTCGTGGGCCGGGAGAAATCCATTCTTGCCCTCGAGGAGTCCATGGGCCGCCACAAGCAGATCCTGCTGGTGGCCCAGAAGAACGCCGCCGACGACAACCCGGATGCCAGCGCCGTCCATGGGGTGGGCACCGTGGCCAATATCCTGCAAATGCTCAAGCTGCCCGATGGCACCGTCAAGGTGCTGGTGGAAGGCACCGAGCGGGTGCACCTCGACAGTATTCGCGAAGTCGAGGGCTTTTTCGTTGCCACCCACTCGCCCCTGGAGGAATCCCGCCTCGGCGACAAGGAAGCGGATGTGCTGATGCGCACCCTCATCGCCCAGTTCGAGCAGTACGTCAACCTCAGCAAGAAAATTCCCTCGGAGGTGGTCACCACCCTGGGCGGCATCGACGAGATCGAGCGTCTGGCGGATACCGTCGCCACCCATATGAATATCTCCCTGGAACAGAAGCAGCAGATCCTCGAGGAGCCGAGCGTCAAGACGCGGGTGGAAATGCTCCTCGGTTTCATCGAGGGGGAAGTGGACCTGTTCCAGATCGAGCAGCGCATCCGCGGCCGCGTCAAGAAGCAGATGGAGAAGAGCCAGCGGGAGTACTACCTCAACGAGCAGATGAAGGCCATCCAGAAGGAGCTGGGGGACATGGAGGACGGCCAGAACGAGATCGAGGTGCTCGAAAGTCGCCTGAAGGACGCCGGCATGCCCAAGGCCGCCCTCGACAAGACCCGCAACGAGCTCAACAAGCTGAAGATGATGTCCCCCATGTCCGCCGAGGCATCGGTGTTGCGCAGCTATGTGGACTGGATGCTCAACGTGCCCTGGAAACAGCGCTCCGCGGTACGCCACGACATCCCCCGGGCCGAGAAGATCCTCAACGAGGACCACTATGGCCTCGAGGAGGTCAAGGAGCGCATCCTCGAGTTCCTCGCGGTCCAGAAGCGGGTCAAGAAGCTGAAAGGCCCCGTGCTGTGCCTGGTGGGCCCCCCGGGCGTGGGCAAGACTTCCCTGGGTGAATCCATCGCCAAGGCGACCGGCCGCAAGTTTGTCCGCATGTCCCTGGGCGGGGTGCGGGACGAGGCCGAGATTCGCGGTCACCGCCGCACCTATATCGGCTCGCTGCCCGGCAAGCTGGTGCAGAAGATGGCCAAGGTGGGGGTCAAGAACCCCCTCTTCCTGCTCGACGAGATCGACAAGATGGGCATGGACCATCGGGGCGACCCCGCTTCCGCGCTGCTCGAGGTGCTGGACCCGGAACAGAACAACACCTTCAACGACCACTACCTGGAGGTGGATTACGACCTCTCCGAAGTGCTGTTCATCTGCACCGCCAATTCCATGAACATTCCCGGGCCGTTGCTCGACCGCATGGAGGTGATACGCATTCCCGGCTACACCGAGGAGGAGAAGGCCAATATTGCCCTCAAGTACCTGTTGCCCAAGCAGCTCAAGGCCAATGGCCTGAAGCCCCGGGAGCTGAGCATCGACGAAGCCGTGGTGCGGGACATCATCCGCTACTACACCCGCGAGGCCGGGGTCCGTGGGCTGGAGCGCCAGATAGCCAAGATCTGCCGCAAGGTGGTGACCCATCACGTCAAGGGCGATGCCAAGGGCACCTTCGCCGTCACCAGTGCCGTGCTCGAGGATCTGCTCGGGGTGCGCCGTTTCGACTACGGCCGCGCCGAATCCGACAACCAGGTCGGCCAGGTCACCGGCCTTGCCTGGACCTCCGTGGGTGGCGAGCTGCTCACCATCGAGGCGTCGGCGGTACCCGGCAAGGGCGAGATCATCTGCACCGGCCTTTTGGAAAAGGTCATGCAGGAATCCATCCAGGCGGCGCGCACCGTGGTGCGCAGCCGCTCCCAGCAGCTTGGCATCCCCAAGCTCAACCACAGCAAGTACGACCTCCACCTGCACGTTCCCGAGGGCGCGACGCCGAAGGACGGCCCCAGTGCCGGCATCGCCATGTGCACCGCCTTCGTCTCGGTGCTGAGCGGTGTGCCGGTGAGGGCCGATGTGGCGATGACCGGTGAGATCACCCTGCGGGGCCAGGTGCTGCGCATCGGCGGGCTCAAGGAGAAGCTGCTCGCCGCCCACCGCGGTGGCATCAAGACGGTGATAATCCCCTTCGACAACGAGCGGGACCTCAAGGAAATACCCGATAACATCAAGGCCGACCTGACCATCCGCCCGGTGAAGTGGATCGACGAGGTGTTGCAGATCGCCCTGGAACACATGCCGGAGGCCCTGAGCGACGCCGACTACGAGCGACCCGCCACGGCGGCGGTGGTGGAGGGCGAGCCCGCCTCCCGGGTCAGCGCCCATTGACCTTGCCTGACCCCGCGGGCCAAGGGGTTTCGCCCTTGACCCTGTGGGGGGAGGTTGGTATAAAGCCGAGGTCTGTCAGACCGGCCCTCGCCATGACGGGCTGGCTTACGCGGTAGCCCGCGCAGGAAACATTAACTATCCGAAAAGGGGAAACAAGTGAACAAATCTGAACTGATCGATGCCATTGCCGAGGGAGCCGACATTTCCAAGGCCGCCGCCAGCCGCGCTCTGGATTCGCTGATTGAATCGGTCACCGGCGCACTGAAACGCGGTGATCAGGTGTCCCTGGTGGGCTTTGGCACGTTCTCCGTCAAGCACCGCCCCGCGCGCACCGGCCGCAACCCGCAGACCGGCAAGGAAATTCAGATCGCCGAGAGCAATGTGCCCAACTTCAAGCCCGGCAAGGCGCTCAAGGATTCAGTCAACTGATCCCCTGATTCCCGTGCTTGTCAAAGGCGCATCTCGGTGCGCCTTTTTTCGTCGGGGGACCGTATTTCCATCCGCGGGGTCGGGCCCCCTGACTGGCCCGGCACCGCCCGCAGTACGCAGCAGGAGCCCATAATGCTTCAGGATATGAGGGATAAAGTCAGGGGTGTGACCGCTGGCATCCTGGTGGCCATTCTCATCGTTCCCCTGGCCTTCGTCGGTATCGAATCGTTTTTCATGGGTGGCCCGGACGCCGATCAGGCCGCCACTGTCAACGGTGAAAAGATCACCCGCTTCGAGCTGGAACAGGGCATCGCCCTGCGCCGCCAGCAGATCGTCAGCCAGTTCGAGGGCATCGATCCGGCCCTGCTGGGCGACGATCAGTTGCGCGAACCGGTGCTGGACGCATTGGTGCGCGAGGCGGTGCTGCACCAGGAGGCCCGGCGCCAGGGCATGGCCGTCTCCGACGAGACCTTTCGCGACGTGGTGATCAGCCAGGAAGCCTTCAAGCAGGACGGACGTTTCTCCCCGGAGTTGTACGAGTATGCCATCGGCCGTCTCGGCTACACGCCGAAAACCTACCGCGAGCGGGTGGAGCAGGAACTGCTTGTCAATCAATTCATGGGTGGTGTCTTTGCCAGTGCCTTCACGTCGCCCCTGGAGTTCGAGCAGTTTCTCAAACTGAGCCTGGAGGAGCGGGATTTCCATTACCTGACCCTGCCCCTGGACCGTTTCCGGGAAGGCATCGAGATTCCGGAGGAAGCGGTTGCCCGTTACTACGAAGAGCAAGGCGAGTCCTTCGACGAACCGGAAAAAGTCAGCATCGAGTACATCGCCCTCAACCCCGACAGCCTGATCGACAAGGTCGAGGTCTCCGAGGAGCAGATCCGCGCCCAGTTCGACGCCGAAGTGGGGGCGGGGGATTCTGTCCGCTGGCAGGTCGCCCATATCCAGCTTGAGGGGAAGGCGGACGGGTCCCATCAAGCCCTTGCCGCGGAGATACAGTCGCGGCTTGCCGAGGGTGAGGACTTCGGCGAACTCGCCCGGGAGTTCAGTCAGGACGCCGGCAGTGCCCAGCAGGGCGGCGATCTCGGCACCTTCACCCCCGGCACCCTGCCGGAAAACTTCGAGGCAGCCCTTGCGACCCTTGAGGCGGGCCAGGTGTCAGACCCGGTCCCGGGGGACGGTGCCCTGCACCTGATCAAGCTGGTGTCGCGGACCGAGGGTGAGAAGCCCGACTTCGCCGCGCAGCGGGAGCGTATCCGCGCCGAGCTGGCCGCCGCCGGCGCGGCGGATCTGTTACCCCGCTACGTGGAAGAGCTCAAGGAGAAAACCTACAACGTCGACAGCCTCGACGTTGCCGCGGAGGAACTTGGCCTCGAACTCGGCGTGACCGAACCCTTCGACAGAAGCGGTGGCAGCGGTATTGCCGCCAACCCCAAGGTTGTCGAGGTCGCCTTTGGGGAGGATGTGCTCGAGCACGGTTTCGCCAGTGAGGTGATGGAGCTTCAGGATCAGCAGTACCTGGTGGTCAAGCTCAAGGAACACCTGCCCGCCCACCGCAAGCCGCTGGCGGAGGTGAGGGACCGGATCGTCGCGACCCTCAAGGATGCCCGCGCCGCGGAACTTGCGGACGGCGAAGTCGCCGAGATTCAGGCGGCCCTGCGCGGCGGCGCCACGGTGGAGTCCCTGGCGGTCGACCGGGATCTGCCCTGGCAGGTGGTGCTCAAGGCCACCCGCTTTGAAGCGCCGGTGGCGGCGCAGGTGCTGGGTGCGGTATTCGCCGAGCCGGATTCCGCACTGCCCGCGGTCGGCCGCGTGGTGGCCGACAGCGGCGACCGGGTTGTCTACGTCCTGTCCCGTGTCCATGACGGCGACGGCAAGGGTATCGGCGAGGAAGAGCGGCGGAGCTTGCGCCGTTCCCTGGAGCAGATGCAGGTGTCCCGGGAGTGGCGGGCCTACGAGGACAGCTTGCTGGCGGCAGCGGAGATCGCCCGCTGAGTCAAGGCCCCGGCACCACTTGATGCCCTGACCGAGAAGAAGCACTGAACCCGGCAAATCGCCGGGTTTTTTGTGCCGCCACAATGGCTCCCGGGGTTGTGGGGATCACGGCGCCGTGGGGGAGTCCCTGACGGCGGGCCCGCAAGGGGGTGGGGAGGGCGCTCCCTCGATCAGGTGGGGGGCTACGGGGCTTCCCTGGGGGAGATTGCCGGGAGGCCGGGCAATCAGTGCCCCGGATAGAGGGTCAGGCTCTGCCCGGGCTGGATCATCTGACGCATTTCCATGCCATTCCAGGCCAGGATGTCCTTGATCTCAACCTTGAAGCGGCGGGCGATGTCGTACAGGGAGTCGCCCCGCTTGACCTGGTAGTTCACCTGGGCGTTGCCTTTGGCGCTGGCGTTCAGGGTGCCACCCTGCACCCTCAGTTGCTGTCCGGGGGCGATCACCGCACCCTGTTTCAGATTGCTCCAGGCGAGCAGCTGGTCGAGCTTGATGTTGTGGTTGCGGGCGATGCTCCACAGGCTGTCGCCAGCCTTGACGCGATAGAGGGCATTGTCGCCCGTTCCCTTGTTTGCCCCGACATTGAGGGCCAGCTCGCTGACGGCGGCTGAGGATCCGGGAATGCGCAGAACCTGTCCCACCTGAAGGTGGGTGGATTTCAGCTGGTTGAGTTGGGTGAGGTCGTGCAGGCTGATCTGATGATTGGCGGCTATGCGGCCCAGGGTGTCGCCGGATTTGACCACGTATTCACCGCCGGGGCGCCAGGAATTGCGGGGCGCGGCGGCGAGGCGATCGAGGAAGCCGTCGACCCGCTGGCTGGGCAGCAGCAGGCGGTACGGGCCCTCGGGTGGGGTCACCCAGCGGCTGAATCCGGGGTTCAGGTGATAGATTTCCTCGGCGCTGATGTTGGCCAGCTTGGCGGCCTGGGACAGGTCGATCTGGTCCTTGACCTCGATGACGGTGAAGCCGGGTTTGGCCGGAATCGAGCGCCGATCGATGTCGTGGGCTTCGGGATCGCTGAGTACCTTGGACAGGGCGATCAGCTGGGGCACGTAGGCGCGGGTTTCCTCCCGGAGGGAAAGGGACCAGAAGTCGGTGGGTTTGCCCCGGGCGCGGTTGGCTTCCATGGCCCGGGAAATGGTGCCCGGGCCGCCGTTGTAGGCCGCCAGGGTAAGCAGCCAGTCGCCGTCGAACATGGTGTTGAGGATCTTGAGGTAGCGAATGGCGGCGTCCGTGGAGTCGATGATGTCCCGACGCCCTTCGTACCACCAATCCTGCTTGAGGCCCATCTCCCGCCCGGTGTCGGGAATGAACTGCCACAAGCCGGATGCATGGCTGTGGGAGTAGGCGAAGGGATTGTAGGCGCTCTCGATGAAGGGCAGCAGGGCCAGCTCCATCGGCATGTCGTTTTCCTGAAGTTTTTCAACCACATAGGGCATGTACTTGTCAGCCCGCGCGAGGGTGCGGTTGAAGTAGCTTTCGTTGCCGCTGTACCAGTTGATGTAGCGCTCGACCCTGTGGTCGGGCACCTCGTGGGCGAAGGTGAGGCCGTCCTCGATGATGGGCCAGATGTCGTCGCCACGGGACTTGTGGTGCTGGGAGCGAAGACCGGAGAACAGGATGGGTTTGCGCTTGTGGGTTCCGGCATTCTTGCCGGTTGCGGTGTCCGTGCCAGAGAGTTGTGATTGCTGCGCGCAACCGGTGAGGATCAGCAGCAAACTCGCCACCAAGAGAATGGTTCTTCTCATTGGGTGTACCCTTGGTTTTTCAAAGGGTCGATTCTAACCCTCGCACTTTGCCGGGGTAAACAAAAAATGTCCCGGGGCGCGGACCTGTCACCGACCTACCCGGGGGCGGCCGAGGGTGTTTCTCCTGGAAACTCCCGGGGGCGTCAGACCCCGTCCTTCCAGCCGCGCACGATGGCAAAGGTCTCCACGGGGCCCTCGGGCTCGGTGCCGCCGTGGCGGGCGGCCGCCGCCCGCACGGAGGGCTCATGGCAGCGCAGGAAGGGGTTGGTGGCGAGTTCCTCCGCCAGCCGCGATGGTACCGTGGGCTGGTGGTTGTCGCGGCGCTCGAGGACGTCCGCCAGGCGCCGGGCGAGAGCCGGGTTGTCCGGTTCCACCAGGCGGGCAAACCGCAGGTTGCCGAGGGTGTACTCGTGGGCGCAGTACACCAGGGTGTCCGGCGGCAGTGCCGCCAGGCGGCCCAGGGATTGGTACATCTGCTCGGCGGTGCCCTCGAACAGCCGGCCGCAGCCGCCGGCGAACAGGGTGTCGCCACAGAACAACAGGGGGTGGGGGCCCATGTCGCGGCATACATAGGCGAGATGGTCGCGGGTATGACCGGGGACCGCGAGTACCTCGAAGGTCAGGCCCAGCACCTGGAAGCGCTCGCCATCCACCACCGGGCGACTGACCTGGGGCACCCGGGGCGAGGCGCCCCCGATCACCTCGCAGCGGTGGCGGGCCACCAGCATATCGACACCGCCGATATGATCGGGGTGGTGGTGGGTGACGAGGATGGCGGCCAGATCGAGGCCGAGGCGGTCGAGGGTCGCCTGCACCGGCGCCGCGTCACCCGGATCGACCACCAGGGCCCTGCGGGCGGCGGAGTCTTCCACCAGCCAGAGGTAGTTGTCGCTGAAGGCGGGCACGGTATGGATACGGTAGGGCATGGCGTTCGTGTTGTGTCCACTGGGGTGTTCCCGCATGATAAGGACTTGAGGGCCGGGAGTCACGGTGGTGGTCGGATCTGTGTTCAAGCGGGCGCGAGCCTGGGTGCGGGGGCTGGCGAGCCCCCCGGGGGCGGGAGACCTGGCGCAGTCCCTCGCCGCCTGGTACGGCACCCCGGCGGGGGAATCCCTGCTGGCCATGGAGCGGGAGGCGTCCGTGGAATCCCTGGGCCTGCATCCGGGGTTTCGCGCCATGTTGCTGCAGGTCACCGACCGGTTGGAACTGCTTGGCGACGGCCCGCAATTGCACAAGTTCTCCATCACCAACCTCGTCGATGCGGACTGCTCGGCGGTGAGTGATTTCGATGCCCTGCCGCTCCCCTCAAACCTGATCGACGTGGTGCTGATGCACCACGTACTGGACTACTGCCCGCTGCCCCACGAATCCCTCAAGGAGGCGGCCAGGGTCGTGGCCCCCGCCGGCCACCTGGTGATCTTCGGCTTCAACCCGTTCAGCTGGATGGGGCTGGTGAAGTGGCCGCTGCGCCTGGTCTCCGACAGCCACCTCTGGCGCTGCCGGATGCTGACCCCCTGGCGGGTCGGGGACTGGCTGCGGTTGCTCGGCTTTCAGGTGGAGATGGTGCGCCACGGGGCCTTCGCCCCGCCGGTGCAGTCCCGCCGGGTACTGGCATTCTGCCAGCGGGGGGAAAATTTCTGGCGCAAAACTGGCCTGCCCTTTGGCGGGTACTATATGATCGTCGCCCGCAAGCAGGTGGCCCGCCCCATCGGTCGCCAGGCCCCCGCCTGGCTCGGGCGAAGCATCAAGCCGGTCAGCCTCGGGGACAGTGCCAAGGTCGGGCGCGCCCGCCCCCCCAGCCGGCGGGATACCGCCGAGTAACAGGATTCAAAGCCGTGAAAAAAGTCGAAGTCTTCACCGACGGTGCCTGCCGTGGCAATCCCGGCCCGGGGGGCTGGGGCGCCTTGCTGCGCTACGGCGGCAAGGAGAAATCCCTCTACGGTGGCGAAGCCATGACCACCAATAACCGCATGGAGCTGACCGCCGCCATCGAGGCCCTGAAGGCGCTGCGGGAATCCTGCGAGGTGGTGTTGACCACCGATTCCCAGTACGTGCGCCAGGGCATCACCCAGTGGATCGCCGGCTGGAAGCAGAAAGGCTGGCGCACCGCGGCCCGGCAGCCGGTCAAGAATGTCGATCTGTGGCAGGCCCTCGACGAACAGACCCGCCGCCACCAGATCGACTGGCGCTGGGTGAAGGGCCACAGCGGCCACCGTGAGAATGAGATCGCCGATTGCCTTGCCAATCGCGGTATCGACGAACTGGAGAACCCATGAGACAGATCGTACTGGACACCGAAACCACCGGCATCGAGGTCAGTCAGGACCACCGGATCATCGAGATCGGCGCGGTGGAGCTGGTCAACCGCCGCCTCACCGGCCGTCATTTCCACCGCTATGTGAATCCCCAGCGGGAAGTGGAGGAGGGCGCCTTTCAGGTGCACGGCATCGGCAACGACTTTCTCGCGGACAAGCCGCTGTTCGCCCAGATCGCCGACGAGCTCCTCGACTTCATCCAGGGCGCCCAGCTGGTGATCCACAATGCGCCCTTCGATGTGGGCTTTCTCAACCACGAATTTGCCAAGCTGGGGGGCGGCTATGGTCGCATCCAGGATCACTGCTCGGTGATCGATACCCTGGCCATGGCGCGCCAGTTGCACCCGGGGCAGAAAAACAACCTCGACGCCCTGTGCAAGCGCTACCACGTCGACAACTCCCAACGGGATCTGCACGGCGGCCTGCTCGACGCGGAGATTCTCGCCGACGTCTACCTGGCGATGACGGGGGGGCAGGTGGACCTGGGGCTCAAGGGGCAGGCGGACGATGCCGGCAACGGTGCGGTCAAGGGCATCCGCCGCCTGTCCGCCGGCCGGCCGGCGCTGGCGGTGCCCCGGGCTTCGGCGGCGGAAATGGACGCCCACCGGGCGCTGCTGGCGCGGATCGCCAAACAGTCCGGCGCTTGCCTGTGGGGTGAGGAGCTGGACGCCGGGGGCTAGCCCGGCGCCCGGCCCTCGGTCAGAGCAGGTAGGCCACGCACAGGGCGCCAACGGTGCACAGCACGATGGTGTAGGGCAGGGCCATCACCACCATGCGGCCGTAGGAGAGGCGAATCAGCGGCGCCAGGGCGGAGGTCAGTAGGAACAGGAATGCCGCCTGGCCGTTGGGGGTGGCGACGCTCGGCAGGTTGGTGCCGGTGTTGATGGCCACCGCCAGGGTCTCGAAGTGGGCCCGGCTGATCTGGCCCGCCTCCAGCGCCGCCTTCACTTCATTGATGTACACGGTGGCAACGAACACGTTGTCGCTGATGGCGGACAGCAGGCCATTGGCGGCGAAGAACATCACCGGCTGGATGTCCACATCGAGGGACAGCACCCAGTTGATGATGGGGGTAAACAGGTGCTGGTCGTGGATCACCGAAACGATGGAGAAGAACACCACCAGCAGGGCGGTGAAGGGCAGCGCCTCCTCGAAGGCGCGGCCGATCTGGTGCTCCTCGATGACGCCGTTGAAGGCGGTCAGCAGGATGATCACCATCAGTCCGATCAGGCCCACGGCGGCAATGTGGAAAGCCAGCCCGAGCACCAGGATCAGGGCGGTGATGGCCTGTACCACCAGGGCCACCTTGGTGCGCAGGGTGCGCTTCTGGGCCTCGGCGGCATTGAATTCAGTGAGCACGGCCCGCACCGCGTCGGGCAGTTTTGCGCCGTAGCCGAAGGTGCGGGTCAGCTCCAGCAGCAGGCAGGTGAGGAATCCGCAGGCGAGCGCCGGCATGGTCACCGGGGCCATCACGATGAAGAAGTGGCCGAACTCCCAGCCCGCCTTTTCGGCGATCAGCAGGTTCTGGGGCTCACCCACCATGGTGGTCACGCCGCCGAGGGCCGTGCCCACCACCCCGTGCATGATCAGGCTGCGCAGAAAGGCGCGGAACTGTTCGAGATCGTTGCGGTGCAGCTCGATGACCTCGCTGTCGTTGCCGTGGTCGTGGTCCCCCTGCTGGATCTTCTTGCCGGAGGCCACCTTGTGGTACACCGAAAAGAAACCCACGCCGACACTGATGAGCACCGCCGTTACCGTCAGGGCATCGAGGAACGCGGACAGGAGCGCGCCGAGAAAGGAAAAGAACAGCGACAGCAACATCTTGGAGCGCACGCCGATGAGAATCTTGGTGAAGGTGAAGAGCAGCAAATCCCGCATGAAGTAGATGCCGGCCACCATGAACATCAGCAGCAGGATCACCTCGAAGTTGGCGACGGTTTCCGAATACACCGTGTCGGGGCTGGTCAGGTTGAGCACCACCGCCTCCAGGGCGAGCAGCCCCCCGGGTTGCAGGGGGTAGCACTTGAGCGCCATGGCAAGGGTAAAAATGAATTCAATGATCAGCACCCAGCCGGTAATATAGGCTCCGGCCAGCGGAACCAGCAGCACGTTGAGCAGCAGGAATCCGAGGATGGCGAGTTTGTACCACTCCGGGGCATTGCCCAGAAAGTTCTTGGTGAACGCATGAAACACCGGAGTGCTCATAATGGGCCTATGCTCCAATCGTTGTGTTTGTAGGGGGCCGGCAAGCGGTTCGCGGAGAGCGAGTATGTTATGGCACGGTGCTAGGGTTGCCCGCTTCAGCAAGAGCCGAAAGTTATACGGGCGAGTGGGAGAACACAAGCTCCCCGGGACAAAATAAATGAGAGAGGGAGACGTACCGGCCATGTCGGGTATTTCACTGGATATCGTCAACATTCTGCACGCCGAGGTGACCGCGCTTTGCGGGGAGATCGGCGAGTTCCTGTTCAACGAACCCCTGGAGGTCGACCCCCTCGCCGAGAAGCTCGACGAGTTGCGGGGCACCTGCCGCCTTTTGGAACTGCCGGCGGCGGTCAGCCTGGTGGACGAGCTTCACAAGACCGTCAACGCCCTGGTGAAGCGGGGAGCAAGCCCCCTCGCCGTGCAGCCGGAACTGTCCGTCATCGTCGATGCCTTTCCCCGGCTGTTTCGCAGCCTGTCCCGCATCAACAAGGGCATTCCGTTCCTGTTCATGCCCGAGCTGGCCACCCTGCGGCGGCTTCAGGGCCTGCCGCCCCTGTACGAATTCCAGCTCCTTGCGGGGCATTCCTGGCCCCATTCCAGCCAGTTCCAGGGGGAGACGCCCCTGGGGGACGAGGCCCTCGCGGCCCTCAAGAAGCTCAAGCAGCTCTACCAGATGGGCCTGCTCGACATTCTGCGGGGCAGCAATCAGCAGAAGGGCGCCGACGTGGTGGCCAAGGTCGCCAACAAGCTGCAGCTGATCTTCACCTCCCCCGCCGAGACCTGCTACTGGACCCTGGTGGAGTGCGTGGCCCGCGCCATGGTGCGCGGCAGCCTCGCGTTCAACCCGGTGCGGATGCGCCTGTTGGCGGCGGTGGAGCGCCAGCTCAAGAGCCTGCTCGATGGCCCCGGGGAGAAGTCCGCCTATCCCCTCGGGTTATGGCGGGCGTTCGCCATTCTCCTGGCCATGGTGCCGGACCGGGACGAGGAGAGCCTCGCCGCCTGCGCCTGGTGTGGCGCGCCCCGGTTCGACTTCACCGACGCCCATATCAGCGACGCCCGGGCGATCATCTTCGAGGGCGAGAGCGAGGATCTCGACGGCTTCATCGGCGAGGTGGACAGCCGCGTCGGCGGGCTTCACTCCCTGCTGGAGCGCCTCGACAGCCAGGGTGACCTCGGCCACGACGAGGCGGATGCCTTTGCCGCGCTGATCAGCGAGCTGGCGGAGCTGTGCGACCGCCACGGCCTGTCCAAGGCCTCGTCGCGGTTTCACGGCCATCACCTCGACATCCTCCAGGCCCAGGGCAGCTGGCGGGACAGTCCGGAACTGCTGCGGGACATCGCCCACAGCATCCTCTACCTGGAGTGCCTGGTGCTCCATATTCGCGAGCAGGGCTTTGCCATGCAGGGCTTGCTGGCCAGGCTAGACCTCAGGGAAGTGGACGAGGTGGTGGACGAAAAACTGGTGGATTCCAGTATCAGCGCCGTGTGGCACGAGTGCCTGCGCAAGCTGGCGCAGGCCAAGGAGCTGATCGACGACATCGCCAATGAGCGCGCCGGGGAGGATGTCGTCGAGGCCCTGGTCCGGGAGTTCGATGGGATTCGCGGCGCCGCCGCCCTGGTGGGGGAGCCCCAGCTCTCGTCCCTCGCCGGCCGCTGCCGGGATTTTGTCCGCACCACCCTGTGCGCCGGTGAACCCGCGCTGCGGGAGGCGCGGCTCGCCCCCTTTGCCGATGCCGTGGTGGCCCTCGAGTACTACTTCCAGAACAGCCACGGTGGCGAGAAGAGCGATTTCGTGCTCGCCATCGCCGATGACTACCTCACCGACCTGGAGGCAGGGGCCGCTTGATGCAGAACGATGCCTTTCTGATCGGCGAGGTCGGCGGCTACGAGCAGGTCGAGGGCAATATCGTCGTCACCGCCGGCAGCGACCTGGTGGTTCCCGCGGCGGGGGAGTTCTTCTGGCCCCACGGGCAACTTCCCTGGCGCATCGACGCCGAGCGCACTGTTCACTACCTTGGTCGCTACAACGGTGAGAACTGCTTCGCCCTGGAAGTGACGGCGGAGGAATCCGCCGCCCTCGACCTCAAGAGCGTCGGCCTTCGGGATTATCTGGGCAAGGTGCCCGACGGCCTTTTCCGCCTCCTCGGCCGGGCACTGCAGATCACCGACTGGTACCGCAGCCACCGCTACTGCGGCACCTGCGGCGCCGAGACCGCCCTGCTTGACGGCGAGCGGGCGCGGGCCTGTCAGGCCTGCGGCCAATCCTTCTATCCCCGCCTGTCCCCCTGCATCATGGCCCTGATCACCCGGGGGGATGAATGCCTGCTCGCCCGCAACAAGCAGTGGACCCGGCCCTTTTTCAGTGCACTTGCCGGCTTTGTCGAGCCGGGGGAGTCCGCCGAGGAGGCCCTGCGCCGGGAGGTGATGGAGGAGGTAGGCCTGCGGGTGGGGGAGCTCCACTACCACGCCAGTCAGCCCTGGCCCTTCCCCGGCCAGCTGATGATCGGCTTCTTTGCCGACTACGCCGGCGGGGACATTCGCGTCGACGACATTGAAATTGCCGAAGCGCGCTGGTTCCACTACAACGACCTGCCGGATATCCCGGGGGAATTCGCCCTGTCGGGGCAACTGATCCGCGCCTTTGTCAATCGCTGCCGCGCCCGCCGGGGCGCCTAGCCGGCGATCCTCAACATCCAGCCACCGGGGGTTCAAACCTTGGAGTTTCTCGCAGAGTACGGCCTCTTTCTCGCCAAGACCATCACCTTCGTGGTGGCTTTCATCCTGGTGGTGGCGGTGATCGTCGCCGTCGGCGCCCGGGGCAGGAAGGCCGACAAGGGCCACCTCGACGTCAAGTCCCTCAACAAGCAGTACGACCGCATGCGCGATGCCCTGGCGGACACTCTGCTGCCCCCCGACGAGCGCAAGCTCGCCCTCAAGGCCCGCCGGCAGCGGGACAAGGCACGGCGCAAGGCGGACAAGGGCAAGCCGGGCAAGCGCGTCTTCGTGGTCAATTTCCACGGCGATCTGCGCGCCTCCGCAACCCGGGCGCTCCGGGAGGAGGTGACGGCGGTGCTGGCGGTGGCAACGCCGATGGATGAAGTGGTAGTGCGCCTGGAAAGCGGCGGCGGCATGGTGCACGGCTACGGCCTTGCCGCGAGCCAGCTGGACCGCGTTCGCAAGGCGGGCATTCCCCTCACGGTGTGCATCGACAAGGTGGCCGCCAGTGGCGGTTATATGATGGCCTGTGTCGCCGACCGCATCCTCGCCGCGCCCTTCGCCTTCGTCGGCTCCATCGGGGTGGTGGCGCAACTGCCCAATTTTCATCGCCTCCTGAAAAAGCACGACGTGGATTACGAGGTGCTGACCGCCGGCGAGTTCAAGCGCACCCTCACGGTGTTTGGTGAGAATACCGAAAAGGGCCGGGAAAAATTTCTCGAGGATCTCCAGGAGACCCACGACCTGTTCAAGCACTTTGTGCAGGAGCATCGCCCGGCGGTGGACATCGACGCCATCGCCACCGGTGAGGTGTGGCTCGGCACCCCGGCCCGGGAGCTCGGCCTGGTGGACGAGGTGATGACCAGCGACGAGTACATCACCGCCCAGCTGGAGAGCGCGGCTGTGTTCGAGGTCTGTTACCTGGTGAAAAAGTCCCTGCCCGAGAAAGTCGGCTTCGCCGCCGAGGAGAGCGTCGATGGCCTGGCGATGCGCTGGTTGCGGCGCCTGTCCGATCCGGGGCAAGGGCTTTGAGTCAGACAAAAAAATCCCCGCCGCGGCGGGGATTTTTTTCGGTGCGTATCAGCGCCGGCGGAACAAAGGCTCCGCCGTGTCGGTGGCGGCCTGGTAGGTGACGGTAAAGGCGTTCAGGGATGCGAGGGCATTCTCCAGGTTGGTGCCCTCCCGCAGGTCGTAGGCGTCAAAGCCGCAGCGCTTGAGGAAGAACAGCTGGTCCTGGATCACGTGGCCGACGGCCCGCAGCTCGCCCTGGTAGCCGTAGCGCTCCCGCAACAGGCGCGCGGTGGAAAAACCGCGACCGTCCATGAAGGTGGGGAAGTTCACCGCGATCAGGGGCGCTGTCAGCAGCTGGCTCGCCACCGGTTCGATGTCGTCCTCGCTGTCGATCCAGGGGGCCAGCTCGCGGCCTTCGCCGCCCTTGTCCGCCAGCCAGCGGGCCATGGGCACCAGCAGCTTGCCGGCCGGCAGGTCGCCGGCGAAGTCGGCGGGAATCCACTGCCAGTCGTTGTCGATGATGGACTCGCCCTTAATGAGCCTTGGCATAGACGCGCTCCTTGAACGGGGTGAGGCCGATACGGGCATAGGTGTCGATGAACTGCTCGTCCCCCTGGCGGTTCTCCACGTAGACGGCGAGGATTTTTTCGACCACGTCCGCCACTTCGTCCTGGTAGAACGAGGGGCCGAGCACGTCGCCGAGGCTGGCGTGGTGGTCGGAGCTGCCGCCCAGCTGGATCTGGTAGAACTCCTCACCCTTCTTGTCGACGCCGAGGATACCGATATTGCCCACATGGTGGTGGCCGCAGGCATTCATGCAGCCGGAGATGTTGAGGCTCAGGTCGCCGAGATCGTAGAGGTAGTCGAGATCGTCGAAGCGGCGCTGGATGGCTTCCGCCACCGGGATCGACTTGGCGTTGGCGAGGGAGCAGAAGTCCCCGCCGGGGCAGCAGATCAGGTCGGTGAGGGTGCCGATGTTGGGGGTGGTGAACCCGAGGGGCTTGGCTTCCTGCCAGAACTCGAACAGCCGGGATTTTTCCACGTCGGCGAGGACGATGTTCTGGCTGTGGGTGCAGCGTATCTCCGCGAAGGAATACTTGTCCGCCAGGGCGGCGATGGCGTCCATCTGGTCGGCGGTCACGTCGCCGGGGGCGACACCGGTGGGTTTCAGGGACAGGGTCACCGCCCCGTAGCCGGGCACCCGGTGGGGCATCACGTTGCGGGTCAACCATTTCGCGAACGCCACATTGCCGGCGGCGATGTCCGCCAGGGCCCGGTCCTCCGCCGCGCCGTCGAGGGCCTTGTAGGCGGGCGCGGTGAAGAAGCGCTTGTTGCGGGCCACTTCCTCGGGGGTGAGGGTGGTGGGGCTGTCCTTCAGGTGCAGCCATTCCGCCTCGACCTTTTCGGCAAAGACTTCCGGCGTCCAGGCCTTGACGATGATCTTGATGCGCGCCTTGAACTTGTTGTCGCGGCGGCCAAAACGGTTGTAGACCCGCAGGATCGCCTCGAGGTAGGTGAGCAGGTGGGGCCAGGGGAGGAATTCCCGGATCACGCTGCCGATGATGGGGGTGCGGCCGAGGCCGCCGCCCACATAAACGCGAAAGCCGGTCTCGCCCTCGGCATTCTTCACGATCTGCAAACCGATGTCGTGCACCTGGATGGCGGCGCGGTCCTGTTCGGAGCCGCTCACCGCGATCTTGAACTTGCGGGGCAGGAAGGCGAATTCCGGGTGGAAGGTGGACCACTGGCGGATGATTTCGCACCAGGGGCGCGGATCCTCGATCTCGTCGGGGGCGATGCCGGCGAACTGGTCGGAGGTGACATTGCGGATGCAGTTGCCGCTGGTCTGGATGGCGTGCATCTGCACTTCCGCCAGCTCGGCGAGGATGTCCGGCACCTCTTCGAGATTCGGCCAGTTGAGCTGGATATTCTGGCGGGTGGTGACATGGGCATAGCCCTTGTCGTAGGTGCGGGCGATATGGGCGAGCTTGCGCACCTGAGTGGAGGAGAGCATGCCGTAGGGCACCGCGATCCGCAGCATCGGCGCCAGGCGCTGGATATACAGGCCGTTCTGCAGGCGCAGGGGGAGGAATTCCTGGTCGGTGATGTCACCGTCCAGGTAGCGTCGGGTCTGGTCCCGGAATTGGGCCACCCGCTGCTGGACGATCTGCTGATCGATGGCGTCGTATTGGTACATGGGGTTCCGGCGTTGTCTGGATTTTGCTGGGGGCGGAATGATACACGGATGCCCACCCCCTGTCAGGTGGCGCCAAATGATAGGGATAAGTGTTTGAAAGGTGAAAAACTTTTTATCTATATGGGTTATCGGTCGGGATATAAGGCAGGGCCCGCCGCGAGCGTCGCCGGCCAAAGGGGGGGACATCCCGGAAGCGCGCTGCTAGAATGCGCGCCGGGCAAGTAACCACCGGCTTTCGAGGCATGCCCGCGAACAGCTACCCCGACAGGAGAACAGGATGAGCAACCCAGACAACAACTCAAGGGCCGGCGATGCCCAGGTCGACGCCGTCGCCGCGGTGGTGCTGATCACCATCGTCATCGTCGCCGCGGTGTTCTGGCTGAGCAGTTTCTAGCCCGAGCCCTGTGACGGTACGGGAAAGGCGGCCATGGCCGCCTTTTTTGTTGCCGCTTCGCCGGGTTCGGGCAGGGCCTTGCGGTCACATGCCGGCGTTGTGCAGCACGATCTTGACCACGGCGATCACCACGGCGATGAACAGCACCGTGAAGATCGCCCCGGCCACGGCATAGACCTTGATGCTGCCCTTGGTGAAATCCTGTTCCCGGTTCTTGTTGCTCTGCACCCCGAGGGCGCCCGCCAGCGTGCTCTTGAGGATATGGGCAAAGCCGAGTTTTGGGCCCTGGTCGGGGGTGCCCGTGGATTTGGGATCGTTCATCCTGGTCTCTTCCTCTCGTGCAGGGGCGGCGCCTGGCGCCGGGATTCAAAAGGGTGCGGTGCCCACCTCAGTAGCCGAGCACCGCGTTCAACAGCCGTTCCAGGGATTCCACCGTCACGCCCTTGCGCGCCGCCAGGGATTCCACCTGATCCCGCTGCACCCGTCCGACGTTGAAATAGCGCGCCTCGGGGTGGGAGAAATACAGGCCGCTGACGGATGCCGCCGGCAGCATGGCGAAACTCTCGGTGAGTGAAATCCCCGCCGCCCCGGGCGCGTCGAGCAGGGAGAAGAGGGTGGTCTTCTCGCTGTGGTCGGGGCAGGCGGGGTAGCCCGGGGCGGGGCGGATGCCCCGGTATTTTTCCCGGATCAGGTCCTCGTTGCTCAGGGTCTCATCGGGGGCATAGCCCCAGAACTCGGTGCGCACCCGCTGGTGGAGTTTTTCCGCCAGGGCCTCCGCCAGGCGGTCGGCGAGGGCCTTGACCATGATGGCGTTGTAATCGTCGTTCTGGGCCTGATATTCCAGGGCGAGCTCATCGGCGCCGATGCCGGCGGTGACCGCGAAGGCACCGACGTAATCCGCCACGCCGCTGTCCCGGGGGGCGATGTAGTCCGCCAGGGACTGCATCATTTCGCTGGCGCCCGGCTTCTGGGTCTGCTGGCGCAATTGGTGGAGCACGGCGATGGGGCTGTCCCGCTGTTCGTCCGGGTACACCGCGATATCGTCGGCGCCGACCCGGTTGGCGGGCCAGAGGCCGAACACCGCCCGGGCCTTCAGGCGCTTCTCGGCGATGAGCTTTTTCAGCATTGCCTGGGCGTCGGCGAAGAGGCTGCGGGCCGCTTCCCCCACGGTGTCGTTGTCGAGGATGGCCGGGTATTTGCCCACCAGGTCCCAGGTCATGAAGAACGGGGTCCAGTCGATGCTGTCCACCAGCGCTTCAAGGGGGTAGTCGTCAAACACCGTGACGCCGAGTTTCGCCGGCACCGGGGGCTGGTAGTTGGACCAGTCCCACTCGAGGCCGAGGGCCACCGCCTCCTCGTAGGGCACCGTGGTGCCCCGGGGGGCGCGGTTGGCGTTGCGCTCCCGTACCTTGATGTACTCGGCCTTTACCTCTTCGATCAGCTGGCCGCGGTGGACCTGGCTGATCAGGCGGCTCGCCACCCCCACGGCCCGGGAGGCGTCGGGCACATAGATGGCCTGGCCGCGCTGGTAGGCGGGCTCGATCTTCACGGCGGTGTGGGCCTTGGATGTGGTGGCGCCGCCGATCAAAAGCGGCAGGTCGAGCCCCAGGCGCTCCATCTCGGCGGCGACATGGACCATTTCGTCGAGGGACGGGGTGATGAGGCCCGACAGGCCGATGATATCGACCTGGCGCTCCACGGCGGTCTCGAGGATCTTGTCGGCGGGCACCATCACCCCGAGGTCGATCACCTCGTAGTTGTTGCACTGCAGCACCACGCCGACGATGTTCTTGCCGATGTCGTGGACGTCCCCCTTCACCGTGGCCATCAGGATGCGGCCGTTGGCCTCGGCGCCCGCCTGCTTGCCCGCCTCGATGAACGGTTGCAGGTAGGCCACCGCCTGCTTCATCACCCGGGCGGATTTCACCACCTGGGGCAGGAACATCTTGCCGGCGCCGAACAGGTCGCCCACCACGTTCATGCCATCCATCAGCGGCCCCTCGATCACATCGAGGGGCTTGTCCGCCAGCTGGCGGGCTTCCTCGGTGTCCTGCTCGATAAAGGCGTTGATACCCTTCACCAGGGCGTGTTCGAGGCGCTTCGCGGGGGGCCAGTGGCGCCATTCCAGGTCCTGGGTGCTGGCCTCCTTCTGGCTGTCGTCCCGGTACTTTTCGGCGGCGGCCAAGAGGTTCTCGGTGCCGTCGGGGGTGCGGTTGAGGATCACGTCCTCCACCAGGTCGCGGAGCTCCCGCGGCACTTCGTCGTACACCTCCAGCTGGCCGGCGTTGACGATGCCCATGGACAGGCCGGCGCGGATGGCGTGGTAGAGGAACACCGAGTGGATCGCCTCCCGCACCCGGTTGTTGCCCCGGAACGAGAACGACACATTGCTGATGCCGCCGGAAATCAGCGCGCCGGGCAGGTTGGCCCTGATCCAGGCACAGGCGTCGATGAAATCCCGGGCGTAGTTGTTGTGTTCATCGATGCCGGTGGCCACCGCGAACACGTTGGGGTCGAAGATGATGTCGCAGGGGTTGAAGCCCACCCGCTTCACCAGGATGTCGTAGCTGCGCTGGCAGATGACCTTGCGGCGCTCCAGGTTGTCGGCCTGGCCGTTCTCGTCGAAGGCCATCACCACCACGGCCGCGCCGTAGCGCTTGCACAGGGTCGCCTGCTCGATAAAGGGCGCCTCGCCCTCCTTGAGGCTGATGGAGTTGACCACCGCCTTGCCCTGGATGCACTTGAGGCCGGCCTCGATCACATGCCACTTGGAGGAGTCCACCATGATGGGGATGCGGGAGATATCCGGCTCCGAGGCGATCAGCTTGAGGAACGTGGTCATCGCCTCCACGGCGTCGAGCATGCCCTCGTCCATGTTGACGTCGATGATCTGGGCGCCGTTTTCCACCTGCTCCTTGGCGACGTCGAGGGCGGCGGCGTAGTTGCCTTCCATCACCAGGCGCTTGAAGCGGGCCGAGCCGGTGACATTGCAGCGCTCCCCCACGTTGACGAACAGGGAGCTGGCGGTGATGTTGAAGGGTTCGAGCCCGGACAGGCGGCAGGCGGGTTCCAGGGTCGGCACCGGGCGGGGCGGCCTGTCCGCCACGGCGGCGGCGATGGCGCGGATATGGTCCGGGGTGGTGCCACAGCAGCCACCGACGATATTGACGAAACCGCTGTCGGCGAACTCGCGGATGATGGCGGCGGTCTGCTCCGGGCTTTCGTCGTAGCCGCCGAAGGCGTTGGGCAGGCCGGCGTTGGGGTGCACGCTCACCAGGGTGTCGGCGATGCGTGACAGTTCCTCCACATGGGGACGCAGCTGCTTGCCGCCGAGGGCGCAGTTGAGGCCGATGGACAACAGATCGCCGTGGCGCAGGGCGTTCCAGAAGGCTTCCGGTGTCTGGCCCGACAGGGTGCGGCCACTGGCGTCGGTGATGGTGCCGGAAATCATCACCGGCAGGCGCAGTGCCAGGCGCTCGAACACGTTTTCCACCGCGAACAGGGCGGCCTTGGCGTTCAGGGTGTCGAACACCGTTTCGATCAGGATGATATCGGCCCCGCCCTCGATCAGGGCTTCGGTGGCGACTTCGTAGTCGTCCCGGAGCTGGTCGAAGGTGATGTTGCGGGCGCCGGGGTCGTTGACGTCCGGGGAAATGGAGCAGGTGCGGCTGGTGGGGCCGAGCACGCCGGCCACCCAGCGGGGGCGATCCGCCGTGGCGAAGGCGTCCGCCGCTTCCCGGGCGAGGCGCGCGCCCTCCAGGTTCAGTTCCCGCACCAGGCCCTCGGTGCCGTAGTCCAGCTGGGATACGGCGGTGGAGTTGAAGGTGTTGGTCTCGAGGATATCGGCGCCGGCCTCCAGGTAGGCCCGGTGGATATCGCCGATCACCGCCGGTTGGGTCAGGATCAGCAGATCATTGTTGCCCTTCAGGTCCCGGGGCCAGTCCGCAAAGCGGGCGCCGCGGAAATCCGCCTCGCTCAGCTTGCGGTTCTGGATCATGGTGCCCATGGCGCCATCCATCACCAGAATGCGCTCCCGGGCGGCCTGGTGGAGTTGGAGGATGCGTTGCTGGCGGTTGGGGTCTGTCGGGTTCAATGGTCTGCCTTGCTGGATGCTGCGATGGGAAATGGCCGGCATTCTAACAGACCCCGCCAGCCCCCGGGATTTTTGTCCCGGGGGCTGGCGGGGCCGAACGGGCTGCTGATAGAATACACGACTAAATTAGTCAGGTATGAAGTGACGTCATGACCGAGCAGATCGTCTCCAGCATCGAAATCACCGAGAGCGCCCAGAAATACCTCGCCGACCTCCTCGCCAAGCAGAACTGCGAAGGCATCGGCATTCGGATCTTCGTCTCCGACCCCGGGACTCCCAAGGCCGAGACCTGTATTTCCTACTGCCGCCCCGGGGATGAAAAGGAGGGCGACGAGGTGATCGAGCTGGCCAGCTTCAAGGCCTTCCTGGAAAAGCGCAGCCTGCCGTTCCTCGAGGACGCAAAAGTGGACTACGCCGACAACCGCTTCGGCGGCCAGCTCACCATCCGCGCCCCCAACTCGCGGATGCCCAAGGTCAGCGACGACAGCCCGGTGGAGGACAAGATCAACTACATCCTCCACACCGAGGTGAACCCCGGCCTCGCCGCCCACGGCGGCAACGTGTCACTGGTGGATATCGTCGACGGCGTGGCGGTGCTCCAGTTCGGCGGCGGCTGCCAGGGCTGCGGCATGGTGGACCTGACCCTGAAGGAAGGGGTTGAAAAATCCCTGCTGGAAAAAATCCCTGAACTCAAGGGCGTGCGGGACGTCACCGACCACTCCGACACCACCAACGCCTACATGTAGGCCCCGCACCCGCCAACAAAAAAACCGGCCGAGGCCGGGTTTTTTGTTGGCGGCGGGTTGGTTTCCGTCACAGCATCCGGCGGGTGGGCAACACGCCCTTGATCTTGTCACGAAGGCCGCGGATGGCGGTTTCAGTGGTGCGCCAGTCGATGCAGGCATCGGTGACGGACACGCCGTACTTGAGTTCGGACAGGTCGGCGGGGATCTTCTGGTTGCCGGCGTTGATGTTGCTCTCGACCATCAGGCCGCAGATGGAGCGGTTGCCCTCGGCGATCTGGTTGCCGATGTTCTCCAGCACCAGGGGCTGCAGCTCGTGGTTCTTGTTGGAGTTGGCGTGGCTGCAATCCACCATGATGCGGGGGCGGATCTTGGCCTTGAGCAGTTCCTGCTCGCACAGGGACACGCTCACCGAATCGTAGTTGGGTTTGCCGTCGCCGCCCCGCAGCACCACGTGGGAGTAGGGGTTGCCCTTGGTGGTGATGATCGCCACCTTGCCCTCGTTGTTGATGCCGAGGAAGCGGTGGGGGTTGCCGGCGGACTGGATGGCGTTGATGGCCACGGTGAGGCTGCCGTCGGTGCCGTTCTTGAAGCCCACGGCGGTGGACAGGCCGCTGGCCATCTCCCGGTGGGTCTGGGATTCGGTGGTGCGGGCGCCGATGGCGGACCAGGCGATGAGATCCTGCAGGTACTGGGGGGAGATGGGATCCAGGGCCTCGGTGGCGGTGGGCAGGCCCAGCTCGCCGATGTCCATCAGCAACTGGCGGCCGATGTGCAGCCCCTCCTGGATCTTGAAGGAGTCATTCATGTAGGGGTCGTTGATCAGCCCCTTCCAGCCCACGGTGGTGCGGGGCTTCTCGAAGTAGACCCGCATCACGATCAGCAGGCTGTCGCTGACTTCGTCGGCGAGGGCCTTGAGGCGTCGGGCGTAGTCCTTGGCGGCGTCGAGGTCATGGATCGAGCAGGGGCCGATCACCACGAAAATACGCGGGTCGGTGCCGTCGAGAATGGCCTGTATGGCCTCTCGGCCCTGGACCACGGTTTGCGCGGCCTTCTCGGTCATGGGGATTTCCCGCTTGAGCGCCATGGGCGTGATCAGCGGTTCCTGGGACTCGATGTTGAGGTTTTCAAGCAGGCGTTGAATCATGATTTGGGCGGTTCCTGTTCGTTGCGTCCCCGGGTGGGGATTCGGGTGCCAGCGGCGCTAAATGGCGTCATTCTACTGTATGGGGGCGGGAAATGGCGAACCGCCGCCCCAATGCCGGCCATAGTCACAGTCAATCGAAATTCATTTCACTCAGCAGTGGAATCAATGGAAAGTAGAGGGCGGCGCGCACGACGCCGCCGTGGCGCGCGGCCATCACTCGCCGGTAGCGGTCGAGCTGCTCCCGGTAGCGGGTGGTCTGCGCCGCGACAAAGCTCGCCAGGGGTTGGCCCGGGGCCGGGGCCGCGCTCTTGTAATCGATGATCCACAGCACCCCATCGGCCACGAAGCAGCGGTCGATCACCGAGCGAGCGGCGCCACCGCCATCTCCGGCGTGGCCGATGGCCAGTTCGGTGGCGCCCTGGGGGTGACGGTTGTCCAGCAGCCAGCGGCCGGCGGGGTCCGCCAGGATCTTGGTGACGGCGTCCTCCAACAGGGCCAGGTCGCTGTCGTCGGCGGCGGCGCCGAGGGCCCGCAGCTGTACTCGCCAGGCCTCCCGCTGGCGGTGGATGCGGGCCGGGGTCCAGCTGGCGAGGCCGTCGGTGACGATGCGCCCGAGGGTGCGGTGCAACACCGTGCCCCGGTGGCGGGCGCGGCTGTCGCCGTTGCCATCCGGGTCGGCGCGGGCGGCTTCAGCGGGCCCCGCGGCGGCATGGGCCGCCACCAGGGCCCGGGCGGGGTTGCGCCAGTCGGGGGCGAGGCGCAGCAGCTCGGTCAGGGCCTCGCCCCCCGGCGCGTCGCCGTCCTGTTCCGCATCGTCGGCGCTGCCCGGGTTGCCGGGGTTGCCGGGGTGCTCGCGGAGCTCCGCGCCGCTGGCGGCAAAACCCTGTTCGAACGCGGGCCATAGACTCGCCAGCAGGCTGCCCGAGGCGGGGCTTCTGGCGGGCTCGGCAAACAGCAGGTGAAGGCGCCGCACCGCCCGGGTGCAGGCCACATAGAGCACCCGGGCGTCCTCCAGGGCGTTCTTGCGCTTTTGCTCGTGCTTCAGGTGACCCACCAACCGGCTGTCGTCGCCGCCGTCCTCGGCGCTGGCCAGGGGCGGCGCGATCAGCAGCCGCGCCTCGCCCCGGCGGTTCAGCCGTTCCCGCCAGTAGAGGAGGGTACCTTCCCCCTTGCCGCCTCCCCGGTGCAGCCCGGGGATGATCACCGTGTCGAATTCGAGCCCCTTGGATTTGTGGATGGTCATCACCCGCACCGGGTTGCGGTGCCCGGTGGCCGGCGCCGCGTAGAGCTGCCCCACCGCCTGCTCGAAGGTGGCCATGTCCGCCAGGGTCGCCCCCCGGGCGTGGGCTTCGAGCAGGTCGAAGTACTGCTGGCACCAGGCGATCTCGGCGCTGTCCACCAGGGTGGCGGGGCCGCCGAGGGCCAGCCAGGTGCCTTCGATCCAGAGCCGCAGGGGTTTGCGCTGGCGGTTGCGCCATGCGTCCCGGAGCACCTCGGCGGTGCGGGCCAGGGCCTCCCGGCCCGGGGCTGACAATGTCGCCGGCACGGTGGGATCGAGCACCCGCCCGGGGAGCCATGGAAAGTTGGCGTCCCTTGAAATCTCCGCACCCTCCGGATTGGCCACGCGATGCAGGTCGGCGAGGCCGAGGCCGCACCAGGGGGCCCTGAGCAGCGCCAGCCAGGCGATGCGATCGGCGGGGTTGAGCAGGGCGCGGGTGAGGGACATCAGGTCCACCACCGGCATGCGGCTGGCGAGGGGGTCGATGTCCGTCGCCTGCCAGGGGATGCCCGCGTCGTAGAGGGCGGCGAGGATGGCGGTCAGGTGGCCCCGGGCGCGGGCGAGGATGGCGATGGACCCGTCCGGGTCCGTGGCGAGGGCGTCCCGGACCCTTTCCACCACGGCCCGGGCCTCCGCCAGGTTGTCGGCGGGGGCGGGGAAGATATCGAACGTCACCCGCGCCTCTGGGCTCCCGGCCTTGTGGGCGATGGCGGGGGTGTAGGGCACCGCGCCCCGGCTGATATCCGCCTGGGCCGGGAAGACCCCCTGGAAGTTGACGTTCACCCAGTTCACCAGTGCCGGATCGGAGCGAAAGTTCACCGTTAAATCAAGGGGCGTCAACTCAACCTGGTTGACCGGTGCGAGGCGCGCCTCAAGGAAGAGTCCGACGTTGGCGTTGCGGAAACCGTAGAGGGACTGCATGCCATCGCCGACGATGAAGAGGGTGCGACCGTCCCCCGGCTGCCAGCCCGCCACCAGGCGTTTGAGGAGGCCAAACTGCAGGGAGGAGGTGTCCTGAAACTCGTCCACCAGGATGTGGCGGAGCTGGTAGTCGAGGCGCAGGGACAGGTCGCTGGGGTCGTCCTCCTCGCCGAGGGCCCGCAGTGCGGCGAGGGTGATCTCGGTGAAATCCGAGGTGCGCCGCCCCTGGAACACCAGGCTCAGCTCCGCCACCAGGCGAGGCAGGACGAGGGCCAGGGCTTCGAGCAATTGCCACTGGGTGTCGCTGTAGGCCGGCGCCGGCAGTTGCCGCAGATCGTCGAACAGGGCGGCGAGGCCGGCTTGCTCCCGGCACCAGGCGATGGCGGTCATCAACTCGGCCTTGCGGTCGTCCGCCTGGTCGGGACGGAGGGATTCCTTGCGGGTGGGGAAGCCCTGGCGTTTGTCCACCCTGGCGCGCCAGCCCCCGGATTGGGTCAGGAGCAGATCCGCCACCCCCTGCCAGGCCGCCAGATTGGCGGCCGTTGGCTCAGTGTCCGGCAGGTCGAGAAAGCCGGCGAGGCGCGCCAGGGGCGTGTCGAGGTGGTGATCCGCCAGGTTGGCGGCGGCGTAGTCCCAGAGGTCAGCGAGGGTGGCGGCGATGGGGCGCAACCGGGTCCGAAGGGCGTCCAGGCATTCTCCCACGGTTTCCGCCAGGGCCTGCTCCAGGGCGTCCCGGGCGTCGCGGCTGCCGAGCAGGGGTTGCAGCCACTGCTCGCGGCGCGCCAGCAGGTTGGCGAGGAGGTTCTCCAGGGCCCCGAGGTTGTTGTCCAGGTGACCGAGCAGCCGCGCCAGGGCGTCCCCCACCGGCCCCCCCTGGTCGAGCTCCCGGAACAGCCCGCGAATCGCCTCCCGGTAGTAGGTGTCCGGCTGCTCCGCTGGCTCCGGCAGTTCGCCGAGGCCCGTTTCCAGGGCCAGCTGGCGGGCCAGGTGACGGCACAGGCTGTCGATGGTCATGATGCGCAGCCGGCCGGGGCTGGCGATCAGCTGCCAGCCCCGCTCCCGGTCCCGGGCCAGCACCCGGCGGGCGTCGTCCCAGATGGCGCGGTCGTAGTCGGCGGCCGGCGGGTGGTCGTCGAGCCCCGCCGTCAAGGCCTTGAGGATGCGTTCATGCATCTCGGCGGCGGCCTTGCGGGTGAAGGTGATGGCCAGCACCTGCTCCGGGTGCTCGCAATCCGCCAGCAGGCGGAGGGTGCGGCGGATCAGCAGGCCGGTCTTGCCGGACCCGGCCGGGGCGCTGACCGCGAAGGAGTGGCGGATGTCGAGGGCCTGGTCCCGCACCCCCTGGTCGGCGGCGATCATGGGGTCAGCTCCGCCACCGCCCCGCTGGCCTTGAGGCGCGCGATCCGCTCCCATCCCTGCCAGCGGTTGAGGGGGGCGAAGTCGCCGCCATAGGTGGCGGCCTCTCGGCTGTGAAACACCAAGGGTGCGTCGCCATTGCAGATTTCGTTTTTCAGTTCAATCAATTTGTTACGCCATTCATTCAAAGTGTCTTGCCATGTGTCGGGCAGCCCCAGTTCCGCCAGGCCCCTGGCGCCGGGGAGGAAGTTGCCGTCCCTGGCGAGGCCGCTGAAGCCGGTTGTGCGGGCGTTGATCTGGCCGTAGCCCAGGGCCGCCAGACCATCCGTGGCCGCCAGGGCGTAGAGGGCCAGCTGGGGGCTCAGCAGGCGCTCGCTGGCAAGGCCGGACAGGCTGCTCGCGCCGGTCTTGTAGTCGATGATCACCAGCCCGCCACTGCCCTGGCGATCCACCCGGTCGATCCGCATGCGGATGGCGAGGCCGTCCAGGTCGAGGTGGCTATCGAGTTCAAGTCCCTCGACGCTGAAGGCGGGGCGCGCCAGTTCCCAGGTCAGCCAGCGATCCAGCAGGGCGGCGATGCGCGCCCTCTCCAGGGCGAGGTGGCGTTCCCCCAGCTCCCCGGGGGGCACCGGCGAGCGCCGCAGGAAGCGGGCGAAGGCGTCGTCGATGGCGGCGGCGATGCGGTGCCGCCACTCGTCGTCCCCGAGGGCGGCGAGGGCCCCCTGGTTGCCCAGATCCCGCCACAGGGCCTCCAGGCTGTAGTGGATGAGGTTGCCCCGGGCGAGGGCGTCGAGCCCGGTGGAGGGCCCGGGCAGGGGTTCCGCCCCCAGTCGATAGGCCGCGAAGGCGTTGAAGGGGCACCCTGCCTGGGCGGCCAGAAACCCGCTGGCCCGGGGCAGCGGCCCGGGGGGCGGCGCCAGGGGCGGCCCCCGCCGGTCGTCCACCAGTTCCAGGCGGGCGCTGGCTCTGATGGTCTCGATCCAGGGATGAAAAGGGTCTTCAACTTGATCGGGGGCGTACTCGAGGCCCGCCAGCAGGGCCGAGGGCTGCAGGTGGATATCGCCATCCTGGAGAGCGTGGCTGAACACTACCTCGCCGGCGCTGGCGCCAAACAGGTCGAACAGGGCGCGACCGAGGGCCAGCTCCCGTTCCGGCGATGCCCGGGGCATGCCCCGCGCCCGTTGCAGCGCCACCGGCAGCAGGGGGTGGGGAGCAGTGCTTTCGGGCCAGTGGCGATCGTCCAGTTGCAGCACCCGCAGATGGTCGAACTGCAGCCCCGCCGCCTCCAGGGTACCGAGGATCTGGATCTGGGCGTCGGGGGTCTCCGCCTGGAAGGGGGCGTTGGTGGCGAGCCGCTGGAGCTCGCCCAGGGCCTCCTCCAGGGTGACGGTGGAGGCCACGTTATCGAGGGTCGCGAACTCATCCAGCAGGGTGGCCCAGTGTTCCCGGACCTGGTATTCGAGGCTGTTGAGGGGGCGCTCCCCGGGCCAGCCGAGGGCGTCGAGCTGGTGTTCGAAGAGTGCCCGCCAGGCGCCGAAGGGCCTAGCCCGGGGGCCTTGCCGGAGGCTGTCCGCCAGGCGGGTGAGGCGGCTGGCGGGGGAGGCTTCGGGGTCGTGGTCCCGGGGGGGCAGGGCATTCTCCAGCACCCGGCGCAGCAGGCTGGTGGGGGGCTCGGCAAGGCCCGCGTCAAGCAGCGCCACCAGTGCTCCGGCCCGGGCAGGGCCCTCCGCCGCGGCCCGCCCCCAGAAGGGGCTGTTGAGCACCCTTGCCAGTTGGTCCACCGCCAGGCGCTGGCGGTTGAGGGCGAGCAGGTCGAGGGCCGCGGTCACCAGGGGTGTTTCCACCAGGGGGCTGGCGGCGGAGAGGTTGAAGGGGGGCGGGCGGTAGGGCTGATCGGGCCAGCACCAATCGGGTTCGAGGTGGTGAAGAAAGACCCGTTCCACCCGGTTGCGCAGGGCCGCGAGGTCGGGGACCACGATGCCGATACGCGCCGCCGGGTCGCGCCGCGCCCGCGCCATCGCCCAGCGGGCGGCGCTGGCGATCTCGCGCTCCGGGTCCTGGCAGGCGACGGCCCGGGGGGCCCGGGAAGGCGCCGGTGGCGCCAGCTCTTCAAGTCGATGTGCCGCGACTTTGAGAATGTCTTCGTGGAGTGGCGCGAGGGACTGGAAGCCCGCGAGGAGGATGCGCGGCAGGCGCGGCAGGGACCCTTCGGCAAACCCCCGGCGCACCAGCGCCAGCTGCTCGGCGCCGCTGGCGAGGCCGTGACGGGCCAGTCGTCCCTCCCAGGCGAGCCCCCAGCGCACCAGTGCCCTGGCACCCTCGTGGGGCTCCCGGGCCAGGTCCGCCAGGGGCAGCTGCCATTCCCGTGCCAGCCGCCAGCCCCGCTGGGCCAGCTCGGCAAAGCCCCGGGGATTGGCGCCGGCCCTGTCGTCCTCCGCCAGCACCTGCTCCCACAGCCATTGCTGCTGGGCGGGGCGTGCCGGGGCGGCGGCGAGGGCCGGGGGCCAGGCGCCGTCCACCAGCTGTTGCCAGCAGTCGTCGAGCCAGCTGTCGAGGGCGAAAATGCTGGGGGCAAGCCAGGTGGATTCTCCCCGCCCCAGGCAATCGCCGTCCCAGGCGTCGCGGATCTTGCGGGCAAGGCGCAGGTTGGGGGTGAGCACCAGGGCGCCGGCGGCGATGGTGTCCCGGGCGCGGCCGATGTCGAAGAGGGGGTTGAGCACAGGGCTGTCCTTGTCTTTTCAGGCCCGGGCTGCGGGCTATGTTGGGTATGGTGGGGTGTTCGCGGCATACTGTGGCGATGCCGCGACCACGGGAGTATACCCGCCGGCGCCAATGACGAGAGCCCCAAGCCATGCCGCCAGATCCCGTTTCGCCGAGCCCCGCTCCCACCGTGCCCGAGCTCATTCCTTCCGCCACCGTACTGGTGGCGCGGGATGGTCCCGACGGTATCCAGGTGTTGGCGGTGGTGCGCAGCCAGGGGGTCAGCTTCGCGCCGGGGGCGCTGGCGTTTCCCGGTGGAGTGGTTGACCCGGGGGACTGGACCCTGGCCCAGGGTCTGGGTCAGGGGCGGGCCCAGGAGGGCGAGATCGAGCCCTACCGCCTGGCGGCCATTCGCGAATTGTTCGAGGAGACCGGTCTTCTACTCGCGGAGGGGGTCGAGCTCATGGATGGTGAGCATCTTGCCCGTTGCCGGGAGCCGCTGCTGCGGGGCGAGTTGGATTTCGCCGGACTGCTCGCCGATCTCGGGTTGCGCCCGGCCCTCGATTCCCTGGCCCATGTGGCCCACTGGATCACCCCGCGATCCTTCCCCCGGCGCTTCACCACCCATTTCTTTCTGGCCCCCGCACCCCCGGGGCAGGAGCCGCGCCACGAAGCCGGCGAACTGACGGCGGCGTTCTGGATGAATCCGGGGGAGGCCATCGAATGGCACCGCAGCGGACGCCACAGGTTGATGCTGCCCACCTTGCACAGCTGTGGGCGGCTGGCGCGTTTTGCCACGGTGGCGGAGGCGATGGCGGGGATGGGGTTCGAATTTCGCCCCGCCCCGGATTGAACCTGCTTTTCAGCCACCCAGCACCCGCAGACCCGTTGCCCCCAGGCGGGCGAGGCCCGCCTCGAGTTCCGCCAGATCGGTGCCGTCGGCGGTCAGCCAGCAGTCGAATCCGGTGGGGTCCGCAAGGTGGTGGGCGGGGTCGTTGGCCACCGGCAAGAGGTCGAGCACCCGCCGGGCGATGGCTTCGCCGGAGTCGACCCACTGCACCGGGCGGGGTGCGGCGGCTTCCAGCTCTGCCCTCAGAAGTGGGAAGTGGGTGCAGGCCAGTACCAGGGTGTCGAGGGCCGGGTCGGTGAACAGGGGCGAGATGATGTCCCTTATTTCTGCAAGATCCGAAGCCTGGCCCCGGAGTTTGTCCTCGGCGATCTGAACCAGTCGTGCGCTGCCCAGGCGGTGTACGGTGCAGTGGCTGGCGAAATCCGCGATCAGTTGCAGAGTGTAGGGGCGGGCCACGGTGGCGGGGGTGGCCAGCAGGCCGATCACGCCGCTGTGGGTGAGTTTGGCGGCAGGCTTGATGGCGGGCACTACCCCCACCACGGGGTTCTGGAAGTGGGCGCGGACATGGGGCAGGGCCACGGTGCTCGCGGTGTTGCAAGCCACCACCACGATATCCGGCGCGGTGGCGCGGATCAGCGCCTTGAGCACCCAGTCTACCCGCGCCACCAACTCTTCCTCCCCCTTGGTGCCGTAGGGGAAGGCGCCGTTGTCACAGGCATACACCAATTCGCAGCGGGGTACCCGGGCGCGAATCTCGGCGAGGATACTGAGGCCGCCCACACCGGAGTCGAACACCAGCACCCGGGGCAGGCGGGTGATCGGCTCGGTTTTGGCGGTGGTTGGCTCGGTCATGGCGGGGATTTTACAGCAGGGTGCTCGTTTTGAGTTTCACGTTGCGCGTAACACCTAGAATATCGAGTCTGGTGTTGGGCTTCCTGCGTCAGCCCAACCTACGGGTTACGGGTTGGGGGGCTGCCCGAAGCCGGCACGGTGACGAGAAACGTGAAACGGAGCCCCCGCCCTGTCTGCTAGAATCCCCGCCATGAATTTATCCGTCGATCCCCAGATACTGTTCTTCGCCGGCGGCTTCGGCCTCGGCGCCCTGCTCGCGGGGCTGGCCCTTGGGGCCCGTTTCAGCCGCCGCCAGGGCGCCACCGCCAACGCCCTCGACCTCACCCGCGCCGAACTGGAGCGGATGCGCCTCGAATTCCACGAGGTTCAGGGGCTCAACCAGGACTTGCGGGCCGAATGCGCCGCCGCCGGGGCCACCCTGGCGAGCGAACGCCAGCGCTTCGACGAGCAATTGACGCTGCTGCGGGAGACCCGCGAGGCCCTCAACAGGGATTTCGAGAACCTCGCCAACCGCATCTTCGAGGACAAGCAGGCCAGTTTCAGCCGGACCAGCAAGCTTGCCCTGGACAGCACCGTGGACCCATTGCGCAAGGAGATCGCTGACTTCCGCAAGAAGGTGGAGGACGCCTACGAGAAGGAGAACGCCGAGCGCAACCAGCTGATCGGCCAGATCCAGCAGCTCAAGGTGGAGGCCCAGCGTATCGGCGACGACGCCGTGCAGCTGGCCCGCGCCCTCAAGGGCGACAGCAAGATGCAGGGCAATTGGGGCGAGGTGGTGCTGGAGCGGCTGCTGGAGGAATCGGGCCTCAGCAAGGGCCGTGAATACGAGACCCAGGTGAGTCTGGTGGCCGAGGGCGGCCAGCGCCGCAACCCGGATGTGATCATCCACCTGCCGGACAACCGCGACATCGTCATCGACGCCAAGGTCTCCCTGCTGGATTACGAGCGCTACTGCCGCGCCGAGGGCGATGCCGAGCGGCTCCAGCATCGCACCCGCCACCTGGCCTCCCTCCGCGCCCATATCAACGGCCTGAGCCGTAAGGCCTATGAGCAGCTGCCGGGGGTGAAAACCCTCGATTTCGTACTCATCTTCGTGCCCATCGAGGCGGCCTTCATGGTGGCCCTGGAGCACGACCACACCCTGTTCCGGGATGCCTACGACCAGGGCATCATCCTTGTCAGCCCCAGCACCCTGCTGGCTACCCTGCGCACCGTCCACAATATCTGGCGCTACGAGGACCAGAACCGCAACGCCGAGAAGATCGCCATCCAGGCCGGCGCCCTCCACGACCAGTTCGTGCTGGTGATCGAATCCCTCGACGAGGTGGGGCGCATGATCGACAGGAGCCAGGAGGCCTGGCAGCAGACCCGCAAGCGCCTGGTGGATGGCAGGGGCAACCTGGTCAAGCGCATGGACGACCTGCGGCGCATGGGTGCCCGGGCCCGCAAGGCGCTGCCCCCGGGGATCCGCGACGCGGCGCGCCTGGAGGACGCCGACGACGGCGGTGATGAGCGCGAGGTGGCCCCCTGATGGCCTGGCTGGTGGCGGGGGCGGTGGCCGTGGTGGCGGTGTTGGCGGCCTACGCCGGCTACCTCCACTGGCGCCTGTACCGCCTTCGCAAGGGGGTGGATTCCCCGCGCCAGCCCGGGGACGGCCCCCGGGTGGGGGTTGTCGACCCGGGGGTACCCGCCGCCCAGCGGCTGGCCCTGCGGCGCAGTATCCATCTGCTCGCCGACGCCATCCTCGCCGACAAGCTCACCCACACCGAGGGCTGCCTGCGGATCTGCGCCATCGCCGCGAGCCTGGAGGAGCAGGCCCAATTTCGGGTCGAATACGGGGTGCTGTTCCGGGTGGCGGAGGCCACCGCCCATATCCCCATCCTCGACGCCTGGCAGGCCCTGTCCGCCGAGGACAAGCGGCGTTTCGACCGGGAGCGGCGGGCGGTGGAGGCCAGATACACCGAGGCGGTGATCGAGGCCGCGGGGCGGATCAAGGAGCACTATCCCCTCTGATCCGTCGCCCTCGGCGAACCCTTGCCCCTCAGTCGCCGCGCACCAGCAGCGCGCCGCACTCCAGGTGGTGGGTCCAGGGGAACTGATCGAATACCGCAAAGCGCTCCACCCGGTGAGTATTCGCGAGGCTCGCCAGATTGTCCCGTAACGTCCTGGGATTGCAGGAGATATAGAGAATCCTGTCGAAGCGCCGCGCCAGCTCCACCGTGGCCGGATCGAGCCCCGCCCGGGGCGGGTCCACGAACAGGGTGGAGAAATCATGGGCGCCGAGATCGATATGGCGCAGGCGCTTGAAGGGGCGCACCCCGTTCCAGGCCTCGGTGAACTCCTCGCTGGACATGCGCACCACCGTCACGTTGTCGATGCCGTTCCGGGCGATGTTGTGCTCCGCCGACCGCACCGAGATCTTGGCCACCTCGGTGGCCAGCACCCGGCGGAAATTGCCGGCAAGGGCCAGGGTGAAGTTGCCGTTGCCGCAGTAGAGCTCCAGCAGATCCCCGGGGCTGCCCCGGGTGGCCTCCACCGCCCAGTTCAGCATCCGCTCGTTGACCTCGGCGTTGGGCTGGGTGAAACCCGACTCCACCTGCTGGTAGTGGAGTTGGCGGCCGTCGACGGTGAACGTCTCCACCACGAAATCCCTCCCCGCCGCCAGCTTCTGCTTGCGGCTGCGGCCGATCAGCTCGATGCCGAGCCGCGCCTGAACCTCCCGCGCCGCCGCCAGCCACGGGTCCCCAAGGGGCCTGTGGTAGATGAGGGTGGCGAGCACCTCGCCGTCCCGAGTGGTGAGAAACTCCGCGGCATACAACTTGCGGCGCAGTTCGGGCGTGGTGGTGATCGCCGCCAGCAAGCGGGGCATGGCCGCCACCATGGCGGGGGAGCCGATGGCGAACTCGTCGATGGGTTCCGGCTTGTCGCCCCCGGGCGGGGTCATGGCGTAGTGGGAGCGCTCCCCCTCGTGCCAGATGCGGAACTCCGCCCGCATGCGGAAATGCCAGGGGGGCGAGGGGAATACGGCGATGGCCGGCAGGGGCAGGGTGGCGAAGGCCTCGCGAAGATTCGCCACCTTGGCGTCGAGTTGCTGCTGGTACTGTACGTCGTCGCTCATCGGGCTGTCCGGAACAAAAGCCGCCCATTATACGGCAGGTGGCCTGGCTGTCGGGCAAATGCACCCCTGGGTATAGCCGGGGGCAATGGGCGCCATAGCCGGCTTGCATCCCCGGTCGATTAGTGAATAATGCGAACAAGTGTCTTATTTGTGCATTGCAGCAAAGAATGGCCCGGCGCCCCGGATCAGGGCGGCGGAACCCAACAACCTCCAGTGACGTGCCAATGGCGGCAGCATCGGGGACTTGCGGAGAACACCATGCTCTACCATCTCTACGAAATGAACCACATTGCCCTGACGCCCCTGCGCAAGATTGCCAAGTGTCAGAAGGACATGCTGGAGACTTCCTACAATCCTTTCGCCAACTCCCTGATCCACAAGAGCATCCTCGCCGCCTACGAAGTGTTCGAAAACAGCACCCGGCGCTACGACAAACCCGCCTGGAATTTGCCCTTCACCACCATCAACGGCATTCAGGTGCCGGTGGAGGATCGGGTGGTGTGGTCCAAACCCTTTTGCAACCTGGTCCATTTCAAGCGCGCCGACGGCCACCTGGAGCTGATCCGCAAGCCCGGCCATGTGGACCCCCGGGTGCTGATGATCGCCCCCATGTCCGGCCACTACGCCACCCTGCTGCGGGCCACCGTGGAGGCGTTTCTGCCCGATCACGAAGTTTTCATCAGCGACTGGACCGACGCCCGCAACATTCCCACCTCGGAGGGTCGCTTCGATCTCAACGACTACATCGACTATGTCATCCAGATGCTGGAATTCGTTGGCCCCGGCGCCCATGTCATCGCCGTGTGCCAGCCCGGGCCGCCGGTGCTGGCGGCGGTGAGCGTGATGGCCGAGGCGAACAATCCCAGTCGCCCCGCCAGCATGACCATCATGGGCTCCCCCATCGACACCCGCAAATCCCCCACCATGCCCAACAAGGTGGCGGAGGAAAAGCCCCTGTCCTGGTTCAAGCGCAATGTCGTCCACACCGTGCCCTATCCCAACAAGGGTTTCATGCGCAAGGTGTACCCCGGTTTTCTCCAGCTGGCCGGTTTCGTCTCCCTCAATCGGGGGCGCCATTTCAAGGCCGGCCGCGAATACTTCAAGAACCTGGTGAAGGGAGACAACGACAGCGCCGAGAAGCACCGCGAGTTCTACGACGAGTACCTGGCGGTGATGGACATGACCGCGGAGTTCTACCTGCAAACCATCGTCGAGGTGTTCAAGGAGCACCGCCTCGCCAAGGGCGAGTTCATGCACCGGGGCAAGCGGGTGCGCCCCGAGGCCATCACCGATGTGGCGCTGATGACGGTGGAAGGGGAGAACGACGACATCTCCGGCATCGGCCAGACCCAGGCGGCCCACGAGCTGTGCGCCAATATCCCCGAGCACATGAAGCAGGATTACATTCAGCCCGGTGTCGGCCACTACGGCGTGTTCAGCGGCCGCCGCTTCCGGGAGGAGGTGGCGCCGAAGGTGAAGGAATTCATGCGCAGCAACACCGACTGGGCCCGGGAGAAGGACGTCCAGAAGGATTTGGGCCGCAGGATGTGGAAGGCCCGGGGCACCACCTGACGCCCGCCGCAACGGCGATACGCAAAAAGCCCCGGCTATTCACCGGGGCTTTTTGCGTGGGGCCTCATCGCCGGATGATGGCGTCGCCCCCGGGGCCTTGAGGGATACTGGCACCGGGTGCCGGCATCAATCCTTGGCGCGGTAGGTCTTCTTGCCGGGCTTGTCCTTGCGGAACTTGCCTTCCCCCGGGGCGCCGCCGGCGGGCTTGGCGCCCTTGAACTTGTCACCCTTGAACTTGCCACCCTTGCCCTCGAACACCTTGCCCTCCCGGGCCCGGGTTTTCGGCGGCGGTTCCTGGCCCGGTTCGACCCGGCTCATCAGCGCCGGGTGGTTGCGGATGCGCATCTTGCGCAGGTGGGCGAGGGTTTCCCGGGGCATGCCTTCCGGCAGGTCCACGGTGGTGAAAGTCTCGTAGATCTCGATGCGGCCGATGTACTGGCTGTCGATATCCGCCTCGTTGGCGATGGCGCCCACCACGTCCTTGGGCTGCACGCCGTGGTCGTGACCCACTTCGATCCGGTACTTTTCCAGGGGCGGCATGTCGCCGTCGGCGCGGCGCGGCGGCCGCTCGCCCCGGGGGGCGTCGCGATCACGGTCCCGGGGTTTGTCCCGGTCGCGGCCGGGCTTTTCCCGGGCGGGGGGCGGCGGGTCGCGGAATTCCGGGTACAGGGGCCGCTCCTGCTGCTGCTGGTAGACCAGGGCGGCGGCGATATCGAGGGGGTCGATTTCCTGCTCGTTGGCGATGCTCGCCACCAGGTTCTTGAATTTGTCGAGGTTGCCCTTTTCGAGGGTTTCCAACAGCTGCCCGCGGAACTGCTGGATGCGCTGGGCGCTCACCTGCTGGCCGGAGGGCAGCTGCATCTCGGTGATCGGCTGGCGGGTGGAGCGCTCGATGGATTGCAGCAGGCGGCGCTCCTTCGGCGTCACGAACAGGATGGCGTTGCCCTCCCGCCCGGCGCGACCGGTGCGACCGATACGGTGTACGTAGGATTCGTTGTCGTAGGGGATGTCGTAGTTCACCACGTGGCTGATGCGCTCCACGTCGAGGCCCCGGGCCGCCACATCGGTGGCCACCACGATGTCCAGCTGGCCGTTCTTGAGGCGGCCCACGGTGCGCTCCCGCAACTGCTGGCTCAAATCGCCATTGAGGGCGCTGGCGGCAAAACCCCGGGCCTCGAGTTTCTCGGCCAGTTCCACGGTGGCGGACTTGGTGCGCACGAAGATGATCATGCCGTCGAACGTCTCCACCTCGAGGATGCGGGTCAGGGCATCCAGCTTCTGGTGGTTGCCGAGCAGCAGGTAGCGCTGGCTGATGCGCTCCACGGTGCGGGTCTTGGCCTCGATGCGCACCTCCTCCGCGTCACCCAGGTAGGCGGCGGCGATGCGCTGGATGGCCGCCGGCATGGTGGCGGAAAAGAGCGCCCGCTGGGCGCTGTCCGGGGTCTTGGCGAGGATGGTCTCGACATCGTCGATAAAGCCCATGCGCAGCATTTCGTCCGCCTCGTCGAGCACCACCGCGCGGATCTCCGCCAGGTTCAGGCTCTCCCGGCGCAGGTGATCCATGACGCGGCCGGGGGTGCCCACCACCACCTGCACGCCGCGGCGCAGGGCGCGCAGCTGGCCGGACATCTCCTGGCCGCCGTAGATGGGCAGCACGTGGAAATTCTTCAGCTTCCTGGCGTAGCTCTGGCAGGCCTCGGCCACCTGGATGGCCAGCTCCCGGGTGGGGGTGAGGATCAGCACCTGGGGGGACTGCTGGGTGGGGTCGAGATTGTTGAGCAGGGGCAGGGCGAAGGCGGCGGTCTTGCCGGTGCCGGTTTGCGCCACGCCGAGCAGGTTCTTGCCCGCCAGAAGCAGGGGAATGCTCTGTTCCTGGATGGGGGACGGCTGCTCGTAGCCGAGATCGTCCAGGGCGCCGAGAATGGGCGCGCCGAGGCCGAGGTCGGCAAATAGGGAAGAGGACATGATGGTTTGACTCGAAGGGCGGCCCCTTGGGGGGAGCCTGTGGGTAAATGGGGGCGAAGTATACGCCCCTGGCGGAGTGATGGGAAATCTTTGTGCCAGGCCCAGTTCCCCCATCCAGGTCCGCCCTTGCGGTTTGCGGGATGCATTCCAGCGGTTGCGGGGCGTTCCGGTCTGGCGCAGTCCCCCCGGGACTTCCCCCGCCGCGGCCTTATTCGGCGCTGTTCAGGCGGTCGTTGCGCAGCCTGCTCAGCATCTCCTCGGAGACGGGCATGGGGCAAACACTGCCGATGCCGAGGGCCTTCAAGGCGTGGCCGGTACCGAGCCAGGTGCCCGCCATGACGCAGATATCGCCGATCTCGATGTCGCTGAAGTGGGTGCGCATCCGCGCCCAGAAGGCATCGTCGCCGTTCATGTCGTCGATGGCGTGGACGAAACGGTGGACGAACTCCAGGGCCAGCGATTCCCTCGGGCTGAAGCCGGGCCAGGTCCAGTTGAACTCGGCGGCGTTGCTGTAGAGCTCTTCCTCGATGGGTTCCTCCGAGAAGCCCGGCCAGTCGCGCCACAGGCGCAGGCTGTTGCAGATCGGGCAGCCCATGACCGCCGTCAGGGGGTAGCGCATCACCTCCCGTTCCCGGGGCGACAGGGTCGTCTCGGGGGCATCGTACATGATGCGGAAGGTGCGCTTGCGGGCCTCCACCAGCATCGGGGTGCCGAGGTGATTGAGGATGTGTTCGAGTGCCTCCTGGCCTTCTGGAATATCAACTCTGTAGGGCATTGTCGGTCTCCTGTCTGCTGTGACGATGATGGGGAGCGGGCTTCAGCCGCCCGGTGTGCGGCGAAACAGCGGTCATCCGCCGTCCCGCACCTGGGATGCGAGCACCTGCTTGATGCGAAGGTGCTCGGGAATTCGTTCCACCCCGATCTGGCGGTCGATCTCCTCCTGGTACCAGTAGAGCTGCTGCTCCTGATAGGCCATCAGCACCCCCGACAGCACGCCGCTCTCGTAGGCCCGCTGCAGGCTCGGGAAGAGATGGACATCCTCCGCCGCGATGGTGCGGACCTGTTCGGCCATACCCTCCCAGAATGCCTCGTCCTGGTGCTCCCAGCCCAGCAGGGTCACCACCATCACCGACTTGTCGCGGCCGACGGGCCACCAGCTCTGCCAGCCAAAACCGACCGGGTCGATCGCCACGAAGGTGTTGGGGAACATGGGCAGGGCGATGGTGTGGTCCTTGAACAGCGCCGAGGGCGCGTCGGGTATGATCATGTCCTTGCCGAAGATGGTGCTGGCGCCCCTCTTGCGGGTGGCGAAGCGGGCGTGGCCGTGCTTGAACAGGGAGACGAGAAAGCTCTGGCTGTTGAGGTAGGGCGCTATGGTCTTGGCGTGCACCGTGCTGACGTGATAAATCTCGAGGAAATTGTCGTAGGCGGCCTTCCAGTTGCAACCCATGTCGAGGGTGACGACGCCCTTGACCACCATCCTGTCGAGGGGAAAGTTGCCCAGCTCCCGCTCCGTGGCTGCGAAATAATCCGCAAGGGGCACGGCGTTGCCGTCGAGGTTGAGATAGATCATGCCCCGCATCAATTCGCAGCGGACGGGGATCAGCCCCCGCTCGTCCTTGTCGAGACAGGCGAAGTTGCGCTCCTGCTCCGGCACGGCGAGGAGCCTGCCGTCGAGCCCGTAGGTCCAGGCGTGATAGGGGCAGGTTAACCGCCGGGCCTTGCCCTGATCCTCCGCCACCAGCGCCGACCCCCGGTGCCGGCAGACATTGTGAAAGGCGCGGATCTCGCCATCCAGACCGCGAGTGATGATGATCGACTGGCCAAGCTGGGTGAACAGCTTGTAGGAACCGGGCTCTGCCACCTCGCTGACGTGACCGGCCCACAGCCAGGTGCGGGGCCAGAAATGCTTCATTTCGAGATCGTAGAATTCCGGGTCGGTGTAGCGTCCCACCGGCACCTCGGGCAGGGGCGGAAACCCCTCGGGGTAGGCCCTGCGGTTCAGTTCCTGCTCGACGCGCTGGTAGACATCGGCTGATTGCTCGTTAAGCATGGGGCTTCTCCGAACATTGTGCGGCGCTGTGTTGCGCCGCTGTTATGGTTTTGGCGTGGCGCTTGGGCGCTCTAAATAATATACGCGCATTATGTCGAGGAATGCCAGAGGATTGTTCGGTGTCCCAGGTCCGGGGCCAGACGTGTCCTCGACGCGCACCTGTGCGCCTAGAAAAAATACCCGAGGCTCAACTGCACATAGCCATCCCGGGCGATGGTCTGCACGGGATCCCGTCGATCCACATTGCCAGTGCCCCTGGCCTCGAATTCCAGTTTGAATGAGTCACCGATTCGGCGCGAGGCTTCGACGTAGAAGGTGCTGGAGCCGTTGTCCCTGTCGGTGAGCAGCACGGCCACCAGTTCGGTGGATTGGAAGTCGTTGAGGGAGAGGCGAAGGCCGAGGGCAATGTCGTCGTCGAGGGCTGCGTCGGCGCGCTCGTCGTAGAGGTATTCGCCGATGACGCCGAGGTCCAGGGCGCTGCCGCCGATACCGACGAAGGTGTATTCGAAGCCGCCGGCCGCGGCGGCAAAGCGCTCCCCCTGGCCGGAGCGGGTGATGGCCTCGAGTTTCAACAGCCAGGATGCGGTGGTGCTTTGCAGGTCGAGGCTGGTTTGCTCGATCACCTCGTAGAGGGGGATCAGTTCCCGCTCGCCGTGGCGGTTGATGGTGAAAACGCCGGGATCGAGGCGCGGCTCCCGGCTGGTGCCGGAGAAGTGGGCGATGCCGATGTCCCAGATGCCGTGGCTCACGGACCAGCGCAGGGCGGCGTCGGTGCGCTGATCGCCCGCGCCGGAGCTGTAGATGGCGCGGTCGCTGTCCACCAGGGGGCCGACCCCGGGGCGGCCATCGCGGCCTGGGAAGGTGCGCTCGCGAAAACCGGGCAACAGGAACAGTTCCAGGTTGCCGAGGGCGGGAATCCAGGTGAAGTGCACCATGGGTTGGCCGAGGTAGTCCTCGCCGTTGGGATTTTCCACCAGGTCGATCTGGTTGACGATGTTGACCAGGTGAACGGATTCGGTGACGCCCCAGAACACCTGGTCGATCCCGGCCCGCAGCTCCCAGTTCCGTTCGATGCGGTGCCAGTAGAGTTTGCGGATATCTCCGTGGGTGCGCTCGCCGTCGTGCTGGTCCCAGCGCAGGAAGGGGGTGAAGGTGAGGCTGTCGCGGTTGGCGAAGCCGTGGTGGAACTCCGGTTCGGCGGACAGGGACAGGTTGTCCCCCGCGAGGTTGTGGCGATCCGGCGTCTGGTAAAAGTGGCGGTACTCGATGCCCACATTGCCGCGAACATCGAGGGCGATGGCGGGCGCCGCCGCCAGGGCGGACAGCAGCGCCAGGGGCGCCAGGACGGGGTTGTTCACCACTCAGCGGATGCTGCGCAGGGCGTTGACGTCGAAATCCCGCTCCGTAAAACCCACCCGGAACCTGTAGTCGCCGTAGGTCAGCACGGTGCGGTGCTCGGTCTGGTGGTTGACCATCTCGAGGCGCATGGGGCGCCAGTAGCGGTCGAGAAACTGCTGGTAGTCGGTCATCGTCAGGGTCTTCAGCAGGCGGTCGCGGCGATCGTGGTAGTCCACCCGGAGGGTGCGGTACTCCGCGGTGTCGTACCACTGCACCAGGCGCTTGTAGCCGGAGTGCTCGTAGGCGGGGTATTGCTCCACCACGTGGCAGCGCAACTCGCCGCAGGGTTCCTCCCGCAGGTATTTGTAGCGGTACTTTTCCACCTGCTGGTCGCTCAGGTCCTCGAAGGAGAACTCGCTGCCCATGAACGGCGTCGATTTGTTGTTGGAGGCGATGCGCCGCACCCGGTTGGTGGCGGGCAGGTAGAGCCACTGGTCATCAGGCTCGAGGGCCTTGCTGTGGGTGAGGGAGGCGGTGCCGCGCACATCGGCGGGATCGTCGAACACGGCGATCATCCAGTCGCCGTCGTTTTCCCGCTCCAGGGTGCGAAAGCGCATCTGGCGGCTGCGCTCCCGGCCCCGGGCGTCGCTGAGCACCATGGTGAGGGTGGCTTCCTCGTCGCCGAAGCCGCGATCGCGGCGGTAGGCTTCCTCCGCCACGGCCTTGCCGCGGGCCTCGGGGGCGAGGCTCCCGTCGGCGGGATCGGTGTTGGCGAGGGCCGGGGGCAGGTGCGCCAGCATCAGGGCGGCGAGGGCGAGCAGTGGGCGTGGCAACATGACAACTCCTGTTTTTGTCGCGGGAATCAGCTATGGGCCGGCAGTGGTTGGCCGTTGGCGGCCGCGGGCTCCGGGGCGGGAACAAACTCGGGGCCAAAGGGCTTGAACACCGTGAGCAGCACCGGCAACAGATAGAGGTCGGCCACCAGCGCGGAGAGAATGGTCGCCGCCAGCAGCACGCCAAAGCTGGCGAACACAGTGGTGTCCGAGATCAGGAACACCAGGAACGCCACCACCAGAATCGTCGAGCTGATGATCAGCGCCTGGCCGACCCCAAGGAGGGTCGCGGCCATGGCCTCGTTGTAGTTGCCGAGGCGGCGAAACTCGGCGCGAAAGCGCGTGAGTACGTGGATGGTGTCGTCCACGGCGATGCCGATGGCGATGGTGGCGAGCAGCAGCCGATAGTAATCGAGGTGAATGTCGAACCAGCCCATTACCCCCAGGGTCAGCACCACCGGCAATACGTTGGGCACCATGGCGAGGGCGGCCACCTTCAGGGAGCGGAACACCAGGGCGATGATCAGGGCGATCATCACAAAGGCGAGGCCGTAGCCCTGCAGCTGGCTCTCGGCGATGTAGTCCGCCAGTTGCACCCACAGAAGGCCGATGCCGGTGGGCTCGATGGTGACGGTGGCGTCGCTGTTGGCGGCGGCGATCCTGTCGAGTCGCCCGAGCAGGTCCCGCAGGTTGCTGGACTCGGTCATCTCCACCCGGAGTTTCAGGGGCGTGCTGGAAAAGTCACTGTTCATGAACTTGGCCAGTTCCTTGCCACCGGACATCTCGTACATCAGCAGGTACTGGGCGATGAGATTCTGATCGGTGGGCAGTTTGTAGTAGGCCGGGTCGCCCCCGTTGAAGGCCTGGTTGAGGTCCTTGAGGATGTCGACGATGGAATAGGACTTCTTCACCAGCGGCTCCTGTTCCGCCGCCTGTTGCAATTGCTCCAGCCGCGCCAGCACCTCGGGGTTCTTGGCGCCGTCCGCCTCGCCGGTGTCGAAGGTGTAGACCACGCTGAGGATGCCCCCCATCACCTCCTCGATGTAGGTGGTGTGCTGGCGCCAGGGGATCTTCTCCTTGAATTCGGTAAGAAAGTTGAAATCCACCTGCAGGCGGCTGGCCCCGGCGAGGGAGGTGGCAAATACCGCCGCGAACAGCACGAGTATCGCCTTGCGGTGATTGCGGTTGACCGCCACCACTCGCTCCAGCAGGCGCGCCAGCAGCGGATTGCCGAAGCGGTTCGCCCCGGGATCGCCGCTCGCCGCCAGAGGCTTGCGCCCCAGGGCGAGGATGGCGAGCAGCAGGGTGGCGGTGAACACGAAGGTGAACATCACCCCGACGGCGGAATACACCGCCAGCTGGGAAATGGACTTGAGGGCCGAGCCGGACATGGCGAGAAAGCCCGCCGCGGTGGTGAGTGCGGCGAGCAGGCACGGCAGCCCCACCTTGCGCAGGGTGTGGCCGATGGCGGCGCGGCGGGGAAGCCCCTGGGCCGCCGCCTGCTGGAATTCCGCCAACAAGTGCACCGACTGGGCGACACCGATGGCGGTCAGCAGGGTCGGCACCATCAGGAACAGCAGGCCGAGCTTCCAGTCCATCAGGGCGATGAAACCCACCGTCATGGCGATACTCGCCAGCACCACCAGCAGCGGGCCCAAAAGGCCCACCAGGCGGATGTTGAAGAACAGCATCGACAGCACCGCCACCAGGGCAAAGGTGATCAGCGGCAGCAGGGCGGTTTCCCGCACCAGGGTTTCGTTGTAGATGGCGTTGAGGGGCACGTCGCCGGAGAGATAGAACTCGATGCCGGCGTATTCGGGGCGGGCGAGGATCTCCGCCACCCGGTGGTAGCTCACCTGGGGGTAGAAGTTGTCGAGGCCGTCGCCGCCGTCCGGGTCCCAGCGCAGGCGATCCTCGCCGTCGGTACTGGTACGGGACATCTCGACGATGATGGCGCCGTGGTCCGCCGCGCCGTTGATCACGCTGTCCACGTAGAGGGGCTTGCCGAGGGCCAGTTCGCGGATGGCGAGCAGGTCCGCCTGGGTGGCGGGGAAGTTGTACATCAGCTCGGTGACTTCGATGAAGTCGTCCTCGGCGGCGATGAATTCCACGTTGGTGAGGCTCACCACCCGGTCGACAAAGGGCACCTCCGCTTCCAGGTCCTGGGTGAGGGCGTTGATCTTCGCCATCACGCCGTGGTCGAAGGGGCCCTCGGCACGGTTCGGCGCCCGGTAGAGGATGTAGGTCACCTCGTCGGAGCCGAAGCTGTCCATGTAGTCCAGATAGCTTTGGTAGGTGGTGTCGTCTGGCTGGAAATAGCCCTCGAAGCTGTTGTCCGGCATCACCTTGCCGGCCAGATGAATGCCGCCGCCGAGCAGGGCGAGGGAGAGCGCGAGCACCAGCCAGCGCAGGTCGTGCACCCGAAGGCCCAGCTGTTCAAAGAGGCGCGTGGCGCGGTCGAGCCAGGTGTTGGGCGTCTTCAAGGAGATCTCCCTGCGGTTGTTATTGTCGGTTGCGCCATGATGCCACAAAGGCGCGTTTAATTCAGCTGTCGGAATTTTCCGCTGGCGGCCGTTGCGGGCGCCGCGCCAGCCAGCGGTCGAGGCTGTTGGCGAAGGCCTGTACGTCCCGGGCGCCGAAGGGCGCGGGGCCGCCGGTCTGGATACCACTGGCGCGCACCTCTTCCATCAGGTTGCGCATGGCGAGGCGCTGGCGGATGGTGTCGCGGCTGTAGTGCTCGCCGCGGGGGTTGATGGCCTCGCCGCCCCTGGCAAGGACCTCGGCGGCGAGGGGGATGTCGGCGGTGATCACCAGGTCCCCGGGGCGCAGCTGGGTGGCGATGTGGTTGTCCGCCACGTCGAACCCCTGGGGCACCTGGATGGCCTTCACCCAGCCCCCCGGGGGTGTCGGCAGCAACTGGTTGGCCACCAGCAGCACCCGTACCTGGCGGCGGGTAGCGGCGCGAAACAACACCTCCTTGACGGCCCGGGGGCAGGCGTCGGCGTCGACCCAGATGGAGGGCGCGGCGGGTTGGTCGGTGCTGGTCATGGGCTGCTTTCCCCTCCGGTAGGGCGGCCATTGTAGCCTGCCCGCGCCTTGGCATTTGTAGCCCAAGTCCCTAAAGTGGCATCACAGAGCCGCTGCCTCCAGGAGTTTTGCCGCTATGCCCCTGCCGCTGTCCGACCCCAGTCTGTTGCGCCGCCAGTGCCTGATCGACGGCGACTGGCGGGATGCCCAAGGGGGCGCCACCTTCCCGGTGGACAACCCGGCCAGCGGCGAGACCCTCGCCCGGGTGGCGGACGGTGGCGCCCTGGAGGCGGGTGCCGCCATTGCCGCGGCCCGGGCCGCGCTGCCGGGATGGCGGGCCCTCACCGCCCGGGAGCGGGCCCGCCTGCTGCGCCGCTGGTACGAGCTGGTGCTGGCCAATCAGGAGGATCTCGCCCGGCTGATGACCCTGGAGCAGGGCAAACCCCTCACCGAGGCGCGGGGCGAGATCGCCTACGGCGCTGCCTATATCGACTGGTTCGCCGAGGAGGCGCGGCGGGTCTACGGCGACATCATTCCCACCACTGCCCCCGATCGCCGCCTGCTGGTGACCCGCCAGCCGGTGGGGGTGGTGGCCGCCATCACCCCGTGGAATTTCCCCATGGCCATGCTTGCCCGCAAGCTTGCGCCGGCCCTCGCGGTGGGCTGCACGGTGGTGGCCAAGCCGGCGGCGGAAACTCCCCTGTCGGCCCTGGCGCTGGCGGAGCTGGCCCAGCGCGCCGGCATGCCGCCAGGGGTGCTGAACCTGGTGGTCGGCACCGATGCCCCCGCCATCGGCGGGGTGCTGACCGCAAGTCGCGATGTGGCCAAGCTCAGCTTCACCGGCTCCACGGCGGTGGGCCGGCAGTTGCTCGCGGCCTGTGCGAATACGGTCAAGCGGGTTTCCATGGAGCTGGGGGGCAACGCGCCCCTATTGGTGTTCGACGACGCCGACCTGGACCTGGCGGTGGATGGCGCCATGGCCGCCAAATTCCGCAATGCCGGGCAAACCTGCATCTGCGCCAATCGCATTTTGGTGCAACGGGGTATCCACGATCACTTCGTGGCGCGCCTGCGGGAGCGAATCGCGGCCCTTCGGGTGGGGGATGGCCTCGCCGAGGGTACCCTTATCGGCCCCCTCATCAACCAGCGGGCGGTGGCGAAAGTTGCGGATCTGGTGGGGGACGCCCTGGCGGGTGGCGCGCGATTGCTGGAGAGCGGCACGGCCCCTGGCGGCCCGGGGTTCTTCCACGCCCCGACCCTGCTCACCGGGGTCTCCCCGGGGATGCGGATTTTCCGCGAGGAAATATTCGGCCCCGTGGCGGCGATCACACCCTTTTCCGACGAGGCGCAGGCCCTCGCCCTCGCCAACGACACCGACGCGGGCCTCGCCGCCTATTTCTACACCGCCGATCTCGGCCGCATCTGGCGGGTGTCCGAGGGCCTCGACTACGGCATGGTGGGGGTCAACGAAACCGCCATCAGCAGCGAGGTGATTCCCTTCGGCGGCATGAAGGCCTCCGGCATGGGCCGCGAGGGCTCCCGCCACGGCGTCGATGATTACCTGGAAATCAAGCACATCTGCCTGGGCATCGGCCCGTCGCCCGACAACTGACAACGACAACAACCGGAGGCAAAACCCCCGCCCATGAAAACCAACGCCAGCCGCCACGCCAATCTCAATGCCTTTTTTGCCGAACGCACGGCGACATTCGGCGACAAGCCGGCCCTCACCTGTCTCGGCCACAGCCTCAGTTACCGGGAGCTGGACCGCCACGCCACGGATTTCGCCGGTTTTCTGCAAAACTCTCTGGGCCTCGCCCCGGGGGACCGGATCGCCATCCAGCTGCCCAACCTGCTCCAGTACCCGGTGATCGTGATGGCGGCGATGAAGGTGGGGCTGGTGGTGGTCAACACCAATCCCCTCTACACCCGGCGGGAACTGGATCACCAGTTCTCCGACGCCGGGGTGCGGGCGGTGGTGGTGCTGGCGGACCTCGCCAGCAACGTGGCGGCGGTGCAGGACGACACCGGCGTGGAGCACGTGATAATCACCGAGGTGGGGGATCTGCATCCGCCCGTCAAGCGTTTTGCGATCAATGCGGTGATGAAACTGCGGCGCCTGCCAAAGCCCATGGCGCGGCCCCGCAATGTGGTGAGCTTCCACGACGCCCTTGCCCGGGGTCGCGCCGCCCCGCCCCGGGAGGTGGCGCGCCAGCCGGAGGATCTCGCCCTGTTGCAGTACACCGGCGGCACCACCGGGGTGGCCAAGGGCGCCATGCTCAGCCACCGCAACCTGCTCGCCAACATCCAGCAGGTGGAGGATTCCCTCGGCCAGGTGCTGGTGGAGGGGGAGGAGATCCTGGTGGCGCCGCTGCCCATCTACCACATCTTCGCCTTCATGCTGTGCATGTTGCTGGGGGTGGGCATCGGCGCCCGGGTGATCCTGATTCCCGATCCCCGCAATCTGAACGCCTTCGTGCGGGAATTGAAGGGCCTGCGCTTCACCTTTTTCGCCGGCCTCAACACACTGTTCAATGCCCTCTGCCGCCACCCGGGTTTCAATCGGCTGGATTTTTCCCGGCTGAGGATCACCGTGTCCGGCGGCATGGCGCTGACCCGGGATACCGCCGAGCGCTGGGAGCGGGTGACCGGTTGCCGGATCATCGAGGGCTACGGCCTCACCGAGGCGAGCCCGGTGGTGGCCATCAATCCGGTGGAGGCGCCGAAGCTCGGCACCGTGGGCAAGCTTCTCGCGGATACGGAGCTGAAGCTGCTGGATGCCAACGGCGCCGAGGTGGCCCAGGGCCAGCCGGGGGAACTCTGGGTGCGCGGCCCCCAGGTGATGAGCGGCTACTGGCAGCGCCCCGACGCCACCCGGGAGATGCTCGACGAGAACGGCTGGCTGCACACCGGCGATGTGGCGGTGATGGACGGGGAGGGCTATCTCAGGATCGTCGACCGCATCAAGGACATGATCGTGGTGTCGGGTTTCAACGTCTATCCCAACGAGCTGGAGGACGAGATCTCCAAGCACCCGGATGTGGTCGAATGCGCGGCGGTGGGCATCGCCGATCCGGAAACCGTGGAGGCGGTGAAGCTTTTCGTGGTGACGAGCAACCCCGCGCTGACCGCCGAGGACATCCGCCATTTCGCCCGCCAGAACCTCACCGGCTACAAAGTGCCCAAGCACGTGGAGTTCATCAAGGAGCTGCCCAAGTCGAACGTGGGCAAGGTGCTGCGGCGGGAACTGCGCAAGTAGCCCCCCTGCGGGCCGGCAGGTTCAGTCCCAGTCCCGGGTGAACACCGCCTCCAGTCGGAACAGGATGGTGGCCGCGCCCTCGCGGTCATCCTCGTACTCGGCGCGGCGCCAGTGGTAGCTCGGCTGCACCTCGGCGAACAGCCAGTGCTTGTAGATGTTCTGGCGATAGCGCAGGCCCAGGCCATAGCTGGTGGTGAAATAATCCGGGTGGGTGTCGCCGCTCGCCGCCACGTAGTACCCGATGGCGCGCTTGTCACTCAGGCGGCGGTTGAGGGAGACACCGGTATTCCACGACAGGCCGTTCTCTTCCTCTTCCCAGTCGACGCGGTTGTACCACTGCACCACCTTGTTCTCGCCGAGGATCTTGTCGAATTCCACCCGGGTGCGGGAGCCGAAGCCGTCGTCGCCCCGGTACAGCACTTCCTCGCTGAAGCGGCCGATCAGGGTCTCCATCAGCGGGTACTCGTAGCGGTAGCGCATCGATGCCTTGGGGTGGAGTGAGGAGCGCAGGCCCACCTTGAAGTCGACCCGGTAGTGCTTGCGTTCCCGGGCGGTGACCTGCAGGGCCACGTCGTCGGGGGAGTCCTGGCGGTCGATCAGCAGATCGTCGGCGCCGGTGAGTTCGTCGTCGTCGGAAAACAGCAGGGCGACCCGCTTGTTGAGCTTTGGCAGATGGACCTTGCCCCGCAGGCTCAGGCCGCTGTCCCAGCCGTCGATCTCGTCCCATTCCTGCTCGGTGCGCAGGCGCAGGGTGGAGTAGGGGGCCTCCTCCTCGGCGCGGTTCACGCCGAAAAAGTTGTCCATCCACTCGGCGATATTGTCGGCGTTCTCGATGATGTAGTCGTGGCCGGTGTCGAGCCAGGGGGTGTCGGCGCCTTCTTCCGAGGTGGCCGCAGGTTCAGGTTCCCCCGGGGGTTCCACCGAGCGCACCGTTTGCCCCAGGGCGACGGCGGGTAGCAGCAACAGCGCGCAGCAGGTGATGGCAGTGGCTTTCATGACCTTGACCCTTGTTTTACAGGCATCCGTGCCTCAATTCTAGTTTGGGTTCGCGGATTTGACGGCACCTTTCAGGGGGTAGACGCGGCGCTCCCGTCGGTTGCCTGGGCCAGCAGGGCGACCCGCAGCTCCTTCAGGTAGTTCTTCAGCCTGGCGCGGTTGTCGGGGCCCATGCGCAGCAGCTGCTTCTGCACCCCGGGGAGGGCTTCGAGACTCGGGTCGGCGAACTGGTAGTGCACCGATTCCCGCTCCAGGGCGAAGGGGCCGTTGTGGTCCGGGGTCAGCAACATGCGGTCGATGGCGGCGATGATGCGGTTGTCGAGGGTCTCGGCATTGCCGCCGAGTTCGCCGTAGGCCTGTTCGAGCAATGGCCGGAGGATGTGGAAGCTGCTCGCCAGGGCGTCCGGTGGGATGCTGGTGAGGGCGTTGACGTAGTGGTCATAGCGGCTGTAATTGGTGCTGTCGAGCCAGGGCACGCCCTGCTCGACACTGACCTTGAAGTCGTCCTCCGGCGGCTCCAGGGGCAGGATCTTTTTCACCACCACGCCCCGGGCAAGGCCGTCGATCACGCCCACCGCCTTCTGGACCAGGCTGTCGGTGCCGAGCCAGCGGGCCAGATCCTCGGATTCGGTGAGGGGTTGCAGCAGTTCCCGGGCAAAGCCGTCGCTGTCGGCGAGGTTGGGCAGGGCGATGGGGGCGGGGGTCTCCCCTTCGCTCGCGGCGGGTTCTGGGGCCCGCTGGGGAATATCCGGCGCCTGGGTGATCAGGGGGTCGTCGGGGGTTTGCGCCGGCGCGGGCGCCTCCTCGATGGCCACCGGTGCCGGGGGCTTCTCGGCGGGGCGGGTGGCGAACCAGACGGCGCCGGCGGCGATGATCACCAGGGCGCCGATGATGATGGGCAGCTTGCCGCCGGCGAGCCGTCCGCCGGAACCCGTGCCGTTGTCGAGGCGTTCGTCGCGGTCGATTTTCATGGGATTTTCTCCTCTGTCGTGGAGCTCCGGCGGGCTGGTGTGGCGGCCCGCCGGTAGCCGTTCCGTGCCCTTCCCGCAGGGCTCAGGGTGAAGGCCTGGGGTTCAGTGTGAGGGATTTGAGGCGCATTTCATAGGTTTCGCCATCCTCCACCTGGCGCAACTGCACCGGCAGGTAATGGTAGTCGGGGGCGAGCCAGAGCAGGGTTTCCCTGTCGCTGTCGTCCCGCACCCGCTCCACCTGGACAGTGCGCAACTTGCCGAGGGGCGTGTCGAGCATCGCCTCGCCGAGGCGGCGGTAGCGGTATTCCTTGAGGTGTCCCCGGTGGATCACCGGGTAGCTCAGTTCGGTGGCGCCGGCCGTCAGATCGCGAGCCATGGCCACCTGGTAGCTCAGTGGCCCGAGCTGGCCGGGGCTGAAGTCGAGGATCTGTTCACGGCCCTTGCGGCGGGTGACGGAGATGCCCTTGGCCGGGTCGACGGCGATGGTCTCCTTGCGGGATTTGCCGAGAATCTTGCGGTCGTAGACGTAGTTCTCGGGGATCAGACGGCCCTTGGCGTCGCGCTGGAAATGCTCCTCCTCGCGGATGTGGCCGAGGAAATTGCGCGCCTCGGTGACGATCCGGTAGCCCTTGTCGGTGTGTTGCAATTGACGGTGTGCCTCGATGGGCATCCCGTTGTAACGGGCTTCGTAGACGGCGTGGTAGGGGGTGAGCTCCGGCTCGCCGGCCCAGGGGCTGGCGGCGAGCAAGAGGAGGGTCAGGGTCGCGATCAGGCGCATTCGGCGTCCTCGGAGTGGATGGCGTCGGGCTCTGGGGCCCGGGGGCCCCGCCAAGCTTGGATCGCCCGGCGGATGGATTGTTCAGTGGCCGGCGCCGGGGGGATCTGTTCGGCCCGGCCCTCAGCCCTGGCCAGCGGTGAGGAGCAGGCCGCCGGGGGGCAGGGGCTCGCCATCGAGGCTGACACCCCGGTCGTCCATGCGCAGGCGGCCGCTGCAGAACAGCCGCACCGCCTCGGGGTAGAGGCGGTGTTCTAGGGCGAGCACCCGGGTGGCGAGGGACTCGGCGGTGTCGCCGTCGACGATGGGCACCCGCCCCTGGACGATGGCCGGGCCGCCGTCCAGTTCCTCGGTGACGAAGTGCACGGTGGCGCCGGCCTCGTCGTCGCCGGCGTCGATGGCCCGCTGGTGGGTGTTGAGGCCCGGGTATTTGGGCAGCAGGGACGGGTGGATGTTCATCAGCCGGCCCCGGTAGTGGCGCACGAAACCGGGGGTGAGGATGCGCATGAAGCCGGCGAGGATCACCAGATCCGGGGTGTGGGCGTCGATGCGCCCGGCCAGGGCCCGGTCGAAGCTCTCACGGTCGGGGAACGCCCGGTGATCGATCACCTCGGTGGCGATGCCGGCCTCCCTGGCGGTGGCGAGGCCCCGGGCGTCGGGGCGGTTGCTGAACACCGCCGCCACCTCGGCGCCGAGGGCGCCGCTCCGCACGGCGTCGATCAGGGTGGCCATGTTGCTGCCGGTGCCCGAGATCAGGATCACCAGGCGGGGAAGGGGCGCGGTCATCTCAGCGGATGACCACCTGGGGCTCGCCGGGCTCGGCCTTGTCGATGCGGCCGATCACCCGGGCGGATTCCCCGGCCTGGTTGAGGATGGCCACGGCATTGTCCGCCTCCGTGGCGGGCACGCTGATCACCATGCCGATGCCGCAGTTGAAGGTGCGGTACATCTCCTCGGGGGCGACGTTGCCGTTGTCCCTGAGCCATTGGAAGACCGGCGGCAGGGCCCAGCTGGCGGCGTCGATGGTTGCGCGGGCCCCGGCGGGCAGCACCCGGGGGATGTTCTCCAGCAGGCCTCCGCCGGTGATATGGGCGATGGCGTGCACCGGGCAGGCGCGGATCAGGTCGAGCACCGGTTTGACGTAGATGCGGGTGGGGGCCATCAGGGCATCGGCGAGGGACTGGTCGCCGACCCGGGTGGCGAGGGGATCGGCCCCGGAGACTTCGAGAATCTTGCGGATCAACGAGTAGCCGTTGGAGTGGGGGCCGCTGGCGGCGACGCCGATCAGGGCATCCCCCACATGGACCGATTTGCCGTCGATGATCTCCGATTCCTCCACCACCCCCACGCAGAAGCCCGCGAGGTCGTAGTCCTCGCCCTCGTACATGCCGGGCATCTCGGCGGTCTCGCCGCCCACCAGGGCGCAACCGGCCTGCAGGCAGCCTTCGGCAATACCGGTGATGACCGCGGTGGCGATGTCCACGTCGAGGTGGCCGGTGGCGTAGTAGTCGAGGAAGAACAGCGGTTCGGCGCCGCACACCACCAGATCGTTGACGCACATGGCCACCAGGTCGATGCCGATGGTGTCGTGGCGACCGAGGTCCATGGCCAGGCGCAGCTTGGTACCCACGCCGTCGGTGCCGCTCACCAGCACCGGGCTCCTGTAGCCGGCGGGCAGCTTGCACAGGGCGCCAAAGCCGCCGAGGCCGGAGATCACCTCGGGGCGGCGGGTCTTGCGGGTGACGCCCTTGATGCGTTCGACCAGGGCATTGCCCGCGTCGATGTCGACACCGGCGTCCTTGTAGCTGAGGGATCGGGGGGCGGGGGGATTTAGTGGGTCGCTCATTACTGACTTCCTGGGAAAGGCGCTATTCTAGCGGCCCATGGGCAGAAAGCCAGACCCGGTGCCGGGCGCGGCGCGGCGATGGCTGGTGGAACCCGCCACAGCTGCTACAATCCGCGCCTATGAAAAGTGCCCTCTCCCTGCTTATTCTCGTCGCCCTGTGCGGACTCGCCCCCGGCCTTCGCGCCGCGCCGGAGGCGGATTTCTACCTGGCCACGGTGCCGGTCGCCGATCACTCCGAGAAGGCCCGCCTCGCCGCCGCCCGCCAGGGGCTGGTGGATGTGTTGGTCAAGCTCACCGGCAGCAGCGGCATCGCCGCCCGTCCGGCGGTGGCCGCCATGCTCGGTCGGGTGTCGTCCTACATGCTGGAGTACAGCTATGCCACCCTGCCCGGGGAGGGCGATGGTGCTCCCGGGGGCCTCGGCGTGCGGGTGCAGTTCGACCGCGCCGGCATCGATCGCTTCCTCCGGGCCAACCAGTTGCCCATCTGGCCCCTGAACCGCCCGCGCCTGCTGGTGTGGTTGCTGGAGGACGGGGCCGGGGGCGTATCCCGTTTTGTCGCGGGGGAGGAGGCGGCTCCCCTCGTCGCTGCCCTCGATCGCGGGTTCGAGCGGCGCGGCATGCCGGCGGTCTATCCGCTCCTCGACCTTCAGGATCAACTGGTGCTCGACCCCCAAAAGGCCCGGGATTTCGACGTCGAGGCCATTGCCGAGGCCTCGTCCCGCTACCCCGCCCAGGGCTGGCTGGTGCTGCGCTATTACCAGACCTCCGATGGCGAATGGCGCAGCGCCTGGATGATGGGCCGGGACGGCCAGACCGTGCTGCGCCAGCAGCAGGCCGACAGCCTGGAGAGTCTCCTCGCCGCCCTGGTGGACCAGGTGGTGGACACCGTCGCCGCCAGCGCCTCCTACGTGGCCAAGGGCAGCGGCGAAGCCATCCAGCTCGACGTCGACGGCATTGCCACCTTCCGGGATTACAACCGCCTGGTGGACCTTCTGGCGGGGCTCTCCATGGTGCGGGATGTCCAGGTGACCGGCGTGGATGGCCGGCGCCTGTACCTGAATCTGCTCATCGAGGGGGGGCGCGAGCAGCTGCTCGACAGCCTCCATCGCCACCCGGCCCTCGAATTTCTCGACGCCACACCGTCCTCCGGCATGAGCGATGCGCAAATCCTCGCCGGTGAGGCAATCGCCGGGCCTTCCGCCGCCGGTGGCACCGAGCGCCTGCGCTGGGTCGGCGGGCGCTGAGGCATGGCGGACCAGCTCGGCCTGCCCCTGTCCCTGCGCAACGAGGCCACCTTCGACAACTTCCTGGCGGAGCCCGGCTCCCCGCGGGATCAGGTGGTCGCCCAGCTGCGGGAGCAGGCGAGCGCCTCCGCCGGGGGTGAAACCGCCATCTACCTGTGGGGCGGGGAGGGCGCCGGGCGCAGCCATTTGCTGCAGGCCGCCTGCCATCACTTCCGCCAGCAGGGCAGGGACGCCCTCTATCTGCCCCTCGGGGAGTTGCCGGACATGGCCCCCGGGGATCTGGACCCGGAGAGCCTCCTGGCGGATCTGGAGTTTCAGCCCCTGGTGTGCGTGGCCGGGGTGGAGACCATCGCCGGCGACCGCGCCTTCGAGATCGCCCTGTTCAGCCTTTTCAACCGCATCCGCGAGCAGGGCAACCTGCTGCTGGTGGGGGCGGACCGGGCGCCCCGGGAGTTGCCGCTGCTGTTGCCCGATCTGCAATCCCGGCTGGCGTCCGGGCTGGTGTTCCACCTGCCGCCCTACGGCCTGGAGGAAAAAACCGCCATCCTGCGTTTTCGCGCCGCGCGCCTCGGCATCGAGCTGGGCGACGAGGTGGCGGGCTTTATCCTCAATCGCGGCGAGCGCTCCCTCGACACCCTGATGACCTATCTCGCCCGGCTCGACCGCGCCTCCCTGCTGGCCCAGCGCCGGGTGACCGTGCCCTTCGTCAAGGCGGTCTTCGGCTGGTAGCCCCCGGGGGGGCGTGGGGCTCAGGGGCCTTGGGTTTTCCGGCCCCGGGGCCTGGTGGCCGCGGCCCTGCACAGGCGGAAACCCTTGCCCCGCACCGTCTTGATCAGATACTCCTCCGAAATCGCCGCGAGCTTTTTGCGCACTCGCCCAATCAGCATGTCGAGGGAGCGGTTGGCGGGGTCGTAGTCCCGTTCGTAGAGCAGCTGGCACAACAGGTTCCGGTCGACCTGTTCGCCAAAATGGGTGAGCAGCACCTCGAGGGCGGCGGATTCCATGTCGGTGAGGGGCTGGTGGCGGTCGCCGATGGTGAGGATGCCGGCGTGGGTGTCGAGGCGGATGCCCTCCCGGATGACGCTTTGCTCCTCGCCGTGGAGGTGGCTGTCGTAGAGCCGCAGGCAGGCGCGCATCCGGGCCAGCAGTTCCTGGAGGACATAGGGCTTTAGCATGTACTGGTCGGCGCCGGCGTCGAGGCAGGAGACGATGGTTTCCACCCGGTCGTTGCCGGTGAGCATGATCAGCGGGCGCTTGTGGCGGGATTTCAGCTGGCGGCAGACATCGAGCCCCGACTTGTGGCGGGGGCCGAGGTCGTAGTCGAGCAGGATGATGTCGGGCAGGCCCTCGGCGGCGATGAAGCCATTGGCCCCCGCCTGGTCCCGGCAGCGGTGGCAGACATAGCCGTTGGCCGCCAGTTGCACCGACAGGATCTGGGTGAAGAAGTCGTCATCGTCAATAACCAGTACCCGTTTCATGCCGTCCGGGAAGGCCTCTCAAGGATTTCAAAGGGTAGTTCGGGGCCCTGCCCGAGCCAGGGGACACCCTCTGGCGGACATGGCCCCGGCTGGTGCGCCACGGCGAAGCCCCGGTGCCACCGTTGCGCGGTTTCTTCCCTGAGGTCCTAGTGTAGCACTCCGCCGCCGGGGCCAAGGTCGTGGGCCCCGTGGGCTGGTGCCGGCTGGCGGGTTGTCTTGGTCGCCAAAAACAGCCACTTGGGCGGTTTCGTTTGCGCGGGTTTCGGCCATGCCCATTAATTCCTGCCATGGGAAAACCGTCGGCAGCACCGCCGGCGGAGTCGTTTCCACAAGGTCGCCAACCACTATGGGGAACCGCCGCCGGCAACATGTTGACCCTCAATACCACGATCAGGGCCCTGCTGGTGACACTGTTGTTTGCCGGGCTTGGGCTCGCCCTGCAATCCCTGTATGGCGGCGTCCGGGTCCATGGCGGGTACTTCTACGGTTTGCTGGGGTCGGTGTGGTTGATCGCCGTACTGATCGTCGCGGTCCCCGCCCCCCGCAACGTCGTCCAGCGCAGCGATGGCGCCCTGGAGCGCCAGTTCCTGATGGACAGCCTCGGGGCCTACTCGCCGGTGGTGTACAGCTCCGTGGATCGTGACGGGCGCCTCACCGAGATCAGCGGCAGCGCCCGCGCCATGGCCGGCATCGACGTGGATGGGCTGATCGGGGTCAGCGTGCCCGAGCTGGTGGCGGGGGATCCGCTGCTGGTGGCGGATGTTCAGCGCGCCCTGGCGGGGGAGCATTTCGTCACCGAGCGGCAGTTCGGCGCCCGTCACTACCGCCATCACTTCTTTCCGATCTACAGCCGCTCCGGGGAAATGCTCGGCTACAGCTGCGTGTCCGTCGATCTGACCCAGGAGCACAGCCTCAACGCCGAACTCACCCTGATGCGGGAGTTGCTGCAGAACACCACCGACGCCATCTCGGTGTCGGATCGACACCACCGGGTGATCGGGGTCAACCAGGCCTTTGCCACCATCACCGGCTTCAGCCACGAGGAGGTGGTCGGTCGCAAGGCGGGCCTGCCCTTGATCGAGGGGGGCAACCCCGGTCTTTACCGCGATATGTTGCGGGCGCTGCGCCAGCGCGGGGTGTGGCAGGGGGAGGTGCGGGCGCGGCGCAAAGGCGGTGAGCTGTACTCGGCCAACCTCACCCTCAGCGTGATCCGCGAGAACGGTGTCATCGCCCACTACCTGGCCTTTTTCTGCGATATCACCGACCTCAGCGATATTCGCCGCAGCCAGGAGGAGTTGCAGTACCAGGTCAACCACGATCACCTCACCGGGCTGCCCAATCGCCGCCTGTTCCTCGACCGTCTCGACCAGGCGATGAAGCGCGCCAAGCGCCTCGGCGGGCGCCTCGCCGTCTACTTCGTCGACCTCGACAACTTCAAGCTGGTCAACGATGCCCACGGCCACCAGTTCGGCGACGAGGTGCTCAAGTCCGTGGGTGCCCGCCTGCAGATGGTGATGCGGGACATGGACACGGTGGCGCGCCTGGCGGGGGACGAGTTCACGGTGATCGCCGAGAACGTCGCGGATCGGGAGCAGATCCTCTCGGTGGCCCGCAAGATCGTCGACTGTTTCGCCACGCCCTTCGCGTTCGACGGCGGCTCCCTGGAGCTGTCGGCGAGCGTCGGCATCGGTGTCTACCCCGATGACGGGGAGGACATGGTGGCCTTGCTCGGCGGCGCCGATGCCGCCATGTACAAGGCCAAGGCCCTCGGGCGCAACGGCTTCTTCGAGCTCTCCGACCGCCTGGGGCTCGATGGCGTGGGCAAGCTGGTGCAGCTGTCGGATCTGCGCCTCGCCATGCACCGCGAACAGATGGCGCTGGTCTATCAACCATTGCTGGACCTGCGGACCGGCGGCGTCGTCGGTTGCGAGGCGCTGCTGCGCTGGAACCACGGCGCCCTGGGAGTGGTGTCGCCCCGGGATTTTCTGCCCCTGGTGGAGGAGAAGGGGGTCATCCCCGAACTTGGCAGCTGGGTGGTCCACGAGATGAGCGGCCGCTACAACCTGTGGCGCGAGCAGGGGGTGGTGCTGGATTTCGTGTCCATCAACGTCGGTCGCCAGCAACTGGAGGGCGAGGGCTTCCTCGACAGCGCCCGGGATGCGGCGGAGATGAACGCGCTTCCCCCGGGCAGCCTGATGCTGGATATCCCCGAAATCCTCGCCCTTGACGACCTGGAGCGGACCCGCCGGTTCATTGCCGCCGCCCATGCCCGGGGTTTCGTCTGCGCCATCAATGACTTTGGCGCCAGCGGCAAGCCGTTCGATTATCTCCGGGAGTTGCCGGTGGCGATGATCAAGCTCGACCAGCGCATGGTCGGCGGCCCCCGCCCGAGCGGTGAGCCGCAGCAACTGCTCAACGCCATCGTCACCCTCGCCAACCTGCTGGGTATTCGGGTGCTGGGGGTGGGGGTGGAGCAATCCCGCCAGGAAGCCCTGCTCCGGGACCTGGGCTGCCACTACGCCCAGGGCTATCTCTATGCCCGTCCCCTCGGCGGCGCGGAGTTCCCGGTGTTCTTCCGCGCCCAGCAGTCGCCGCCCCCGGGCATCGCCCGGAGCGCCGGCGCCGCGCCCCTGTCCTGAGCAACTGGCCAGGGCCCTCGCTGGCTTTGCCGTTGCCGGCCGGTACAATGGGGCGGCAGTCATTAGACCGGGAGGTGGGCAATGGGTGAATACAGAGCGCCGGTGACGGAGCTGTCCTTTGTGCTGCGGCAGGTGGCAGAACTCGACCGCATCGCCCCGCGGCCGGGGGCGACCGAGCTGGGCGAGGACCTGGTGGCGGCCATCCTCGAGGAGGCCGGGCGCTTCAACGCCGAGCGGGTGGCCCCCGGCAATCAGCCGGCGGACCGGCAGGGCACCCGGGTGGAGGATCGCCAGGTGATTACCGCCCCGGCCCTCGACGGCCTCTACCGGGCCTATCGGGAGGGCGGCTGGCCGAGCCTCACCGGCGATCCCGCCTTCGGCGGGCAGGGGCTGCCCCACGCCCTAGGATTTGCCGTCGACGAGATCCTGCAAAGCGCCAACATGGCCTTCGCCCTGATGCCGATGCTCACCCAGGGGGTGATCACGGCCCTGTCCCGCTACGGCTCCGAATCACAGCGAACCCTGTATCTGCCGCGCCTCGTGAGTGGCGAGTGGGCCGGCACCATGAACCTCACCGAGCCCCAGGCGGGGTCGGACCTCGGACAGGTCAAGACCCGGGCCGAGCGGGATGGCGATCACTATCGGCTGTTCGGCCAGAAGATCTTCATCACCTGGGGGGATCAGTCCTACACCGACAACATCGTCCACCTGGTGCTGGCCCGCACCCCGGACGCACCGGCGGGCGTCAAGGGGATCTCCCTGTTCATCGTGCCCAAGTTCCTGGTGGATGGGGATGGCAAGATCGGCGAGCGCAACGATGTCTTTCCCATCGGGGTGGAACACAAGCTCGGCATCCACGCCAGCCCCACCTGCACCATGGCCTACGGCGACAACGGCGGTGCCATCGGCTATCTGGTGGGCAGGGAAAACGAAGGCCTGCGCTACATGTTCGCCATGATGAACCACGCCCGGCTGGCGGTGGGCCTGCAGGGGGTGTCGGTGGCGGAGCGGGCCAGCCAGGCAGCGCTTGGCTACGCACGGGAGCGCCGCCAGGGCGGCGCGCCGGGGGAGGCGGGCCCGGTGCCCATCATTCAGCACCCGGATATCCGCCGCATGCTGTTGACCATGGAGGCCCTGACCCAGGCCGGTCGCGCCCTCACCCTGCGGGCCATGCACCACTTCGATCAGGCCCTCCACCATCCGGACCCGGACAGCCGCGCCCGCCACCAGCGACGGGTGGATCTGCTCACGCCCCTGGTCAAGGGCTGGTGCACCGAGATCGCCAACGAGGTTGCCTCCCTCGGCATCCAGGTCCACGGCGGCACCGGCTATGTGGAGGAGACCGGCGCCGCCCAGTACTACCGGGATGCCCGCATCCTCGCCATCTATGAAGGCACCAATGGCATCCAGGCCCTCGATCTGGTGGGCCGCAAGCTGCTGGCCAACGGCGGCGAGCACGGGGCGGAATGGCTCGCGGATCTGGCCCCCATTGTCGAGGCCTGCCGGGCCGCGGACCTGGGGGCGCTGGCGGACAGTCTTGCCGCAGCCCTGTCCCTCGGCGCCGAGGCGGTGCGGGAGCTGCTCACCCGCGCCCCGGCAGAGCCCGCCTACGCGGGGGCCGCGGCCTTTCACCTGTTGATGCTGCTGGGTACCACGGCCGCCTTTGCCTACCTGGCCCAGGGCGCCGCGGCGGCGGCGCGGGCGCTGGCGGCGGGGGAGGGGGACGGTGACTTTCTGCGCCGCAAGGTGGCCGTGGCAAGGCACTTCGCCGGGCAGATCCTGCCCCGCAACCTCGGCCATCGCGCCGCCCTCAAGGCGGGGGCGGACAACCTCATGGCGTACCCCTTCTGATATCGGGGGCAGTCCATGGCGTCAGACGTCAGACGCAAGCCCTGCCCCTTCCTCCCGCAACAGTGCGATGAACGCCCGGGCGGCGTTCGACAGGGTCTTGTCCCGGTGGTGGATGAAGCCGAGCTGGCGGGAGAGCGCGAGGCCCGGGCAGTCGAGCGCGCACAGGGAGTCGTCCAGCATGGTGGCGGGCAGGATGCTCCAGCCGAGGCCCACGGACACCAGCATCTTGATGGTCTCCAGGTAGTTGGTGGCCATCATGGCGGTGAAGGGGTAGCCCTCCCCGTCGAAGAGCTTCTTGATCATTCGCCCGGTATAGGTATCCGGCCCCGGCAACACCGCCGGGTAGGCGCTCAGGTCGGCGATGGCGACCCGGCCCATGGCGGCGAGGGGATGGTCGCTCGACACCATGGGGGCCAGGGGGTCTGGCCAGATGACCTCGGCCTCGACCCGGGGGTGGGGCTCCGGCGCCAGGGTGATGACGGCCACCTCGAAGCGGCCGTGGAGGACGCTGTCGTAGGCGACTTCCGAGTCCATGAAGTCCACCTCGAGGCTCACCTCCGGATTGTGCCCGGCGAAGCGCTTGAGCACCGGCGGCAGGCGATGCAGGCCGATATGGTGGCTGATGGCGATGCGCAGGTTGCCGGACACTTCGCCGCTCAGGTCATGGATGGCCTGGCGTGTCTCCGCCAGCTCGCGGAGAATGCGTTCCGCCCGGGGCAGCAGGGCCTTGCCCGCCTCGGTGAGGTAGACGGTGCGGGAGATGCGGTCGAACAGGCGGCAGCCGAGGTGTTCCTCCAGCATGGCGATGCGCTTGCTGATGGCGGGCTGGGTGACGTGGACCCGTTCCGCGGCCAGGGAAAAGGAGCCGGTTCCCGCCACCGCGACGAAGGCTTCGAGCAGTTGAGTGTCCATGGCCCGAGTGTATCGAATTCCATATTGGAATCAAATCCATAAAAAATATGAATTTGTTTTATCCAGTCGATGACTCTATGATTCCCGGCATTCTGAGACGAGGACTCGAACATGGCCGGTAAAACCCTCTACGACAAGCTCTGGGACGCCCACCTGGTGGAATCCCGCCCCGATGGCACGGCGTTGCTGTACATTGACCGCCACATCATCCACGAAGTGACGTCGCCCCAGGCCTTCGACGGCCTGCGCATCGCCGGTCGCAGGCCCTGGCGCACCGACAGCAACGTGGCCACCCCCGACCACAACGTGCCCACCGACCGGGACGAGCGCAAGGGCGGTATCGCCACCATCATCGACGAGGTGTCCCGCATCCAGGTGCAGACCCTCGATGACAACTGCGACGAGTTCGGCATCACCGAGTTCAAGATCAACGACATCGGCCAGGGCATCGTCCACGTCATCGGCCCCGAGCTGGGGGTGACCCTGCCCGGCGCCACCGTGGTGTGCGGCGACTCCCACACCGCCACCCACGGCGCCTTCGGCTGCCTGGCCCACGGCATCGGCACCTCTGAGGTGGAGCACGTGCTCGCCACCCAGTGCCTGGTGACCAGCAAGATGAAGAACATGCTGGTCAAGGTGGACGGGGAACTGGGCCCTGGCGTCACCGCCAAGGACGTTATCCTCGCCATCATCGGCAAGATCGGCACCGCCGGTGGCACCGGCTACGCCATCGAGTTTGGCGGCAGCACCATTCGCGACCTGTCCGTCGAGGGCCGCATGACCATCTGCAACATGGCCATCGAGGGCGGCGCCCGGGTGGGCCTGGTGGGGGTGGACGAGAAGACCATCGCCTATATCAAGGGCACCCGCTTCGCCCCCACCGGGGAGACCTGGGACAAGGCCGTCGCCTACTGGCAGACCCTGCAATCCGACGCCGACGCCCACTTCGACGCCGTGGTGGAACTGAACGCCGCCGACATCGAGCCCCATGTCAGCTGGGGTACCTCGCCGGACATGGTGGTGCCCATCAGCGGTTTCGTGCCGAGGCCCGAGGATCAGGCCGACCCCACCCGTCAGAAGGGCTACCAGCGCGCCCTCGACTACATGGGGCTCGAAGGCGGCATCCCGGTCACCGACATCAGGATCGACAAGGTCTTCATCGGTTCCTGCACCAATTCGCGGATCGAGGATCTGCGCGCCGCGGCGGCCATCGCCAAGGGCCGCAAGGTGGCGGACAGCATCAAGAAGGTCTACGTGGTGCCCGGTTCCCATCTGGTCAAGATGCAGGCGGAGAAGGAAGGTCTCGACAAGATCTTCATCGAGGCCGGCATGGACTGGCGGGAACCCGGCTGCTCCATGTGCCTGGCGATGAACTCCGACGTTCTGGGCCGGGGCGAGCACTGCGCATCCACCTCCAACCGCAACTTCGAAGGGCGCCAGGGCCCCGGTGGCCGCACCCACCTGATGAGCCCGGCCATGGCCGCGGCGGCCGCCATCGCCGGCCATATCGTCGACGTGCGCCAGCTGGCGTGAACACAGAGGTCTGAGGACAACACCATGAAAGCATTCGTATCCCACCAGGGCCTCGTCGGTCCCATGGACCTGGCCAATGTCGACACCGACATGATCATCCCCAAGCAGTTTTTGAAGTCCATCAAGCGCTCGGGCTTTGGCCCCTATCTGTTCGACGAGATGCGCTACCTGGATGAGGGCTGGTACGGCAAGGACTGCGGCACCCGTCCCCTGAACCCGGATTTTGCCCTCAACCAGGAGCGTTACCAGGGCACCTCGATCCTCCTGGCGCGGGAGAATTTCGGCTGCGGTTCGAGCCGCGAGCACGCCCCCTGGGCCCTCGACGATTTTGGCATTCGCGCCATCGTAGCCCCGAGCTTTGCCGATATTTTCTACAACAACTGCTTCAAAAACGGTATGTTGCCAATCATTCTTGATAAAGCCGTTGTGGATGGCCTGTTCCGCGACGTGGCGGCGGGCCCGGGCTATCAACTGACCATCGACCTGCCGGCCCAGACCATCACCAAGCCCAGCGGCGAGGTCATTCCCTTCGAGATCGACGCCTTCCGCAAGCAGTGCCTGCTGGAGGGGCTGGACGAGATCGGCCTGACCCTCAAGGAAGCGGACAAGATCCGCGCCTTCGAGGCCCGCCACCGCGCCGCCCAGCCGTGGATGTTCGATGCCATCAAGTGATGGCCGGTAAGGATCGGCGGGCGGGAGTGATGCTGTTGTCCCCGTCTCGCGGCTCCCGGTAAAATTTTTGTTTTTCAAATGATTATGAGAGGTTTCTAACGTGAAAAAGGTAGGTTTTGTCGGCTGGCGCGGCATGGTGGGTTCCGTGCTGATGGAGCGCATGCAGGCGGAAAACGATTTCCGTGAACTGGACATCGAACCGGTCTTTTTCACCACCTCCCAGGTGGGCCAGGCCGGCCCCGCCATCGGCGTCGAGTTGCCGCCACTGAAGGACGCCAGCAGCCTCGCCGAACTCGGCGCCATGGACATCATCGTCACCTGCCAGGGGGGCGACTACACCAAGGCGGTGTATCCCGAGCTGCGCAAGGCCGGCTGGAACGGCTACTGGATCGATGCCGCCTCGGCGCTGCGCATGAGCGACGACGCCATCATCATCCTCGATCCCGTCAACCTGGGGGTGATCAAGGACGGCATCGCCGCGGGCGTGAAGAACTATGTGGGCGGCAACTGCACCGTGAGCCTCATGCTGATGGCCCTCGGCGGGCTGTTCAACGCCGGCCTCGTGGAGTGGACCAGCGCCATGACCTACCAGGCGGCCTCCGGCGCCGGTGCGCAGAACATGCGGGAGTTGATCGCCCAGATGGGCGCCGTCCATCGCCACAGTGAGAAACTGCTCGCCGACCCGGCCAGCGCCATCCTCGATATCGATCGCCAGGTGGCGGCCACCCTGCGGGGGGTCGAGCTGCCGGTGGATAACTTCGGCTTCCCCCTGGCGGGGAGCCTCCTGCCCTGGATCGACACCGAGCTGCCCTCCGGCCAGAGCCGGGAGGAGTGGAAGGGGCAGGCGGAGACCAACAAGATCCTCGGCCGGGGCGCCAATCCCATACCGGTGGACGGCATCTGCGTGCGCGTCGGCGCCATGCGCTGCCACAGCCAGGCGCTGACAGTGAAGCTCACCCGCGACGTACCTCTCGACGAGATCCACCAGATCATCGGCGAGGCCAACGACTGGGTATCGGTGATCCCCAACCACCGGGAGGATTCCCTGAAGGGGCTGACGCCGGCGGCGGTCACCGGCAAGCTCGATATTCCCGTCGGCCGGCTGCGCAAGATGAACCTCGGCCCCGAGTACCTGGCGGCGTTCACCGTGGGTGACCAGCTGCTGTGGGGTGCCGCCGAGCCCCTGCGGCGGATGCTGCGGATTCTCATGGCCTAGGTCGCGGAGCCATGCCCGCAACGCCGACTATTTGCCGCTTGAAGGTTCCCATTGAAACGCTTTTGCGTTTCAATGGTTGCCATATAGAGTCCCGATAATAAATACTTAAACGTATAACTTCCTGTAACTTGTTGTCTGTCCCGGTCGTGAGGGGCTACCTGGGCAAGTGAGGGCGGAACAACCGGTAAGGGACCACAACAAAGGGAACAGCCATGGCTTTGCGTAAGCGTCCAATTGCAGCGGGAGTTGCCGCGTTCTTTTTTTCCTCCTGGGCAGCGGCCCTGGGCCTTGGTGAAATCCAGCTCAACTCCGCCCTCAACGAACCCCTCGATGCCGAGATCCGGCTCCACAACACCGGCGAACTCGGCGACACCGAGATCCTAGCGGGCCTCGCCTCCGCCGAGGATTTCGCCAACGCTGGCCTCGAGCGCGAGCTGATCCTGTCCGACCTGGATTTCCGCCTCGACTTCACCAGCGGCAGCCCGGTGCTGCGGGTCACCAGCCAGCGGCCGATCCGCGAGCCCTACCTCGATTTCCTGGTGGATGTGCAGTGGCCCTCCGGGCGGGTGCTCAGGGAGTACACCCTGCTGCTCGATCTGCCGGTATTCTCCGGGGATAGGGCGCGGCCCGTGACCGCCCCGTCGCCCTCGATGCCCCCCGCCCAGTCACCCGGCCGGCGCGCTGTCGACCCGGCCCCCGAACCCTCCCCCATGGTGGACTGGGGCGATGAGCCCGAGCCCCTCTCCAGTGGCGAGGAGTACCAGGTCGGCGCCGGCGATACCCTCTGGCGCATCGCCTCGCGCCTCCCCGGGGAGGCCTCGGTGCACCGCAAGATGGCCGCCATCCAGCGGCTCAACCCCGATGCCTTCATTGCCGGCAATATCAATCTGCTGCGGGCCGGGCAGGTGCTGCGCCTGCCGGACTACGGCGAGGTGGCGAACCTCGCCGACGGGGCTCCCGCCGCCACCGAGGTCGCCGCGCCGGACCCCGCCGCGGCCACGGATCGCGCCGAGGCCCTGGCGCCCCAGCTCAGCGCATCGGACCGCGACAGCGGCGGGGAAGCGGCGGCACCGGGCCCCGCCCCCGGGCGTCTCAAGCTGTCCGCCATCGACCCCAACACCGCCAACGAGAGCGACCTGCTGACCCCCGCCACCGCCAGCCCCGGGGCGGGCGGTGGCGAGGCCCTGCGGGGCGAGCTGGCGTTGATCCAGGACGAATTGGCCCGCACCCAGCGGGAGAATGTCGAACTCAAGGACCGCCTGTCGAACCTCGAGGAGCAGCTCGGCACCCTGCAGCAGCTGGTGGCCCTGGAGGACGGGGATCTGCGCGCCGCCCAGCTTGCCGCCGCTGCCGGCGGCCAGGATGCCGACAACCAGGATGGTGGCGCCACGGCGCCGGAACAAAATCGGAAGACAGAATCACAATCGGATAAAGGATGGTTTGACACCGTGAGCAGTTACCTGGCCTACATCGTTGGTTTCGTGGTGGTCCTGATTGGCGTGCTGGTGGCCCTGGTGCTCAGGAAGCGGGGCCGGGAGGTCGATCAGGACGACGATTACTTCCCGGTTTCCTCCCGTCAGGAAGCGCCACCCAGGGCGGAGCGGCGGGAGCCTGAAGCCGCGCCGATATCGTCCGTGGACGACATCGCCCTCAGGGAGGACGACCAGTTCTTCACCGCCCCGGCGGCAGCGACCGCGGTGCCCGCCGCCAAGGTGGTGGCCGACGAGATAGAGCCCCTGGTGGAGCCCTCCCTCGCCCCGGAACCCGCCGCTCCGGCGCGTCCCGCCCCCGCCGCCAGTACCGAGATCGAGGATCTCGAACTCGATCTGTCCGAGTTTGAGCTGGACGACGTCCGCGAAGAGCCCGCGGCGCCCGCTACCCCCGCCGCGGGGAGCCTCGACGATCTCAATCTCGACGACTTTGATTTCGGCGATACCGACGAGGGCGATACCCAGCTGGAACTGGCCCAGGCGTATCTCGACATGGGCGACAACGCCGGTGCTCGGGAAATCCTCCAGGAAGTGATGGAGTCCGGCAACGACCAGCAGAAGGCGAAGGCCCAGGCGCTGCTGGCCCAGCTGCACTGAGCGGGATGTCGGAACCCCGCCACCGGGACTATCTCCCCAACGGTCTGATGCCCGAGGGAGCCGAGCTTCCCCCGGGTATTCGCCGCTTCGCCGCCGCCGTCGAATACCACGGCGGCCTCTTTTGTGGGTGGCAGCGTCAGTCCCACAGCCCCAGTGTCCAGGGCGCCGTGGAGGCGGCCCTGTCCAGTGTCGCCGCCGCGCCGGTCACCCTGGTGTGCGCCGGGCGCACCGACACCGGCGTCCACGCCACCAACCAGATCATCCATTTCGACACCGCCGCCCGCCGCGAACCCCGCAACTGGCTGCTCGGCGCCAATACCCGGCTGCCGGATGCGGTGCGCCTCCACTGGGTGGGTGAGGTGCCCGCCAGCTTCCACGCGCGCTTCTCGGCCACCGCCCGCACCTATCGCTATCTCATCAGTAACGAGGCGGTGCGCCCGGCGCTGTTTCGCGGCCTGCTCAGCTGGTGCAAGGAACCCCTCGACGCCGCGGCCATGGACAGCGCCGCCCGGCACCTCGTTGGCGAACAGGATTTCTCCTCCTTCCGCTCCGCCGGCTGCCAGTCGAAAACCCCGTTCCGTCGCATCGACGCCATAGGGGTCTACCGCCGCGGGCAACTGGTGGTGATCGAGGTGACCGCCAATGCCTTTCTCCACCATATGGTGCGCAACATTGCCGGGGTGTTGATGGCGGTGGGGCGCGGCGAGCGATCGCCGGGCTGGGTGGCCGAGCTGCTGGCGGCCCGGGACCGGACCCGGGGGGAAATCACCGCTCCGCCGGACGGCCTCTACCTGGTGGCGGTGACCTACCCGGAGCGTTTTGCGCTGCCCCCGTTTACGCCGGGGCCGGTGTTTGTCGACCGAGGGGAGGATGGTCGACGTTGACAACCACCCGGTGACGGATGTCAGTTGACGGACCGGCACCGGCTCCATCGCCACTGCAAGCAGGAACCGCCCCATGGCCTACACCCGCGTGAAAATCTGCGGCATCACCCGCCCCGAGGACGCCCGCGCCGCCGCCGATGCCGGTGCCGATGCCATCGGCATGGTGTTTTACCCGGGCAGTGCCCGGCGGGTTACGGTGGAAGGGGCGCTTCCCATCGCCGCCGCCGTCGGCCCCCTGGTGACCACCGTCGCCCTGTTCGTCAACCCCGGGGTCGAACTGGTGCGCGACGTGCTGGCCCGGGTGCGCCCGGCCCTGCTGCAATTCCACGGCGACGAGGACAACGCCTTCTGCGCCCAGTTTGGCCACCCCTTCATCAAGGCCATCCGCGTCCGCCCGGACACCGATCCGGCGGCGGCCATGGCGCCGTTCGACGGGGCCAGCGGCTTTCTGTTCGACGCCTGGAGCGCCGATGCCTACGGCGGTACCGGCAAGACCTTCGACTGGGGCAAGCTCGGCGGCCTCGGCGGCTTTCCGCTTATCCTCGCCGGCGGCCTCGATCCCGGCAACGTGGGGGAGGCGGTGCGCCGGGTGCGGCCCTACGCCGTCGATGTCAGTGGCGGGGTGGAGTCGGCCCCCGGCATCAAGGACCCGGACAGCATCGCCCGCTTTGTCGCCGCCGCCCGCGCCGCCGGCGCTTAACCCCCGGAAAAAAAATGCTAAACTTCGCCGCAACTTTTCCACGGTATTTCCCATGAGTTGGCTTGAGCGCATCAAGAAAGGCCCCGGCACATTCAAAAAGGACCGCACCAGCAGCGTGCCCGAAGGCCTGTGGCGCAAATGTCCCCGCTGCAACTCGCCACTCTACCGGCCGGAACTGGAAAAGAACGCCGACGTTTGCCCCAAGTGCGACCACCATATCCGCATCGGCGGGCGCCGCCGCCTCGACCTGTTCCTCGACCCCGAGGGCCGCCAGGAGCTGGCCGCCGATGTCCTGCCGGTGGATCGCCTCAAGTTCAAGGACACCAAGAAATACAAGGATCGTCTCACCGCCGCCCAGAAGGAAACCGGCGAGAAGGACGCCCTGGTGGCCATGCGGGGCAGCCTCAAGGGGCTGCCCATCGTGGCCTCGGCCTTTGAATTCGCCTTCCACGGCGGTTCCATGGGCTATGCGGTGGGGGAGCGCTTCACCCGCGCCGCCAAGGTCGCCCTCGACGAGGGCATTCCCTACGTGTGCTTCTCCGCCACCGGTGGCGCGCGCATGCAGGAGGCGCTGATCTCCCTGATGCAGATGGCCAAGACCAGCGCCATCATCGAGCGCCTCAAGCAGGCCGGCGTGCCCTACATCTCCATCATGACCGATCCGGTGTACGGCGGCGTGTCGGCGAGTCTCGCCCTGCTGGGGGATATCAATATCGCCGAGCCCAACGCCCGCGCCGGTTTCGCGGGCCCCAACATCATCGAGCAGACCATCCGCCAGAAGCTGCCCCCGGGGTTCCAGCGCAGCGAATTCCTCCTCGAGCACGGCGCCATCGACATGATCGTGCCGCGCATGGAGATGCGCGATACGGTGGCGCGGCTGCTCAGCAAGATGACCGGCCGGCCGCTGCTGCAAGATCCGGTGAATGTCGACAGCGCCGTCTGATCCGGCCCCGCCCCCCGCCGGCGGGGAGCCCCCCGGCCTCGACGACTGGCTGGCGCGGCTCGAAAAGAATCACCCCGTTGAAATCGACCTGGGCCTCGAGCGCATCGCCGAGGTCGCCCGTCGTCTGGCGCTGCCCAAACCCGCCCGCCGGGTGGTCACCGTGGCCGGCACCAACGGCAAGGGCTCCTGCGTGCGCACCCTCGAGCAGCTGCTGCTGGCGGATGGCCTGCGGGTCGGTGCCTACAGCTCCCCCCATCTTCTGCGCTACAACGAGCGCATCCGCATCCAGGGCCGCGACATCGACGACGCCGCCCTGTGCCGGGTGTTCGCGCGGATCGACAGCACCCGGGGGGAGGTCAGCCTTACCTATTTCGAAGTGGGCACCCTCGCCGCCCTGCTGCTCATGGCGGAGGCCGACCTCGACGTGGCGGTCCTTGAGGTGGGCCTCGGCGGCCGCTTCGATGCCGTCAATCTGGTGGACCCGGATATCGCCGTGATCACCGCCATCGACATCGATCACCGCCAGTGGCTGGGGGACACCCGGGAGCAGATCGCCCTGGAAAAGGCCGGCATCGCCCGCCCGGGCGGCACCGTGGTGGTGGCCGATGCCGACCCGCCCGGGAGCCTCGTGGCCCGGCTCGGCGAACTGGGTGGACGCCACCTCTACCTTCACCGGGATTACCACTATCGACTGGTCGAGGGCCTGTTCACGGTTGAACTCGCCGGGGGCGAGGACGGCGCTCCCCTGGCCCTCGAACGCCTGCCGCCGCCGGCGCTGCCGTTGCCGAGCGTGGCCGCGGCCCTCCAGGTGGGGCTGCTGCTGGGCCTCCCCCTCAACCGGGACAGGATCGCCGATCTGTGCCGCGTCCTGGCGCTGCCCGGTCGCTTCGAAGAGCGGTTGTTCAGGGGCCGGCGGGTGGTGCTCGACGTGGCCCACAACCCCGCGGCGGCCGCCTACCTGCGGGATCGCCTGGCGCGGGGAGGGGAGGGCAACCTCGCCCTGGTGACCGCCATCATGGCCGACAAGGACGCCGCCGGTTTCATCGCCGCCCTGGCGCCGGTGGCCGGCCACTGGTACCTCGGGGATCTGGTGGACAGCCCCCGGGCCCTGCCCGCTGAACAGCTCGCCCCCCTGGTGTACACTGGCGGCCAGCGCGGCACCACCCACGGGGACATCCGCGCCGCCTTCGCCGCCGCCATCGACGCCACGTCGGAGGGCGGGTTGGTGGTGGTGTGCGGATCCTTTCTCACGGTGGCGGCAATCACTGAATTCATGGGGGTGTAGACCATGCGGGAGCGCGTCAAGCAGCGCATCGTTGGAGCCGTGGTGCTGGTGGCCCTGGCGGTCATTTTCGTGCCTCTGCTGTTCACCCTCGAACCGCCCCGCGCCGTGGATACCGCGTCCCAGATCCCCCCCGCCCCGGACATCGATCCGGTGCCGGTGGAGGATCCCGAGCGGGAGGAGGGCTTCGCCGCTCCCAAGCCCGCCGAGGAGGCCTTCCTGCCGGCGGATCCGGTGGTGGAGGGCACCCCGGGCACCCCGGTAACCCCGGCACCCGCCCCCGGGCCCGCACCGGCGCCCGCCGAGGCGCGGCCCGCCCTGGCGGGGGATCTGGTGGAGGCCTGGGTGATCCAGGTGGCGAGTTTCCGCGACCGGCAGGTGGCCGACGAGCTGGTGGCGAAGCTGCTGGCGGCGGGCCACCGCGCCTATGTGCGGGACGCCGTGGCCCAGGGGGCGACCACCTACCGGGTGTTCGTCGGCCCGGTGGCCCTCAAATCCCGCGCCGATGCCGACAAGATCGCCATCGACAAGGCCTTCGGCGTCAACGCCCTGGTGTTGCGCTTCACCCCCTGAGCGCCACCGGGCCGGGCATCTTTGCTAGAATGCCGGCCCTGCCCCGCGGCGCAACGGGAAACTCCTCAGGATGAATGACAGATGGCGATGAACTGGGCCGACTGGGCGATCGTGGCGATCATCGGCTTTTCGGTGCTGATCAGCCTGGTGCGGGGGTTCATCCGCGAGGCGCTGTCGCTGGTGGTGTGGGTGTGCGCCTTCGTGGCCGCGTCGATGTTCTACGTCAAGGGCGGGGCCTGGTTCGACGCCGTCATCCCCACCCCGTCGCTGCGCTACATCACCGCCTGGGTGGTGATTTTCGCCGGGGTGCTGATCGCCGGCGCCATCGTCAATTTCCTGATCGGCCAGCTGGTGAAGAGCACCGGTCTCGGCGGCACCGACCGCCTGTTGGGCATGGTATTCGGCGCCCTGCGGGGCGGCATCATCGTGCTTGCGCTGTTGATACTGGTGCCCGGGGTGGTGCCGGTCACGGAGGACCCCTGGTGGCATGAATCGCTGCTGATCCCCCACTTTTTGCGTTTCGAGAACTGGGCCGTGGATACCACGCACCAGATCCTGACGTTTTTCCAATCGCTGTTCTGAAAGGTAGAGACTATGTGTGGCGTTGTCGGCATCGTTGGCAAGGGTGATGTGAAACTGCGTCTTTACGACGCCCTGACCATGTTGCAACACCGCGGCCAGGACGCCGCCGGCATCATGACCTGTGAAGAGGGTCGCATTCACCAGCGCAAGGACGTGGGCCTGGTGCGGGACGTGTTCCACACCCGCCACATGGCGCGCCTGGCGGGCAACATGGGCATCGGCCATGTGCGCTATCCCACGGCGGGCAGCTCCGGTCCGGCCCTGGCGCAGCCGTTCTATGTCAACTCCCCCTACGGCATCTGCCTCGCCCACAACGGCAACCTCACCAACGCCGACGCGCTGATGAAGCACCTGTTCATGTCGGACCTGCGCCACGTCAACACCGACTCGGATTCGGAGGTGCTGCTCAACATCTTCGCCCACGAGCTGCAGTTGCAGGGCAAGATGAAGCCCGAGGCGAGCGACGTGTTCTCCACCATCAAGCGGGTCCACCGCCGCTGCCAGGGGGCCTACGCCGCGGTGGGGCTGATCGCCAACTACGGCCTGTTCGCCTTCCGCGATCCCTACGGCATCCGCCCCCTGGTGTACGGCTCCCGCCAGACGGACCAGGGCACCGAGTACATGGTGGCCTCGGAGAGCGTCGCCCTCGACGTGCTCGGCTTCAAGGTGGAGCGCGACCTGGCCCCGGGGGAGGGGATCTTCATCGACACCGAGGGCCGCTTCCACAGCGCCCTGTGCGCCGACCAGGCGGAGCTGGTGCCCTGTATTTTCGAGCACGTCTACTTTGCCCGCCCCGACTCCATCATCGACAACATCTCGGTGTACAAATGCCGCCTGCGCATGGGGGAGAAGCTCGCCGAGAAAATCCTCGCCGAGCGCCCCGACCACGACATCGACGTGGTGATCCCGGTGCCGGACACCAGCCGGGTGTCGGCCCAGTCCATGGCCGAGGTGCTGGGTGTCAAGTTCCGCGAAGGTTTCATGAAGAACCGCTACATCGGCCGCACCTTCATCATGCCCGGCCAGACCGAGCGCAAGAAGTCCGTGCGTCAGAAGCTGAACCCGGTGCGCCTCGAATTCCAGGGCAAGAACGTGATGCTGGTGGACGACTCCATCGTGCGCGGCACCACCTCCCGGGAGATCATCCAGATGGCCCGGGACGCCGGCGCCGCCAAGGTCTACATGGCCTCCGCCGCGCCGCCGGTGCGCTACCCCAATGTCTACGGCATCGACATGCCCTCCGCCAAGGAGCTGGTGGCCCACGGCCACACGGTGGAGGAGGTGGCCGCCAACATCGGCGCCGACTGGCTGGTGTACCAGGATCTCGACGACCTGATCGAGGCGGCCCGGGAGGGCAACGGCACCATCCGCCGCTTTGACTGCGCGGTGTTCGACGGCAAGTACATCACCGGCGACGTGGACGAGGAATACCTCCACAACCTGGCCGCCGAGCGCAACGACTCGGCGAAAATGGCCCGCGAGGGGGACGGCCGCCCCGAGGTGGTGGGCCTGCACAACTCCGGATCGGGAGCCCACTGATGCACCCTGACGACCCCCTGTTCGGCGCCGGGATCGACACCCTCGCCATCCGCGCCGGGCAGACCCGCGGCGCTGAGGGCGAGCACGCCGAGGCCATCTACCCCACCTCCAGCTACGTGTTCGCCAACGCCGCCGAGGCCGCCGCGCGCTTTGCCGGGGAGCAGCCGGGCAATGTCTATTCCCGCTACACCAATCCAACGGTGCGCATGTTCGAGGAGCGCATCGCCGCCCTCGAGGGGGCCGAGGAGGCGGTGGCCACGGCGTCGGGGATGTCCGCCATCCTCAGCCTCGCCATGGCCCACCTGAAGAGCGGCGACCATGTCATCTGTTCCCGGGATGTGTTCGGCACCACCGTCAACCTGTTCAGCAAGCAACTCGCCAAGTTCGGCGTCGCCACCACCTTCGTGCCCCTCGCCGACGTGGCGGCCTGGGCCGCCGCCATGCGCCCCGAGACCCGGCTGTTGTTTGTCGAGACCCCGTCCAACCCCCTGGCGGAGGTGGCGGATATCCGCGCCCTCGCCGCCATCGCCCACGGCGGTGGCGCCCTGTTCGCGGTGGACAACTGCTTCTGTACCCCGGCGCTGCAAAAGCCCCTGGATTTCGGCGCGGACATCATCATCCACTCCGCCACCAAGTACCTCGACGGCCAGGGCCGCTGCCTCGGCGGCGTGGTGCTCGGCAGCGCCGCGCTGATGGCGGATGTGCGCACCTTCCTGCGCACCGCCGGGCCCAGCCTCAGCCCCTTCAACGCCTGGGTGTTCCTCAAGGGCCTCGAAACCCTGCGCCTGCGCATGGATGCCCACTGCGCCAACGCCCAGCGCCTGGCGGAGTGGTTGTCCGCGCACCCCGCCGTGGAACAGGTGTTCTACGCGGGCCTGCCCAGCCACCCGGGCCACGCCATCGCCAGCCGCCAGCAGCGGGGATTCGGCGGGGTGCTGTCGTTCCGGGTGAAGGGCGGCCGGGAGGAGGCCTGGCGGGTGATCGACAACACCCGCATCCTGTCCCTCACCGCCAACCTCGGGGATGTGAAGAGCACCATCGTCCACCCCGCCACCACCACCCACGGGCGTCTCTCCGCCACGGAGCGGGCCGAGGCGGGCATCACCGAGAACCTGATCCGGGTATCGGTGGGCCTCGAGGACATCGCCGATATCCAGGGGGACCTGGCGCGGGGGTTGGCGTTGTGTCTGGTGTCTGACGTCTGACGCTGGACGTCTCACGCAGTCGGGCTTTTGCGTCAGGCATCAGACATCAGACGTCCGACCCAAATAACCACAAGGACCCCACCACCATGCCCCCAACCCCCTCGCACCACCGGGAACTCAACGCCATCGTCGCGGCGGTGGGCACGGTGCTGCTGGGCAAGGAGACGCAGATCCGCCTCGCCCTCGCCTGCTGCCTGGCCCGGGGGCATTTGCTCATCGAGGATCTGCCGGGGATGGGCAAGACCACCCTGGCCCACGGCCTCGCCGCCGCCCTCGGCCTCAGCTTCAACCGCATCCAGTTCACCAGCGACCTGCTGCCGGCGGATATCCTCGGCATCTCCATCTACGAGGCGGAGTTGAAGGGGTTTCGCTTCCACCCCGGGCCGATCTTCTGTCAGTTGCTGCTTGCCGACGAGATCAACCGCACCACCCCGAAAACCCAGAGCGCCCTGCTGGAGGCCATGGCGGAGGGCCAGGTCACCGTGGAGGGGGAGACGCGGCCGCTGCCGAGCCCGTTCTTCGTCATCGCCACCCAGAATCCGGGCTTCCAGAGCGGCACCTTTCCCCTGCCGGAATCCCAGCAGGACCGCTTCATGCTGCGCATTTCCCTCGGCTACCCCGACCCCGTCGCCGAACGCCAGCTGCTGGAGGGGGGTGATTCCCGGGAGCGCCTGGCGCGCATCCGCCCCGTCATCGACCCGCCGCGCCTGCTCGAGCTGCAGCGGGCGGCGACCGCCGTCCACGCCTCCCCGGCGGTGCTCGACTACCTGCAGCGGCTGGTGGCCCACACCCGCACCGCCGCCAACATCAGCTGCGGACTGTCCCCCCGGGCGGCCCTGGCGCTGCTGCAGTGCGCCCGGGCCCACGCCATGATCGCCGGGCGGGACTACGTCATCCCCGAGGACATCCAGGCCCTGTTCCCCGCCCTCGCGGGCCATCGCCTGCAGGGGGACGCCGCCCGCCAGGGGGGCGCCCTGGTGGAGCAGGTGCTCAACGCCGTCGATATCCTTTAAGGCGCCGATGACTCCGCTGGCGCGACTCAGGTCCCGATACCAGCGCTGGTTCCACCGCTGGCTGGCGCGGCGCATCCCCGAGGAGCAGGAGGTGGTGCTCGACCGCCGCCGCATTTTCATCCTGCCGTCCCGGGCCGGTTTCGCCTTCCTCGGCGTGGTGGCGCTGCTGTGGCTGGTGGCCACCAATTACCAGAACAACCTGGTGTTCGCCTTCGCCGCCCTGCTGGCGTCCATGTTCGTGGTGGCGATCTTTCACAGTTACGCCAACCTCTCCGGGCTGCGCCTGCGAGTCGAGCAAGTGGACCCCGCCTTCGCCGGGCACCGCGCCCGGGTGGTGATCGCCCTCGGCCAACAGGGCCGCCCCCGGCTGCGGGATGAGCTGACCCTCTCTTTCCCGGGGGCGAGCCCGGTGGTGGCGACTCTCCCCGGAGCCGCCGCCAGCGCCGAGCTGTTCGTGCCCGCGCCCCGGCGCGGCTGGCTGAGGCCGGGCCGCCTGACCGTTGAAAGCCACTACCCCCTCGGTCTCTTTCGGGTCTGGACCCATGTGCTGCCGGCCTGCCGGGGCATCGTCTACCCCCGCCCCCTTCGCGGCGAGCCCCTGGCCCTGGGGGATGGCGGCGGGGACGGCGAGGCGCGGCTGGTGGCCGGTGGCAGCGAGGATTTCATCGGCCTCGACAAGTACCGCCCGGGGGAATCCCTCAACCGGGTGGCCTGGAAGCACCAGGCCCAGGGGCGGGGCATGCTCAGCAAGCAGTTCGGCGAGAGTATCAGCCGCAGCCTGTGGCTCGACTGGCGGGCCTTCCCGGGCCTCGACCGGGAGGCGCGGCTGTCGCGCCTGTGTCAGTGGCTCTTGGCGGTGAGTGCCGGGGACGATGCCTACGGCCTGCGCCTGCCGGGGATCGAGACCGAGCTGGCCCGGGGGCCGGCGCACCGCGACCGTCTGCTGGCGCTCCTCGCCCTGTTCGAGGTGGCGGACTGATGGCGACGCCCCCCTGGCAGTTGAGCCGCCACGGCACCCTGTGGATTCTGATCGGCTTCGCGGTGGCGGTGGCGCCCCTGCTGCGCCATCTGCCCCCCTGGCTCGCCGCGGTGGGGGCCATCGCCATGCTGTGGCGCATCCAGATCTATCGGGGCCGCTGGGGCGCGCCGGGGCGCTGGCTCAAGCTGGCGCTGGTGGCCCTGGCCGGCGCGGGGCTGGTGCTGTCCTTTGGTGGCCTCGCGGGGCTGGAACCCATGGTCAGCCTGCTGGTGATCGCCTATGCCCTGAAACTGCTCGAAATGCACGGCAGGCGCGACGCCCTGGTGGCGATCTACCTGGGATTTTTCGTCGCCGTGGTTCAGGGGCTCTTCGATCAGGGCATCGTCACCGCCCTGCAGGTGCTGGCGGGGGTGGTGGCGGTGTCGGCGGGGCTCGCCGGCGTCAACCAGCGGGATCTCCACGGCCGTCCCGGGCGACCCCTGGCCAGCGCCGCCACCCTGGTGGCCCAGGCGCTGCCCCTGATGCTGGTGATGTTCCTGCTGATGCCGCGCCTCGGGCCCCTGTGGGATGTGCCCACCCCTGGCCGTTCCGCTATCACCGGGATGGGGGATACGGTGGCGCCGGGGGATATCACCCGCCTCGGTCGCTCGGCGGGAATCGCCTTTCGCGCCCGCTTCGAGGGGGAGATTCCGCCCCGGGGCCAGCTCTACTGGCGGGGGCTCACCCTGTCCGAGTTCGACGGCCGGCGCTGGTCCCGGGGGGACGGGGGAGAGCCTGCGCGGGTTCCCGGCCGGGTGCCGCCACCGGGTGGCGGCGGCCAGTTCAGCGACTACAGCGTCATCCTGGAGCGCACCGGCACCGACTGGCTCTACGCCCTGGCGGTGCCCGAGCCCCTCTCCCCGGGCATTGGCCTCAAAGGGGATTACACCCTGGTCAATCCCACCCCCGTCCATGCCCGCATGGGCTACCGGGCCCGCGCCTGGCACGCCGGGGCCATGGATGCCGCCGGGCTCGCCCCCGGGATCCGCGCCGAGGCGACGGCACTGCCCGCCGGCAGCAATCCCCGCACGGTGGCCACCGCCCGGGCCTGGGCGCGGGAAACCCCGGATCCGGAGGCCCTCATCGAGCGGGTGCTCCAGCTTTTCAACCGCCAGTTCGTCTACACCCTGGAGCCGGCCCGCCTCGGTCGCCACGGGGTGGACGATTTCCTGTGGACCACCCGGGAGGGCTTTTGCGAGCACTTTGCCTCCGCCTTCACCCTGTTCATGCGCGCCGCCGGCATTCCCGCCCGGGTGGTGGTGGGCTATCAGGGCGGCGAGGCTCACCCCGAGGGTTACCTGATCGTGCGCCACTACGATGCCCACGCCTGGGCCGAGGTGTGGCTCGACGGGCGGGGCTGGGTGCGGGTCGACCCCACCGCGGCGGTGGCGCCGGAGCGCATCCGCATGAGCCTGGTGGACCTGTTCGCCGCCGAGGACGGCCTCTTTGCCGATTCGCCCCTGTCCCTGGTGCGCTTCCGCGACGTGGGCTGGATCAACCAGCTGCGCCTGCGCATGGACGCCCTCGAATACGCCTGGGGCCGCTGGGTGCTGGGCTATGACGATGTCCAGCTGGATCTGCTGGCGCGGCTGCTCGGCCGCGTCGATGCCGGGCGCATGGCGCTGCTGTTGCTGGTGGCGGGGCTGCTCGCCCTGGCGCCGGCCATCGCCATTGCCCTGTGGCCCACCCGGCGCCACCCCCGGGACGGCGCCGATCGGGCCTACCTGCGCTTCTGCACCCGCATGGCCAGGCTCGGCGTGGCGCGCCGGCCGGGGGAGGGCGTCAGGGATTTTGCCGAGCGCGCGGCGCGGGCCCGGCCCGAGCTCGCCGCGAGTATTCGCGCCATCAGCCTCTGTTACGAAAAATCCCGCTACGGGCGCGGTGGCGACCAGGTCCGCCAGTTGCGGCGGCGGGTGGCGTCGCTGCGCGGCTGAGAGGGAAAATGCCTGTGGGGGCTGTTTTACCCCGGGCGGGAAGGTTACATTGTGACGAAACGCGCCAGCGCCCCGCCGGCACCGATGCCAACACCCAAGGACATTCAATGAACAGACTGCAATTCCTCGGCGCCGCCCGGGAAGTCACCGGCTCCTGCTACCTGGTGGAGGCGGGTTCGCGCCGAATCCTCCTCGATTGCGGCATGCACCAGGGGGGCGATGCGGTGGATCGCCTGGCAACGGAATGCTTTGATTTCGATCCCGGTCAGATCGATGCGGTGGTGCTGTCCCACGCCCATCTCGACCACTCCGGCCTGCTGCCGCGCCTCGTCAACTGCGGTTTCAGCGGCCCGATCTTCTGTACCGAAGGCACCCACCGGCTCCTCAAGATCCTGCTGGAGGACGCCGCGAGCATTTATTTCCGCGATCTGGAGTACGACAACCTGGCCCGCCGCCGGGCGGGCAAGCGCCCCAGGGAAGCACTCTACAGCGCCGAGGACGTGGTGCGGGTATTGAAGGCCTGCCGGCCCATGGCCTACCACCAGCAGCGGGAAGTGGTGGCCTGGGTGGGGCTGCGTTTCTTTGATGCCGGCCACATTCTCGGTTCCGCTATCGTCGAGCTGACCCTTAGCGATGACACGGGGGAGCGGGTGCTGGTGTTTTCCGGCGATCTTGGCAACCCTGAGACATCGCTGATGCCCCACTACGAAACCCTCGAGCGGGCCGATCTGGTGCTGATGGAATCCACCTACGGCGCCCGCGATCACCGCCCCATGGACGAGACCCTCGACGAGCTGCGGGCGGTGATCCGCCGGGCGGCAGCGGAAGGGGGCAATGTGCTGATTCCCGCATTCGCCGTGGGCCGCACCCAGGAGCTGTTGTTTCACCTCGGGGAGCTGTACCAGGAGGGCCTGCTCAAGGATTGGCAGGTATTTCTCGACAGCCCCATGGGCCACGCCGTCACCGAGGTCTACGCCCGCTCCCCGGAGCACCTGGACAGGGGCGATGTGGCCACCATCACCCGCAATGGCAACGGCCATATCCGCGACTTTCTGCCCAACCTCAGCATCACCGAATCGGTGGACGACTCCATCGCCATCAACAAGGTGCGGGAGGGAGCCATCATCATCGCCGGCAGTGGCATGTGCACCGGCGGGCGCATCCGTCACCACCTCAAGCACCGCCTGTGGGAGAGCCGCAACCACCTGGTGTTTGCCGGCTTCCAGGCGAAGGGAACCCTGGGGCGAATTCTCATCGACGGCGTCCCCAAGGTGAAGCTGTTTGGCCAGTGGATCGTGGTCAAGGCGCAAATCCATACCCTCGGTGGATTTTCCGCCCACGCCGGCCAGCGGGACCTGCTGCACTGGGCGTCCTGTTTCAGGAATGAGCCGCGCATCTATCTGGTCCACGGGGAAATCGCCGGCATGGAAGTGCTGCAGGAAACCCTGTGGCGGGAGCACGGCATCCGCGCCGAGATCCCCGAGTTGCGCCAGGTGGTGGAGTTCTGAGCCGTGTCCCTGTCGCTGCTGCTCGGTTCCATCGGTCTCTTTCTGCTCGGGATGTGGCTGCTCACCGAAGGGCTCAAGCTCGCCGGTGGCCGCGCCCTGCAACACATGCTCGGCCGCTGGACGTCGAGCAAGCGGCGAGCCCTTGCCGCCGGGGTGATGGTGACGGCCCTGGCCCAATCCTCCAGCGCGGTGACGGTGGCCACCATCGGTTTCGTCAACGCCCGGCTGATGACCTTCAGCCGCTCGGTGTGGGTGATCTTCGGCAGTAATGTCGGCACCACCTTCACCGCCTGGCTGGTGACCCTGTTCGGCCTCAAGTTCAGCGTTGCCGCCCTGACTTTCCCGATGGTGGGGGTGGGGGCCTTCTTGCGGGTGTTCGCCCCCTACCAGCGGGGCCGCGCCCTGGGCATGGCGCTGGCGGGCTTTGGCCTGCTGTTCATGGGTATCGACAGCCTCCGGGAGAGCTTTGCCGGCGTGGCGGAAGCGGGCTGGGTACAGGCACTGCTGAGTGGCGACGGCAACCGGCTGTGGTGGGGATTCGTCATCGGTTTTGCCCTCACGGTGCTGACCCAGGCCTCGGTGGCCGCCATCGCCATCATCCTCACCGCCATCGCCAGCGGCCTGGCGGGACTCGATTTGGCCCTGGCGGCGGTGATCGGCGCCAATGTGGGCACCACGTCCACGGCGGTGATGGCGTCCCTGGGGGCTACCCCGAATGCCAAGCGCCTCGCCTGGGCCCATGTGCTGTTCAACCTGCTCACCGGTGTGGTGGCGCTGCTGGTGCTGCCGGTGTTCATGGTGGTGGTGGATGCCACCCCCCTCGGGGATCATTCCGCCAGCGACCTGACCTACCTGGTGGCCATCTTCCACACCTTCTTCAACGTCCTCGGGGTGTTGGTGATGTGGCCCCTGGAGCCCTACCTGTCGCGCTTCCTGCAGCGGCGCTTTCAGCGCACACGGGCGCGCCACCGGGCGCAGTTTCTCGATGCCAACGTGGCGACGGTGCCGGATCTGGCGGTGCGCGCCCTGAGCGCCCAGCTCCACGACCTGGCGGATCGCCTGACGGCGGAATCCCTCGACGCCGTGGCCCGCACCGGCAAGGGCAAGGTCCCGGCGGAGGAGCAGAAGCAGATTCTCGGGGAGGTGGAAACCTATATCGGCCAGGTGTCCCAGGCGGCCCTGTCCGGCAAGCTTGCCGGCCAGCTCACTGCCGGCCTCGCCATTCGCCACTACCTGCATAACGCGGTGCTGCTCGGCGAGCAGATCGCCGCCCTCGGTGCGGAGGGAGAGGTCGAAAGTCCCTGGGTGATGGCCGAGCTGGAGAGCTGGTTTGGCCGCATCGGCGCCTACAACGCCGATCTCTACCACCTCGACCAGACCCTTGCCCAGCAGCACTGGACGGTCTTGCTGGAGGATTACCATCAGCTCAAGAACCGCCTGATGGACGGGGCCACCCAGCGCCGCGCCGCCATGGCGGAGGTGGATGCCGCCCTGCAACTGGCGAGCCTCGGGCGGCGCTACAGCGAGCAATTGCGCCACACCCTCAATCGCTTTGCCGTTCTCGACGCCAGCGACGGCCCGGAGGAGGGCACCCCCCGGGAATCCCCGGACGAGCCGGCGGTGGGCGTCGATAGCGACAGCGACAGCGACACCGACACCGACACCGACACCGACGGGGAGGGCATGGCCAGCGGGGACGAGCCATCGCGCTGAACCTGCTCGGGGGCTTTTGCCCTTTCCCCGGGCCCTGACCATAATGGCCGCCACAGATTCCACGGAGACCGACCATGCGCGACTGGATGATCAAAAGCCCCCTGCCCAGCCCCGACGAAGCCCTTCCCGGCCGCGCCGAGGCGATGCCCGTTACCGCGCCCCATTGGGTCAACGGCCAGAGCATGAGGCCACCCTTCCCGACAGACACCGCCAGCCTCCTGCTGGGTCTCGGGTGTTTCTGGGGCGCCGAGCGCCTCTACTGGCAGCTGCCGGGAGTGCATGTGACTGCGGTGGGCTACGCCGGGGGGTACACCCCCAATCCCACCTATCAGGAGGTGTGCTCCGGCCTCACCGGTCACACCGAGGTGGTGCTGGTGGTGTACAGGCCGGCGGATATCAGCCTCGGAGCATTACTCAAGGTGTTCTGGGAGGCCCACGATCCCACCCAGGGGATGCGCCAGGGCAACGACCTCGGCACCCAGTACCGTTCCGCCATCTACTGCCATTCAGAGGATCAGCTGGCACAGGCCCTGGCGAGCCGCGACACCTACCAGCGGGGGCTGGCCGCTGCCGGCTACCCCGCGATCACCACCGAGATCCGCGAAGGGGTGCCGTTCTACTACGCCGAGGACTATCACCAGCAGTATCTGGCGAAGAATCCCGGAGGCTATTGCGGCTTGCGGGGAACCGGGGTCGCCTGTCCGGTGTAATGGCGGCGGGGCCTGTAGGTCGTCGCCTCAGGCGACGGCGAACTTGAGGCCCATGCCCAGCAGCAGGGTGGCGAGCAGGGGTTGCAGCACCCGGCTGGGCAGCCAGGCGGCGAGACGGGCGCCGAAGTGAATCGCCGGCAGGGACCCCGCCAGCAGGCAGGCGAGCAACACGAAATCCACGTTGCCGAGCAGCAGCAGGTGGCCGAGCCCGGCGATCAGGGTGAGGGGTACGGCGTGGGCGATGTCGGTGCCCACCACCTGCAGTGCCGGCAGGCGCGGGTAGAGGGTCATCAGCAGCGCGGCGCAGAAGGCCCCGGCGCCCACCGACGACAGGGTGACGAACACCCCGAGGAAGACCCCGGCGAGGGTGGTCACCAGGGCCGCGTGGCGCTGGAAGAACGCACCCACCGCCCCGTGGGACTGGTCCGAGACCTTGCGCACCCGGCCGTTGAGCAGGATCACCAGGGCGGTCAGCACCAGCATCACCCCGAGGCTGCGGGTCAGCAGGTCCTTGTACTCCTCGGCGTCGGCGAAGATGGTCCTGAGCATCAGGGCGGTGAGCAGGGAGGCGGGGATGCTCCCGAGGGCGAGCCATTTGACGATGTCCCACTGGATGCTCTTCTGGCGGGTGTGGGCCACCACGCCGCTGGCCTTGGTGATGGAGGCGTACAGCAGGTCGGTGCCGATGGCCACGTTGTAGGGGAAGCCGAACAGGATCAGCAGGGGGGTCATCAGCGAGCCGCCGCCGACACCGGTCAGGCCCACGGCGACACCGACACCGGCCCCGGCGGCGATATAGAGCAAAAATTCCGGCAAAACCTGTCCCCTGATGATGATCCCTGGCGTTGCTGGTAACCTTAACAATTAGCATCTATTCTGCTAAGTAATGGTTTTGCATATTTTTATAGCCAGAACGTCTAGAAGCCTTTACCGTTATTGAATCGCCACCTATCCAGGAGTCGTCGGGATGAAGCTTCAGCAATTGCGCTATGTGTGGGAAGTGGCCCACCACGATCTCAACGTTTCCGCCACGGCCCAGAGCCTTTACACCTCGCAGCCCGGCATCAGCAAGCAGATCCGCCTCCTCGAGGATGAGCTCGGTGTCGAGATCTTCTCCCGCAGCGGCAAGCACCTCACCCGGGTCACCCCGGCGGGGCAGGAGATCCTCAGGATCGTCGGCGAGGTGCTCCACAACGTGGAGAGCATCAAGCAGCTCGCCGCCGAATACAGCGCCCCCAACAGGGGCAGCCTGTCCATCGCCACCACCCACACCCAGGCCCGCTACGCCCTGCCGCCGGTGATCGACGCCTTCATCAAGAAGTACCCGGGGGTGGCCCTGCATATGCACCAGGGCACGCCGTTGCAGATCTCCGAGATGGCGGCGGAGGGCAAGGTGGACTTCGCCATCGCCACCGAGGCCCTGGAGCTGTTCTCCGACCTGCTGATGATGCCCTGCTACCGCTGGAACCGCTGTGTGCTGGTGCCGAAGGATCATCCGCTCACCCGCCTCGACCAGATCAGCATCGAGGACGTGGCCGCCCACCCCATCGTCACCTATGTGTTCGGCTTCACCGGCCGCTCCCGGCTCGACGAGGCCTTCAGCGCCTCGGGCCTGACGCCCCAGGTGGTGTTCACCGCCACCGATGCGGATGTCATCAAGACCTACGTGCGTCTTGGCCTCGGCATCGGCATCGTCGCCCACATGGCCCACGACCCGGTGCAGGACGCCGATCTGGTGGCCCTCGAGGCCAAGCACCTGTTCAAGTCCAGCGTCACCAGTATCGGCTTTCGCCGCGGCACCTACCTGCGGGGCTTCATGTACGACTTCATCGAGCGCTTTGCCCCCCATCTCACCCGGGCGGTGGTGGACCAGGCCACCGGTATCCACAACCGGGACGAACTGGAGCAGTACTTCGCCACCATGACCTTGCCGGAATACTGAGGTCCGAGACCCCCGAGGCACTACCATGAGTCACCATGTACTGGTTACCGGCGGCAGCGGCTTTATCGGCCAGGCCCTGTGCCCGACCCTGCTGGCGGCGGGCTTCGATCTCAGCGTCCTGACCCGCGACCCACGGCGCGCCGCCCGGGAGCTGCCCGCCGGGGTGCGCTTGCTGGAATCCCTGGACGCCCTCGACGGCCTGCCCCCGGTTGCCGCCCTCGTCAATCTCGCCGGCGAGCCCCTCGCCGGGCGGCGCTGGACCGCCGCCCGCAAGGCCGCCTTTCACCGCAGCCGGGTGGATTTCACCGCCCAGCTGGTGGACCACTTCAGCCGCGCCGGCGCCGTCCCGGCCGCGGTGATCAGTGGCTCGGCCATCGGTTACTACGGGCCCCACGGGGATGAGCAGCTGGACGAGGACGGCGCCGTTGTGGACAGCTTCTCCCACCGCCTCTGCGCGGCCTGGGAACAACAGGCGCTGCGCTTCGAGGCCCTGGGTAGCCGGGTGTGCCGGCTGCGGATCGGCGTGGTACTGGACCAGGGCGGCGGCGCGTTGGCGGCCCTGTTGCCGCCCTTCCGACTGGGCCTCGGTGGGCCCATCGCCTCGGGGCGGCAGTGGATGTCGTGGATTCACCGCGCCGACCTGGTGGCACTCATACACCACGCCATCGACCGGGAAGCCCTCACAGGTGCCATCAATGCCACCGCCCCCGGCGCGGTCACCAACCGGGAATTCGCCGGCACCCTCGGCCGCGTGCTCCGCCGCCCGGCGCGGATCACCACCCCGGGCTGGGCCATGCGCCTCCTGTTCGGCGAGATGGCGGATGAACTGCTCATCAGCGGCCAGCGGGTGTACCCCGCCCGCGCCCTGGCCAGTGGCTTCCAGTTCCGCTATCCCCACCTGGCCCCGGCCCTCGAGGCAATCCTCACCCCGAGCGGGGCGTCCTAGGGAAACGCTGAAAAAGTGCGCTATCGGGCGCCTCGCGCTGCATCCCGCTATCACCCTTTTCCAGAGCTTCCCCAGGGCCGGGGACATGGCGCTCTAGTAGGGCGGAAGAGCGCAGCGTCATCCGCCAAGTCCCCCGGTCCGGTGCCGCGTCGGGCGTCAATCCAGGGGAAAGGTGGCGAGCGCCCGATAGCGATAGTGCTCACCCGCCGCCCCGCCCGTCCTCTCGCCCCGATAGAGCCCGAAGCACCCGGCCCGAAAACCCAGGCCCGCCAGCGATACCGCCCCGGCGTCCATCCCCATCCCCCTGCCGACCCGGCCCAGGGTGATATGGGGCCGGTAGGGCCTTGTCTCGGTGGCGATGCCCCCTTGGCCCGCGGCGGCGACGAGGTCATGGCGCAGTGCCAGCAGGGCCGGGGTTTGCGCCACCAGGGCGGCGACGATCGGCCCCGAGGGGGAGGGGAATCGGGCGATGGCGGTGGGGGTCACCCATACCGCATCCCGTCGCGGCGATGCCCCCAGTGCGGCGACAAGGGCGGCGAGGGCGTCCGCCGACAGATCGCCGAGAAACACCAGGGTGAGGTGGTAGTTGGCGGGATCGGTCCAGTACGGGGCGGCGGAACCGGTGAGGGATTCCCGGGCGCGGGCGCCGAGAGCGGATGCCACCGGCGCCGGCACCCTCAGGGCGGCGAATACCCGCCGCTGGCGGGCGTCCCCCTCAGGCGAGTTCGCGGCACTGGCTGTCGGTGACATAGGCGTCCAGTTGGCGGCAGTAGGTTTCGATGGCGGCGCGGCGGGCGTCGAGAATGCGCCGGTCGCCGCCCACCAGCACGAAGGTCCACTCCGCCCGCTGCCACTGGTCGTGGAGTGCGCTCTCGTGGAGGGCGATATTGGGATCCCGGCCAAAGTGGTCGGAAAGGCGCCGCAGCCGGCCGCGCTTTTCCTTGAGGGAGCGGCAGCCGGGCAGCTGGAACCTCAGGGTGAGGGCGATGATGGGCAAGGGCACCTCCGCCAGAGGGGTTGTGGATAGTATGGCCGGTCGACCGGGGGCGGTTGGGTTGTGATCGGCACGACGGGGTGTATAATTCGCGTTCATTAAAAAGCCTGTCAAGTCATGATGTTGTATTCGTTGCCCACGCCGCCTTGAGTTTTTCTTTCCCGCGTTCGGGCCCTGGGCCCACCTCCCGCCGCCGCCACTGAAGGCGCGGCTTTCCCGCTCAATTGCCGGGACCCCATCGTCCAAAGGGGCGATAACCGGTCCGTCGGCGCCCCCGCAACCGGGGCCATCTGCAAGGACTGTTCATGCTGCTGCACTCCACCAAGGCCGACTGGTTCGGCAATATCCGCGGCGATCTGCTCGCCGGCACCGTCGTCGCCCTGGCCCTGGTCCCCGAGGCCATCGCCTTTTCCATTATCGCCGGGGTCGACCCCAAGGTCGGCCTCTACGCGTCGTTCTGCATCGCCGTGATCATCGCCTTCGTGGGCGGCCGCCCGGGGATGATTTCCGCCGCCACCGCCGCCATGGCGGTGCTGATGGTGACCCTGGTGAAGAACCACGGCCTCGAATACCTGCTGGCGGCGACCCTGCTGACGGGGGTTTTCCAGATCGGCGCGGGGTACCTGAGGCTCGGCAATCTGATGAGTTTCGTGTCCCGCTCCGTGGTGACCGGCTTCGTCAACGCCCTGGCGATCCTGATCTTCATGGCCCAGCTGCCGGAGCTCACCAACGTCACCTGGCATGTCTACGCCATGACGGCGGCGGGGCTTGGCATCATCTACCTGTTCCCCCTGGTGCCGGTGATTGGCAGGAGCATTCCTTCGCCGTTGGTGTGCATCGTCACCCTCACCGTTCTCGCCGTGACGACGGGCATCGAGGTGCGCACCGTGGGGGACATGGGTGAACTGCCCGATACCCTGCCGATTTTCCTCTGGCCCGATGTGCCCCTGACCCTCGACACCCTGATGATCATCCTGCCCTATTCCCTGTCCATGGCGGTGGTGGGCCTCCTGGAATCGATGATGACCGCCACCATCGTCGATGACCTTACCGACACCGCCAGCGACAAGAACCGCGAATGCAAGGGCCAGGGCATCGCCAATATCGGCGCCGGCCTGATCGGCGGCATGGCGGGCTGCGCCATGATCGGCCAGTCGGTGATCAACGTGAAATCCGGCGGGCGCGGGCGGCTGTCCACCCTCTGGGCGGGGCTGTTCCTGCTGATCCTGGTGGTGTTCCTGAGCCCGGTGCTGAAGGTCATTCCCATGGCCGCCCTGGTGGCGGTGATGATCATGGTGTCCATCGGCACCTTCAGCTGGCGCTCGATCCTCGACCTCAAGAAACACCCCCTGTCCACCAACCTGGTCATGCTGGTGACGGTGACCGTGGTGGTGGCCACCCACAACCTGGCGTTTGGCGTGCTGGCCGGTGTGCTGCTGGCGTCCCTGTTCTTCGCCAACAAGGTCAGCCACTTCATGTACGTCACCTCCGATCTGGACGGGGCCGGCACCACCCGCACCTACAGGGTGGTGGGCCAGGTGTTCTTCAACTCCGCCGAGCGCTTTGCCGGCCAGTTTGATTTCCGCGAGGCCCTGGACAACGTGGTGATCGACCTGTCCCGCGCCCACTTCTGGGACATTTCCGCCGTGGGCGCCCTCGACAAGGTGGTGCTCAAGTTCCGCCGCGAAGGGGCCGAGGTGGAGGTGGTGGGGCTCAACGACGCCAGCGCCACCATCGTCGATCGCTTTGGCGTCCACGACAAACCGGAAGAGATTGAAAAAGTCCTGGGGGGACACTGATGAACAGTCAACGAACCACCGTGCTGGCCTGCATCGACGGTTCCACCTACAAGCAGGGGGTGGTGGACTACGCCGCCTGGGTCTCCCGGGCCGTCGAGGCGCCCCTGAAGCTTTTGCACAATATCGAGCACCGCGATCACCCACCGATCTCCGACCTGAGCGGCAGCCTCGGCCTTGGCGAGCGGGAAGACCTCCTGGAGGAACTGGCGGCGATGGAGGCCCGGCGCGGCAAGATCCTCATGGCGCAGGGCAAGCTGATGCTGGAGAACGCCCGCCAGCGGGCCTTGGCCCAAGGGGCGATGGCGCCGGAAAAGCTTCAGCGCCACGGCAGCCTGACGGAATCCCTGATCGAGCTGGAGGATGAGATACGGGTGCTGGTGCTCGGCATTCGCGGCGAGGACCACGAGGATCGCCCCCGCCAGGTGGGGGCTCAGCTGGAGTCGGTGATCCGCGCCATGCACCGCCCGGTGCTGGTGGTCAACCGCGACTTCGATTGCGCCCCCAGCCGTTGCCTGGTGGCCTACGACGGCAGCGAGGCGGCCCGCAAGGCCCTCGCCATGGTGGCGGCGAGCCCCCTCTATCGGGGCATGGCGTGTCACCTCGTCCATGTGTCGAAGGGGGAGAGCTCCCCACTGCTGGAGGACGGTGCGCAGACCCTGCGGGCCGCCGGCCTCGCCGTGGTGACCGCGAACCTCCACGGCGACGTGGAAAAACAACTGGACGACTACCAGCAGCAGCACGGCATCGAGCTGATCGTGATGGGGGCCTTTGGCCAGGGCCGGCTCCGGGAGCTGCTGTTCGGCAGTGTCACCCACCGCCTGCTCGCCAATGCCCGGGTGCCCCTGCTGTTGCTCCGTTGAGCGGTCGATCCCCGGGGCCTGTCGCCGGGGCTGTGCCCCCGGGGGCTGCATGGAGTATGATGATCGCCGTTGCCGGTAGGGACGCTGAGCGCCAAACTCATGATCGACAACAGACCCGAGAGTCATGCCCATAACAACGATAAACCCCGCCTCCGCCCTGGAGGGTAGATACCCCGTCACCGCGCCGTCGTTACGTTTCTGGTTGGTCCCGCTGCTGCTATCGCTGCTCTTCGGTTACGCCCTGTGGCAGGCGCGGGCCCTGGAGGTGGCGCCGTTTGCCGTCCCGGCCCCGGCGGAAGGCGCCGGCGACAGCGCCCTCGACCGCCTGCTGGTGCCGGAATTCGAGTCCCGCTTCGCCTCCACCGGCTTTCATCGCCATGTGCATTCCTCGTCCATCGCCCCCTTGCCGGATGGCGGGCTGATCTCGGTGTGGTTCGCCGGTTCCCGGGAGGGGGCGGAGGACGTCAATATCCGCGCCTCCCGCTACGACCCGGCCACCCAGCGCTGGGGCGAGGAGTTCAAGCTGATCTCCCGGGAGACCACCGAGCGGGTGTTGCAGCGGGATATCCGCAAGCTGGGCAATCCGGTGATCTCCCTGGCCCCCAACGGCCGCCTGTGGCTGTTCTATGTGTCGGTGTCCATGGGGGGCTGGGCGGGCAGCGCCATCAATGCCATGCATTCCGACGACGGCGGTGACAGCTGGTCGGCCCCCCGGCGGCTGATCACCTCGCCGTTCCTCAACATCAGCACCCTGGTGCGCAATCCGCCGGTATTCCACCGCGATGGCTCCATGGGCCTCCCGGTCTACCACGAATTTCTCGGCAAGTTCGCCGAGTACCTGTACCTGAGCCCCGACGGGCGCATCCTCGACAAGTTCCGCATCAGCAGTGGCAACCACTCCCTGCAGCCGGCCATCGTGCCCCTCGGCGGGGACAGCGCCCTGGCCCTGTTGCGCAACGCCGGGGTCGAGCACGGCAAGGTGCTGGCCACCTACACCCGGGACCGGGGCAGGACCTGGAGCGAGCATGTGCCGGTGGCCCCCTGGAACCCGGATTCGGCGGTGGCCGCCATTGGCGAGGGGGATGGCCATATCCTCGTGGCCCTCAACGATATCGCCGATGGCCGCTTCCGCCTGACCCTCTACCAGACGGACGAAACCCTCAAGAACTGGCGCCAGGTGGCCGTCCTCGACGAGTCCCCGAGGCCCGAGGAGTGGGTGGAGCCGGCACTTTTCCGCGACAGCCTGCACCGCAAGTACACCGCCATCGCCGAGGACGGCGAGGAAACGCCGGGCATGCTGGCGGAGTTGCAGCGCCACGCCGAGAAACGCGCCTGCCGCCATGGCAGCTGCACCTTCAAGTACGAGTACCCGACCCTGATCCGCGCCGCCAACGGGGATTTTCATATGGTCTATTCCTGGAACAACACCCTGATCAAGCATGTGGTGTTCAACCATGCCTGGGTGGAGAAGGGCTGATGACAAGCGGTGAAATCTTCGGCCACCTGACGGTGGCGGCCCTGGTGTTCATGTTGCTGCCGGTGACTCGCTTGGGGCTCGCGGCCCGGGGGGCGGCATTGCTCGCGGCCCTGGGGCTTGCCTTCGTGCCGGTGGCGGGATTGTCCATCGGCGACTACACCCGCAGTTACACCGATGACGTGGCCATCACCTCGCTGCTCTGGCTGCTCTGGGGCGTGGCGCTGCGGGTGAGCGGCAGGGCGCCCACCCCCCTTCGCCAGCACCGCCAGCTGGCCCTGGTGTTCGCGGTGCTGGCCCTGGCGCTGTACCCGGCGACCCTGGGCCTCGCCGCCCACGACCCCTATCGGCTCGGCTTTTCCCCCGCGCCCATGCTGGCCGCCGCCTGGGTGCTGTGCCTCGGGCTTTGGTGGATGCGCAACGCCCTCGCGGTGGCGCTGATCAGCCTTGCCACCGTCGCCTACCTGCTGGATATCAAGGATTCCGACAACTATTGGGACTACCTGGTGGATCCGCTGCTCGGGCTCTACTGCTGCGTCTACCTGGCCCGGGATGGCTGGCGCCGCCGGCGGGGGCAGGCCGCCGCGGCCCTCTGAGACAATCGCCCCGGTGAGGGGCTCCCGCCACGACGCAGGACGGCGCCCTGGGGGCGCCGTGCTGCGTAGAGCCGTTGGCGCTTTCCGCCGCCGTCAGTCCCGCACGTTGTCGTAGAGCATGTAGCGGGAGGTCTCGTAGGCGCCCCGGGTCAGCTTGCGCAGTTTCTCGAATGTCTCCGGGTGTTGGGCGGAGACATCCTCCCGGGGAGTGGGGCTGTCCATGGCGTGGAGGCTCGCTTCGCTGCCGTCGTGGTTCATCTTCACCATGAAGTCCCGGGTGACGAGGCCGATGATGGGGAAGTGGCCCTCCACCAGCACCACCGGCACCGCCCGCTCGCGGCCGGCGCTGAGCTGGTAGTCGCGGCCCATGGTGCGGTTCTCGTAGGGCATGCCCGCCATGCCGGCCACCGTGGGCAGCAGGTCCATCAGGCTCACCGCGTCCTCGATCACCCGGGGCTCCAGCAGGCCCGGGGCGTAGATCATGCCGGGCACGTGGTTGCTCTCCAGCCACATCTGCTCGTAGAGGGGCGGCATGTGGGGCAGCTGGGTGATGGAGGTGCCGTGGTCGCCGAAGAACACGAAGAGGGTGTTGTCCAGGTAGCCGCCGGCCTTTGCCATGTCCAGGAAGCGGCCGATGCTGTAGTCGAGAAAGCGCACCGCGTTGTACTGTGCGGTGTCGGTGAAGCCCCACTTCCGCACCTCGTCCTCCGGGGTGTCCAGCACCTCGAAGTCATCCCGATCCTCGGGGATGGTGTAGGGGCGGTGGTTGCCGGAGGTCTGGATATAGGCGAAGAACGGCCTGTCCTTCGGCCGGGCGCGGAGGATCTCGTCCGCCTCCCGGAACAGCTGCAGGTCGGAGATGCCCCACACGTCGACATTGGGCCCCTTCCAGTAGCCCTCCTCGTAGAGGGTGACGCCGTCGATGCTCTGGCGCACCAGGGCGTTCATGTTGGCCCAGCCGGCGCTGCCCCCCAGCATGTAGAGTTTGTCGTAATCCCGAAAGGCGTTGATCAGGGTGTGCTGGCGGGTGATCAGCGGGTTGCGGGTGGCGGTTTCCTGCTGGGTCACGTCCGGGGTGCCGGTGATGCTCGCCCAGACCGTCTTGGCGGTGCCGGTGACGGGGACGAAGAAGCGCCGGAAGAACCAGCCCTCCCGGGCAATCCTGTCGAGGTGGGGGGTGGCGTCGAGGGGATTGTTGTGGACCCCGAGGCGCGCGGCGTTCAGGGACTCCAGCATCACGAACACCACGTTGAGGGGTTTGTCGGTGGGGAGGCGATGGGCCTCGACACCCCGGGCGCGGTGGAAGTCGAGGGTCTCCCGGTTGGGAGTGTCGACCCCCAGGTAGTCCGCCATGAGGTCGTAGTGTTCCTCCACCAGGGCCCGGTCGAAGGGTTCGTCCTTCATCCAGGCGGTGTCGAACAGGAAGAAGATCACCGGGTTGAGGCCCACGGCGGCGAGTTCGATGTCCCCGGAGAAGAAGGCGTCGCTCCAGCGCAGGGGCACGGGGTTTTCCGGGTTGATGTCGGTGACCCGGCCGAGCAGGCCGAGCAGGGTCAGCACCGTCATCAGGGTCCAGCCGAGCACCCGGGCGCGGCGGGGGATGGGGCGCGCGGGCCTGTCGAGGGTGCGGCGCTCCAGGGCCAGGAAGGCGGCGAACAGGGCGGCGGCGGCCAGCAGCCAGCCGAGGGTGATCCACACCACCGGGTAGCTCTGCCACACCATGGTGGCGGAGATGCCGGCATCCTCCACGAAGCGCCAGGCGGTGGAGTTGAGGCGCACCTTGAGGTAGGCGTAGTGGCCTAAGTCGAGGATGTAGATCAGGATCACGAACAGCAGGCCGACGGCGATATAGCCCCGTCCCAGCAGGCGCACCGGGCGGCTGTCAATGATGTTGGCAACCGGCAGGAAGCTCAGCAGCGCCAGGGGCAGCATGCCGATGATGGCCAGGCGCAGGTCGAAGCGCAGGCCGATCAGCAGGGTCTGCCAGAAATGCCCCTGGGGTTCATAGCTGGCCGGGTCGATGTTGGAAAAGGCGAGGATGAAAATCCCCCGCAGGAGCGCAAACAGCACAAAGAGCAGGGCGACGCCCCCCAGCAGAAAGTGGAGGCGGCGGGATTGAAGCCATTGCATAGGGTGTCCGGGTGGTGGTCAGTGGGTGATGGGGGTGACTTGCCGCCCTGTGGCGACGCCGTGCCGGGGGACACTAACCAGTTTCGACCCGGGACGCAACTCCGGGTCAGGCCGGGCGGCGATAGCCCCCGGGGACGCCGTTTCTGGCCAGCACCCACTGCCACAGCTGGAGCTCCCGGGCGCGGAAGGCCCCGGCGCAGCACAGTAGGTAGTAGCGCCACATGCGGTGGAAGCGCTCCCCCAGCTGGTCGGCGAAGCGCGGCCAGGCGGCTTCGAAATTGCGGTGCCAGGCCATCAGGGTCCTGTCGTAGTCGGCGCCGAAGTTGTGGACGTCCTCCACCACGAACAGGTTGTCGACGGCATCGCCGAGCTGGCCCGCCGAGGGCAGCTCGCCGTTGGGGAAGATGTATTTGTCGATCCAGGGGTCGGCACCGGCCCGTCGCCGGTTCTTGCCGATGGTGTGGAGCAGGAACAGGCCGTCGTCCCTCAAGCAGCGGTGGGCCACCTCCATGTAGGTGCGGTAGTTCTTGTGGCCCACGTGCTCGAACATGCCGACGCTGACGATGCGGTCGAAGCGCTCGTTGAGGGTGCGGTAGTCCGCCAGGCGGAATTCCACCGGCAGATGGCCGTAGCGCCGTTCGCCGAGGGCCGCCTGCTCCCGGGAGATGGTGACGCCGACGCAGCGCACCCCGTGGCGCTCCGCCGCGTAGCCCATGAAACTGCCCCAGCCGCAGCCGATATCCAGCACCCGCATGCCCGGTTGCAGCCCCAGCTTGCGGCAGATCAGTTCGAGCTTGGCCTCCTGGGCATCCGCCAGGTTGTCGGCGCCCTGCCAGAAGCCACAGGTGTAGGTCATGCGGGGGTCGAGCATGGCGGCGTAGAAGTCGTTGCCGAGGTCGTAGTGACGCTGCCCCACCTGCCAGGCGCGGCGGCTGGTCTGGCGGTTGAACAGCCGCGCCCGGAGGCTGTGGCAGAGCAGGCGCAGGGGCTTCAATTCCTGGCCGAGGCGGGCGCGCAGCACCCGGTGGAAGAATTCGTCGAGGCGCTTGACCTCCCAGGCGCCGTCCATGTAGGCCTCACCGAGGCCGAGGGTGCCCCGGGCGAGGATGCGTTCGGGGACGTCGCTGTCGATGAAGTGGATATCCCAGGGCCTGGTGCCGCCGATGCGGACATCGGCCCGGGCCAGCATGTCGGCCACCAGGCGGTGGGCGCGGGAGGGGAGGGGGCTGGCGCTGTCGGCGCTGAAACCGGTCGATTGATCGGACATGGATCTCTCCCTGAGTGATGGTGCGTCACGGAGCGTTCACGGGTGTCTCGAAGTTACCGCCGGGCTTGACAACCCGGATTTCCAGTCAAGGCAGGATAGTGCCTGGGGGCGGGGATTTCCACCGCGCGGGGCTGCGGGGGTGTCACCCCGGGAGGGCGACGGCGGGGGAGGGCGGGGTCAGGGCTCGTTGCCGGGGTCGGCTTCGCTGTCCTTCAGCCAGTCCGGCCCGAGCTGTTGCTCGATGTAGTCGCGGATGAACTGGCGCACCTTCTGGGAGGGGGTCACGTCCTCGCGGGCGCAGAGCTGCTCGAAGGCGGCCTTCTTGCGGGGGTCGATCAGCAGGGTGAGGCGGGCGGTGCGATGTTCGGTGGTCATGGCCGGTTACCGGTGAGCTCTGCCTTGGGGTGCGTCCGGCGGGGGGGGCGACCCCGCCGGACACCGCCATCAAGGAAGGCGTGGGCCGGCCGCCACCAGGGACTTGCCCCGGTCGTTGTCGGTGAAGCGGGTGAAGTTCTCCACGAACATGGCGGCCAGGTGGCGGGCCTTCTCGTCCCACTGCGCCGGGTCGGCGTAGGTGTCCTTGGGGTTCAGGATGCCGCTGTCCACGCCGGGCAGGGCGGTGGGCACTGCGAGGTCGAAGTAGGGCAGTTGCAGGGTATTCGCATTCTCGATCTCGCCGCTCAGGATGGCGTCGATGATGGCGCGGGTGGCCTTGATGGAGATGCGCTTGCCGGTGCCGTTCCAGCCGGTGTTGACCAGGTAGGCGGTGGCGTTGGCGGCTTTCATGCGATTGACCAGCACGTCGGCGTACTGGGTGGGGTGCAGGCTCAGGAAGGCCGCGCCGAAGCAGGCGGAGAAGGTGGGGGTGGGCTCGGTGATGCCGCGCTCGGTGCCCGCCAGCTTGGCGGTGAAGCCGGACAGGAAGTAGTACTCGGTCTGGTCCGGGGTGAGCTTGGATACCGGCGGCAGCACGCCGAAGGCGTCGGCGGTGAGGAAGATCACCTTGCTGGCGTGGCCGGCCTTGGAGACAGGCTTGACGATGTTGTCGATGTGGTAGATCGGGTAGGACACCCGGGTGTTCTCGGTGCGGGAGGCGTCGTTGAAGTCGATCTTGCCATTGGCGTCGACGGTGACATTCTCCAGCAGGGCATCGCGGCGGATGGCGTTGTAGATATCCGGCTCGTGTTCCTGGCTGAGGTTGATGGTCTTGGCGTAGCAGCCGCCCTCGAAGTTGAAAATGCCGTTGTCATCCCAGCCGTGCTCGTCGTCACCGATCAGCTGGCGCTTGGGGTCGGTGGAGAGGGTGGTCTTGCCGGTGCCGGAGAGGCCGAAGAAGATCGCCACGTCACCGTCCTTGCCGACATTGGCGGAGCAGTGCATGGAGGCGATGCCCTTGAGGGGCAGCAGGTAGTTCATCACCGAGAACATGCCCTTTTTCATCTCGCCGCCGTACCAGGTGCCGCCGATCAGCTGCATCCGCTCGGTCATGTTGAAGGCCACGAAGTTCTCGGAGTTAAGGCCCTGTTCCTGCCAGTGGGGATTGGTGGCCTTGGCGCCGTTGAGCACCACGAAGTCGGGGACGAAGTTTTCCAGCTCGGCCTCGGTGGGGCGGATGAACATGTTTTTCACGAAGTGCGCCTGCCAGGCCACCTCGGTGACGAAGCGGACCTTGAGGCGACTCAGTTCATCGGCGCCGCAGAACAGATCCACCACAAACAGGCGCTTGCCGGAAAGCTGGTTGCCCACCACCGCCTTCAGGGCATTCCACACCTCGGGGGTGATGGGTTTGTTGTCGTTCTTGCCCTGGTCGTTCCACCACAGGGTGTCCCGGGTGACGGCGTCCTTGACGAAGTATTTGTCCTTGGGGGAGCGCCCGGTGAAAATGCCGGTATTGACGTTCACCGCGCCGAGCTCGGTCACCACACCCGCCTCGTAACCGGACAGCGCGGGGTTCGTCTCCTCGGCAAACAGCTGATCGTAGCTGGGGTTGTAGACGATTTCCGTCGGTTGGGTAATGCCGTACTGGCCGAGGGCGGTGATCAGGGCGCTGGTATTCAAGGGTAAAACCTCCGGGCAATTGATGGATGCATGCGGGCGGGGGGATGGGCATGAAGAACGGGGATTATAGAGCCGGAAAACAGTGGGTCAATGTTAACATTATTAACATTGAATGTTTTTCAAATGTGCATATCATCAGGGCCATCGAGCCACCACCGCCGCGAGGCTGAGCCATGCCACATCGAGCCCATCTGTTTTCCCTGCGCATCGGCCACGCACTGCGGGAAAGTTGCCTCGCGGAACCCTACGGGCGCCAGCGTCTGGGGCGGGATCTGCTCGCCGGCCTCACCGTCGGCATCATTGCCATCCCCCTCGCCATGGCCCTCGCCATCGCCAGCGGGGTGCCGCCCCAGCACGGGCTCTACACCGCGGTCATCGCCGGCTTGCTGATCGCCGCCACCGGGGGCTCCCGCTACAGCGTGTCGGGCCCCACCGCCGCCTTCGTGGTGATTCTCTTCCCCATCGCCCAGCAATACGGCCTCGCCGGGCTGCTGTTGGCCTCGGTGATGGCGGGGCTGCTGCTGGTGGGGCTTGCCTTGCTGCGCCTCGGGCGTTTCATCGAATACATCCCCGAGTCGGTGACCCTTGGCTTCACCGGCGGTATCGCGGTGGTGATCGCCACCCTGCAGGTGAAGGACTTGCTGGGGCTGTCCATGGGGCCGATGCCGGAGCACTTTGTCGCCAAGGTCGAGGCCCTTGCCCTGGCGCTTCCGGGCGCCCATTGGCCGAGCCTCCTGGTGGCGGGCCTTACCCTGGCGGTGCTGCTCCTGTGGCCACGGCTGAAGACTCCGATACCGCCCCACCTGCCCGCCGTGGCGGTGGGGGCCCTGGTGGCCCTGTGGCTTGGCCAGGGGGGCTTTGCGGTGGACACCATCGGCTCCCGTTTCAGCTACCTGCTGGCGGACGGCACCACCGGGCGCGGCATCCCGCCCGTTGCACCCCACTTCGCGTGGCCCTGGCGCCAGCCGGGGCCGGATGGCGGGCAGCTCGGTTTCAGCTGGCAGCTGCTCAGGGATCTGCTGCCGGCGGCCTTCGCCATCGCCATGCTCGGCGCCATCGAGTCGCTGCTCTGCGCCGTGGTGCTCGACGGCATGACCGGCAAGCGCCACAGTGCCAACAGCGAGCTGCTGGGGCAGGGCATCGGTAACATCGTCGCGCCCTTTTTTGGCGGCATCACCGCCACCGCCGCCATCGCCCGCTCTGCCGCCAACGTCAAGGCCGGCGCCCAGTCGCCGGTGGCGGCAATGGTCCACGCCCTGGTGGTGCTGCTCGGACTGGTGGCCCTCGCCCCGCTGCTGGCCCATCTTCCCATGGCGGCCATGGCGGCGCTGTTGCTGGTGGTGGCCTGGAACATGAGCGAGGCGCCGAAGGCCCTGCATCTGCTCAGGACCGCGCCCCGGGGGGATCTGTGGGTATTCGCCACCTGCTTCTCCCTCACCGTGCTGCTGGATATGGTGATCGCCATCACCGCCGGCATACTCCTCGCCGCGGTGCTGTTCATGCGGGAGGTGGCGGAGATGACCCGGGTCGCGGAGGTCACCGACGGCCGCCGCCTGGGGGGGCGCCCGGTGCCGGAGGGCTGGTCGGTGTTCCGGGTCAATGGCCCGCTGTTCTTCGCCGCCGCCGACCGGGTGTTTGGCGAGCTGGCCGCGCGCATCGGCGCGCGGCGGGGGATCATCCTCGACCTCGAGGGGGTGTCCATCATCGACGCGGGGGGGCTGTCGGCCCTCACCAAGCTGATAGCCCAGTGCCAGCGGGACGGCTGCCGGATCAGGATCGCCGAGTTGCAGTTTCAGCCCCTGAAAACCCTGGCGCGGGCGGGGCTCAAGCCCATCGACGGCGTGCTGTCGTTCCATCCCACCCTGGCGGACGCCCTCGAGGACCTGTCAGGTAACAGCTGATCCACGCAACGGTTGCTGAAACGGTTGCAGATACAAGCTGCAGCCTGACGCTTCAGGTTTCAGGTTTCAGGTTTCAGGTTTCAGGTTTCAGGTTTCAGACGCAAACGCAATCACGTGCTCGGCGTCGAGGCGGATGCCGATGGCTTCCCCGAGGCTGTGGTTGTGGTGGGAGGGCACCAGGGCCAGCAGGCGGGTGCCGTCGGGCAACTCCAGGCTGTAGAGGATGCTGGCGCCCCGGAAGGTCTTGGCCCGCACTGTGGCGGTCAGGGGGCTGGCGTCGTCGTGGACGATGTCGTCGGGGCGCAGCAGCACCTCCACCGCCGTGCCGGCGGCCAGGGGGGAGAGGGACGGCAGGCAGCCGAGGGGGATGCGGATATGGTGGTTTTCCGCCACCACCCCCGGCACCAGTACCCCCTGGCCGACGAAGCGCGCCACCCGGCGGCTTGCGGGGCGGTGATAGAGGTTGTAGGGGCTGTCCCACTGCTCGATACGGCCGTTGTGCATCAGGCCCACCCGGTCCGCCATGGCGAAGGCCTCGTGCTGGTCGTGGGTGACGATGAGGGCGGTGGTGCCGGCGGCCTTGAGGATGGCGCGCACCTCCAGGGAGAGGCGCTCCCGCAATTCGCTGTCGAGGTTGGAGAACGGCTCGTCCATCAACAGCACCGCCGGGTCTGGGGCGAGGGCCCGGGCCACCGCCACCCGCTGCTGCTGGCCGCCGGACAGCTGGTGGGGAAAATGATCGGCCAGCTCGCCGAGCCCCACCAGGTCGAGCATCTCGGCCACCCGCCGGCGCTTGCGGGCGGCATCGACTCTCCGCAGGCCAAAGCCGACGTTGTCGGCGGCGGAGAGGTGGGGGAACAGGGCGTAGTCCTGAAACACCATGCCCACCCGGCGCCGTTGCGGCGGGAGGGTCCAGCCCGGGCGGCTGAGCTGCTGGTCGCCCACCACGATCTGGCCCCGGACCAGGGGCTCGAAACCGGCGATGGCCCGCAGGGCGGTGGTCTTGCCGCAGCCGGAGGCCCCCAGCAGGCAGCCGATCTCCCCGGGTTCGAGGGCCAGGGTCAGATCGTCGAGGATCAGCGCGGTGCCGAACCCCACGGCGATGTTGAGCAGTTCAAGTTGCATGGATTTGTTCCGTGTCGCCGCCGCGCATCAGCAGCAGTACCGGGATAAGCCCGGCGATCACCAGGGTGACGGCGGGCAGAGCGGCGCGCTGCCATTCGCCCTCCGAGGTCATTTCGAATACCCGGATGGCGAGGGTGTCCCAGCCGAACGGGCGGGTCATCAGGGTGATGGGCATCTCCTTCATGATATCCACGAACACCAGCACCGACGCGGTGGCGATGCCGCCCCGCAGCAGGGGCAGATGGACCCGGATGAGCAGGTCCCGGCCGCCGCTGCCGAGGTTGCGGGCGGCCTCGTCCATGCTGGGGGTGATGCGGTGCAGGGCCGCCTCCACGGGGTGGAAACCGACCGCCAGGAAGCGCACCCCGTAGGCCAGCAGCATCGCCGCCAGGGTGCCGCCGAGGAGCGGCGCCCACTGCTCGCCGACGCGGTTGCCGAGGGCGATCCAGCCATTGTCGATGGCGCTCATGGGCAGGTAGAAGCCCACCGCCAGCACTGTCCCGGGGAGGGCGTAGCCGAGGGTCGAGAGACGGCCGATGAAACTCGCCCCTCGACCCGGCCGGGCGCGCAGCGCGTAGGCCAGGGTAAGGCCCAGCAGCACCACGAGGCCCGCGCCGCTGGCGGCGAGAATGAGCGAGCGGTAGAGAAAACCCAGGTAGCGGACGTCGAGATCCCCCCGGCTCTGCCAGGCCCAGGCCAGCAATTGCGCCAGGGGTACCGCCACTGCCACGGCGAACACCAGCCCGCACCACAGGGCCGCGAGCCAGCGCGCCACGGGGCCGAGGGCGATCCGCTGCCCCCGATCGGCGCGGCCGCCGGCGGTAAAGCGCTGGCCGCGCCGGGAGCGCTGCTCCAGGGCCAGGGCGATGAACACCAGCACCACCAGCAGCGACGCCAGTTGGGAGGCGGCGCTCAGGTTGTAAAGGCCAAACCAGGCCCGGTAGATGGCGGTGGTGAAGGTGTCGTAGTTGAACACCGCCACGGTGCCGAAGTCCGCCAGGGTTTCCATCAGCACCAGGGCGAGACCGCCCGCGATCCAGGGCCGCGCCATGGGCAGCGCCACCCGGAAAAATCCCCCCACCCGGCCAAGGCCGAGGGTCTGGGCTGCCTCCAGGGCGCGCCGTCCCTGCGTCTGGAAGGCGTTGCGGGCCACCAGGTAGACATAGGGGTAGAGGGTCAGGGCCATCACCGCGATCACCCCGCCCCGGGAGCGGATGGGGATCTGTGGCGCGGCGCCGAACTGCGCCCGCCACGCGGTTTGCAGCGGGCCGGTGAAATCCAGCAGGCCGATCATCACAAAGCCGAGCACGTAGCCGGGCACCGCCAGGGGCAGCAGCAATCCCCAGCTGAGCCAGCGCCGGCCGGGGAATTCGCACACCGCCGTGAGCCACGCCAGGGAGATGCCGAGGACGGCGGTGCCGAACCCCACCCCGATCAGCAACCACAGGGTGTTGACCACAAGGCGGGGCAGCACGAACTCGCCGAAGTGGGCCCATACCGCCCCCTGGGGATCGGCGAAGGAGGCGAAGATCACCGCCAGGGGCAGCAGCACCAGGGCGGCGAGGGAACCGATGGCGAGGCGCGGCCACAGGGGCCGCGCCTCGGGGACGGGGGCGAGGATCGGAGTCGCCGCTTGTGTCACTCAGCGGTAACCGGCGCGATCCATCAGCTTGACCGCCGCCCCTTGGTGGGCGCCGGCGAAGGCCACGTTCAGGGGGCTTTGGCGGAACTCGCCCCAGCTCGCCACCAGGGGCGCCACCGTCACCTCGGGATTGGCGGGGTACTCGAGGTTCTCCCCCGCGAAGGCCGCCTGGGCCTCGTCGGAGGCCAGCCACTCCAGCAGCTTGCGGGCCGCCTCGGGGTGCTTGGCGTGGCGGGTGACGCCGCCGCCGGAGATGTTGACGTGGACGCCGCTGCCTTCCTCGCGCTGGTTGGGCCAGAAGACCTTGAGGGGCAGGGCGGGATCCTCCTTCAGCAGCCGGCCCAGGTAGTAGGTGTTCACCAGGGTGAGGTCGCACTGGCCGGCGGCCACCGCCTTGAGGGCGGCGGTGTCGTCGGCGAAGGGCGGCGTGGCGAGGTTGGCCACCCAGCCCCGCACGATGCTCTCCGCCGCCTGTTCACCCCGCTCGGCGATCAGCATGGCCACCAGGGACTGGTTGTACACCTTGTTGGAGGTGCGCAGGCACAGTCGCCCCCGCCACTGGGGGTCGGCGAGGGCTGCGTAGCTGGACAGCTCGGCCGGGTCGACCCTGTCGGGGTTGTAGACCACCGTGCGGGCGCGCACCGAGAGGCCGACCCAGAGGTTGTCCGGGTCCCGCAGGTGGGCGGGGATGCGCGCCCGCAGCAGGGGCGAATCCACCGGCTGCAGCAGCCCTGACTCCGCCGCCTGCCAGAGGTTGCCGGCGTCCACCGTCAGCAGCAGGTCGGCGGGGGTGTTGACTCCCTCCGCCTTGAGACGGGCCAGGAGCGGGCCCTCCTTGTCGGTGAGGAAGCGGATGCGCACGCCGCTGGCCTTTTCGTAGGCGTCGAACAGCGGCTTGATCAGCTGTTCGTTGCGGGCGGAGTAGACCACCAGCTCCTCCGGCTCCCGGGCCTCGAGGCCGCCGGCCAGGAGGGCGGAACAGAGCAGGGCCGCGAGGGGGCGGGTCAGGTGGCGCAGGCGGGCAAGGGATCTCATCGGGCGCTCCAGTGGTGGGCAGGGGCGCCCATTGTGGTTCAAACAAGAATCGTTATCAACAACCCCCGGCGATTCTTCGCTGCCCCGGGCAGGGGCGACATGCATCGGCGCCGCGACCGTGGCACCATAGGCCGTCAATACTGTCCAAACCCGGTATCCACCGCGAGGGGGGAATCATGGACACCTATCAGGCACTTATCTCGACCCTGGCCCTCACCATGGGGGTGGGCTGGGCGAGCGGCGTCAATCTCTACGCCGCGGTGTTCGTCCTCGGCCTCGCCGGCGCCACCGGCAATCTGACCCTGCCGGAGGGCCTGCAGGTTCTGCAGGATCCCCTGGTGATCGGCGCCGCGGGGGTCATGTACTTCGTGGAATTCTTCGCCGACAAGACCCCGGGGGTGGACAGCGGCTGGGACGGGCTGCACACCTTTATCCGCATACCGGCGGGGGCGCTGCTGGCCGCCGGCGCGGTGGGGGACGTCACCCCTGCCCTGGAAGTGGCCGCCGGCCTCCTGGGGGGCACCATGGCCACCGCCAGCCACTTCACCAAGGCCTCCACCCGGCTGCTCATCAACACATCCCCGGAGCCCTTCAGCAACTGGGTGGCCTCCATCAGCGAGGATCTGCTCGTGCTCGGCGCCCTCTGGACCATGTTCAACCACCCCTTCCTGTTCGTGGGGCTGATGGTGCTGTTCATCGCCCTGGTGATCTGGCTGCTGCCGCGCCTGTGGCGCCTGATCCGGGCGGCTGCCCGCAAGGTGGGGACCTGGCTCGGTATCGTCAAGGCCCCCGAACCCGAGGCGCCGCCCCCCGGGCCCCCCGCCAATCCACCCGTTGCCCCGCGCCTGGAGCGGCCGTGACGGCAAAGCCGGGGAAATCCCCGCGCCTCGTCGCCCTCGATGCCCTGGCGCGCCGCGAGCACTCCCGCCATGAATTGCGGGACCGCCTGCGGGAGCGCCACGGCGTGGATGGCGAAGCCCTCGATGCGGTGCTCGACGCCCTCGAGGCGGACGGCCTGCTCAGCGACCGGCGCTTCGCCGAGAGCTTTGCCCGCGCCCGGGCGGGGCGCGGCCAGGGGCCGGTGCGCATCCGCCACGACCTGCGGGGCCGGGGCGTGGCGGCGGCCCTGGTGGACGAGGCCCTCGCCGCCCTCGATGTGGACTGGTACCGACTCGCCGCCGATCTCCTGGCCCGGCGATTTGGCGCGGCGCCCCCGGAGGATTACGCCGAAAAGGCCCGCCGCATGCGCTTTCTCCAGCAGCGGGGGTTCAGCCACGACCAGATCCGCGAGGCCGTCGATGGCATCGAATGACGGGGGCGCTGCCTTTCCCCTCACCGTCCCCCGTTGAGCGCGGGCGGGAGGGGATTTACCATGACGCGGGCGCTGATCGCCAAAACCCTGACCTCGGTCAAGCGCGCCGCGAATGGCGGCCCCCGGGGGGATAGAAATCCCCCGTCGTCTGTCCTAGCGTGGTCGTACAAGTGGAAGCAGGTATCGAATGAAAGCTGCAAGATGGTTGCCCGTATTGATGGTCATGTCCGCGCCGGTGCTGGCCGCCGCGCCACCGCCCAGGGATGCGACGGCCGTGCCGGCGGAGGACGAGGCCCCCTGGTCGATCCGCAACGGCTGCATCGAAAACTACCTCATCAAGCGGGTGTCGTTCCGCGATGACCGCAGCGGGGTACTGGAACTGAGCGGCGACCGCAAGGTGCTGGTGACCCTCAGGAACCGCTGCTCCGGCATCCGCCAGGACGGCTATGTCCACAAGCCCGTCAACAACCGCTTCTGTGAGGGGGACACCCTCAGGGTGATGCGCTCCGGGGGCATCTGCGTGGTGGACAGCCTCGAACCCTACGTCGAACTCGACGGCGCCACCGCGCCCGATGGGCAAGACCCCCGGGACGCCGGTTCCTAGCCGTCCTTCTTCGTCGCCATTTCCCGGTCGCCATTTCCGGCTCCCGATTCCCCAATCCTGTCCCCGACTCCCCCGCGGCGGTCCGCGCCCCGCTGCCCGTGGAGTTGCGTCCCTGTTTCTTTTAAACTGGCGCCCCTTTGACCGCGAGGAGCGGGAGACATGGACAAACAGCTGCTCAGCATTCTCGTCTGCCCGGTGAGCAAGGCTCCCCTGGAGTACGACCGGGACAGGCAGGAGCTGGTGTGTCGCGCCAGCGGCCTTGCCTACCCGATCCGCGACGGTATTCCGGTGATGCTGGAGAGCGAGGCCCGTGTCCTCGGCGCCGACGAAAAGCTCGGTGCCAACCACCGCCCCTGAACATCCCGCCCGCGCCGGCCACTGCCCGAGGAGCACCACATGACAGAAAAGTCGGTATTTTCCCGCATCATCGACGGCGAGATCCCGAGCGAGATCCTCTACCAGGACGAGCTCTGCTTCGCCATCCGCGACATCGCCCCCAAAGCTCCCACCCACCTGCTGTTGATTCCCAGAAAGCCCATCCCCCGGCTGGTGGATGCCGGCGACGACGACCGGGCGCTGCTCGGCCACCTGATGGCCACCGCCGGCAAGATCGCCGCCGCCGCCGGTATCGGCGATGCCTTTCGGCTGATCGTCAACAACGGCGCCGGCGCCGGCCAGACCGTGTTCCACCTGCATCTGCATATTCTCGGCAATATTCCCATGTCGGAAAATGCCCTCGGCTTCTGAACAACCCGCAACGGGCGGCGCCAGCCCCCTACAGGATTCCCAAGCAATGAAAAGTAGCGCAGACATTCGCCAGGCGTTCCTCGATTTCTTCGCCGCCAAGGGCCACGCCGTGGTGCCGAGCAGCAGCCTCGTCCCCCACGAGGACCCGACCCTGCTGTTCACCAACGCCGGGATGAACCAGTTCAAGGATGTCTTTCTCGGTTTCGACAAGAGGCCCTACAGCCGCGCCACCACCTCGCAGAAGTGCGTGCGGGCCGGCGGCAAGCACAACGACCTGGAGAACGTCGGCTACACCGCCCGCCACCACACCTTCTTCGAAATGCTCGGCAATTTCAGCTTTGGCGACTACTTCAAGCGGGACGCCATTCTTTTTGCCTGGGAGTTTCTCACCTCGAGCCAGTGGCTCGGCCTGCCCAGCGACAAGCTCTGGGTGACGGTCTATGCCGAGGACGACGAGGCCTACGACATCTGGAACAAGGAGGTGGGCATCCCCGCCGAGCGGCTGATCCGCATCGGCGACAACAAGGGCGCCCGCTACGCCTCCGACAACTTCTGGATGATGGGGGACACCGGCCCCTGTGGCCCCTGCACCGAGATCTTCTACGACCACGGCGCGGATATCTGGGGCGGCCCCCCCGGCTCCCCGGAGGAAGACGGCGACCGTTACATCGAGATCTGGAACAACGTGTTCATGCAGTACAACCGGGACGAGGCGGGGGTGATGCACCCCCTGCCCAAGCCCAGTGTCGACACCGGCATGGGCCTCGAGCGGATTTCCGCCGTGCTCCAGCACGTCCACAGCAACTATGAGATTGACCTGTTCCAGGCACTGATCCGCGTCGCCGCCCGGGAGACCGCCACCACCGACCTCGGCAACCCGTCCCTCAAGGTGCTGGCGGATCACATCCGCGCCTGCGGCTTTCTGATCGCCGACGGGGTGATCCCCGGCAACGAGGGTCGCGGCTACGTGCTGCGCCGCATCATCCGCCGCGCCATTCGCCACGGCTACAAGCTGGGGGCCCGGGCGCCGTTCTTCCATCGCCTGATGCCGGAGCTGGTGGCCCAGATGGGCGCCGCCTACCCGGAGCTGGTCAGCGCCGAGGCGCGGGTCACCGAGGTGCTGCGCCAGGAAGAGGCGCGCTTCTTCGAGACCATCGCCCACGGTATGGAGATCCTCGACGCCGCCCTTGAAGGCCTCGACGCCGAGGCGGGCGGGGTGCTCGACGGCGACACCGCCTTCAAGCTCCACGACACCTACGGCTTTCCCCTCGACCTCACCGCCGACGTGTGCCGCGAGAAGGGCATCGCCGTGGATGTGGCAGGGTTCGATCGCGCCATGGCCCGCCAGCGGGAGCAGGCCCGCGCCGCCGGCAAGTTCAAGATGGCCGCGGCCCTCGACTACAGCGGCAGCGCCACCACCTTCCACGGCTACGAGCGCCTGGTGGTGGAGGATGCCGTCATCACCGCCCTCTACGTCGACGGCTCGGCGGTGGAGGAGATCAGCGCCGGGGCCCAGGCGGTGGTGGTGCTCGACCACACGCCCTTCTATGCCGAATCCGGCGGCCAGGTGGGGGACAGCGGCGAGCTGGTGGCGGGGGACGTCTGTACCACCCTGTTCACCGTGGCCGATACCCAGAAGATCCAGGCCGATGTGTTCGGCCACCACGGCGAGCTCAAGGCCGGCGCCCTCCGGGTGGGTGACCGCGTCACCGCCCGGGTGGACACCGGCCGCCGCGCCGCCACCATGCGCAACCACTCCGCCACCCACCTGATGCACAAGGCCCTGCGGGAAGTGCTGGGGGATCATGTCCAGCAGAAGGGCTCCCAGGTGGATGCCGACAAGACCCGCTTCGACTTCGCCCACAACGCACCCCTGACCCGCGACGAGATCGCCCGGGTGGAGGCCATCGTCAACCGCGAGATTCTCGCCAACAGCGCCGTGGCGGCGCGGGTGATGGCCATCGACGAGGCGCACAAGTCCGGCGCCCTGATGCTCTTCGGCGAAAAGTACGGCGACGAGGTGCGGGTGCTCGACATCGGTTCTTCCCGGGAGCTGTGCGGTGGCACCCACGTTGCCCGCACCGGGGATATCGGCCTGTTCAAGGTGGTGGCCGAAGGTGGCGTCGCCGCCGGGGTGCGGCGCATCGAGGCGGTCACCGGGGAGGGGGCGCTCGCCCAGGTGCAGCGCCAGGAAAAAATCCTGATGGACGTGGCGGCGGCCTTCGCGGCGCCCACCGACCAGGTGATCGGCCGGGTATCCCAGACCCTCGACACCCTGCGGGCCCAGGAAAAGGAGCTCGCCCGCCTCAAGGCCAAGCTGGCGAGCGCCGCCGGGGGCGACCTGGTCGGCCAGGCCCGGGAGGTGGGCGGGGGGAAGGTGCTGGCGGTCAGCCTCGACGGCGCCGACCCCAAGACCCTCCGCGACATGGTCGACCAACTCAAATCCAGGATCGGTTCGGGGGTGATCCTGCTGGCCACCGCCGAGGGGGACAAGGTGGCCCTCACCGCCGGTGTCACCCAGGATCTCACCGGCCGGGTCAAGGCGGGCGAGCTGATGCAGTTCGCCGCCGGCGAGCTGGGGGGCAAGGGCGGCGGCCGCCCCGACCTGGCCCAGGGGGGCGGCACCGGCCCGGAGAAACTGCCGGCCCTGCTGGAGGCCGTGCACCAGTGGGTTGCCGGTCGTCTCGGCTGATGCCCGGCTGCGACGAATTTGTTTCGCGGGCCGGGGATTTTGGTGTTTAATTCGAGCCCTTTGACAGCGTCGGGGCAACACTTGGGGGTTGTGAGTCATCCATGAGTCTTATCGTGCAGAAATACGGCGGAACCTCCGTCGGCAGTGTCGAGCGCATCGAAGCCGTGGCCAGAAAGGTCATCGGCTTTCGCGACGCCGGCCACCAGGTGGTGGTGGTGGTGTCCGCCATGAGCGGCGAGACCAATCGTCTGATCGACCTCGCCAAGCAACTTGACGACGCTCCCGCTGGCCGCGAGATGGATGTGCTCATCTCCACCGGCGAACAGGTCACCATCGCGCTGCTGTCCATCGCCCTCCACAAGCACGGCTGCGAGGCCCGCTCCTACACCGGCAGCCAGGTGCGCATTCTCACCGACAACGCCCACACCAAGGCCCGCATCCAGGAGATCGACACCGCGCGGATGCGCGCCGACCTCGACGCCGGCCGCGTGGTGGTGGTGGCTGGCTTCCAGGGCGTCGACCCGGACGGCAATATCACCACCCTCGGTCGTGGGGGCTCCGATACCACGGCGGTGGCACTCGCCGCTGCCCTCTCCGCCGACGAATGTCAGATCTATACTGATGTGGACGGCGTCTACACCACCGACCCCCGGGTGGAGCCCCGCGCCCGCCGCCTCGACCGCATCACCTTCGAGGAAATGCTCGAAATGGCCAGCCAGGGCTCCAAGGTGCTGCAAATCCGCTCGGTGGAATTCGCCGGCAAATACCAGGTCCCGTTGCGTGTCCTCCACAGTTTCCAGGAAGGGCCGGGCACGCTGATCACCCTTGAGGACGACGACGATATGGAAAAACCCGTAGTTTCAGGCATCGCCTTCAACCGCGACGAAGCCAAGCTGACCATCCTCGGCATTCCCGATCACCCGGGGGTGGCCTACCGCATCTTGGGGCCCATCAGCGATGCCAATATCGAAGTGGACGTGATCGTCCAGAACTTCTCCGAGGACGGCTCCGCCTCCCTGTCGTTCACCGTGCACCGCAACGACATGAAGAAGGCCGGCGACATCCTCGCCAGCATCGCCGCCGAACTCGGTGCCAAGAGCACCGCCACCGATGACCGCATCGCCAAGCTCGCCATCGTCGGCGTCGGCATGCGCTCCCACGCCGGCGTCGCCGCCAAGATGTTCAAGGCCCTGGCGGATGAAAACATCAACATTCAGATGATCTCCACCTCGGAGATCAAGATCACCGTGGTGATCGAGGAGAAATACCTCGAACTCGCGGTCAGAAGCCTGCACGCGGCCTTCGTACTCGAAGAGGCTGACAAGGTGGAGTAATTTGCGACACGCCAGCGGCGCGGGGATGGCGCAAGAGGCTGTCCATCACCCGTCGACGGCGAGGCAAATGTGGTGCAAACGGCGAAACCAACAACAAAACGACGCCATTCATAGGAGGCGCCCCCGGGCGCAAGCAGTGTAGGAGAAAACCCATGTTGATCTTGACTCGGCGTGTTGGCGAAACCCTGGTGGTAGGCGATGACATCACTGTCACCGTGCTCGGGGTCAAAGGGAACCAGGTGCGGCTTGGCGTCAACGCGCCCAAGGACGTATCGGTCCACCGCGAGGAAATCTACCAGCGCATCCAGCAGGAAAAAGGCCAGGGCAACCAGTAATTGGCCGCCCAGGGCCCTTTGATTTTCCGGCTGGTGTGGTATTATGCCGCCCTCTCGTCGGGGCGGTATTTTCCGCGTTTTCCACATCCTGACGGAATTTTGGTGAGGTGGCCGAGTGGCTGAAGGCGCGCCCCTGCTAAGGGCGTATAGGCTAATACCCTATCGAGGGTTCGAATCCCTCCCTCACCGCCAAATATCTATGAAAATCATGGGCTTGAGAGGTGAAATAGCCTCTCACCCATCATTCCACCCATCGTTCGTGATGGGATGTTATGAGACCAGCTGAGTCAATCCCTCCGCCCTGATATACTCCCGGCTGCGACTATTCTGGGACAGCCCTACGTCCCGCTTATTTCCCCAAACTGATCCCATTCCGCCGATAAATCATTGATCGGCCCCGGCCTTTACGTCCTGCCTCCGGGTTCGCTCACATCCCTATCGGAACCGGTTCAATGCAGCGGGACCTCGATGTTCGGCTTGGTCAGCGCCGTGGCGATGCTGCGGGTAATTTCGCGAAACACCTCCGCCGTCGGCACACCAACAACTTGCGCCGCACCTTCGGCCCCTTGCAGGCTCGCATAGACCGCCAGCCAGCCCGGGGATTCAGGTCGTCGGATCGGCGGCTTGCGCCAGGGCCGCGAGCCGCGCCGCGACGGCCTCGGTGATGCGCGAGGGCACCGCTTCCCCGCCCGCGGCGATGAGTGGAAGGGGGTCCAGCGGCGGGCCGAAGGTGAGGCGGATGGGCAGCAGACGCGGCCAGCGGCGGCCCAAGGGCATGGCTTCGAAGGCGCCGGCAATATGTACCGGCACTACGGGCAGCGGAAAACGGGCCATCAGCAACCCCAGCCCCGGGCGCAGGGGCAGCAGCTGGCCCGTGACGGAGCGCTGGCCTTCGGGGAACCAGACTAGACTGTCGCCCTGCCGAATCGCGGCCGCCGCCAGGGCCAGCGCGCCGAGCGCCCCCTGTTCCGGCGTCAGGGGCAGCACGCGGCCAATGCGGCTCAATCCTCGGGTCACGGGGTTGCCGAAGGCGATGCCGGCCCAGCCGCCCCAGCAGGTGCGTGTCAACGTGGCAGAGGGCAATGCGGCGGCGAGGGCGAATGGATCGAGGACGCTCGCGTGGTTGGGCGCGAACACACAGGGCCCGGCGGACAGGTGTTCCAGCCCCGTCACCTGAAGACGGAAGGCGCCGCGCATTAGCAGCCGGTTCAGGGCGATGAGCAACCGGTGGGCGGCGCGGATCGGACCGCGGTGCGGCCGCAGCCAAGCCAGTTCGCGCGCCGGCAGCACTTCATCCGGCCGTTCCCACGATAGGGCGCGGGCAGCGGCGGGGGCGACCTGAGCAGCGCGCAGCAGGTCGCGCACCGTCTCGATGCCGGCGATGGCCGTCTCGGTCAGTTCCGCCCCGGTCAGGCGCTGCATGGCCAGGGCCAGATCGAGCCAGGCGAGCGAATCCACGCCCAGATCAAGGCGCAGGCCTGTATCTGGCGTCAGGTGGCGGTCCGGGTAGCGGCGCACGAGTTCTTCCCAGACCTGGCGCGGGGCAGGATCCTCCAGCAGCAAGCGATCCGGCTCCGCCCAGCGCTCCGGCGGCAGCGGCGCGGCGGCCTCTGCCCAGCCGGACCTGGCCGCGGCATAAACCTGCGGCAGCACGTGGCGACGCAATTTGCCCAGGCGCGTGCGCGGCAGGGGATCGCGGGTGACGGCGAATTCGACGATGCGCTGGTAACTCGCCAGGCGCGGGTTGGTTTCTTCCACCGCTTGGCGCGCGGCGGCCTGCACGTCCATGAGCCCGGCGCGGCAGATCGCCCCCGGCTCTGGCAGCACCAGTCCGACGAGCCGATCTTCCCACTCCAGCAGGGCGAATTCCTGGATGAAGGGATGCGCCGCGAAGGCGCGCTCCACCTCCTCCGGCTGGATGTTCTCGCCGCCGGCGGTGACGATGAGTTCCTTGGCGCGACCGGAGAGGGTGAGCCAGCCGTCCTCCATCCGCCCCAGGTCGCCGGTGCGGAACCAGCCGTCGGCGGTGAAGGCTTCGCGGGTCTTCTCCGGCAGGTTGCGGTAGCCGGCGAAGACATTGGGGCCGCGGGCGAGGACTTCACCCACTTGATCGGAAGGTGCGTCGATCTTGATCTCCACCCCGGGCACCGGCGACCCCACCGCGTCCAGCCGAGGTGAGGGTGGCAGGTTCATGGCGAGCAGTGGCGCGGTCTCGGTAAGCCCGTAGCCGATGGCTAGGCGCCAGCCCAGACCCTCCAGGCGCCAGGCGAGCGCCGGGTCGAGGGCGGCGCCGCCGCAGGCCAGCAGGCGCAGGCGCGGAGCAAGCTGGGCGTGCAGGCGGCCGAACAGCCACCGGCCGAGGTGCAGGCCCAGACGTCGGCGCACCCACACGGAGAACGCCAGCAGGCGCGAGAACAACAACACAGCCGCCCGCCCGCGCACCGCCACCTGCGCCTCGATAGCCGCGTACAGGGCGGCGTACAGGCGCGGCACACCGATCATGATCGTCGCCTCGCCGTCCCTCAACGCTTGCACTACCCGCGGGCCGGTCAGCGCCTGCGGAATGATGAGCGGCAGGCCCAGGGCCACCGGCGTCAGCACGCCCATGACGAAGGGATAGACATGGTGCAGCGGCAGCGGCAGGCCCACCCGGTCGCCGGGGCCGAGCAGGCCGGTGGCGGCGATGGCGTTGAGCTGAAAGGCGAGGTTGGCATGGGTGAGGGGCACCCCCTTGGGCAGGCCGGTGGTGCCCGAAGTGTAGAATAGGGCGGCGGGGTCTTCCGGGCGGATATCGGGCAGGGCGCTCGGCTCGGTCATGAGTGCGGCCATACCACGTGGATCCCCGTCCGGCGCGTCCAGCAAGGCCACGGGGAGGCCCGCGCCTGCGAGGCGTTCGAGCCGGTCGCAAGTGGTGAACACCAGGCGCGCACCGCTGTCGGCCAGCATGTGCGCGAGGTTCTCGCTCGATGCCTGCACGTCCAGCGGCAGCACCGTCATGCCAGCGCAAACCGCGGCCAGGGCGGCGACGACCCATTCCGGGCGGTCGGGGCCGAAGAGGGCCACCGTGTCGCCGCGCCGGAGCCGCCCGGCGAGTCCCGCCGCCAGACGCTGGACGTCCCCGTGCAGCGCGCCCCTATTGATGGCGCGCGTGCCGTCCACGGTCACGTACAGCAACGCGGGCTCGTCGCTGCGCTCCGCGAGGCCGTCGACGATCGGGATCAGGGTGGCGAGGTTTTTCATGGCGATCTCCCGGAAATGTCGTGTGGTTCGGATTCAGCGGGTTCCAGTTCAGCGCCCAGGGCCGCGTGCTGGCCGCGTGCCGTGCGCACGCCAGGCCGGAGGACGAGGCCGACGATGAAATACACGCCGGTCAGCAACAGGGCGCGGTGGTGGTCGCCGCCGGACAGCCAGGTCACGAGGCCATAGGAAAACGGCCCGACGATAGCCGCCAGTTTCACCGCCAGGCCGTAGAAGCCGCAGAACTCGGCCATCCGTCCCGGCAGCGCCGCCGTTGCCGTGAACAGGATCAGGCCAGCGCTGAACGCGCACCCGGTCATGGCGCCTCCCGCTGCGCCAGCAGACGGTCCACGGCGCGCCACATGTGCAGGATGTCCGGCAGCTCCCGGCTGAGGAAACGCCGGGTGAGGACGTGTGACAGGGAGAGGTCCACATGGCCGAGTACGGCGTCGAGCAGATACAGATTCGCCTGACCGGGCGGCAGCGCCGACGCCAGGGCCACGCTCTCCGTCCAGATGATGAGGTTGTCATTGTGGCCATGTACCAGGATCAGCTGCGCCGCGAGTCTGCCTAGGTCCTTGTCGTGGAGGGACAAGGCGCCGAGGTCCGCTCGCAAGCGCGCTGGCAACTCGGCATACAGCCGCGGGAAGACCTCGGGGTCTGTGTTCAAGGCCAGCGCATGCACCGCCTGACCCTCGTGCCCCAGCTGCGCAGCCAGCGCGGCCAGGTCGGCGGCGCGGTCCTCCAGGCGGTGCGTGGCCATGGCGGAAAGCAGCTGGGCGTCATGCGCATTCATATAGGGCAGCGCGGACTGCACCAGCACCAGCTTGCCATAGTCGTCGGGCGTCAGGTGTTGCCATGCGCCCTCCGCCTGATAATAGCCAGTGGTGAAGTAGCGGATGGTGCCGGGCAGGTCGTAATAGCCGCCCACGCCGACGACGAAGCGAACCCGCATGCGCACGTCCTCTTCCAGCGCGGCGAGGACCGCCGGGCCGACGCCATAGCTGAAGGCGGCCATGCCCGCCTGGCCCGCCGGGGCGAGCTCGGGCTGGCCGGCGAGCCAGACGAAGGCGTCGGCTACCACGCGGGCGTCCGACGGATGGATACGCAGTTCGCGCAGTCCCGTGATGTCTGGCACCAGCACCGCGAAGCGGGCGCGCGCGAGCGTCCTGGCGAAGGCGACAATGCGCGGTTCGTCCTTGCCCTGGGGCACCGCCCCGGGCACCAGGACGATGCCGGCCAGGGGTTTGGCGTCGGCCGGGGTGTAGAGGTCGCCCGTGCGCTCGCGGCCCGCCACGGTGTAGCGCACTGCCGTGCGCGCCGGCTCGGCAGTATTCGCTTTGAGTAGCGAGGGTATCTCGCCCGCTGCCACGTCGGCGAGCACCAGGGCCGATTCCCAGTGCCGCTCCGGCGCACAGCCCGCCAGGACCACGAGCCCCAGCGCCAGTATCCATGGGCGACAGAACCTGAAGGACTTGACGGTCGCGCCGATCCGGCTCATGAATGCGTCGCTGTGCAAGGGTGGAAGCCGTTGCCCGACGAGAACCTCGGCCACGAGGTGGAGGCGGTACACAGGGTGGCGTTTTTGCATGCCGGACATTCCATCGGCAGTCTCCTTCGGCGTTCGGGTGGGGTTGGGATACTGGACTGGGCTCGACGTCCCGGAGCTGCTTCGGTCGCTCTTGCGCGCGCCATGCTCCAGCACGTAGCGTGACAGCCGCAGGTGCTCCTATTCCTTCGAACCCCTGTCCGTATAAATCAGGTTTGGCACCCCGCTTCCATCAATACATACCGCACCGCGCCCGTCAATAGCGAAAGGTCCTGCGGCTCGATAACGTAGGGCGGCATCATGTAGACCAGACGGCCGAAAGGACGCAGCCAGATCCCGGCCTCCACCAATCGCGGCGTCAGCGCGAGCAGGTCCACCGGCGCATGCATCTCGATGACGCCGATCGCACCCAGCACCCGCACCTCCCGAACCGTCGCCAGCGCGGCACAGGGTGCCAGTTCCGCGCGCAGTTGCTGTTCGATACCCCGCACCCGAGCCTGCCAGTCGGGCTCCAACAGCAGATCGATGCTCGCCACCGCCACGGCACAGGCCAGCGGATTGGCCATGAAGGTCGGCCCGTGCATGAAGCAGCCAGCGCCGCCCCGGGAGACGGTCTCCGCTACCTCAGCGGTGGTGAGGGTCGCGGCGAGCGTGAGATAGCCGCCGGTGAGCGCCTTGCCGAGACAGAGGATGTCCGGCGCGATGCCGGCGTGCTCGCAGGCGAAAAGTTTTCCGGTGCGACCGAAGCCGGTGGCGATCTCATCGGCGATGAGCAGCACCTCGTGCGCATCGCACAGGGCGCGCACTTGGCGCAGGTGCTCGGGGTGGTAGAACCACATGCCGCTCGCGCCCTGCGCGATCGGCTCCAGGATCACCGCCGCGAGTTCGTCGCGGTGCGTCTCGATCAGGCGCGCGAATTCGGCGATGTCGGACGAGTCCCAGGGATCGTCGAAGCGGCAGGCCGGGCGCGGCGCGAAGAGTTGCTGCGGAAGAACCCCCTCGAACAGATGGTGCATGCCGGTGACCGGATCGCACACCGACATGGCGGCGAAGGTGTCGCCGTGATAGCCGCCGCGCAGGGCGAGCAACCGGTGCTTGCTGGGGCGACCGCGGGCCTGCCAGTACTGGATCGCCATCTTGGCGGCCACCTCCACCGCCACCGAGCCCGAATCGCACAGAAAGACCTTCTCGAGCGGCGCGGGGCTGAGCCCCACCAGCCGGCGTGCCAGCTCGATCGCCGGCGCATGGGTGAGGCCGCCGAACATCACGTGCGCCATGCGGCCGAGCTGCTCCTCCACCGCGCGGTTGAGCCGGGGGTGGTTGTAGCCGTGGATCGCCGCCCACCATGAGGCCATGCCGTCGATGAGTGTGCGTCCGTCGGCGAGCCGCAGACGCACGCCCGAGGCTGAAATCACCGGCAAGGCCGACGGAGGATCGGTCATCGAGCTGTACGGGTGCCAGAGATGGGCGCGGTCGAAGGCGAGCGCCTCGGCCCAGTCCGTCATGGCGAGATCGTCGCCGGCCCCGGCGCCCTGGCCGCGCCGCCTGTCTGCCGAATCACAGGCAGGCCGGACCGCCCCAGGGTCGAAGCGAACGTCGGTCACGGCTTCAATCCGTCACCGCGCCGAGGCTCGCGCTCGACACCGAGCGCGCGTACTTGGCCAGCACGCCGCGCGTGTAGCGCGGCGCGGGCGGCTGCCATTGCGCGCGGCGGCGCGCGATTTCTTCGTCGGGCACATCAAGCTGAAGCAGACGCCGTTCCGCGTCGAGCGTGATGGAGTCACCCTCCTCGACCAGCGCGATCGTGCCGCCTACCGCGGCTTCTGGCGCGACGTGGCCGACCACCATGCCGTAGCTGCCGCCGGAGAAGCGCCCGTCGGTGACGAGACCCACTGAGTCGCCCAGGCCCTGGCCGACGAGGGCTGCGGTGGGCGAGAGCATCTCGCGCATGCCGGGGCCGCCCCTGGGGCCTTCGTAACGAATCACTACCACGTCGCCGGGCTTGATCTTGCGCGCCAGGATCGCCTCCATGCACGCCTCTTCCGCATCGAATACGCGCGCCGGGCCGGTGATCCGCGGAACCCTCACTCCGCTGGTCTTGGCGAGGGCCCCCTCCTCGGCCAGATTGCCCTTGAGGATGGCGAGATGACCGTGCGGATAAACCGGCCGGGACCAGGGCCGGATAACGTCCTGAGAGGCAGTAGGGTCCTCCGGTACGTCCTTCAGCACCTCGGCCAGGGTCTGCCCGGTCACGGTGAGCGCCTCGCCGTGCAGCAGGCCGTGGGCGAGCAGCATCTTCATCACCTGGGGGATGCCGCCGGCGCTGTGCAGGTCGGTGGCGACGTAGCGCCCGGACGGCTTCAGGTCGCACAGCACCGGCACGCGGCGGCTGAAGGTGTCGAAATCGTCGAGCGCGAGCGCCACCCCGGCGGCGTGAGCGATGGCAGGAAGGTGCAGCACCGCGTTGGTGGAGCCGCCGAGCGCCATCAGCACGGCCAGCGCGTTCTCGAACGCCCGACGGGTGAGAATGTCGCGCGGCAGGATTTGCCGGCGGATCGCCCACATCAGAGCTTCGGCCGAGCGCGCCGCGCTGTCGGCCTTCTCCGCATCCTCCGCGGCCATGGTCGAGGAATACGGCAGGCTCATGCCCATGGCTTCGAACAGCGAGGCCATGGTGTTGGCGGTGTACATGCCGCCGCAAGAGCCCGCGCCCGGACAGGCGCGTCGTTCGACCTCCAGCAGCTCCGTTTCATCGATGCGTTTCGCGATGTACTCGCCGACCGCCTCGAAGGCGCTCACGATGGTGAGGTCGCGTTCTTTGTAGCGGCCCGGCTTGATGGTGCCGCCGTACACGAACACGGCCGGAATATTCAGGCGCGCGATGGCGATCATCGCGCCGGGCATGTTCTTGTCGCAGCCGCCGGTGGCGAGCACGCCGTCCAGGCTCTGGCCGTTGCACACGGTTTCGATGGCGTCGGCGATCACCTCGCGCGACACCAGCGAGTATTTCATGCCCTCGGTGCCCATCGCGATGCCGTCCGAGATGGTGATGGTGCCGAACACCTGCGGCATTGCGCCGGCGGCCTTGAGCGCATCGCTAGCCGCCTCCACCAGCCTGCGGATACCGGCGTTGCACGGCGTGATGGTGCTGTGTGCGTCGGCCACGCCGACGATGGGCTTGTCGAAGTCCCCATCGCCGAAGCCCACGGCGCGCAGCAGGGCGCGGTTGGGTGAGCGCTGTACGCCCTGGGTGACGATTCTGCTTCTGCGGTTGTCGGACATGATGATCTACCCTCGTGTGGAATCTGAGTGGCCGCTGCAATGCCGTGGCCCTGTAGCTGAATGCCCGCGCCTGGTGCGGGCCTCGCGGACGGGATTTTGCACGCGCGGACTGCATGCATTCATTCGACGAGCCTCCACGCTACCGACCCTCCGGCACGCAGTGGCACCAGGGCATCCCCGCCGAGATCGATCTCCGGCGGGACCCGCCAGGCCTGCTTCACCAGCGTGACGGTGTCGTGGTTGCGCGGCAGGCCGTAGAAATCCGGTCCGTGAAAACCGGCGAACGCCTCCAGTTTGTCGAGCGCGCCGGCCTGCTCGAACACTTCGGCATAGAGTTCGATGCCCGCGTGCGCGGTGTAGAGGCCGGCGCAGCCGCAGGCCGACTCCTTGGCGCGCCGCGCGTGCGGGGCGCTGTCGGTGCCGAGGAAGAATTTGGGGTTGCCGCCGGTCGCGGCGGCGACGAGCGCCCGGCGGTGCGCCTCGCGCTTCAACACCGGCAGGCAGTAGGCGTGCGGGCGGATGCCGCCGGCGAACATGGCGTTGCGGTTGAGCAGCAGATGGTGCGCGGTGACGGTCGCGGCCAGGTTCGGGCCGGTGCGCTCGATGAATTCCACCGCCTCGCGCGTGGTGATGTGTTCCAGCACCACCTTGAGGCGCGGGAAACGCTCGACGATGGGGATCAGGTGCCGCTCGATGAACACCCGCTCGCGGTCGAAGACATCGACCGCGGGGTCGGTGACCTCGCCGTGCAGCAGCAGCGGCAGGCCGACTTCCTCCATGACGGCGAACACCGCCTCGCAGCGCGCGAAGTCGCTGACGCCGAATGCGGAATTCGTCGTCGCGCCCGCGAGAAAGGCCTCGCCCACGCCGTATACGATGCCACTCTCTTTGGCGCGCACGATCTCTTCGGGCGATGTATGGTCGGTGAGATACAGCGTCATCAGCGGCTCGAAGCACATCTCCGCCGGCAGCGCCGCCAGGATGCGGTCGCGGTAGGCGCGCGCCTCGTACACCGTGCGCACCGGCGGATCGAGGTTGGGCATGACCATGGCGCGGGCGAAGCGCCGCGCCGTGTCGGGGAGCACCGCGGCCAGCATTTCGCCATCGCGCAGGTGCAGGTGCCAGTCGTCGGGGCGGGTGAGGGTCAGGCGGGTCGTCGTCATGACGGGGCTCAAGGTCGCGCCTTCCGGAATGAGCGGTGCGCAGCGCGCGCCCGCGCCAAACCCCGGGTCAGACCGCGGACGGGACGAAGGTCTCATGACGCCCGTCCTACGTCCGCGCGGTTGTCCGCAGCTTCTGGCCTGTCCGCCTTACCGGACAGCAGGTCAGGCACGAGGCCGCGTCGGCCGAGATCGGCGAGAAACCCGGGCAGCGCCTCGACCAGTTCCCCGGGACGGTTGATGCCCCGGCCACCGTCGTGCATCAGGACGATGTCACCGGCCTGCGTCGCGGCGAGTCGGCGGGCAATCGCCGACGCCGCACCGAGCGGCCCCCAGTCCACCGCGCTGCGGTTCCACAGCACGAGTTTCTGGCCGCTGCGTTCGGCTTCCTCGATCATGCAACGGCGCAGGCGCCCGTGCGGCGGCCGGAAGAACTTCGGCGCGCGACCGATGAGGTCGGCGAGCGCGGCGCTGCCATCGAGAACTTCCTTGCGCGCAGTCGACGCGCGCATCGTCCAGGGATGGCGGTGACTCCAGGTGTGGTTTCCCAGCGCGTGCCCATGCGCCGCGATCCGGCGCACGAGCGCGGCCTGCTCGATCGCGCTGCGCCCGACCACGAAGAATGTTGCCAGAACGTTCGCCTGCGCCAGGAGATCGAGGATGCGCGGTGTCCAGCGCGGATCCGGTCCGTCGTCGAAGGTCAGGTACAGGCACCGGGGTTCAGGTGGCCGCGAGAGGCCAGGTGGCGGGTTCCCGATTTCCTCCTCATGGATCATTGCGCACCTCCCCGAATCGCGTCAGCAGTTCCTTGCGGGTGAGCCAGTAGACGGTCGGCTCCGGCCGGGCCGAGGTGCGGGTCTGCTCGGCGGGCGCAAACGCCCAGATCAGGAGACGACAGTACGCGGCGATCAGGCGCTTGCGGGGTCCGTCCGGGAATGGTTCGGTGACGAAGCCGATCCCCCGGCCGTGCGGCGGCAGCCAGGAGACCGCGTGATAGACCGTCAGGTCCGCGAACCCCGCATCCCGGCGCACCCTGTCCGCGAGGCAGTGCATGGACTCGAGCATGAGCCGCGCGAAGCGCAACGCCGCGCGCGTAGCGGTTTCCGCTTCAATCTCGGGGAAACGGGCATTGTTGAAATGCAGCGTGCCGATGTAGTCCCCGGGGGCGAGCCGCGTACCATCGACGAACTCCCTCGCCGGGCCGCGATAGCGGGTGCGTCCAGCGTACAGCACCTCCCCGACGAGCTGCAACCCATGCCTGCGGTGGTACAGGTCGTCCACCTTGCGGAGAGTGCTTTGGGTGATCTGTCGCACCCAGTCCCTCGGGCTTTCTGCACTGCTTGACTGCGGTCGCGTGCTTGCGCGCGCACTCCCGCCAAGCATCATGGCGATCTCGACCACCCGCTGCGCGCTGTCACGGTGGCCGAGCGCCCACGCCCGCGCCTGCATCGCGGCAAGCTGCTGGCGATCCGTCAGCAGCGCCGCCACCGTCGCGGCCAGATCCTGTACCGGCACCAGTCGGCCTGCGGCGTGCGCCTCCAGGAAGCGAACGTTGAATCCTTCCTGCCCGCGCAGGCAGTGGGTCGCCACCAGCGGGCGTCCGCACGCCATGGCTTCGGCCACCGTGAGCCCGCCGGGCTTGCCCACCACCACGTCCGCCGCGCGCATGAGCTGCTCCATGTGTTCGGTCCACCCGTACAGCTGCAGCCGCGAAGAAGCGTTCGCCAGCGCGCTCAAGTGTTCGAGCGCCGCCTGGTTGCGCCCGGCGGCCACCAGCCAGTGCGCATCCATGCCGCAGGTCGCCATCTGTTTCGCCACCCCGTCCAGACCGAGTCCCAGGCCGCCGCCGAGAAGCAGAACGACGGCGCACCCCGGATCGAGGCCGAGCGCGCCTCTCGCCTCCTCCTGGGAAGGCGGGTGCCGGAATCCCGGCATGAGCGGAATGCCGGTGACGCTGATGCGCGCCTCCTCCACGCCCGCGGCGCCCAGGGCCAATGCCATGTCGTGACTCGCCACGCAGTAGTGGTCGATGCCGGGCTGCACCCACAGGTCGTGGACGCCGTAGTCGGTGAGCACGCCCACGGCCGGCGCCGCGACGGCGCCGTGCTCCTTCAGGGGCGAGAGCAGCACGGCCGGCCACATCTCGGTGACCACGATCACATCGGGGCCGAACGCCCGGATGCGCGTCCCGAGCCGACGCGAGAGGCACCGGTAGGCGAAGCCCAGAAGTCCGGATCGCAGCACGCTCCCCGGCCAGCCCCACATGTGTCTCTTCAAAGCGCCGAGCAGGGCGAGGAACAACCAGCGGTCGGTTCGGTTGCCCCCGTGACGCAGGTGGGATGCGTCGCGGGCAAACAGCCTCAGCACCCGCTGCAACGAGGCCGGCACCGCGCCCCCGGCAAGCAACGCGCGCCAGAGGCGCTGATCGAGGTGGTAGACGCGGTCGTAAAGGTCGGGGTGTTCGCTGACGAGGCGCAGGTAACTCTGCTGTATGACGTCGGCCACGCCCGGATCCATGAGCGACCAAAAATCGAGCGTATGCACCCTTGCCTGCGGATCTGCCGCACACCAGGCCTCCTCGATGGCTTTGGCGGCGCGCACATGACCCGAGCCCAGTCCGGTGGTCAGCAGCAGGACCCGGCGTGCCGTTTCCGACCCCGGCCAAGCCCGTTGGGCATCCGGATCAGGACGAGCTGAGGCGCCCGCCTGTGCCAAGGCCTCGGCATCCGAACGCAAGCATGTGTCGTATTGAGGTGTGTTCATGCAGTCATGGATTGCAGTAGTCGCAGCGCCCGGGATCGGCGTACGGTGGCTCGGTGCACTCGCGGGTCAAGCGATGCAAGCACTGCACGCAACCGTGCACTTCGGCGCGGGTCTCGCGGGTGGGCGCGCCGCAGTCGGCGCAGGGCAGGCCGGCCACGCGCTCGACGAGCCAGAACCCCGGCGCGCCGCAGGCCGGACACAGCGACAGCAGTTTCTTCACCAGATCTTCGGCCGCGCGGCGGATGTTCTCCATGCGCGTGGGATTGGCGTACGCCCGCAGATCGGTCTCCAGGAACACTTGGCCGCTTGCCGATTGCGCTCGCGCCAAGGCGAAGGCCGCCTCGAACTCCGCCCAAGCGGCGATGCCCTTCCTGATGCGCGGGTCGTTCTCGCCCTCGGGACGCACGACCAAGTGATGCGCGGGAAAATCCGCCTGACGGGCGAAGGCCTCGGCTGCCGCCCACTCCCCGGTCAGCAGGTGGACGTGGTTCGCGCTGCCCTGGGCACGGCCTGCGATCTCCAGCCCCCGTTCGTCGTCGATGAAGATCAGGAACTCGACGTTCCAGGGAAACATCCCCACCATCGGGTCCGGCCCGAAAGAACCTTCGCTGGCGAGCCCGAGCGGGAGACCGGACAGATCCATGCCGATGCGCGCCTTTCTGCGCGCTGCTTCGAGTTGAGTGCTTGCGCGCGGGATATCGCGGGTGAAGGTGCCGAGCTGGTCGGTGTCGTAGCCGTCCACGCGCTCGACCCGGCAGCCCAGCGCGGGATCGAGCGCCGAGGCGATCGCGCCTTCCTTGCCGTGCTGGGTGAGCAGCGCGATGCGCCGACCGGCGTAGGTGGATGCGGGATGTTCCGCCCTCGCATCCATCAGCGTCCCCGCACCAGATTCATCACCTGCCCCATGTCCAGGCTTCGCGCCTGCTGCTGGATCTGGGGCAGGTATTGCGCCTGCATCTGCTTGGCCGGGCCGAGCAGGCCCTGGAAGGTTTCGCGCAAGAGCGCCGTGCTCATCACCCGCCCGCCGGCGTAGTAGCGCTTGGCCACTTGGCCCAGGGCATAGGTCGTGGCAAAGGAAAAGGCCATGCCGGTGGCCGCGCCGCCGGCCTTGCCGAAGGTCTTGCCCGCCGCCTTGCCGAGCAGGCCGCCCAGGAGCTTGCGGCCGAACTGCTCCAGGTATTGTGAAGTCAGACCCACGCCGACAGCGGCAAGGAACTCCTTGATGTGGCCCTGGTCGAGGGCATAGCCGTGGGCCTTGCCGATACCGTGCACCAGCTTGATCTGCAAGGGGATGATGGCCATCGACGCCCAGGATTGCGGCAGCAGTTCCAAGGCACCAGCGATCAGCGCGTGATTGAGGATGGACTTGTCCAGTTCGGCGTCCGGAACGTTCGGCTGCGCCGCGACGACGGCCCCCGCGGCTGCGGGGGCGCTCGGTGTCGCCGCTTCCGAGAGCTCGACCACGGCGTCGGCTTCGCTCTCGATGCGCTGCGCGCTGTCCGCGTCGAGTCCGAGCCGGTCCTTCAGTCCGGCGAGGAAGGCCCGTTCCGTATCGCTCTCGCGGCCGTCGGCGTTGCACACGCACACCGCCATTTCATAGGCCAACTGGCGCAGCTCAGGGCTGTCGAGGGCGGCGACCGCCTGATCCAGACTGGCGCGTTTCAGCAGCACGTCCTGGTACAGGCCGGCGAGGTCGGGGGCGCCGGCCTCGCTGGCAAGGGAATCGGCGATGCGGCGGATTGCCTCGCGCTCGCGGTCGTGCTTGGCGCTGTCGGCGAAGGCGGCGCACAAGGCCAGGGTGAGGATGGCGTGTTGCTGGTCGGGGTGCATGCGGTGTCCTCGATAGTGTCGGTTCAGAAGGCGGGTGGTGCCGCGAGGTGTGACCATACGTCCAGCAGATTCGCTGCGAGCACGATCCACCAGGCCAGGATGGCGATGCCTGTGGCGGCGGCCGCGATGTCCTTGATGATGCGGATCTTCTCGTCGTGGCGGGTTTCGACGAAGTCGCACAACGCCTCAATCGCAGTATTGAAGAGTTCCGCCGTCAGAACCACGCCGGTGGCGAGCAGGATGATGGCGGCGTCCACCCAGGCGTGTAGCCAGAGCGCCAGGCCCAGCACCAGCAGCGACAACACCGCCTTGTAGAGCACGCTGAAGTCGCTCAGCACCGCGTAGCGCAGGCCGGCGATGACCACGACGAGCTTGTGCAGCGGGTGATAGCCGGGTTCGCCAGTGCCGAGGAACTTGTTTCTCATGCGGTTTCATCTCCCGTCGTGGGCACGCGCTGGCGCGTCCACAGCACGGCCAGCGTCACCACGGTGATCGGCAGCACGAATCCGAGCATCACGCCGCTGAACGCCGACAGCGCTGCGTGCCCGGTCGAGGCGAGGATCAGGTAGCTCACGTAGGCGGCGTAGTAGCCGATGAACAGCGCGCCTTCCCAGCGCGCGATCCTGTGACCGGTGGCGAAGATCGGCAGGCAGGCGAAGGCCACCGCGACCATCACCGGCAGATCCAGGTGCAGCAGCGGGGCCACGACCTCGAGCCCGCCGGGCGTGACCAGCGCGGCGATGCCGCCGATCCCCAGCAGGTTGAACAGATTGCTGCCGACCACGTTGCCCACCGCGATGTCGCGTTCGCCGCGCAAGGCGGCCACGATCGAAGTGGCGACTTCGGGCAGGCTGGTGCCGGCGGCGATGATGGTCAGGCCGATCACCACCTCGCTCACGCCCAGCACCCGCGCGATCGCCACCGCGCCGTCGACCAGCCAGCTGGCGCCGAGCACCAGCAGCGCCAGGCCGACGGCGATCAGGGTCAGTTGCACCGGCAGCCGGGCGAGCCAGCCGTTATCGGCGGCCCCGAACTCCTGCGCGTACTCGGCTTCGATGGCCGGGCCTTCCCGGCGCCCCTGGCGGATGGCGAAGACCGTGTAGGCGATGATGCCGGCGAGCAATAGCAGGCCGTCGAATCGACCGATGCGGCCGTCGAGCGCCATGATCCAGAACAGCAGCGATGTGCCAATCATCAGCGGCACATCCAGCCGCACCAACTGCTGCGACACAGCCAGCGGCAGAATCAACGCGGCCAGCCCAAGGATGAACAGCACGTTGAAGATGTTACTGCCGACGATGTTGCCGACGGCGATGTCGGACTGGCCGGCCAGTCCGGCCTGCACACCCACCGCCAGTTCCGGCGAACTGGTGCCTAACGCGACGACCGTGAGCCCGATGACCAGCGGCGAAATGCCGAAGCGTAGCGCCAGGCGCGAGGCGCCGCGCACCAGCAACTCGGCGCCGACGATCAGCAGCGCCAGGCCGAGGACGAGAAAGATCATCGCGCCGGGGCCCATAGGCGACGTCTCCTCGCGTGCGACGCCCGATCGTCGGCGGCGCGCGCGTCGACGGTTGGCCGATCGATCGTTGACCGCCTCACAGCCATCCCTTGCGTCTGAAATACCAGTATGGAACGACCGCGGCCGTGATCATCAGCCCGATCGCCATCGGATAGCCAAGCGGCCAGGATAGCTCGGGCATGTGCTCGAAGTTCATGCCGTAGCTGCTGGCCACCAGGGTCGGTGGCAGGAAAATCACGGCCAGCACCGAGAATATCTTGATGATCTGATTCTGCTGGATGTTGATGAACCCCTGGGCGGCGTCCATGAGGAAATTCACTTTCTCGAACAAGAACGTGCTGTGGGGCAGCAGCGAGTCGATATCGCGCTGCAGCTCGCGCACGCGCTCGGCCTCCGACGCGGCGAGATTCCCGCAGCGCAGCAGGAAAGTGCAGCCGCGCTGCATGTCCATCAGGCACAGCCGCGCCTTGCCGTTGGCGTCTTCGAACTGCGTCAGCGTCTCAATGGCCTCGTCGAGCTTGGCGCTGGTGCGGCTTTGCATGAACAGGGCGGTGTTTTCGAGCCCGCCATGAATGTCCTGCAAGCGGTCGGCGACACTGTCGAGCTGCAACTCGAGCAGCGTGATCAGCACCGTCGCGGCATCGAGGGCCGCCACGGCGCGGCGGGCGATGCGCTGGCGCAGCAACCGGAACACCGGGACCTCCTGCTCGCGCAGGCTGAGCAGCCGGTCGCGTCCGAGGGTGAACGCCACCGTCGTGTTGAACAGCCGTTCGGACGACTCCACCAGAAAGAAAGTGTGGATGTGCAGGCCGCCTTCGTCCTTGAAGAAGCGCGAGCTGGCCTCGATCTCCCGCGCTTCTTCGGCCGTCGGAAGCATCCCGGGAAGCGACTCGACCAGGGCGCGTTCCTCGTCGCTCGGGGCGAGCAGATCGAGCCACAAGGTGTGCTGCAGGTCGTGGGGCGCATCCTGCACCGGCACCGAAACCAGGTATCCCTCGCGGACCTCGAAAGCTTTGATCATGGATGTCTCCGTGCTGGGTGCGATGGTTGTCGGCGCGCGCGAGTCGCCAGTTTTCGTGCCTCATCCAACAACAGCACGCTGGAAGCAACCAGTAATGCCAGAACCCAGTCGGCCAGCGTCAGATCGGTGGTGCGGAAGATCGCCTGCGCCGGCGCCCAGTGCACCACCAGTACCTGCAAGGCCAGCACTGCGGCGAGCGAAATCCACAGCCAGCGGTTGCGGAAGAAACTCCGATTGAAGGCCGAACCCTGTTCGGCACGGGCGTTGAACACGTTGAAGAACTGGAACAGCACAAAGGTGGTGAAGGCCATCGTCAGTGCGTAGGCTTCGCCCTGCGGCTGGGCGTAATGGAACAGCCCCAGCGTGCCCGCCGCCATGGTGAAGCCGTACAGCAGCAGGCGACCGAGCCGACGGCGGGTGAGGATACGCGCGTCGGTCTGTCGGGGCGGCTCTTCCATCACGCCAGCGCGTGCCGGCTCTACCCCCAGGCTCATGGCCGGCGGACCGTCCATAATGATGTTGATCCACAGGATCTGGATCGCAGTAAACGGCATCGGCAGGCCCAGGAAGCTCGCCCCGAGCACGGTCTGGATCGCGCCCATATTGGTGGAGAGCTGGAAGCGCACGAACTTGACGATGTTGTCGTAGATCGCGCGCCCCTCCTTGATGGCGTGCACGATAGTGGCGAAGTTGTCGTCGGTGAGCACCATGGTGGCCGCCTCCTTGGTCACTTCGGTGCCGGTGATGCCCATCGCCACGCCGATGTCGGCACTCTTCAGCGCCGGGGCGTCGTTGACGCCGTCGCCGGTCATGGCGACGATCTCGCCGCGCGCCTTGAGGGCGCGCACAATCCGCACCTTATGCTCGGGTGCCACCCGCGCGAACACGGCGATCTGCCCGACGCGCCCGGCCAGAGCCTCCTCGGTGAGGGTATCGAGCTCGCGGCCTTCCAGCACCTCGCCGTGGAGGCCCAGTTCGCGGGCGATGGCCGCCGCCGTGAGCCTGTGGTCGCCGGTGATCATCCGCACCTGGATGCCGGCGCGCTGGCACAAGGCGATGGCATCACGTGCCTCCGGGCGCGGCGGGTCGATGATGCCGACCAGTCCCACCAGGGTCCAGTCGCGTGCGTGCGCCATCAGGTCGCCGCCGGGATCGAACTCGCATGCGGGAAGGGTCTTTTCCGCCACCGCCAGCACGCGCAGCGCCTGCCGCGCCAGCGCCTCGTTTTCGGCAACCAGGCCCTCCCGCTCAGCCCCATCGAGGGGCCGCACACCTTGCGGGCCGTACCAGGCAGCGGTGCGCTCCAACAGCACATCGGGCGCGCCCTTGATATACATGCGCACGCGGTCGCCCTCGTGATGGAAGGTCGCCATGAACTTGTGCGCCGAGTCGAAGGGAATCTCGCCAAGGCGCGGGCGCTGCGCGGCGAGCGCCTCGACGTCCAGGCCGCCTTTGCTGGCCAGCGCCAGCAGCGCGCCCTCGGTGGGATCGCCGATCAGCACGCCGTCGCGGATGCGGCTGTCGTTGGCGAGCGCCGCAGGCGTCAGCAGCGGCGTGAGATCGGGCGCCGCGTCACCATCCCTGGGCGTGATCGCGCCTTCGCCGACGTAGCCCTCGCCCGACACCGCGAAACGGCGGCCCTGGAAATACGCCGCGCGCGCGGTCATCTGGTTGAGCGTGAGGGTGCCGGTCTTGTCCGAGCAGATCGCCGTGGTGCAGCCCAGCGTCTCCACCGCCGCCAGCTTCTTGACGATGGCCTTGTGCTGCGCCATGCGGTGCATGCCGATGGCCAGCGTCACCGTCACCACCACCGCCAGCCCTTCGGGGATGGCCGCCACCGCCAGTGCGATGGAGGTGACCACGATCTCCACCAGCGGCATGCCGCGCAACAGGCCGAACACGAAGATGATACTCACCACTACACCGGCGATCAGCGCCAGGCGCTTGCCCAACAGGTCGAGCTGCTGCTGCAGCGGTGTGGGACCGGCCTCGGTCGCTGCCAGCAGGCCGGAAATGCGGCCCATCTCGGTGGCCATGCCGGTGGCGGTGACGATCATCTCGGCACGCCCGCGCGTCACCACCGAGTTCATGTAAGCCATGCCAATGCGTTGAGCCAGCGGCGAGTCCGCCTCGGTCACCGCGCTCGCATCTTTGGCCACCGCCTGGGATTCGCCGGTCAGCGTCGCCTCGTCGATCTCCACGCTGTGCGCGGCCCAGAGCCGACCATCGGCGGGCACGCGGTCGCCAGCCTCAAGCAGCACCAGATCGCCGGGCACCAGTTGCGCCGAGGGGATGTCCTCCACTCGAGCATTGCGGCGCACACGCGCCGTTGGCGCCAGCATCTTCTTCAGAGCCGCCAGCGTGGCCTCAGCGCGGTATTCCTGCCAGAAGCCCAGCAGGGCGTTGAACACCACCACCACCAGGATCACTACCGCGTCCTTGATGTCGCCGACCGCGCCGGCCAGCACCGCCGCACCGATCAGCACCAGGATCAACAAGCCCTTGAACTGGTCGGCGAGCGCCAGCCATTGTGAGCGCGGGGGATTTTCCGCCAGGCGGTTCTCGCCGTGGCGGGCCAGACGCGCCAGAGTCTCATCCGCAGTCAGCCCTTGGGAAGGGTCGACAGTGAGACGCGCCGCCGCTTCCGACGCCGAGAGGCTGTGCCAGTCGGCGCCAGCCGCTGCGGTTGAGGGTATGGGTTGTGTCATTTCGGGATTCCTGGTTCTGTGGGAGGGCTTGGCGTCAACATAGACTTTAATTCTCGAATCTCATCCCTCAGCAACTGCATTTCTGCGTACAGATCCGATTCGATGTGCTTCCGTGCCTGCTCAATCACCGCGACCGTCTCCTGTTGCTCTTTGTCGCTGAAGGTCTGCATGGCATTGACGATAATGGCGATGAACAGGTTCAACATGGTGAAGGTCGCCACCAGGATGAAGGGCACGAAGAAGGCCCAGGCATAGGGAAAATTGTCCATCACCGGGCGGGCGATGCCCATCGACCAGCTTTCCAGTGTCATGATCTGGAAAAGAGTATAAAGAGAGTGGCCCAGGTGGCCGAACCATTCCGGATAGTCAGCGGCGAACAGATGAGTGGCAATCACCGCAAAGACGTAATAGACAATCATCAGCACCAAAGCTATGGACATCAGCCCCGGAATCGCGCCCAGCAGCGCTCCCACCACCCGCCGCATGGACGGCACCATGGTCAGCAGCCGCATCACGCGCAATACCCGCAACGCACGCAGCACTGCAAACTGATCAATGGCGGGCAGCAGGGCAATGGCGACGACGGCAAAATCGAATACACTCCAAGGATCGCGCCAGAAATCCCGCCGGTGGGCATAAAGGCGTACGCCGATCTCCACCACGAACACCCCTAGGATGGCCCTGTCAAGCGCGACGATCAGCCCTCCCGCTGTCGCCATTGCGGTGGGCCAGGTTTCCAGCCCCAGCAGCGCCGCATTGATCAGGATCAGGGCGATGATGCCGCGCTGCACACGCGGATGTTCGATGAAAACTCGCAGTTGGGCGCGCAAACCTGCGAATGCGGAAAGTACAACGGTCTCCATCAGCGCCCCACGGTGGCCTTCAATGCGGCGATGCGCTCCGCGAGCGGCGGGTGGGTCATGAACAGGCGCTTGATCCCGCGCGCGCCGCCGCCAGCGATGCCGAACGCCGCCAGCTTGTCGGGCAGCGGTTGCGGATGCAGGCTGTTCAACCGTTCCAGCGCCGCGATCATGGCGCCACGCCCGGCCAGCCTGGCGCCGCCCGCATCGGCGCGGAATTCGCGTTGGCGCGAGAAACTCATGACAATAATTGACGCGAGGATACCCAGCACCAGATCGGCGATGATTACAGTTACCCAAAATGCTGGACCGTGACCGTTTTCGGTTTTGAAAATAACCCGGTCGACCGTATGACCTATCACTCGTGAGAGGAACAGGATGAAAGTGTTCACCACGCCCTGAATCAGGGCCAACGTCACCATGTCGCCATTCGCAGCATGAGCGACTTCATGGCCCAGTACGGCTTGCGCCTCCTCCCGCGTCATTTGCTGCAGCAAGCCGCTGGAAACGGCAATCAGCGACTTGTTCTTGCTCATGCCAGTGGCAAAGGCGTTGACATCAGATGCGTCGTAGATGCCGACCTCGGGCATGGCGATTCCCGCTTGTCGAGAGAATTGACGAACAGTCTCCACCAGCCAGGCTTCGGTCGGGTTCGATGGCACCTCAATCACCCTCACTCCCATGGATCGCTTCGCCATCCACTTGGAGATGGCCAGGGAGATGAAAGAACCGCCAAAGCCCAGCACTGCGGCGAAGATCAGCAGCCCAGTCAGATTCAGCCCCTGCGCGTTCAGCCAGGGCTCTACCCCCAGCACACGCATACTGATCGAGAGCACCAACACAATGGCCAGGTTGGTGGCGAGAAACAAGACGACACGTTTCATGCGATGTTCCTTGGGATCATTGCCGCGACTGTTGCAGATGGACTTCGATCGCGCCGCCGGGGTGGCCGATCAAGGCCAAGTCGAAGGACTCACCGTCGCGCTGGAACTGGTGCCGTTCCGCATCGGGCGTGGCGGAGATCACCTTCTGCACGTAGCCGGCGCCGGCAAAACCCTGCACATAGTGCGCGAGCACCGCGTCGAAATCGGCGCGTCCCGCGTAGTGCACGTCGATCGTTCCGCCATCGCTCGCGTAATGGCTGCGCACCAGGCCGGGATAACGCGGGACCGGTCCGGGGTCGGCGCCGCTGACGTCGCGCGCCGTCGGTTCGTCACTGAGCCCCGGCACCCAGCGGTCGACCTGTTCCTTGACACTTGGCAGCCAGCGCTCGGCCTGCGCCTTCAGATCCGGCGCCACCTGCTCGATCCTCGTTGCGCCCTCGGTGACCGCGCGCTTGCCCATTTCCGTCGCGGCTGGCGCCTGCGCCCACATCCAAGACAGCAATGCGATACCGGCCCAGACGATCAGGCCGATGATGAGCAAGACGATGCCGCCCAGTATCAGCCAGGTGCGTGTGCGAATCTTTTGCAAGCTGGAAATTGCCTGCGTCATTAACCCTGGAATGTTCATTCTATCCATTTCTCCCATATTGGCGGATGTTCGCTGCACGTCCCGGCTCACTGTAAACACTCATTGAAGGGGTGTAAAGCGGGCCTCGCGGCGCCTGTCCTCATCTGCATCAGAACTTCTCCGGCCGCAGTACCGACACGTCGTTGACGAACAGCACCATGCCGTAATCGTCGTAGTAGCGCGCCTGCAGATGCCTTGCGATGGCGTCGGCGACTTCGGCGTCGCACAGGATTTCGATGCGGATGTTGCTGCTTTCGTCCCAGGCGGCGTCGCGCGGCCCACGGCGGCCCTTGCCACGGGCGTCGGTGATGGTGTAACCCCGTGCTCCCAAAGCCTCGATCTCCTTGATCAAAATACTTTCTAGGGCGGCCTCGGTGATGATGGTGAGTAGTTTGCGCATCGTGCCGTTCATGAACCTAGCCTCCGGTCAGGGCGAAGAGTTTCGTGGTCATGGCGTGGTAAAGCGGAATGCCGACCAGCACGTTGAACGGGAAGGTGACGCCGAGTGAGGCGGCCAGGGACAGCGTCGGGTTGGCCTGTGGCACCGAAATTCGCATGGCCGCCGGCACAGCGATGTAGGACGCACTTGCCGCCATGATGGCCAGCATGGCCGTGCCGCCCGGCGACAGCCCGAGCGCGTAACCCAGCGCCATGCCCACCACGGAAGAGAACAGCGGCATGGCGATGCCAAACAGCACAAGGAACGGGCCGTGACGTTTCAGGCTGCCAAACTGGGCGGCGGTGATCAGCCCCATTTCCAGCAGGAACAGCGCAAGAATCCCCTTGAACAGGTCGAAGAAGAGCGGCTTGACCGAAGTCAGTCCCTCCGGACCGGCGGCCCAGCCGATCAGCAGCCCGCCGACCAGCAGCACGATGCCCTTGCCCAGAAAAACCTCATGTGCGACCACGCCGATGCGCATATCGCGAGAGACGCCGCGAGCCAGCAGGATGCCCACCAGGATGGCCGGGATTTCCAGCACCGCCAGCAGGAACGGCATGTGCGTCTCGAAGTCGATCTGCCGGTTGGTAAACCAAGCGGTGGCGACGGCATAGGTGGCGACGCTCACCGAGCCGTAGTGGGCAGCGATGGAGGCTGCGTCCGCGCGCGGGAAACGTCCCAGGAACCGCAGTACCGGAAACGCCACCAGCGGCAACAAGGCACCCATCGCGATGACCGCAATGGCCTGCAGCGCCAGTTCGCTGAAGGGCTGCTTGGCGAGTTCGATGCCGCCTTTAAGCCCAATCGCCAGCAGCAGCAGCATGCTCACCAAGTCATACACCGCTGCGGGCAGGCGTAGCTCCGAGCGCAGCAAGCCGGCGGTCACCCCGAGCAGGAAGAACAGCAGAACGGGATCGAGCATGCTCAAGATGGCGTTCCTCCGACGTGCGGTTGCGTAGGCGGCAGGAGCAAGCCGCCGTTGCCTTCCAAGTAAAGCGGACTCAGCACCAGCCCGGGATAGCGCGCCCCGAGGGCGTGCAACTCGTCTTTTGCGCTGCGCTCGGACGCGTCGCCTGGGAAGACGGGGATGAAGCGGGCCGCAAGCGTGGCCGTCTCCGTCTCTTCATGACCGAAGCACTCCAGCAGCGCCGCCACCAGATCAATGCGGGAGACGGTGCGGGCCGCCGCTTCCAACCAGCACAGCATCCAGATGCCGTTGATCCCCGTTGTCTCGAGGATGCGCACGGTTCGCCGCGCGCCACCCACGTCCGGCAGAACCAACTCGGATGGCAGGTTCGCTATCCCGTCGTCATCGATCCATATCCCCTGGATGACGTCCAGCGCGCTGCCGGGCGACCGACGGCAAAGAATCGTCAGGTAAGCGGCCAGCTCCTCGCTGGCGCGCTCCAGATCCGCAAAGCTGCGAACCAGCAAGAAGATAGTTCTGGCTTCGCCGGACATGCCTTCATCTCCTCTGTCAGTAGGAATTGGGATCGACCCAAGGCCGGGCCAAGCCCTGACCGACCTTGCTTTCATGGTGTTCACTCAGTCCCGCCGATTGGGTGCGGTGGTGATTCTCGATGTTTTGCAAAGACAATAAAAGTCGATTATTCTTAAGATACTGTACGTAAAAAATTGTTGATAGGGGCCGAATGAATCTCAAGCACTTGCGCTACTTCTGGGTGACCGCACATGCCGGGAGCGTTGCTGCGGCGGGTAACCAGCTTCATCTGACGCCGCAAACCGTCAGCGCCCAGATCAAGCTGCTCGAGAACGAGCTCGGGACAGCCTTGTTCAAACCCGCTGGGCGCGGCCTCGAATTGACCGAAGCGGGGCGCGTCGCTCTTTCCTACGCCGACGAGATCTTTGCGCTCGGTCAGGAGATGGTTTCGTCGCTGCGGGCGACCGGTATTCCGGAACATGGGGCGGCGGCATTTCGTGTAGGAGTTTCCGACGCAGTCCCCAAATCGCTGACCTACCGTTTGTTGGCTTCCCTGAGGCGGCCGACGAAACAGGTTCGGCTCGTCTGCCGCGAAGGCACCATTGAGACCTTGCTCGGCGAATTGGCCTTGCACCGGCTGGAGATGGTATTGGCCGATCGTCCCATGCCGGCCGGACTGGCCGTCCGAGCACACAGCCGCAAGCTCGGTGAAAGCGACGTTGCCTTCTTCGCTCCTCCACGGCTCGTGCGGCAGGATACGGTCTTCCCGGCCTGTCTGAACGAAGCCCCGTTGCTGTTACCCGGACAGAATACGGCGGTACGGGGCGAAATCGACCGCTGGTTGGGCGAGATGCGCCTATTCCCACGAGTCGTCGGTGAGTTCGACGATAGCGCCCTGATGAAAGTCTTTGCCCAGGCAGGTGAAGGCTATTTCCCTGCGCCAGCCGTCATCTCGGATGAGATCTGCGCGCGCTATGGCGTCAGCGAGGTGGGGCGGGTGGATGAAATACGCGAAGCGTTCTGGTTGATCAGCACCGAGCGGCGCATTCAGCACCCGGAGGTTCGCGCCGTGCTCGACGCTGCCCGTGGGGCCGTCTTCAGCACGGCTGCCGGCGGCGCAGCAGTGCGGCAACAAACGTGTCTCGATCGATGATGTTGCACCTCACCTCCTGCGCAAGCGATTTGGCCGTCGCCGTGGACCTGCTGCGAGCAGGCGAACTGGTGGCCTTGCCTACCGAGACCGTCTACGGGCTGGCTGCCGACGCGACCAATGCCGACGCCGTGCGCGCCATCTTTCATGCCAAAGGCCGCCCCGCCGATCACCCGCTGATCGTGCATATCGCTGTAGCCGAACAACTGCCGGTCTGGGCCGACGAGGTTCCGGAGGCGGCTTGGCGGCTGGCTTCTGCGTTCTGGCCTGGGCCGCTGACATTGGTGCTGCCTGCGGCGCCGACCGTCTCGCCGCTGTTGACGGGAGGCCAGACAACGATCGCGCTGCGTGTGCCGGCCCATCCGGTATTTCAGGCCGTGTTGAGGCAGCTCGGCCGAGGCTTGGCCGCACCATCCGCAAATCCCTTTGGTCGCATCAGCCCGACCACCGCGGCGCATGTGCAGTGCCACTTGGCTGGAAGGATCGCGGCGGTTGTCGATGGCGGCCTCTGCCCGGTCGGTATCGAATCCACCATCGTGGATCTCAGCGGCGACCAGCCTCGCATTTTGCGGCCTGGTATGATCGCCGTCGAGGCCGTCGCGCAGCATCTGCCTCGAATCGCCACCACTGGAGCCCCTGCGCCGCGCGTACCGGGTACGCTGGCCTCGCATTACGCGCCACGCAAACCGTGCTTCAGGATTCCGATCGATCTGTACAAGGAACCGCTATCGAACCTGCGTCTGGGACTGCTTGCGACTCGTCCCGTCAACTGGCCAGTTGCGAGATTCTGGCTGATGCCAGAGCACCCGGAAAATTATGCGCAAGTGCTATACTCGACATTGCACGAAGCCGATGCCAGCGACTGCGACGCCCTGTTGATCGCTCTGCCACCCAGTGACCCGGCATGGACAGCCGTACACGATCGAGTCCACCGCGCAAGTCAGTCTCTTTAGCAGACAGGCTGCATCGGCGAAAGACTAGGTTCTACGATACCTCGGGCGTGAAACTGGTGACAGGGGCGGCTATTGTCGGCGGTAAGTTGTCTCCCCGAAACAAGCATCTTGCGGATTTGAATCGGCATATGCAGGAGTGGCAGTCGGTGACTGACCGGAAGGCATCGGAAGATCTGGCCAAGAAAGTGTATGGACGGCTAAATTTCATGGCGGCAATTGACCGCACCTACAGGGATAGGGCGAGATCGTTTCGTAACGCAGCTTTCCGGTGAAAGCTCATGGTACTGCCCACTCCTGTCCCTCTAGGATCGTCATGAGTCATTGACCTCTGCGACCAAGATTCTGACTTGGCTCATCAATGTCTCATCTGCTTTGCCCAGCAGCAAAATCATTTCTGCCAGTTCGTCATCATCGCAGTACAGGTACGCCACCGGAACCTGGAGGGCTTCAGCCAAGTTTTGAGCCGTGGCGTAGGGCGGCTCGTGCTCCCCGGTTTCATACCTGCTGATCCGGGCGCTGGAGCTTCCCTCGTCAAGGCCAATCATCACTCCCAGCTTGTCTTGAGGAATCCCTAGGCGAGTTCGGGCCTCCCGCAAGCGGAGTCCGAATACTGAGGGCGATTTCCTGTCTTTGGCCATCCCCCATCATTGCGAAAGCTGCTTGCCCCTTCTCTACGTAATTCGTAGAATTTAGAATGAGGGCCGTTTCAGGAAATACCTATTGAGAATTACATAACTATATGACATATATTCAGCCGCCACGGTATAATTGCCACATCCTTTCCACTTTGAGGATTTGGCATGGCAGCAGCGATGGACGCAGCATCAAAACGCCGAGTGCGAGCT
>JAYELS010000031.1:0-2388 GCA_034717695.1 Pseudomonadota bacterium
CAAGGGCAAGCTCGAGCGCTGGCACCGCACCCTGCGCGATCAGTTCCTGAGCGAGCTCGATGCCGCCCGCATCCGGGACCTGGACGATCTCAACGCCCGGTTGTGGGCGTGGCTCGAAGAGATCTATCACCGCCGCCCGCACCGCGGCCTGCAGGGACAGACGCCCCTGCAGCGCTATCAGCAGGACCTGCCCCGCATCCGCACCCTGGGCCGGCGGGCCGCCCGGCTGGATGAACTGTTCTATCACCGGCTTTTCCGCAAGGTGCGCAAAGACGGCACCGTCGCCTACCAGGGGCAGCGCTTCGAGGTGCCCTATGAACTCTCCGGCCGCAGCGTGCGGCTGGTGGTCGATCCCCATGCCGGGCGGGTCATCGGAGTGGAGGATGCACAGGGCCAGGCGCTGGGTCCCGCCACGGCGCTGGATGCGGTGGCCAATGCGCGGCGCCAACGGCGCCGGCCCCCGCCCCAACCCGCGACGGAGGAACTCGATCCGGGGCCGCGCGGTCCCAACCCGGTGGAGCTGGCCTATCAGCGCTATCACGCCGCCGCCACCGGCGACCAACCATTGCCGGGGGACGACCGGGGGCAGCGGAAGAACAAAACCGAGGAGTCCTGAGATGTACCAACAACACTTCGGGCTGAAATATGCCCCGCTGGGCCAACAGGCCCCCGAGCTGTGGGATGACGGCGCCCTGGGTACGCTGCAGACCCGCTTCCAGTGGCTGCTGGAGAGTCCCGGCGTGGGTTTGCTGACCGGCGAAGCCGGGGTCGGCAAGACGGCGGCCCTGCGTCAACTTGCCCGAAGCCTGAATCCCCACCGCTATCAGGTCATCTATCTGGCCGAGACCGACTTCGGCCGGCTGGATCTCTACCGGGGACTGGCGTTGGCGCTGGGGGTGGAACCCGCCTACCGTCGCGCCCAGCTGTGGCGGGACCTCAAGGCCCGCATCCAGGAGCTGGCCGACGGCCGGCAGATCCTGCCGCTGTGGATCGTCGACGAGGCGCAGAACCTGCCCCCGGCGTTCTTCCGCGACTTCCCGGCCTTCCTCAACTTCGCCTTCGACTCCCGGGAGCTGATGACGGTGTGGCTGGTGGGCCACCCGGCCCTGGGGCGCACCTTGGACCGGGCGCCCTATGCGGCCCTGGCCGGCCGCCTCCAGGCCCGCGTGCAGCTGCAGCCGATCCTCGAGCGGGAGCGCTTCGGTCAGTTGATCGAGCACGCCCTGCAACAGGCCGGCTGCCGCCACACCCTGCTGGCCGACTCCGGGTTGGAACTGTTGCGTCAGGCCTCCCGGGGGCTGCCCCGTCACGCCGGACGCATCCTCCAGACCGCCATGCAGTTGGCCGTCCCCAAGGGGCTGAACCACCTGCCGGACGAGCTGCTGCAGCAAGCGATCGAGGCCCTGCGATGAGCGACGATCCCATGACCGTGTTGCCGGAGTTCCTGTCCGACGAGGCCGCCTTCGCGCTCAGCGAAACACTGCACTGGCTGGCCCTGGCCTGCGAGGAGAAATACTTCGCGCAGATACGGCGCCATATGGCCACCTTGAATGAGACCGGGCCGGTCGATCCTGAACGACCCTGGTTGACAAAAACCTCCAACTGAGCCCGCCAACGTCCCACGCTCTTGCAGGAGATCGTTGCCCCTGAAAGCGCGTGGGATCCGCTCGCTTATCTCACCTCAAATAGGTCGGGATGGAGTGGTGGAAATAGGGTGGGACGTAACACACACAACCATAGCCAACCAAACCGTGTCAATAAGGAGATTAAAATGCAGACACCTCATATACGACGTCATCAGGTCTTGTCCTTAGCTCTAATCCTATGGATTTCCCTATATGGGGCCCCCGTCCTTGCCCATACGGAAGAAAAATGCGCAACCGTAGAGCCAACTCCTGCGGAAGAGTGTGAGCCTGCAGAAGAAAGATATGCGGCTATAGGCCCTGCGGGCGGTGATATCGTTTTCCAGAGCAATACCGGCTACATCGACCCTGCCTTCGTGGGCAATCAATTTCGCGTTCGCTACGATTGGAACTTCGATGGCAACCGAGCAGACCGGGCGGAATTCATCTACGCCAAATGTTTCCCCTGCAGTCCAGAGGGTATAAGCCCCGGTCCTGCGGAAGATCTCGACTTTCAAGAGCTCGAACTGACATTCGAACACGCCTTCAGCAATCGATTCTCCCTGTTCGGTGAAATCCCGGTCCGCTTCGTAGATCTCACTCCGCCCCCGGGTTCACCCCTGGGCGACTTTCTCAGCAGCAGCGGCATAGGCGACATCAGGGCGGGTTTCAAGTACGCCACGCTTATACGACCGGATCGCTACTTGACGCTCCAGGTGAGGGGCTATTTTCCGTCCGGCGATGCAGAAAAAGCCCTCGGCACCGA
>JAYELS010000032.1:0-32887 GCA_034717695.1 Pseudomonadota bacterium
CGGGTCTTCTTTCGGAATTTCTCAAAGCCATCGGTCAGGGATTGCTGCTTCATGTTTGGAAAACTCAGCTGTGGTCAACGTGATACCGTATTATCGCCGAGATCGTGAATAAATCAGAGATGCCTTAGGTCTTGAGAATGGCACTTCTTGGCTTCCGACGTCAGACTTCAGACGTCAGACCAGAATTGTCAGACGTCAGACCTCTAAACAGAGGACACCGAACCATGAACGCAAACACCCAACTCACCAGCGCCACCGACTACAAAGTCGCCGACATCACCCTCGCCGCCTGGGGCCGCAAGGAGCTCAACATCGCCGAAACCGAGATGCCGGCGCTGATGGCCCTGCGGGAGCAGTACCGGGCCGAGCAGCCCTTGAAGGGCGCAAAAATTCTCGGCTGCATCCACATGACCATCCAGACCGGCGTGCTGATCGAGACCCTGGTGGCCCTCGGGGCCGAGGTGCGCTGGTCGTCGTGCAATATCTTCTCCACCCAGGATCATGCCGCCGCCGCCATCGCCGCTGCGGGCGTTGCCGTGTACGCCTGGAAGGGGGAGACCGAGGCGGAATACGACTGGTGCATCGAGCAGACCATTCTCAAGGACGGCAAACCCTGGGACGCCAACATGGTGCTGGATGACGGCGGCGACCTGACCCTGATGCTGCACCAGAAATACCCGCAAATGCTGGACAAAATCCACGGCATCACCGAGGAGACCACCACAGGCGTGCACCGCCTGCTGGAAATGCTGAAAAAGGGCGAACTGAAGGTGCCCGCCATCAACGTCAACGACTCGGTCACCAAGTCCAAGAACGACAACAAGTACGGCTGCCGCCACAGCCTGAACGATGCCATCAAGCGCGCCACCGACCACCTGCTGTCCGGCAAGCGCGCCCTGGTGATCGGCTACGGCGACGTGGGCAAGGGCTCCGCCCAGTCCCTGCGCCAGGAGGGCATGATCGTGCGCATCGCCGAGATCGACCCCATCTGCGCCATGCAGGCCTGCATGGACGGCTTTGAGGTGGTGTCCCCCTATGTGGACGGCGACCCGGCCCGGGGCGTCGACAAAACCCTGCTCGGCCAGATCGACCTGGTGGTGACCTGCACCGGCAACTACAACGTGTGCGATGCCGACATGCTGAAGGCCCTCAAGAACGGCTGCGTGGTGAGTAACATCGGCCACTTCGACAACGAGATCGACACCGCCTTCATGCGCAAGAATTGGGAGTGGGAAGAGGTCAAGCCACAGGTGCACCTGGTCCACCGGGACAAGACCAGCAACGACCACCTGATCCTGCTCTCCGAAGGCCGCCTGGTGAACCTCGGCAACGCCACCGGCCACCCCTCCCGCATCATGGACGGCTCCTTCGCCAATCAGGTGCTGGCCCAGATCCACCTCTACGGCGAACGCTTCGCCGACCTGCCCGCCAGCGAAAAACCCGGCAGGATCCGCGTCGAAGTGCTGCCCCGCAAACTCGACGAGGAAGTGGCCGCCCACATGGTGCGGGGCTTCAACGGCGTGGTGACGAAGCTCAAGCCGGAGCAGGCCAGCTATATCGGCGTGTCCTTGGAGGGGCCGTTCAAGCCGGAGGCGTATCGGTATTGAGGTGCGAGTGAAGAGTTTTTGCGGATGGGTCTGACGTCGGACGCTCGACGTCGGACGCTAAAGATTAAAAGCGGCTCGCCCACGGCGCAGCCGCCAAAGCGTCAGACGTCCAGCGTCCGACGTCAGACCAACGCCCCCAACCCATCGCGCCGATCCAACAGAGCCCGACAAACATGACCGAATCCACCCCACTCTCCACCCCGAAGATAAGCTTCGAATTCTTCCCCCCCAAAACCCCCGAGGGTCGGGAAAAACTGCTCGCCACCCGCGACCGCCTGGCGGCGGTCAAGCCGGAATATTTCTCCGTCACCTACGGCGCCGGCGGCTCCACCCGGGACAATACCCGGGATATCGTCACCCAGATTCACCGGGACGGCTACGCCGTGGCGCCCCACCTGTCCTTCGGCGGCGACAGCGAGGAAGCGGTGCTCGCCCTGCTGCAAAGCTACAAAGACGCCGGCGTGCGCCGGGTCGTCGCCCTGCGGGGGGACATGCCCTCCGGCATGGGCATCCACAAACTGGTGAATGCCAACGAACTGGTGGCCATTATCCGCGCCCACTTCGGCGATCACTTCCATATCAGCGTGGCCGCCTACCCGGAGATTCACCCGGACGCGGAGAGCTATGAAAAGGACGTCTACTGGCTTGGCGAAAAATTCCGCGCCGGCGCCGACTGCGCCATCACCCAGTACTTCTACAACGCCGACGCCTACTTTTATTTCATGGACCAGTGCGCGAAGGCGGGCATCCACCAGCCGGTGATCCCGGGCATCATGCCCATCACCAACTTCCAGAACCTGGTGCGCTTCTCCGACGCCTGCGGCGCCGATATCCCCCGCTGGCTGCGCCAAAAGCTCGCCGGCTTCGGCCAGGACAACGACGGCCTGCGCGCCTTCGGCGCCGAGGTGGTCACCCGCCTGTGCGAACAACTCCTCGCCGGCGGCGCACCCGGGTTCCACTTCTACACCATGAACCAGGCGGAGCCGACGCTGGGTATCCTGGAAAACCTGGGGGCTATGTCTTGAGGCAGCGGAATTCGATCTGTTGTCGTTGCGAGGAGCCGTTAGCTGCGAGCGCTGCGCGGCAGGCAGCGACGAAACAATCTTGTAACTCGTCGAAGTTCCCTGGCTAGGCTTTGCGGCCGTAATGACGAAAAGGGTATTTCTCTGGGGTTTCCAATGCGTTCATAGGGTGCTTAGAGGGCTTTTCACCCCATGGGCGCCCTGCTTCAGAACATGGGTATAGATTTCGGTGGTCTTCACATCTGCGTGGCCCAACTGTTGCTGTACCGTGCGGATATCCGCACTCGATTGCAATGGATGCGTGGCGAAGGAATGGCGCAGGGTGTGGCTGCCCACCGCCTTCATCAGGCCCGCCTGGAAGGCCGCCCTTCGCAACAGTTTGTTGACGTTCGTCTCGTCATAGTGATGACGGCGAAGATGAGGGGTTCCCGGTTCGTAGCTGAGCCGAGATGAGGGGAAAAGAAATTGCCAGGCCAGGCTCATACTGGAAGCGGGATACTTTGTGCCCGTGAGTAATCCCACGCATTTCACCACAGCCAAGCGTAGAGACTTTTGCGCGTTCAGCCAGCCGCCGTCGCCTTGCACTGTCCCCACTGCTCACCACCCGGGCCGCTGCCGTACAATACAGGCCGATAAGGTTCCCACGGCACGGAGATCCAATGCGCACCACCCGCATATTCACCCCCGCACCCCTCACCGCTAATACCGAGATCAGTCTCGACAGGGACGCCGCCCGCCATCTGGCAACCGTGCTGCGCCTCAAGGCCGGCGATCCGGTGTGCCTGTTCAATGGCGAGGGCGGGGAGTACGGCGGCGAGATCGTCGCCGCCGGGGCCAAGGCTGTCACTGTGCGTGTCGGCAACGTCAACCCGGTGGATCGGGAGTCGCCCCTGCGCACGCTGCTGGGTATCGGGATTTCCCGGGGTGAGCGCTTCGAGTGGGTGTTGCAGAAGGCCACGGAACTGGGGGTGACGGAGATTTTCCCCCTTTACACCGAGCGCACCGAGGTCAAGCTCAAGGGCGAGCGGGAGGATAAAAAGCAGGTCCGCTGGCGGCAGTTGGTCATCAGCGCCTGCGAGCAGTGTGGCCGCAACCGGCTTCCCGTTTTGCATGGGCCTATGAACCTGCCTGACTGGCTGCCCACCAGCGCCGATATCAAGCTGCTGCTCCACCACCGGTCGGCTGTCAACCTGCAATCCCTCGCGGGGATCAAGCCGGCCTCTGTCGCGCTGCTGATCGGCCCCGAGGGCGGGCTGTCGGAGGCCGAGATCGATGAGGGCCTCGCCTGCCAGTTTCAGGCGCTGACCCTGGGGCCGCGGATATTCCGCACCGAGACGGCGCCCATCGCCGCCCTCAGCCTCTTCCAGGGTATGTGGGGGGATTTCTAGATTTCCGGCGTACTGTTAGAGAGATGCCAACGGCCCATACAGGTGATGCCTTAACCCAGGGATTTTGCCCGCGGCCCCCGGCGGCGAACAAAAAACAGCCAGATCGCGTACAATGCCGTCAAACCCAGGTCAAGGATTTTTCGTTATGAGTGACAGCAAACCTAGCGCACCGGCAAAAGTCGCGCCCGCCACGAGAATCACCGCGCCGAAGAAGAAGGAGCCCGCGGCGGTCATCTCGTCGAAGACCATCGCGGCGCAGACCGAGGCCTTCCTGCGGGCCGGAGGCGTCATCGAGAAGGTCAAGTCCGGCGTCAGCGGCCAGCAGAACCTGGCCGGGCCGAAGCACATCTCCCTGGGCCCGAAGCAGACCAGCTGACGTCGCCCCCGAGCAGGGCTCATCCACCATACAGCCGCATCCGCCGGAGCCTTTCGGGCCCAGGGCTCGGTATGCTCGGGCAGCGGGTTCAAGCGGCGCTGGATGTTGCCACCCCCTTCTTCCCTGGCGCTGCCCGCGCCATCATCGATATGTGGATTGAGAAATATGTCGTCACCGTTTGAATCAGTGGAACAGCAAGCCAGCTACGGCATCGGCCGCCAGCTGGGGGATCAACTCGCCAACGCGCCCTTCAGCGGCTTCGACAGGGAAGCGGCATTGGCCGGTTTCAGTGACGCCATCGCCGCCAGGGACTTGCAGGTGAGTGCCGATCAGATCAACGGGGCGTTCCGGGAAATCCAGGGCCGTCTCAAGGCGGAAGAGGCGGACAAGGCCCGGCAATTCGCGGGGGCCGGCGAGGCCTATCTGGCGGAGAATGCCAAGCGCGAGGGCGTCACCGTGACCGCCTCCGGACTGCAGTACGAGATCATCACGGAAGGCAGCGGCGCCAGGCCCGGTCGCAACGATACGGTGCGCACCCATTACCACGGAACGCTGATCGACGGCACGGTGTTCGACAGCTCCGTGCAGCGGGGCGAGCCGGCGGAATTTCCCGTTGGCGGCGTGATCGCCGGCTGGACCGAGGCCCTGCAACTGATGCCTGTGGGCTCCAAGTGGCGCCTGCACATTCCCTACCAGCTGGCCTACGGGGAGCGCGGCGCCGGCGGCGCCATAGGCCCCTACAGCGCGCTGGTGTTCGAGGTGGAGTTGCTCGACATCCTCTGACCGCAGGGCCCCCTTCCACCCACAACAGTGATGGACAGCAAGGATCATGAACGACACCGAGCAGCAATTCTGGGACCTGGTCGAAACGCTGATCAACGACGCCAACGACCGATCGGCGACACAGGATGCGGCACTGGTGAGCGACGCCATGCTCTATGCCGCGGCGCGTTTTGGCGCTTACGTGGCGGCCGCCTCCAGCACGGAGCGCAAGGCCTTCAAGGACGAACTGGGTGACATCAAGGCGCTGCTGATGGAGCAGTTCGAAACCATGCTGGATGCCAACCTGGCCGACTACCTGGAAAACTACAAAACCTACCTGTCGCGCTGAGGCCACCCGTCGGGGACGGGGCAACTCCGCCCACTCAGGGTATCCTGGCCAGGCGCGGCGCCAGGTCGCTCGCCAAGGCGTCCACCTCGAAGGGCGGCAGGAAGTAGCCAGCGAGGCGCCCCTCGGGGTCGATCAACAGCAGCGGGGCGGAGTGGTCCACGCTGTAGTCGCCCCCGGCCCCGGGGATGCGGATGGCGGTGATGCCAAGGGCGGCGTGGAGACGGGCAAGTTCGCCCGCGTCCCCGGTCACGCCGATGAACTCGTTGCTGAAGTATCCCAGGTAGCGGGCCAGGGCCTCCGGGCTGTCCCGTTCCGGGTCGACGGTCAGCAGCACCACCCTCATCCCCTTGGCGCCGCCATCCAGCTGGGCCATCAGGCGGTTGAGGGTTGCCAGGGTGGTGGGGCAGATATCCGGGCACTGGGTAAAGCCGGGGAATACGAGGCTCCAGTGGCCGGCCAGGGATTGCCGGTTGAATGGCGCGCCACGGTGATCCACCAGCTCGAAGGCGGGCAGCCCCCGGGGCGGCGACAGATCCGTTCCCGCCCGCAGGGGCGGCGGGTCCCGCGGCATCAGGACGACCGCCCCGGTCGCGGCCACCAGCAGCACCGCCAGCAGTATCGATAGTCTTGCCATGGCATCCCTCCTGTCGCCGCGCCGTGGCAAAACCGCGCCGGCTGGACTATAAAAGTCCTTGCCCCGCGCGAGCCGCCGCAACGCGGTATCTGCTTGGGCCCGATTCGTGGAGCACCGTCAACAGGCTGCCCGCCAAGGGGCGCATCCCGCGCCGCGCCGGCAGCGATGGAGGACTGCCATGAACCGCCGCCACCTGCTCGCCATCGTTATCATAGCCCTTGTCGCCGGGCTGTGGTTTTTCCAGGTCGACAACCAACCCGCCCCAACCCCCGCCCCGGAGCAGGCCGCCGCGCCGGCCCTGCCGGATATCGCCCCGGTGGGCGCCACCCTGCTCGACGGCCTCGGGGACCACCGCATGGCCATCACCACCGACAACCCCGAGGTGCAGCGCTGGTTCGACCAGGCCTTGATGCTCACCTACGGCTTCAACCACGACGCCGCCGAGCGCTCCTACCTGCGGGCCCTGGAGCTCGACCCTGAGTGCGCCATGTGCTGGTGGGGCGCGGCGCTGGTGCTCGGCCCCCATGTCAACGCCGCCATGGACCCGGCGGACAACCCCGCCGCCTGGGAGCGCCTGAAGGCCGCGCAGTCCCTGGCGGGGACCGCCAGCGAGCGGGAGCGGGCCTACATCACCGCCCTCGCCGCCCGCTACGCCGAGCACCCCCCGGCGGATCGCCGCGGCCTCGACGAGGCCTACGCCGGTGCCATGGCGGAGCTCACGGCCCGGTACCCGGACGACCTCGACGCCGCCACCCTCCACGCCGAGGCATTGATGAACCTCCAGCCCTGGGACTTCTGGGACGGCGAGGGCAACCCCAAGGGCAACACCGCCGAGATCGTCTCCCGCCTGGAGGGGATCCTGGCCCGCAACGACGCCCACCCCGGCGCCCTGCACCTCTACATCCACGCGGTGGAGGCCTCCCCCGATCCCGAGCGGGGCGCCGCCGCGGCGGATCGGCTCAGGGGCCTGATCCCCGGCTCCGGCCACCTGGTGCACATGCCCGCCCACATCTACGCCCGGGTGGGCCGCTGGCACGATGCGGCCCTGGTCAACCAGGACGCCATGAAGGCCGACGACCTCTACCTCGCCACCTGCCGCCCCGCCCCCGGGGTCTATCCCCTGGGCTACGTGCCCCACAACCACCACTTCCTGTGGTTTGCCGCCACCATGGCGGGGGAGCGCGCCACCGCCCTCGCCGCCGCCGACACCACCGGGCAGCGCACCAACCTGCCGGAGCTGATGCGCCTGCCGGGCATGGAGGCGTTGCAGCATTTTTCCCTGACACCCCTGTTTGCCCGGGTGCGCTTCGGCCTCTGGGACGAGGTGACGGCAACCCCCAGGCCCGCCGACGACCTGCCCTACCAGGTGGCCATCTGGCACTACGCCCAGGGCATGGCCGCACTGCGCCAGGGGCGGCTGGAGGAGGCGGCGGAGCATCGCCAGGCCCTCGCCTCGGCGGCCAGGGATGACAGCATCGAAGCCCTCAAGATGTGGGGCCGCTACTCCCTGCGCCGGGGGGTCGCGGTGGCGGAACGGGTACTGGCCGGTGAACTGGCCGCCGCCAGGGGGGACCGGGAAGCAGCCGTGTCGGCCCTCAGGGAAGCGGTCGCCCTGGAGGACGCCATTCCCTACGACGAACCCCCGGGCTGGCACGCCCCGGTGCGCCACACCCTGGGGGCGGTATTGCTCGACGCCGGCCAGGGGGCGGAGGCCGAGGCCGTCTACCGGGAAGAACTGCGCCGCAACCCCGAGAACGGCTGGTCCCTGCGGGGCCTAGCCCAGGCCCTCGCGGCACAGGGCAAGGACGCCGAGGCCAGCGAGGTGGACGGGCGCTTCGAAACGGCCTGGTCGCACGCCGACTTCGCCCTCACGGCCTCGCGCCTGTAGGCCCCCGCGCCCCATCGCCGGGCGGGGGCTGGATCCCCGCCCGGCACTGATCGCGATCAAGCCCCCGCCACTTTCCCCTCGCCTTTCCACCATCCCCATCCATACTGCGGTGATCCGTCGCCGTCACAGGAGAATGCCCCATGCCGAGCCCGCTGATCCGCCCCTTTGCCGATATCAACCGCCACGACGTGGCCCTGGTGGGGGGCAAGAACGCCTCCCTTGGGGAGATGGTCGGCCAGCTCGGCCGGAAGGGCGTGCGGGTCCCGGATGGCTTTGCCACCACGGCGGCGGCCTACTGGCTGTACCTGGACCACAACGGCCTCCGGGACCGTATCGCGGCCCGGCTCGACGGCCTCGACACCGCCGACGTGGCCAGCCTGCAGCGGGCGGGGGCCGATATCCGCGCCTGGCTGGTGGCGGGGGAGATGCCCCCCGCCCTCGGCGACGCCATCGCCGCCGCCTACGCCAAACTGGAGGCCGAGTACGGCCCCGCCACCGACGTGGCGGTGCGCAGTTCCGCCACCGCCGAGGACCTGCCGGACGCCTCCTTCGCCGGCCAGCAGGAGACCTACCTGAACATTCGCGGCGCCGGGCAACTGCTCACCAGCTGCCGCCATGTGTTCGCCTCCCTGTTCACCGACCGGGCCATCGCCTACCGGGTCCACAAGGGCTTTGCCCACATGAAGGTGGCGCTCTCCATCGGCGTGCAGAAGATGGTGCGCGCCGACCTCGGCGCCGCCGGGGTGATGTTCACCCTCGACACGGAGTCGGGCTTTCCCGGGGTGGTGAGCATCACCGCCGCCTGGGGCCTCGGCGAGAATGTCGTGCAGGGGGCGGTGAACCCCGACGAATTCACCGTCCACAAGGCCACGTTGAGGGCGGGTTTTCGCCCCATCCTCAAGCGCCAGCTGGGCAGCAAGGCCCTGCGCATGGTGTACAGCGACAGCACCGGCCGCACCACCCGCAACGAGAAGGTGAGCCTCGCCGACCAGCAGCGCTTTGCCCTCTCCGACGACGAGGTGCTGGACCTCGCCCGCCAGGCCCTGGTGATCGAGGATCACTACGGCTGCCCGATGGACATCGAGTGGGCCAAGGACGGCGGCAGCGGCGAGCTGTTCATCGTCCAGGCCCGGCCGGAGACGGTGCACGGGGGCCGCAACCCCCTGATCCAGGAGGTCTATCGCCTCGACGGCAAGGGCGAGGTGCTGGCCCGGGGCAAGAGCATCGGCCAGAAGATCGGCGCCGGCCCGGTGCGGGTTGTGCGGGACAAGGCGGCGATGCGGGCGGTGCGACCCGGGGATGTGATCGTCGCCGACATCACCGACCCGGACTGGGAGCCGGTGATGAAAACCGCCAGCGCCATCGTCACCAACCGCGGCGGGCGCACCTGCCACGCGGCCATCATCGCCCGGGAGCTGGGCATCCCCGCCGTGGTGGGCACCGGGGACGCCACCGAGGTACTGGCGGAGGGCAGCGCGGTGACGGTGAGCTGCGCCGGGGGCGAGAAGGGCCTGGTGTACGCGGGCCTCGTGCCCTTCACCCGGGAAGCCGTGGACCTCGGCGCCCTGCCCCACCCCCGCACCCACATCATGCTGATCGCCGGCAACCCCGGCCAGGCCTTCGCGGTGGCGCAACTGCCCAACAGCGGCGTCGGCCTCGCCCGCATGGAGTTCATCATCAGCAACCACATCGGCGTGCACCCCCGGGCGCTGCTCGAATTCGAGCGCCTTGCCCCGGCCCTGCAAAGCGAGATCCGCGAGCATATCCAGGGCTATGCCAGCCCCGTGGATTTCTACGTCGACAAGCTCGCCGAGGGCATCGCCACCCTCGCCGCCGCCTTTTACCCCAAGCCGGTGATCATCCGCACCAGCGATTTCAAATCCAACGAGTACGCGCAACTGGTCGGCGGCCGGGAGTTCGAGCCCACCGAGGAGAACCCGATGATCGGCTTTCGCGGCGCCTCCCGCTATTACGCCGACAGCTTCCGCGAGTGCTTTGCCCTGGAGTGCCGCGCCATTCGCCAGGTGCGCGAAGCCATGGGCTTGACCAATCTGGAGGTGATGCTGCCCTTCGTGCGCACGGTGGGCGAGGTGGAAAAGGTCAGCGCCATCATGGCCGAGCACGGCCTTGGCCGGGGCGAGAACGGTTTGCGGCTGATCCTGATGTGCGAGATCCCTGCCAATGCCCTGCTGGCGGAGGAATTTCTCAAGCACTGCGACGGCTTCTCCATCGGCTCCAACGACCTCACCCAGCTCACCCTCGGGGTGGACCGGGACTCCGGCCTCCTGCCCCAGTTCGACGAGCGGGACCCGGCGGTGGCGGCGCTCATGGCCATGGCCATCGCCGCCTGCCGCAAGGAGGGCAAGTACATCGGCATCTGCGGCCAGGCCCCCAGCGACTTTCCGGAAATCACCCGCTGGCTGGTGGCCCGGGGCATCGGCTCCATCGCCCTCAATCCCGACAGCCTGTTGAAGATGACCCGCATCGTGGCGGAGGCGGAGGCGGACAACTGACGGGTGGCAGAGCGAACGGAAGGCGCCGCAATGTCCGATCGGCGCCAGTTTGGCCGCCGATGACAACACCATTGCGGCGGGGTGTTGCTAAAGTGGTAGCGAAACGCAGCGAGGCGCCACCATGCCCCCGAGCACCGCCCCATCCCCCTTACCCATTCGCACGCCCCGCCTCGTCATCGCCGCCGCTGCGGCCCTGCTCGCCCTGCCCGGGCAGGGGGCGGAAACCGGCGGGACCCTCTACGCCCGTCACTGCGCCGCGTGCCACGGGGCGGACGGCGGTGGCGGCCAGGGCGCTTCCCTGATCGACGCTGAGTGGCGCCAGGGGGGCGATCCGGAGGCCATTGCCAGCAGCATTGCCCGGGGCTTCCCCGACCAGGGGATGCCGGGCTTTGCGCCCTTGCTGAGCGATGCCGAGATCCACGCCCTGGCGGCCCATGTGGTGAACCTCCACCCGGGTGGCGGTGAAGCCGTGATCCGCAATCCCCTGGCGGTGCCGGGGCCCGGGTTTCCCGAGGGCCGGGTACGGAGCGCGGTCCATGATTTCAGGGTCGAGACCGTTGCCGAACTGACCCCTTCCTACGGCCTGGCCAGCCTGCCCGACGGTCAGCTGCTGGTGACCGAGATATCCGGCGCCCTGCGGGTGATCGCCAACGGCAAGCTAGTGGAAGCGCCGGTGGCGGGCACCCCCGGCGGGACTCCCCGCGCCGGGTTTCGCCGCCAGCTGCTGGACGTGGCCATTCACCCCGACTACAGGCGCAATGGCTGGATCTACCTGGGCGCCGTCGATGCCGGCGCCGACGAGGGTATCGATGTCCTTACCCTGCATCGCGGGCGCCTGCGGGAGGGGCGCTGGGTGGACGACCAGGTGCTGCTGCGCCTCGATTCCATCGGCGCCGGCGCCAAGATCGCCTTCGACGCGGACAATCACCTCTACCTCAGCTCCCCCATCATGAGCCAGCCCCCGGTGAGCGACCCGGATTTCGGACACCCCCGGGCGGCCAGTTCCCAGGCCCAGGACCTCGCCAGCCCCCACGGCAAGATCCTCCGCCTCAACGACGACGGCACCGTGCCGGAGGACAACCCCTTTGTCGGTCGACAGGGTGCCAACCCCTACGTCTGGAGCCTCGGCCACCGGGCGCCCCTCGGCATCGCCTTCGATGCCTCGGGCAATCTCTGGGCCACGGAGAACGGCCCCCGGGGCGGCGACGAGCTCAACCGCATCCTCCCCGGCAAAAACTACGGCTGGCCGCTGATCAGCTGGGGACACCGCTACGACGACCAGCCGGCGTCCCTGCCCACCGCCATGGCGGGCCTGGAGCTGCCGGTACTGAGCTGGGTGCCCTCCATCGCCCCCTCGGCCATTACCCTCTACCGGGGGGACGCCTTCCCCCGCTGGCGGGGCAATCTGCTGATGGGCACCCTGAGGCCCCGGGATCTCTACCGCCTGGTGCTGGATGGCACCGAAGTGGTGTTGAGCGAGCGCCTGCTGCGCAACGGCGATCGGGTGCGTGACTTGGAGGTGGACGCCGAAGGGATGGTCTATCTGCTCACCGACGACGGCAAGGTGCTGCGGCTGGTGCCGGCGGACTTGTGACGGCGATCCCGGCGGGAATCACAACGGGGTGCCGGGGCCCTGGTTTTCATCCATGGACCACCACCTCGTCGGTGACCATCATCAGGGTGCTGGCGCGGTCGGAGAACACCGCCTCGTCCTCGGCGAGCCTTGCGGTGTTCTCGGCCCCCGGCTCCGTGAACAGCGCCACCGCGGCCTCGGGGGAATGGAACCACAACTCCGGGCAACCGGCGAAATCCAGGCGCGGATCGACACTGTGGTGGTCGAGCCACACAGGGTTCTGCACATAGCGGGGGGCGTACTGCCGGGGGTTCATCAGCCGGCCTCCCACCGCCACATGCTCGACATTCCAGTAGCGCTGGCTCTGCTCCCGGGTCATGGCGGCGGACGGGTTGAAGAACGCCAGCATCTTGATGGACGGCCGGTCGACGCCGTCGTTCCAGATCTCCACCTCCCGGCAGGGGTAGTGGACGATGGCATCGAACACCGCCCGGTGGCGGGCGCACCAGGCTGCGCTGGCCGTCTCGGCCATGAAGGCCCGGGCGGCGTCGTCACTGTCCAGCCAGGTCTCGGCAATGCCGGCCCAGTCGGGCATGGGCAGCTCGGCATCGTCGCGGATGCGAAGGCCGATGGCGTGGTTGTGGACGATGCGCCGAATCTCCCGCCCCAGGTCAGGGATCGCCAGCACGGCGGCGGTGTAGTCGTTGGCCCAGTAGTTGCGGAACGTCGCGGTGTCGATGCCCGGCCGGGTCTTGACCAGGGTGAGGATCTTTGCCATGGGTGTCTGCCCTGTCGTTATCCTTGGTGAGCGCTGAAAGAGTAGCCCATGGGGGATCGCTTTGCTCCCCCGGGGCCGCTGCCGCCATCACCCCGCGACAGGGGCAATCCCTGGAATGATATTCCCATCCTCCACCGTTCGGCTGAATACGCCATGGCCGGGGCGGGGGCTCGGAAGCCCTCGGGCGGGCCTAGAAATAGGCCCCATAAAGCTCGGTATACTCGGCGAAAACCCCGTGGATCTTCTCGGCATCGAGGCCGAACTCCTCAAGGGTATAGCTCCGCGTGCCATGCTTGTCCAAGGGATTTTCCGCCAGCCAGTGAAGGATGCCCTGGGCTGATGCCGGGGTGAATTCCCAGCCAAAATACTCGTAGGCGGCCTTGATGGTAGGCACCGGGGATTTCACCAGATCCCTGAATTTCATATCGTAGATCGGCAGATCCGGGTGCTCCTTTCGGTAATCGATCATGGCCTTTACCCCATCCCACCACAGGTACAGCAGCTCCTGCCCCAGGGCATGGGAGTCGATCTCGTCATCGGCCGGCGCGCGAATGACCCGAATCAGCTGCGAAATGGACGCCACCACGGTGGCGGGGTCGCGGTGCGGCTGGATGAAGATCGCATCCGGGTAGACACTGCGAAGCTCGCGCATTTTGTACATGTGCTCCTGAATCTTCAGCACCCAGTGCTTCCCCGGGTGCTTCCAGCCCAATTGTTGCAGCCACATTTTGTGGACTTGATAGCGAAAGGTCGCATCGTTTGTCCGGGTCCACTGGTAAAAATCCGGGACGCGGCTGAGCATGGCGGGGTTGCTGCTTTGGAATGAGCAGGTCATGAACGAACCGCATTCCTGGGGAATCATGGGCCCCAGGGGATCGCCCTTCATCAGTTCGCAATAGTCGCCACCGAAGGATGCGTAAAGGTATTGGTGGTATTGATGGATGCGCGGATCGGTTGTTTAGCCAGGCCTCCGGAGAGACCCTCGCCGCCGTATACAGGCGGGAGCGAATTGGCCGCGCCAGGGATCTGCTCGCGGACCCCAGGCTTCTGGTAAAGGAAGTGGCCTATCTGTGCGGCTTCGAGACCAGCGCCGCTTTTTGCAAATCCTTTCGCGCATCCGTGGGAATGAGCCCCCAGGCGTTTCGGTCAACCCGCGCGGGCCAGCATTCAGGCATTGTCTGAACCGAGCGTTATCACTATAGTCGAGACAAAGACCAGCACCCGGCAGCCGCCCGGTTGGCCATTACCATAACGAACAGGCACCCCGTCTAACCCGCTCCGGGATGGAGGTCGATATGCCCCCCGTGGCACAGCGCGACATCCGCCGCGCCGATCCCGACGCCGAACAGGCGATCACCGATTTTTTCCGGTCCGCCGCCGAGCGCCGGGGCCCCTGGGAGGCGTTCCACCGCCTGCGCGCCGCCGCGCCCATGTACTACTCGACCGCGCGGGGCATGTGGTTTGCCTCCGGCTACCTTGAAAACGACGCCATACTGCGCCACCCCGCGGCCCAGTTGCGGCTAGCCGAGCGCATGGATGCGATCCACCCAGACTGGCAGCAACACCCGTCCATCGCCAAGCTGCTGAACTACATCGCCTTCATCGACGGCGAGGCTCACCGCAAGGCGCGCCTGCCCCTCAACCCCGCCTGGACCCCGAGGCGCATCGAGGGGTACCGGGCGGCGATCCGCGCCGAGGCGCAACGGCTGGTGGCGGATTTCGTCGCCGCCGGCGGCGGCAGTTTCCCCGATGCCCTTGCCTACCCCCTGGCGGAACATACCCTCAACCTGGTGTTCAACTTCGACGGGGCCAAGCTGCCCAACGCCCGGGAACTGGTCAACACCATGCAGCTGGCGTTCGAGATCGACGTGACACCGGAGGCCCTGCGGGCGGCGGACCAAGCCTCCCTGGCGTTCAAGCAGTTCTGGCGGGATGAGTACGCCCGCATCGCCCGGGAATGCCCCGACACCGACATCTTCGCCGCTCTGCTCAGGGATCCCGCCTATTCCATCGATGAGGTGGCGGTCCTCGCCGAGGCCCTGTTCAGCGGCGGCTTCGACAGCACCGCCCTGACCATGACCACGGGCCTTCATATCCTCCTCGATCACCCCGCCGAGATCGCCAGGGCCCGGGCCGACCCCGGGCGCCTCGCCAACCTGCCGGACGAACTGCTGCGCATGACCGCCACCATTCCCATGACCATCCGGGTGGCGGCGGAAGACATGACCATCGAGGGCCAGCCGGTGCGGCGCGGCGAATTGATGGGGGTGATGCTCGGCGCCGCCAACCGCGACCCGGCGGTGTTCGACGATCCCGACCGGCTCGACCTCGGCCGCGCCAATGGCCGCCACCTCGGGCTGTCCCAGGGGGTGCATGCCTGCCTCGGGCGCCATCTCGCGCGAATCGAGATGCACGAGCTGTTCAGCGCCCTCATCGGCCAGACCCGCCACATCGAACGGGCGGGGGAGGCGCTGTTCCGCGACCGCCAATCGGTGCGCGGCATCGAGCAACTGAATCTCAGGGTGCGCTGAGTACCCCCCAATTCCGCGACGACAGGAGCGCCAAGACATGAACAGACTGGAAGGCAAGGTGGCCATCATCACCGGCGGTGGCGGCGGCATCGGCGGCGCCACGGCGCGGCGCTTCGCCAGCGAGGGGGCGCGGGTGGTGGTGGCCGATCTCTCCCTGGAACGGGCCGCCCAGGTGGCGGACGGGATCGGCGCGGGGGTCCTCGCCCTGCACCTCGACGCCGCCGACGAACACGCCTGCCAGGAGGTGGTGGAGCGCACCTGGCGGGAGTTCGGCCGGATCGACATTCTCCACAACAACCACGCCTGGCTGACGGACGGCATGCCCGACGACGGCACCGTGGTCACCACCCCCTTCGAGGTGTGGGATCGGACCATGGCCATCAATCTGCGGGGTTACTTCGCCATGGCCAAGTTCGCCATTCCCCACATGATCAGCGGCGGGGGCGGCTCGGTGATCAACATGACCTCCGACGCCGGCATCCGCAGCGACGCCACCCACATCGCCTACGGGGTGTCGAAGGCCGGGGTGATCCTGATGACCCACGCCATCGCCACCCACCACGGCAAGCAGGGGGTGCGGGCCAACGCCATCGCCCCTGGGCTGGTGGTGACCCCCTATGTGCACAAAGTGGCGGCGGAGCTGATCGACCTGCTGGATCGCCACACACCCTCGCCGCAACTGGGGGAGCCGGAGGACGTGGCGGCCCTCGCCGCCTTCCTCGCCGCCGACGAGGCGCGGTTCATCAACGGCCAGATCATCCGCTGCGACGGCGGGCTGCTGTCCCACATGCCCCAGACCGCGGATCTCGCCGACTGGATAGCCAACAACCTGGCCCGGGAGTAGATTCCGCCCCCCAGGTCTAGCCATTCCCTGGCCGTCAAACCCGACCTGCGGGATGGGATGGGGCCTTTACGGCTTCGCCGCGCCGAAATACCCGCCCTTCTCCTCCGCCCGCCGGAAGGCCGGGCGGGCTTCGAGGCGTTCCAGCCAGGCGAGGATATTGGGGTAGGCGTCCATGGCGGTGTACTGGCGGGCGGTCTGTGCCACGAAGCTGACATGGATATCCGCCGCGCTGAAGCTGTCGTTGACCAGGTAATCGCGGCCGGCGAGGGCGGCTTCCATATACCCCAGGTGCTTGCCCAGCTGCGCCTCGAGCATACCCGTCAAGGTGTCGGAGCGGGCGCCGGTGTAGTTGCTGTAGATCATCATCAGGATCGGCAGCATGGCGGAGCCCTCGGCGTAGTGCATCCACTCGGTGAACCTGTCGAAGGCCACCGAGTTCACCGGCGGCTGGAGCTGGCCGTTGCCGTAGTGGCGGAGGATGTAGTCGAGGATGGCGCCGGTCTCGGCGTAGGTCTCCCCGTTGTCGGTGATCAGCGGCGAGGTGCCGAGGGGATGGAGGGCCTTCATCTCCGGCGGCGCGGACAGGGTCTCGGGATCCCGCAGGTAGAGCTTCAGTTCGTAGGGGGTGTCGAGCTCTTCGGCGAGCCAGAGGACTTTCTGGGAGCGGGAGTGGCTCAGGTGGTGGATGGTCAGCATGATTCTGTCCTTATTCCGATGGGTGGAAATCTGCGCCCACTGTACGCCACCGCGACGGAGCGCCAAAGGGGTGGTGTTATCGCCCGAATGCAAGAGGGTATCGCCGAGGGGAGGGAGCCGGATCAGGGCCGCGCCAGCATCTGGTCGAGCATCACCTTCACCGCCAAGTCCCGCCAGCGGGCCATGTCCTCCGGTGTCTCGAAGGCCACCGGCACGAAGGCGGCCATGATCTCGCGGCTGGTGAAGCAGCCCATGGCGATCATCACCGCCGCCGCGAGGATGGCGTGGGCGTCCACATCGCGGCGAAACACCCCTTCCGCCTGGCCGCGCCGCAACACCTCCTCGAGGCGCATGGTGAGGCGCGGGCGGCGGCTGATCTGCTCACTGGTGTGCTCGCCGCCCCGGAGGTTCTGGTCGTTGAAGATCCCGGCGACGAAGGGATGCTCGTGCAGCAGGTGGAACAGCCGGTGGATGAAGCGGGTCAGCGCCTCCTCCGGGGGGCACTGCTCGTAGTCGATACCGTTGAGCTGCGCCATCACATCCCGGGTGGCGTCGTCCACGGTGGCGGCGTAGAGCTCGGTCTTGGTGCGGAAATAGTGGTGGATGAGCTGCTTGCTGACACCGGCCTCGAGGGCGATCACCTCCAGCTTGGCCCCGGACAGCCCCGCCCGGCAAAATTCGTTGCGGGCGGCGAGCAGGATGCGCTGCATCCCGTCCTTGTCACCTTTTTGCGGTTTCGGTTTGTTCGGCATGGGGATTCCATGGACATGCCGGGGTGCCGGCCGAGGGGCCATTGTACGGGCTGCCCGACACTTGGGAATAGCCGTGCCCCGCCATGGCGATCCGCCCACCGGGCACCCGGTCAGGCCAGAAAAAGCCGCACCACCGGCACCATGGAGGGCGCCGCGATTGATCCCCCCAAGGGCGCCAGGAAGTCGGTGAGAATCACCCCCGGGCACGCTGCCGTTGCCGGCCCCGGTGGTGATCCACCCCGATTCAGCTGTCCTGTCCCACGGCACCGCCTGACGGGCGGGGGCCGTCAGAAGCTGTAGGTCATCTGCGCCCCGTACATGCGCGGTGGCCCGTAGAGCATGGACGTCATGCCGATAAAGGCGCCCGAGGCATTGGCGGTGGTGTTGTATTCCTCGTCCGTGAGGTTGCGCACGAAGATGCCGAGATCGAGCCCTGTGCCGCCGATCCCGCGCAGATCCACCCGCAGATTGGTGAGGTGATAGGACGGCACCACCGCATCGGTGTAGTTGAGATCGTTGGTGCGGTAATGCTGGAGGTTGAACAGCAGCTCCTCGCCCACCGCCCCGGACAGGGGCACGCCATAGCGAACGCCCAGGAAGTAGGTCTTGTCGGTGGTGTAGTTGAAGGGGATGCGATCATTCACCACATAGGGTGCGACGGCGGGGGGCGCCTCGTACTTCCGGGTCTCGGTGTCCAGGTAGGAAAAGCCAAGGTCGAGGCTCAGGTTTTCCACCGGCACCACCGTCAGCTCCAGGTCGAGCCCGGAGACCCTGCTCTCGCCGATATTGACCAGCAGGGTACCGCCGGCGGGATCGTTGTTGGGATCGCAGTCGCCGTCCGGGGATACCGCGGGGGGATTGTCGTTACTGGCGGGGTTACAGGCGGCGATGGTGCTCTGCACCCCGGTCAGGGCCACCTGAACATCCTCGTAGTCGCCCACGAAGGCCGAGGCGTTGGCGCGCACCCCCACGGTGCCGATTGTCCAGTCCGAGCGCACACCGATCTCCACGTCGGTCACGGTTTCCGGGGCAAAGGTCTGCAGGGGTGTCAGCCGGCCGCTGAAGGAGGGCCCGTTGACGCCGCCAGCCCGGTAACCGTGGCGGGTCACCAGGTAACTGAAGAGGTCGGGGGTGATCTGCCAGTTGAGGCCGAGCGACCAGGTCACCTCGTCGGACTTGGCGTTGGTGGTGCTGGCGTTGATCAGGTTGGCGCTGCCCGGTCGGCAATCCCCGTCGCTGGCGCCGTCGGGAGCGGACGAGGTGCCGATGCCGGTACAGGAGTCAACCTCGTCTTCGGTGTAACGGATGCCGGCCTCGACAGATAGCCCCTCCACCAGCCCATCGAGCCCGTAGCCGAGGTGGGCAAACAGGGCCCGGCTCTCCTCATCGATGAAGTTGTAACCGGCGGTGGCGGTGGAGAACCCGGGAACCTGGGCGAACTCCACGGAAATCCCCTGGGAACCGTCCGGCTCGCTCTTCAGCCAGAAGGCACCCACCAGCCAGTCGAGGCGCTCCTCCAGGGCCTTGCCCCTGAGCTGCAGCTCGTTGCTCAACTGCTTGACCTCCTGGCGCAGCCCCGCCTTGATGTAGTCGATGGGCAGCCCCGCCGGCAGCAGGCCGGTGCCATCGGCCACCAGGGTGCGCATGCCATCGGCATTGGTGGCGTAGCCCACATCCACACTGCGATATCCGAAGATGTTCACCAGCTGGACAGCCCCGAAATCCACCTCGGTGCGATTCACCAGGGTGTGCCGGGTGTTCTCCTCGAACTGGTCGATGGCGGTTTCCACGCGGTACGGCCCCCGTGCCCGCTGTTCCGCCAGGGCCTGCTGGGCGTCGGACTGCAATCCCAGTATGCCCAGCAGGTTGGGGCCCGAGGGCACCGCAGTGATCACGGTCCCGAAGCCGCCGTTCTCGCTGCGATGGTAGTCGTAGATGGTCAGGTTGGTCAGGCCCTCCACCGGCTCCACCAGCAGGGATGCACGCCAGGAGCGGGTTTCCAGGTCGTCGATGTCGCCACCCACGCCCCGGTTTCGGGTGTAGGCGTCGCGGTCGTGGATATCGCCCGCCAGCCGGAGGGCGACCCGGTCGGCCACCAGGGGCAGATTGACGGCCCCCTGGAGCTGGCGATCATCGTAGTTGCCGAGGGTGCCGGACAGGAAACCACCCGCTTCATGGGTGGGCGCGGCCGGAGAGTAGAGCACGGCGCCCCCGGTGGTATTGCGACCGAACAGAGTGCCCTGGGGGCCCTTGAGCACCTGTACCGAGCCCATGTCGTACTGGGGCACGAAGCTGCCGAATACCGGGTCCGGCACTTCGGCAAAGTAGCTCACCACCGCCGGCGAACTCGGCCCCGCCAGGGCCTTGGACTGGCCCCGAATCTGGTACACGGCGTTCTGACGACCACCGGAGCCGGAGAGGTACACCCCCGGGGTGTTGACCTGAATGTCCTCCGGAGTGGAGATGGAGGCCTCCCGGAGGGCGGCGCTGTCGAAGGCCCGCACCACCACCGGCACCGACTGGATACTCTCCTCGGTGCGGCGGGCGGTGACGGTGATTTCCTCGATGGTGGTGGCGGACTGGGCAGTGGCAAGTGGCGCCAGGGTGGCGGCGCCACCGGCCACGGCCAGGGAGACGAGCTGATGGAGGGTTGTGCGTTTCATGATTTTCCCCTGCGTTATTGGTTATGGGCGAAAAACTGACACAGCTTCAACGGTGGTGCCTTTCCCTGACAGTCTAGTCCTGAATAGCGGTGGTGCCCTCCTGCTGAGTGTGGGTTCAGGTCCCAGGGCCTTGGCCGAGGGACGCCAGATAATCGTCGAAATCCGCCGTGTGGGGATGATGGGCGCCGATGCCGCCGTCGATGGTGAGGCACTGGCCGGTCATGAAGCGGGACTCATCCGCCGCCAGGTAGGCCGCGAGGGCGGCGATATCGGCGGGGACCCCCAGCTCCGGGGTCAGGGCGTGGCGCAGCAACATGGGGCCGAGCTCCGGCGCCACCTTGTGGAAGTTTTCGGTGACGATGGGGCCCGGGGCGATGGCGTTGCAGCGGATGCCCCGCTTGCCGTACTGGGTGGCGAGATTCTTGGTCAGGCCGACGATGGCGATCTTCGAGGTGCAGTAGGCCACCCGCACGGAATCCCCGGCGTTGGCGCCGATGGAGGCGGTGTTGATGATGTTGCCCTTGCCCTGGCGCAGCATGTGGGGAATGGCGTGGCGGCAGCCGACAAAGGTGCCGGTGACGTTGACCTCGAGGGTGCGGCGCCACAGGTCCATGGGGATGTCGGTGGCGGTGGTGTCCAGGTGCTGGGTGGCCGGGTCGGTGAGTGCGGCGTTGTTGAACAGCACGTCGAGGCGCCCGAGGCGCGCCACGGCGCCGTCGATCACCTCCCTGAACTGCTGCTCGTCGCCGATATCCACCTGCACGGGAATCACCCTGTCGCCGAAGCGATTGGCGAGTTTCTCGACGCTCGGGAGCACCAGGTCGGCGGCCACCACGATGGCGCCCTCGTCGCTAAAGCGCTCGACGCAGGCGGAGCCAATGCCGCCCCCGGCGCCGGTGATCAGGATGACCTTGTCTTGCAGTCGTTTCATGGCGTGGCCCGCGGGTCGGTGGCGATCAGGGTTTGATATGGAAGGCATCGCCGCCCCAGGCGGGGGGCACATCGGCGAGGCTGAGAATGCCGGGGGCGGCGGACACCACGTAGGGCACCGCGTGGATGGCGTGCATGGCGGTGGCGAGGCATCCCTGGTCGGTGTGGACCTCGCCGTGGATGCCCACGTCGATCTTGGCCCGCACCGAGGGCTCCCCCTCGATTTCGATGGTCCAGCCGTCGCCCCGGGGCCAGTGGGGCGCCAGATCATCATCCATGCGGGTGTAGTGCTGCATGACGATGCGGACCTCGCCACCGGAAATCACCCGGCTGCCGAAATTGATGGCGCCCACGGTGCCCTTGGGGATGAACCCGGCGGCGACCTGCAGATCCCGCTGGGCAACTTCCACGTGGCGGAAGCTCTCGATGCGGTCGATGGGCAGGTTCACCGCCTCCGCCACCAGCAGGCAGGAGTGCTGCCACACCTGGGCCACCACCTCGAGGTTGCTGAACATGGGGGTGGGGTCGTCCGGCGCGTAGCCAAAGCCCATCAGGTCGAACATCTGGAAGGTGCTGGGGTACTCGTTGTAGAGCAGGGTCTCGTAGCAGTTGAGCAGGTCGATGCGGCGGGACATGCGGGTGAGGGTGAGCGCCACATTCTCGGCGATGAAGCCCGGCATCACCCCGAGGCCGTGGTAGGTGCTGCCGCCGATGGCGCAGGCGTCCCGGATACGGCCCTCGATGGCAGGTCCAAGGGACTTGGGGTAGACGAACTGGGCAGCGGTGGTGATCACATCCTTGCCGGAGGCGAGCAGGGCGCAGACATCGTCGAGGGCGCCCGGCACGTCGTTCTCGGCGCCGGCAAGGAACATCACGCAGTCGGCGTCGAGGGCGAGGATCGCCTCCCGGTCGTTGCTGGCGGTGACGCCGAGCTTGCCGATGCCGCAGATCTCGCCGAGGTCCTTGCCGGCCTTGTCGGGGCTGTAGACGAAGGCGCCGACGATCTCGTAGGCGGCGCGCTCGGCGAGGGCGCGGGCCACCATCTTGCCGGTGTGGCCGGTGGCCCACTGGATCACTTTGTAGGTCATGGTCGAGGGCTCCTCAGGGGTTCTGTTGGGGGTTGTCGCCGGTCAGCCGGCGTCGGTAGGCGGCGAGCCGCTCGGCCCGCTGGGCGGCGCGGCCCGCGGCGTCGAGAAAGCGGGTTTCGGGGGGCAGCGCCCGGGGCAGGTCCGCGAGGCGCACCACCCGGGTGGTGACGGCGCCGGCAAAGTCGGCCCCGGCGGGAATGCCCTGCCAGCGCAGCAGGATGGTGCCCACCGGGTGACCGCCGCCATCGAGCCAGTTGTGCACCCCCGGGTCCGCCGCCGACACCACCAGCCGGTAGCGGCCATCGGCATCGGCGAGGGCCTGGCGGTGGTTGAAGCAGCTGGTGCGCAGGCTGTAATCGTAGGACAGCATCCACATGTCGCAGATCTGCACCCCCAGGTAGCGGGCGCCCATGGGGTCGATGTCGAGCACCCAGGCCTCGCCGTCGCCGAGGCGGTAGTAGCCGAGGGTGGCGGACTGGGTGACGAGGCCGCCGCGCCCGGCGGAGGACACCGGCGGCGGCACGGTGTTGAGGGGCGCCACCTCGCACATGCCGTGCTGGACCCTGTCGAGGAAGAATTCCGCGATGCCGGTGGCGAGCTCCCCCGCCCGCGCCGCCACGGCGGCGGGATCGAAATCATCCTCCGCCACGACGGGGTCGCCGGCGGCATCGATGGGATCGATGCGCAGGTACGACGGCAGCTCGACGCCCCAGTCCGCCAGGGTGTCCCGCACCATCAGCACCCTGGCGCCGGCGATGCACAGGTGGTTGCGGCGGCCGTCGCTGGCACTGGCGTCCACGTCAATCTCGAAGCGGCCCTCGGCATCCACGTCGAGGCTGTCCCGGGTGATGATGCCCCGCACGTCGGCGGCGATCCCCTCCCCCACCTGGGCGGGCAGGGCGCAGATGCTGAAATCCCGGGGCTCGGGCCCGGGGAAGCAGCCGCTGATGCGGTAGCCGAAGGCCGGGTCGACACTGGCGAAGCGGTAGACGTTGTCGGGGTTGTCCTGGCCGATGCGGCTGCCGGGCAGCAGCTGGCCTAGCCACTCCCGGGCAAGGGCGATGGTCCACACGAAGCGCGGGGTGCGGGGCGTCTCGCTGGCGGCGATCAAGGCGCCGTGGACGACATGCTCGGCGACGCTCTGGGCGATCAGGGCGTGCTGATCGGCGAGCTTGGCGTTGCGGTCGGCGCCAAACAGCGCGGCGATGCGGTCCCGGGCGGCGTCGAGCTCCGGGCGCCCGAGAATGGCGAGGGCGCGGCTTTCCACCAGCCGCTGCCCGGGGGTTGCCAGGGGCGCCCCCGGCTGGATGATATGGCCCGCCGCGAACAGCTGGGCAAGGGTGTCCATGGCGGTCATCAGAGTTCAAACCTGTGGCAGTAGTCCTGGAACTTGACCCGCAGCTCCTCCCGGGTGATGCCGAATTTTTCCAGGGCGTACTCGAACTTGCCGTGGCGGTCGGCCCGGGCGGCGGGGTCGCCCATACGGTCGGCGATGCGCTGCTCGTAGGCGCGGGTGAAGGGGATGCCGGCCTCCTCGTAGATGGGGGCGATCACCGCCGCCGGGTTCTTGACGAAATCCGCGAAGCGGATGTGGTTGACCCGGCTGTCGTCGATGGACGGCTGGGCCATGAAGTGGTCGATACCGGCCTTGAGCTGGTCCACCAGATCCCGGGGGTCGACCCGGTAGAGATCGCCGTTGAAGGGCTTGTACTGGCGCTCCAGCAGTTCCAGCAGGGAGGCGATGTACTCCTCCGGGGCGCGGTGCATCCAGAAGCACACGGCGTCGGGGTACACCTCCAGCAGGGAGTCCATCAGGTATTGGTGGAGGATGCCCTTGCCCACCCAGCGTCGCACCGGCATCTTCCACTGCAGCTGCTTGAGCATGTTCTTGTGGAAGCGCAGGGCCTCGATGGGGTCCGGCGGCGGCACCGCCTGGGGCAGGGTGGGCACCTTCAGGAAGTGGAGTGGATAGGCCATGTTGAAGTCGAGGGAATAGAGAAATTCGTCCTCCGCCTCGGTGTAACCCTCCTGGTCGAAGTAGGGGTGGGCCGGCCACAGGGTCGGCGATCGTTCCAGCATGAAGGCGAGAAAGGCCCGGGCCTCGGCGTGGGCGGCGGCATCGGCGGCGGGGTCGAGCCCCGGGGGCGGGCTGGGATTGCGGGTGTCCCAGTAGCAGGGGGTGCGGTGCCCGTCGTCCAGGGTGAGGATCGACTGGGCGAAGGTGGTGCCGGCCCGGGCGTTGCCGATCACGAACAGGGGCTGGACGATCCGCTCGTCGAGGATCTCCGGGTGCTGGTGCCAGTCCCGGGCCACCTTGAGGCGCATCGCCACGTAGCGCCTGACCTCGGCGACGGCGGCGGGGTAGGCGTCCTCGGGGATGCTGCCGAAGTCGTTGAAAAGACCGATCAGGTAGTCGAAGCGGCGCGCCATGGCCTCGTCGAGGTACTGGCCGAGGCCGGTCTCGCGAACGGTGTCGGCAAGGATCTGGGCGGCGTTCAGTTGCAGGGTTTTCATGGGATCGTGGTTCCGTTGGCGATCTTGGCTAAGGGGTGGTGGTGGGTCAGGCCCAGCGGCGCAACCTGGCGGCCCAGTCGACGCTGTCGAGGTCCACCAGCTCGGTGGCCGGGTCGGCGGGGCGCACGCCGCCGGTCCAGGCGCGCATCATCATCTTGCCCTCGCCGTGGCCGGTGGCGTTCAGCCAGTTGGGCACGCCGGGGTCCTCGTTGGCGATCACCAGGGTGACGCTGCCGTCGGGGTTCCTGGCGCAGATGCGGCTGTTGGTGTGGATGCGGAAATTCACGTAGTCCAGGGATTCGAACCAGTAGTTGTAGAGGGCGAGGTTCCACAGCCTGTCGTCGGGGAAGTCCGCCACCTGGACCAGCAGCGCCTGGCGCGGCGCAAGGCGCCAGGAGGCGATGTAGAAGAACGCGCTGGGATCCCCGCCGCCGGCGGCGATAAAGGCCGGATCGGTGAGGGGCAGGACATTCATGAAGCGGCTGAAGTCCCGGGACCAGCCGTGCATCATGCGCCCGGTCTTGGTGAAGAACGCCTCGGCCCCTTCGAGGCGCCGCGCCATGGTCTCGGGCTCCAGGGGCGGCACCCCGCCCGCGCCGGACAGGCGGCGGATGCGCACGCTGACCTCCCGCTCCCGGGCGCGGTCGCAGAAGGTCTGGCGCAGCATGATCTGGTTGGCCCCCTCCGGGGTCGGCAGCCAGTTGCGGGCCCGGGGCTCGCCGCCGAGGCGGATGGTGAAGTTGCCGTCGGCGTCGCACTCCAGGTCGCGGTCGTGGAGCTGGCCGAGCAGTTCGTACTGGCTGTCGGCGCCGAATTTGAACAGGTTGAAGTTGAACTGGAAGATATCGCCCCGGTTGCCGCTGATCTCGTAGACCTCCCCGGCCGCCACGGGGCTCGCCGAGTAGATGTTGTCGGGGTTGTCGCCGCCGTAGCCGGAGCGCTCGTCGCACATCTTGAAGATCACCGGGTCGAGGGGATCGGCGAACTCGACGAATTTCTCGAAGCTGCCCCGCAGCAGGCGGGTGAGGTAGCGCAGCCCCTCCGCCTGGTTGACCGGGTCGAGGGCGGGCGCGGAGGCGAGAATATCGAGGCCCGCGGACTGGATGTCGGCGCAGAAGGCCCGCCACAGGGCGGCCATGTCGGGGGAGCTGTTGGCGTTCACGGCATCGTCTTTTTATCGGTTATGGGGAAACCCGGCCCGCTTAAGACAGGCGGATTAAGGCACTGTAACACCGGCCATGGCCCCTGAACAGACCAGGACGCCGGAAGCCTCCTAATCGGCCGGGGAAGCCTCCGCCAGGGGAAAGGCCGCGGCCGCCACGGCGAGGATCTCGTCGCGGTCGGCGGCGAGGATGAAACCCTCCGCAATGACCCGGTCCAAGGCCGCCGCAAAGCGCGCCAGGTAGGTGGACAGCCCCCCGGGGTAGAGGCCCCGCAACTGCGCCGCATCGAAGGGCCGGGTGGTGCCAAACAGCCCGGCGAGCCCATCGGGCCGCGCGGCGAGGCCCGACAGCACCGCCGTCGGCACATCCACCCAGGGGGAGCGGATCCCCCCCAGCACATTGCCGAACGGGTCCAGGGCAAAACCCGCGCCGCCCTCGTCCAGCCGCAGGCGGGGCGCCCGGGGTGGGGCCACCCCGTCCCGCACCCAGCGGTCGAGGTGGTGGATCGCCGCCTGGGTGATGTAGTGCTGCTGGGGGCCGGCGTTGATGGGGGCGGCAAGGGTCATGCCCAGCACGCGGCGGGTGGGGGCCATCAGCCGGGCGAGCTGCGCCGGGTCGATGCCGGGGCGGTCCGCCCCCGACGCCACCAGCATGTAGCTGTCGCCGTGGGCGGCGCCGGCGATCTCCCAGATCCGCAGGCGCTCGCCGTCCCCCTGGCGGGCGTGGCGGGAGCCCCGCGGCAACACGTCGGTTTCGCTGTCGAGGTTGAGCACCGGAATGCGCACATCTTCCCGTATCCGCACCCCCCGGGTGTAGAACTCCGCCGGCCGGTTGGCGAGATCAATGCCACCCGAGAGCGGCGCGCTGGACGCCGCACGGCCCATCACCAGGGCGCCGTCGAACACCCGGGCCAGGGGATCGATGGCATTGAGATAGGTGATCAGGTAGTGGGCCGACTGGGACTCCCCCACCGCGATCAGCCGCCCGGCGGGAACCCCGAGTGGCGCGGCCCCGTGCCGGGCCACCAGCCCGGCCTGGGAGAAGATATCGAAGGCGAAGGCATCCCCCGGGAGGTCCAGATGGCCGTAGCGGGCCGGATCGGCGGCCTTGAGGGGCGGCAGCGGGGCACCGGACCCAGGGACGCCCTCGATGCCGCCCCGCTGGGCCGACACCCCCACCCAGGCGAAGCCCGCCCGCAGCAGGTGGCGGTGGGCATGGCTGTACACCGGCGCGATGTCGGTCCCCGTGGTGACGTTGAGCCACTCCACCAGCACGGTGCCGTTGCAGTGGCCGGGGTCGGCGGGGCGGCGCACCAGCAGGCGGGTACGGTAGGGGGCCGCCACCCCCGGCCCGACCGCCACCACCCCGGTCTCGGGCAGCGGCTCTGGCCCGTCGAAGCGGGTGGCGGTGCCGGAGAGCCAATACTCCTCTTCGAGATAGCCCCCGGCGGCGAGGGTCCGCGCCGGTCGGCCACCCATGGCGGGACCGCCGAGGAACGGCGTGCCGGGGACCGGGCCCTCGACAACGACGCCGAGGGCCCTCGCCCCCCGATCGAGACGGAACGACAGGTGGTTAAGGCAGGGTCTTATCATCGCCGCTCCCTTGCGGTTACCATGGCATCGCCAAGGATCAACCAAGCACCCCGACGCCGGCAAGCCGTTGCCTGCAGAAGCCCCTCCATAATCAAAAAGAGGAAATACCGTGGGACAGAAACAGGAAGATTTCATCCGCGAATTCTGCCGCTGCTTCGGCGACGGCTCCTACGACAGCCGCGCCGATGTGGACAGGATACTGTCGATGATGGCGGAGGATGTGGAATGGCAGCTGTGGGTGCCGGGGGGCCCGGTCATCAAGGGCAAGCCGGCGATCCGCGAGGAGCTGGAGCGGCAGAAAAGTTTCCTGCGCAACAACAGGTGCAACATCATCAACATCACCTCCAGCGACACCGTGGTGATGACCGAACGCAAGGACGACGCCATGCTCTACGGCCGCGACGCCCCCCACCACATGGTGGCGGTGTTCGTGCTGAACGACGAGGGCCTGATCCGCGAGTGGCGGGAGTACCTCGACATGATGGATCTCACCAGGAAGATGGGCGTCGACCTGGAAACCGCCGCCGAGGGGCGGGGCAGCGACAGCATCGACTGAGCCCCCGGCATCACCAGACCAGGGGCAGGGTGACGGGCTGGATCATGCCGAGGTGATATTCCGGCTCGAAGCCTTGGGGCAGGCGGAACTCGGGAATCTCCGCCAGGAACTCCTCCATGGCGATGCGCATCTCCCGCCGCGCCAGGTGAAGGCCGAGGCACAGGTGGGGGCCGAAGGCAAAGGTCAGGTGCCTGGCCTTGCGGTCGAGGACCACCGCCCCGGGGTTGGCGTATTCCAGGGGATCCCGGCCCGCCAGGGTTGTGGACATGGCCACCTTGTCGCCGGGCATCATCTTCACGCCCTTGAGCTCGGTTTCCTTGATGCAGGTGCGGAAGGTGGTGACCGCCGGATAGGCGCGCATCAGCTCCTCCACAGCGTCGGGGATCAGCGCCGGGTTGTCCCGCAGGGCCTGCTGGTGCTCCGGGTGTTTCGCCAGGTGCAGGAACTGCAGGCCCATATGGGTGGACACGGTGTCGAGCCCGCCAATGAACAGGTTGAAGGTAAAACCGATCAGCTCGTCGTAGTTGAGGGGGCGGCCGTCGATCTCGGCCTGCACCGCGAAGGTGATCAGGTCGTCCCTGGGATTCTGGCGGCGGTCCTCCAGCTGGGTCTTGAGGTAATCCACCACATGGCGCGCCGCCTCGGCGATCTTGGCCAGATCGTGGTTGTGGAGCAGGTTCATCTCCCATGCCAGGAATTGCCTGGTCATGTCGAGGGGCAGGCCCATCAGCTCCATGAACACCTTGATGGGGAATTCAAAGGCAAAGTCCGCCATGAACTCGCACTCGCCCCGGGCCTTGATGTCCCGCACATACTCCCGGGCATAGTCGCGGATGCGGTCCTCGAGCCTGGCCATCGCCCTGGGAGTGAACAGGGGGCTGACCAGGGCGCGGTAGACCCCGTGGTCCGGCGGATCGATCTCGGCGGGCATCAGGTTCCATTTTTCACCGATCAGCATGGAGAACGGCGAGAAGCCGTTGCTGGTGAAATGCTCGGTGTCGAAGTACATCTGCCGCAGATCCTCGGCGCGGCGCACGATCCAGGCCGGCGTGCCGCCCGGGTAGGCGTGCTCGGCGAAGAAAATCTCGGGGTGACTGCGGTGAATACCGGCGGCCAGTTCATTGAACGGGTCGGCCTTGGTGGTGGTGCCGAAAACATAGGGGAACGGCATCACCAGCGCCGCCGGCACATGGGTCGGGCGGGGCATCTTGGGTAGTTCAAGGCTCATTGGAGTCTCCGGCAAATAACGCCCTGGCGGCGGAAGCCCCGCGCCAGGGCGTGGCGGTTACAGCTTGAGTTGAGTGGCAAAGGTCTCGATGGCGCGGCGGGCGTCGTCGATGGTCTCGATTTCCGGCAGCGACAGGGCGAAGCGGTCGGCGCCCGCATCCTCGTAGTGCCTGGCGCAATCCGGGTCCGAGCCGGGGCTGACGATCACCCCCACCTCGAAGTGCTCGCCGCCCCGGCCAAAGCCCTCCGCCAGCTCCGCCAGCCGGGCCTTGCCCCGGCGCACGTGCTCGGGGCCGCTCATGTCGATGCCGAGGAAGGGGTAGATATCGAGGCCATCGTAGGCCGGCACCCAGCCGTTGCAGTGCTGGGCAATGCGGGTCAGCAGGCCATCGGTGTAGCCGCCGAGCCAGACGGGGGTGTGGGGCTTGCGGGCCGGGCGCGGCGCCATGCACACCGGGGGAATGTCGAAGAACTCGCCCTTGAACTCGAAGCGGTCCTCGGTCCACAGCCCCTTCATGATCTGGATGCTCTCCATGGTGTAGGCCCAGCGCCGCTCGAAGCGCCCGGGGCCGCCGGTCACTTCGATTTCCAGGCGGCTGGCGCCACCGGTGCCAACCCCCAGGGCAAAGCGCCCGCCGCTGTAGCAGTCGAGGGTGGCCACCTGCTTGGCGACGTTGACGGGATGCAGCATGGGCATGATCAGCACCCCGGTGGAGACTTCCAGGGTCTTGGTCATGGCCAGGGCGCGGGCGGCGCCGATCAGCGGGTCCTGGTAGTAGGGTACCCCGTAGTGGGGCGGCTGCACCGGCTCGTCGAGGGGGCGCACGGTGTGGTGGCCGTAGGTCACCCAGTGAAAGCCGCACTCCTCGGCGATCTGGCACACGGCGCCCATGTCGACGTCGGGGGTGGGGAATCCGGGGTCGCCGTAGGGGCGGCTCAGTCCGTATTTCATGGTCGAATCCTCTATTGATGGCGCGGATCTCGAAGGCCCGCGCCGTTGTTATCGTCGGGCGATCAGGCGATGGTGCCGACCCGCCCGCCCTCGGTGAAAACGGTGCTGCCGGTGGTGTAACTGGAGGCATCGCCGGCGAGCAGGATGGCCGCGCCCACCGCCTCGTCGGCGGCGCCGAAGCGCTTGATGGCGTTGCGCTCGGCGAGGCCGAGGCCGCGGTGGATCTCCGCCTCCTGGCCGTCCGGGCTCATGGAGCCCACGCACAGGCAGTTGACCCGGGTGTGGGGCGCCAGGGCCTTGGCCAGGGAGCGCACCACGAACAGCAGTGCCGCCTTGCTGACCCCGTAGGCGATGGCCGGGGGCAGCGGGGTGAAGCCGCCGCAGCTTTCGACGGAGATGATGCTGCCCTTGCCGTGGGCCTGCATGTCCGCCGTGGTCAGCTCCGCGAGGCGCCAGGTGGCCAGCACATTGACGTCCATGGCCTCCTTCCAGACCTCGTCGGTGTTGTCCCAGATGCCCTTGCCGTCCTTGCCGTAGACCACCCCGGCGGCGGCATTGTTGAAGACGATATGGACGGGGCCGAAGTTGTCGTGGGCCACCTTCACCAGCCGTTCGAGATCCTCGCGCTTGCCCGCATCCACGGTCACCCAGGCGGCGCGGCCCCCGTCCCGGGCGTTGATCTCGGCGGCGATGCGTTCGAGGCGCTCGGCGGAGCGGGCGGAAATCACCACGTTGGCACCCAGTTCGGCGTAGGCCTTGGCCACATGTTCGCCGACCCCGGGGCCGACGCCGGTGAGAATCGCGGTGCGGCCATCGAGGCGGAAGCGGTCGAGTACGGAAGTCATGTCTTATCCTCTTATCGGTAATTGGAGCGTTGAACCTTGTCAATGGCCGGCGGACGGGCAACCGAGGGGCCGTTACCAGTGTGGCAGCCTTTGCCTCATTTCGCCTGCGCCGGTGGCGATATTGTCCAGGGAGCTTTGCGTTGCCCGTCGACCATCGCCGGCCAGGGGATTCATGCAATGCCGCGGCCGACACATCGTTGTTATGGATATCCGTGGCGGCGAAGCCGGTGCCGCCCGGCGCCGGCGGCAAAACTGACCGTACAGTACAGTTGAGCAGGATGGCCGTCAATACAGCCCAGAGGTTGCTTGACGCTACCCGGGACACCTCTTAGCATCGCCCCACACCATCTGGACAGAGGGATGCCCGTGGAAAAAACGCCCGCCGAGCGCAAAAAAGACAACCGCAGGCAACGCATCCTCAAGATCGCCCTCGATGCCTTCCTCGAACAGGGTTACGCCAACACATCCATGTCCACCATTGCCAGCCTGGTGGGCGGCTCCAAGGGAACACTCTACAACCACGTCAAGACCAAGGAGGAATTGTTCGTGGCCTGCGTGGAGGATTTCATCGCCTCCCACGCCAGGCAGACCTTCAGCGCCATCGAGGAAGGCGGCCCACCCCGGGAGGTGCTCACCAAGTTCTGCCGGTATTTCATCACCGCCATCATGTCGCCCACCGATCTCGCCCTGAGCCGGCTGGTGATGGCCGAATCCGTGCGCTTTCCCGCCATCGGCAAGGCTTTTTTCGCCAGCGGCCCGCAGGAGGGCCGGCGCCGCCTCGCCGCCTATATCGGCACGGCCATGGACGACGGCCTGCTGCGCAAGGGCGACCCGCTGCGCGCCGCCCAGCTGTTGTTCAGCCTCTGTGAATCCACCACCTACCAGGAGGTGCTGTTCAACGTCGCCCGCCCCCCGGGCCGGAAAAAAATCGCCAGCGAAGCCGAGCTTGCGGTGGCGACGTTTCTTTCCGTCCACGGCCTTTAGGAATCTCTGAGTATTTGTCACTGCGAGGAGCGCAGCGGCCAAGCAATCTTGCAACCCATTGAATAATTTTTACTCTGAGATTGCTTTCCTCTGCTCGCAATGACCCACGAAAATCAATCAGAGGATCCTTTGCGGATCGCCACGGGGCTGCGTCACTTCAATCTTCGTTATCTCAGGGCAATGCCAGTCCACGCTCCGCGGCAATGTGGGTGGTGATGTCCCACAACCTCTCCCCATCGGCGCTGTCGAGCTGCAGGGGCCTCGGCTCGAACACCCTGGACTTCGGCACGATCGCTCCCTTTAACCCGGCGCTGTCGGCGGCGGTGAGAATCCGCACCGCGTTGCGGGAGGCCAGTTCCGGGGTGGTGCCAAAGCGCCCCATCAGGCGCATGACGAACGGCATCGCCGGATCCTGCATGGCCTTGGTCTTCACAGACTCGACGCAGCAGGCGGTGAGGGATATCGGCCGGTCCGCCCAGCGCCGGGCGGCCTCCTGGATATGGAGAAACCCCAGGTGATGGGTGCCGAGGATGGGTAATCCCCCCGAAAAGTAGTGTTGCTCAAAAGTAGAATATTCTCGCACTCTCTACGCAGGAGATTCTGCATGAAAACATCACGCTTTACCGATAGCCAGATTCTGGCCGTCCTGAAACAAGCCGA
>JAYELS010000033.1:0-31911 GCA_034717695.1 Pseudomonadota bacterium
ATGACCGGGAAGTTGAGGCGTGTGGGGTTCTTGCTGGAATTAGCGAAGGAAACATGCACCAGCAGTAGGTGAAGCATCAACCAGATAATCCGATGAGATGCCGGTCTGTCTCACTCTCATGCAAAGGCAAGATCAACCATTTAATCCGCTTACCCAATCAAACCCGCAACCCCCCAACCCCCTGCAATCCCGCCACCGCCAGCTGGTTGAACTTGTCGCTCATCACATCCGCCGAGAAGGGGAAGTCGCTGCGCACCCACCAGGTGAGCAGGCCCAGGAGGGCGCTGGCCAGGTAGTGGACGATGGCTTCCATCTCCAGGTTCGAGAGGCTGTTGTCCTTGTGCTTCTTCAGCCAGTCGCGGGTCTGGATCACCAGCATGTTGCGCATGTGGTGGGAGGCCACGGTGGCGGAGTCCAGGTTGAGGAAGGCACGGGCCATGGATTTCCACTCCTCGGCGCCGCGGAACAGGACGATGGCGAAATTGGGGTAGCTGCCGTCGCCGTCCGACTCGATGAAGATGTCGTCGGCGGAACTCACGCCGATTTCCTGGAAGCCACTGAGCAGCAGGTCGTCCTTGTCGCGGAAATGGGCGTAGAAACTTGAGCGGGCGATGTTGGCCCGCTCCACCAGCTCGGTGACGCTGATGTCCTCGTAGGGTTTCTCCTCGATCAGCTCCGAGATGGCCTTGCGCAGTGCCTTGCGGGTTTTATCGACGCGACGGTCTGTTTTCATGGGTCAGCCAGTTTTCGGACAGTGGACCGATTCTAGTCTGTTTGCGGACAGCGACAACCCTTACCTGTTGACCCGGGGTAAAAGCCGGCCTGGCGGCCGCCCCGATGCTGGAAGCCAGCGGGGCGGCCCTCGCCGCTTACCAGAGCCGGCGCTGTTGGAAGGCGGCGCGGCGGGCGCGGATGATGTCCTCCCGCTCGGCGGGGGTGACCAGGGCGGTGTCGGCGGGCAGGTGCTTTTTCACCTCGTCGAGGGCGACCTTCTGGAGGTCGGGAATGGGCGCCCCGGAGCATTCGAGCCAGCGGCCCTGGATGGCGCCGCTGGCAAAGCCCGCCGTATCCAGCCAGTTGTGCACCCCCGGGTCCTTGGCCGAGATCACCGCGCGGAAATAGCCGTCGCTGTCGAGCCTGGCCTGGGCGCCGTTGAGGCTGCTGTGGTTGTTGTACCAGTCGGTGGTTTCGTAGAGGTCGTTGGTGAGGATCAGCGACCAGTATTTGCACAGCTCCGGCACCTTCACCGAGACGATCAGGGCCTCGTCGTCGGCGATCTCGTAGGCGCCCTCGTAGTAGGACTGGCCGGTGAGGCCGGACATCTGGGTGAGGTCGTAGACCTTCAGTTTGTTGATGTAGCCCTCGTTGCGCATCTTCTCGACGTGGGCGACGAAGAAGGTGGCGGCGTTGCCGATCATGGTGGGCAGCTCCGCCAGGGCGGCGTTCATCTGCTCGGCACTGGGGGCGGGCCTGGCGGCGGGGGTGTCGAGGCGCTCGATGGCGATGCGGGTGTCCTCCTCTCTGGCCCAGTCGTAGCCCACCTGGCGCAGCATCAGCTTGACCGCCTGCGGGTCCAGCTGCCACCAGTGGCCGTCGTAGCCGGCGGGCTTTTCGGGGCTGATGATGACGCTGAAATCCCCGCCCTTGTCGGCCACCTCGTCGAGGTCGAGGTACGACAGGGGCCCCGAGGGCTGGCCGGTGCGGATCATGTCCGGCCCCAGCTGGCCGAGCTTGGCGAACAGGATGGTGCCCCGCTTGCCGGTGATGCGGTAGGTGCCCTCCGGCTCGATCAGGGCGCTCTTGTAGATGGTGTCGGCGTTCGGCTGGTAGAGGTTGATGGCGAGGTTGATCTCCGGTACGAACATCGGATAGCGGCGATCCCCCACCAGGGCGTCGATGCCGGTGCGGGCGCTGGCCATCAGCAGCAGGCGCCAGGCCCGCTGGCGAATGGCCGGGTCGGCCCGCAGGCGCTCGGGCAGTTTGTCCAGCATGCGCTGTTCGAGGGGGCCGAGCTTGGCGACGAAGCTCGACCAGCTTTCCAGTTCCGGGGCTGTGGTCACGGTGTCTTCTCCTGCGTGAAGGGGGCTGTGGACAAGGGCGCCGCCGAGCAGCAGGGCGGCAAGGGTTTTCCTGATCATGGGGTTGAACTCCCGCGCATTATTGTGTCGACAGGGGACGGTGTGGGGCCACTGCCTGTTGTCCCGCCACGCTACGGCCCCGGGGCGCCCCTGCCAAGGGCAAGGGGGGCGGCATTCCGGACAAGCTGTCCATTTCAGGACAGGCTCGCGCCCGGTTCGGGACGCCCCATGCTCAGCCGGCCACCAGCAGGGGAATCAGATCCCGCACGTCGGCCATCCCTTCAAGGGCCGCCACCCGGGCCACCAGCGCGTCCACCTGGGGGCGGGGCAGGGGCTTGCCGCCGTAGCCGATGTTGTCCTCGAAGCGCTCCCGGTGCTGCTCATCCGTCAGCGGGAAGGGCGGAAAACCGCTCGGGCCCGGGGTTTGGGCCCTTAAGGTCTCGCCGTCGCGGGTGGTGATCACCAGGGTGGTTTCGGTGATGCGGGTGTCGTCGCAATGGACCTTGATGCGCTTGGTCAGGGCCAGCACCGCCGGGTCCGTCACCCGGGCCGGATCGAAGTGTTCGAGTCGCGAGGCGCGGCGCAGCAGGCCGTTGGCCACGCAGTACTGGATATTGAACTGGGCGTTGACGGTGGGGTTGTCGCCCACCTCGAAATCGTGGCCGGTGAGCTTGAACACCGGCGGCCCCACGGTGACATCGATGCGCGCCACCGCGTCCGGGTCCACCGGGTGCCTGTTCACCAGGTCGAGGATGAGGTCGGTGGGGGCGATGGTGCAGCCGCAACTGGGGGCGCTCTTGAAGCCCATCTGGTAGAGGTTCCAGCGGTTGCCGAGGTCGTCCACCAGGGTGGCCTGGTCGCGCCTGTCCTTGCAGAACAGGTGGTAGTAGCCGTAGAGGCCGGTGATGTAGTGGTCAGGGCCGGTGATGCCCCGCTGGGCGAGTTGCGCGCAGATCACCCCGTTCTGGGACACGAAGCCCTGGATGAAGCGCACCGCCAGGGAACCGTCGATATTGCTCTGGAAACTGCCCGCGGCGCGGTTGAAGGCGAGCGCCAGGGCGTGGTGTATCTGGCTTGCGTCGAGCTTCAACAGCCGGCCCGCCACGGCGGCGGCGCCGAACTGGGTGCCGATGCCGGTGGGGTCGAAGCCGTCGTACTCGGCGATGGCGCTGATGCGGGCGCTGAGCTCGGTGCCGACGGCCAGGGCGGTGATCAACTCCTCCCCCGTGCAGCCCCCCACCGCCTCCGCCATGGCGAGGGCGATGGGCACCACGCTGGTGCCGATATGGATGCCGGGGGCCATGCCGTCGCAGATATCGAGGGCGCGGCCCATCACGCTGTTGGCCAGCACCGCGTTGTGGGCGGGTACCTTGGCACCGCCGTGGATCAGCACCGTGGCCTCCCCCTTGCCGCCCCAGTCCCGCACCTGCTCCACCACCGCAAGGCAACCCTCGGCGGTGGCCCCCGCCACGGTGGTGCCGATGATGGTCTTCACCAGCAGTTTCATCTGTGCCACCACCGGTTGTGGCAGGTCCTGGTAGCGGGTATTCACCAGCCAGTGGGCGAGGGTTCTTTCAGGCGTCATGGCGGCGGCCTCCGGGGGCGCGTTGGGTTGTTATTGTGCCCCGAAGAGTCTAACCCAGCGCCGCGTCCCGCGCCGGCCCCGGGCCTGCGCCAGGCCCCGAAATCCCTTGCGCGGGGCGGACCAACTGTTGCCAATCGGCCCAGTTGGCGTTGCCGGGCGTTCTATCTTTAGTGAGGTCGCCGCCCCCGGGGGATGGGCTAGCCTCGGTTTGGTCGGGACCAGCCCTCGGGCTGGCACAGCATAATGAACCCCGTTTGGAGGAGGTATCCATGTCCCAGGCCCGCAAGCCACAAACCCCGTTGCCCACGCCAAAGTCCCGGGACGACATCACCGCCGAGTGGCTCACCCAGGCGCTGTCGGTCAATTACCCGGGCACCGAGGTGCGCTCGGTGCACGTTGGCAGCGAGGTGTACGGCACCGGCGCCAAGCTCAGGCTGCTGCTGGACTACAACGCCGCGGGCCACGGCCACCGCCTGCCGCCGACCATGTGGATCAAGGGCCCCTTCCACGAGTACAGCCGCAACATCCACGCCGCCTTCGAGCGGGAGGTGCTGTTCTACCGGGATATCAAGCCCCTGGTGGATATCCGCAGCCCGGCGAGCTATTACGCGGCGGACGGGGTGGTGCTGATCGAGGACCTGCTGGCCAGCAATGCCAGCTTTGGCGATCCGGCGCAGCCCCTGGCGGTGGACATGGTGCGGGACATGGTGGCGATCCAGGCCCGCTACCACGCCCTGTGGTGGCAGAGCCCGAAGCTCGACAGCCTCGGCCAGCGGGGCGGCTCCCTCAAGGAGGACGGGGTGATCGAGCGCCTGATGGCGCCGGAGAGCTGGGCGCGGGCCATGTCCCGCCCCCGCTCCCGGGATATTCCCGAGCCGGTGCGGGACCGCGGGCGGGTGTGGGCCGGCATCGAGCGCCTGTTGGCGGTCAACGACACCCTGCCGGAGTGCCTGCTCCACGGCGATCCCCATATCGGCAACATGTATTTCGTCGACGGCCAGGTGGGCCTGCTCGACTGGCAGCGGCTGATGCGCGGCCCCTGGATCTGGGATCTGGCCTATATGATGGCCGGCTCCCTGACCCCGGCGGATCGCCGCCGCCACGAGCGGGACCTGCTGCGCTTCTACCTCGACCGCCTCGCCAGCCACGGGGTGGCGGCCCCCAGCTTTGACGAGACCTGGGAGCTGTACCGCATCAACCTGTTCTACGGCATGGTGTGGGTGGTGGTGCCCGACGGCACTCAGACGGAGGAGGCCATCCACGGGGTGTCGAGCCGCTTCGGCGCCGCCATCGCCGAACTGTGGCAATTCGATTGAACGGCGGGGAGCGGGCCATGACCGAGCCGGAATCCCCCCGCCAGGCACCCACCGGCCTCTACCCCTGGCTGGTGGTGGTGATGCTGATGATCGCCTATGCCCTGTCGTTCGTGGACCGCCAGATCCTGTCCCTGCTGGTGGAGCCCATCAAGGCGGATCTCGCCATTTCCGACAGCCAGGTGGGGCTGTTGCAGGGGCTCGCCTTCGCCCTGTTCTACACCCTGGCGGGGCTGCCCATCGGCCGCCTCGCCGACTACAGCCACCGCCGCAACATCATTGCCATCGGCATTGCCTTCTGGAGTGTGATGACCTTTCTGTGCGCCCTGCCCAAGACCTTTTTCGGGTTTTTCCTGGCGCGCATGGGGGTGGGCGTGGGGGAGGCGGCCCTGTCCCCCTCCGCCTATTCGATGATGAGTGACTACTTTCCCCGGGAACGCATCGGCACCGCCGTGGGCATCTACAACGTGGGCATCTACGTGGGGGCGGGCCTTGCCCTGGTGATCGGCGGGGTATTGATCGAGGCGGTGCCCTTGATCCGCGATCAGCTGCCCGCCGCGGTGATGGATTTTGCCGACTGGCGCATCGTCTTTATGGTGGTGGGGCTGCCCGGGGTGTTGCTGGCCCTCGCTTTTTTGTTGCTGGTGCGGGAGCCGGCGCGGCGCTACGGCGCCGAGGTGGCGGGCGCGGCGCGGCTGTCCATCGCCGATTCCCTGGCCTTCGTGACGCGGCGCTGGCGGCGGTTTTTCGGCTTTTTTGTCGGCATGACCTTGCAGAGCATCATCTTCTACGCCCTGCTGTCCTGGGTGCCCACCCATTTCATCCGGGAGTTCGCCTGGAGCCAGGGGCGCATCGGCCTCGCCCTCGGCATCGTCATGGTGATCTTTGGCAGCATCGGGGTGATTGCCGGGGGCCTGTTGTGCGACCGCTTCTGGAAACGGGGGGTGGCGGATGCGCCGATCCTGGTGTCCTTTCTGTCGCTGATCGGCGTGGCCGTCGCGGTGGTGCTGGCGGTGGCGGGGCATCAGTTGCCGACCGTGCAGTTGCTGGCGGTGGGCATTGCGCTGTTTTCCTGTTCGCTGATGATGACGGCGGGGCCGGCGGGGTTGCAGAACCTGCTCCCCAACCAGTTGCGGGCCCAGGTGTCGGCCACCTACCTGTTCGTGCTGAATCTGGTGTCGTTGACCCTGGGGCCGCTGTTGCCGGCCCTGATCAGCGATCACCTGTTCCGGGACGAGGGCATGATCGGCCTCGCGGTGGTGATCGTGGTGGCGGGCCTTTGTCTGATTCTGGTGCCGGTGTACTACCTGGGTCGCCGGCTGTTTGCCGAGGATATGCGCCGCGAGGCGCGGGAGGTGGTGGCGTGACGGTGGCGGATCCCCTGGATTTTTCCGGGCAGCGGGTGTTCGTGGTGGGGGGCTCCAGCGGTATCGGCAACGGTATCGCCCAGGGCTTTCGCGCCCGGGGGGCTGAGGTGCACGTGGCGGGCACCCGGCCCTCGGCGGCGGATTACAGTGGCGAGGCGGGCTCCGATCTTGCCGGCCTCAACTATTGCCAGCTGGACGTGGCGAACCTCGATGCCATCGCCGCCTTCGCGCCGCCCTTCGACGGGCTCGACGTGCTGGCGCTGTCCCAGGGGCTTATTCTCTACGACGGGCTGGAGTTCGATCCGGTGAATTTTCGCAAGGTGATCGACGTCAATCTGGTGAGCCTGATGGCCCTGTGCGGGAAATTCCTCGAATCCCTGAAAGCCAGCGGCAACGGCTCGGTGGTGGTGATTTCCTCCACCGCCGCGTTCCATTCCACGCCGGAAAACCCTGCCTACAACGCCTCCAAGACCGGCGCCTTCGGCCTCACCCGCACCCTCGGCCAGGCCTGGGCGCGGCAGGGGGTGCGGGTCAACGGCATCGCCCCGGGGCTGATCCCCACCCGCTTCACCGAGTACACCGTGGGCAATCCGGAACGGCTCGCCGCCAATCTCGACAAAATTCCCCTGGGGCGTCTCGGCACCACGGCGGATATCGCCAACGTGGCGCTGTTCCTCGCCTCACCGTTGTCGGCCTACATGGTGGGGGAGACCCTCACCGTCGACGGCGGGCGCATCCTCGAATAGCCCGCCGCCAACTCCCCGCCGTCAGGCCTCGTTGGGGCGCTTGCAGTACTGGCCGAAGCGGGCGTAGTAATCGGCGAGGCCCTCGCGGATCTCGTTGACGTCGAGGCCGTACTCCTCCGGGGAATGCCGGTGCTTGCCGATGCGCTTGGCCGCCGGGTTGTCGCTGATGAACCGGTCGATGGCGGCAGCGTGTTCGGCGGTGAAGGTGCGGCCGAAGTGGTCGTAGATTTTCCTGACGGCGCCGACCGGATCGAGCACCACGTCCCGGTGGGCCAGGTCGAGAATGGCGTTCTCGATGCGGGGGCTGCTGTTGCGGCTGGCGGTGCCGCGACCCACCCCCGCCTTCCAGGTCTTCCACATGCCGGCGCCGATGGCCGCCTTGGGCACGTCCACATCCTGGGCCTTGCACAGGGCGTGGACCATGCTGGAGATGGACGACAGGGTGAGGGCCGGGTCCCGGTGGGTCCACACCAGCTGGGCGTCCGGGTAGGTCTCGAACAGGCCCTCGAGGTCGAACAGGTGCTCCGGGGACTTGAGCAGCCAGGTGCCCCTGGGGCCCTTCCACTGGAGCTGCTGGAGAACGCGCTTGTGGCAGGCGTAGTGGCCGGGCACCCGGTTCTCGTTGTACCAGTCCTGGTACTCCGGCACGGCGAACTCCGCGGGGAAGTTGGTGCTGGAGAAGTGGTGGGTGAAGATGTGGTTGCACTCCCCTGGGCGGGTGGAGTCCATGCGCTGGATGTCGTTCAGTTCCGGGGATTTTTCCAGCATCACCTTGTAGAGGCCATTGATGACGTCGATGCGTGGGTCGGTGTCCATGGTGGCGGCCTCGGGGGCCGGCCAGGGGATGAAGGTTTCCCATTCCCGGGGCCAGCGCAGGCTGGGGTCGAGGGACAGCAGGTCGTAGAGGATGGTGGTGCCGGTGCGGGGCAGGCCGACGATGATCAGCGGCTTCTCGACGCTGGCACTGGTGATTTCGGGATGCTGGCGGGCGTCCTCGATCATGTGCAGTTTCATCGCCAGGGTCTGCACGCAGCGGTTGTGGATATTGGCCCTCAGCTCGGCCGGCGGGTGCATGGCCTCCACCGCGGCGATGAGCTTTTCGAGGCCGATCTTGAAGGTCAGGTCCGCGCCCCAGTCGCGAAGGCCCGTGGCCTGTTCGGCGGTGGCCAGCAGGCCATCCAGGGTCAGGGGCGTGGCGATGGCGGTGGGCATTCCGTGGGGATCGCTCATGGTGTCAATCTCGCTGTTATCGTTGGTTTGTCAGTAGCGGGGCAGTTGCGCGTAGGTGGCGCGGCCCTTGTCGGTGAGCGTGACGTATTCGCTGTAGTGGCCGAGCCAGTGGCGGGTGTCGGCGTAGAAAAAGAACACCTGGTCCATGCCGTTGCCCTGGATGGGAATGTCGATGCCTTCGGCCCGGAGTTTTTCTTCCGCCTCGTTCAGCGCCGCCATGGAGTCGAGGCAGTAGGCGAAGTGGTGGTGGCGCACGGCGAAGTCGCGGGTGGGCAGCACATGGTCGAACATGCTGGTGTCCCCCTTCACCGGCTGGATCAGCTCGATCATGGTGTCGCCTTTGTAGGCGAGGGCGAAATTGGCCACCATGTCGGTGTTGTGGGGGCCCTGAACCTCCATGCCCCGCAGCTCCGCAAAGGGGCCTAAGCCGTACTTGTCGCGGAACAGGGCGAGGGCCTGGTCGAGGTCGTTGGTGGCGTAGCCGATCTGGAAGAAGCCTTCCAGTAGGAGAAGGTTACTGCTCATGTTTCGGTCCTTTATGGTTATGGGGGGGCGGCTGTGCGGCGAGGGGTCAGGCCAGGGTGGCGGCGACCCGTTCGATAACCGCCCGGGCCTTGGCGAGGTTGGTGTCCCGCGCCTCATCCCCCATCAGGGAGCCTTCCATCACCGCGAAGGTGGCGTCGAGGCCCATGACTTTCAGCACATTGGCGAGGTAGGGCTGCTGCATGTCCCGGGCGGCGCGCTCCGGGCTATCGTAGCTGCCGCCCCGGGCGAGGACAACCAGGCAGGGCTTGTCCCCCAGCAGCCCCACCACGCCGTCGCCGCCGTAGGTGAAGGTCTTGCCGATGCGCATCACCTGATCGAGCCAGGCCTTGAGGGAGGCGGACACGTTCCAGTTGTACATGGAGGAGCCGATCACCACGAAGTCGGCCTCGTACAGCTCGCCGATCAACTGCTCGGAGACGGCGATTTTCGCCAGCTGCTCGGGGGTGATCTGGTCGGGATGGGTGCGGATGATGTCCACGTTGTCGTTGGTAAGCACGGGGATGGGCTCCGCCACCAGGTCGCGGAACACGAAGCGGTGCTTGCCCTGGGCCCTGAGCTTGTCGACGAATTCGCCGGTGAGCTGGCGGCTGTAGCCCGCCAGGCGGGCGCTGGATTCGATCACGAGAATGTTTGCCATGGGGTTGTGTCCTTTGACGAATAAATGAATGGGCGGGTATCAGCGGGAGGTGCGGCCGCCGTCCACCACGTAATTGGCGCCGGTGATGAACGAGGCCTCGTCGCTGGCGAGGAACAGCGCCATGTTCACCACGTCCTCGGCCTTGCCGATGCGCTGGATGATGTTGCGGGCGATGAGCCCCTCGCGGATCTGGGGGTTGTTGGCGAAGTCGGCGGTGCCCGGGGTCTCGATAAAGCCGGGGCTGACGGTCACGGCGCGGATATTGTGCTCCGCCCCTTCCTGGGCCAGCTGCTTGGTAAGGGCGATCACCGCCCCCTTGGTGGCGGCGTGGGCGGCGCCTCCGGGGCCGGAGCCCGCCATGCCGGCGATGGAGCCGGTGTTGATGATCACCCCGCCCTGGCGCTTGAGCCAGGGCCAGGCGTAGCGGGTCACGTAGAACACCAGGTCCAGCTCGTTGCGGATGGTGAACTGCCAGTCCTCGATGGGAAACTCGCCGATGGGGGCGAAGCGGCAGGCGGAGGCGTTGTTGTAGAGGATGTCGATGCGGCCGTGGAGGGCGGCGGCGTCCTCCACCCAGCGCCGGGCCTGGGCAGGGTCCCCCAGATCCACCGGCTCCATGGTGTCGATGGTGCCGCCCCGCTGGCGCACCAGCTCGACGGTTTCCCGGTTGCCGTCGGCCTTGACGTCACAGCCGACCACCCGGGCGCCCTCGGCGGCAAAGCGCAGGGCGGCCTCGCGGCCCATGCCGCCGCCGGTGCCGGTGATCAGCACCACCCTGTCCTGGAATCGCTGGTTCATGGGTTGCTCCTTATGGTTGTCGAGGGGATCTGGGTGCGGGCAACGCTGGACTCCTGGCGCGCCGCTGGTTTATAACCCCTGAGCCTTGGGGCCTGGCGCCCCTGGCCTGTCTATTTATCAAAGCGTCAATAATAACACCCGAGCCCTTGGAGTCATTATGAAGCCCGAACTTTTCACCGTGCAGGTGCCCGACCAGACCCTTCTGGACCTGCGGGATCGCATCAACCGCACCCGCTGGCCCACCGACCTGGGCAACGAGGACCGCGCCTACGGCTTCGACGGCCCCTATCTGCGGGAGCTCGCCCACAGCTGGGCCAACGATTTCGACTGGCGCGCCGCCGAGGCCCGCATCAACGACTTTCGCCACTACCGGGTGACCATCGACGGCGTGCCCATCCACTACATCCGCGAACCCGGCAAGGGGCCGAACCCGATTCCCCTGGTACTGACCCACGGCTGGCCCTCCACCTTCTGGGACATGCACCGCATCATCCGCCCCCTGGCGGATCCGGCGGCGTTCGGCGGCGACCCGGCGGATGCCTTCGAGGTGATAGTGCCATCCCTGCCGGGCTTTGCTTGGTCGACGCCACTGCCCCGGGCGGGGATCTCCGCCACCGCCGCCGCGGATATCTGGCACCGGCTGATGACCGAGGTGCTGGGCTTCGACCGCTATGCCGCCTCCGGCGGCGACTGGGGCAGCCGGGTAACCTCGGAGCTGGGGCACAAGTACGCCGCCGGCCTCCACGGCATCCATATCCTCGGCTCGACGCCCCTGGACCTCTTCAACCACGAGCGCTTCTGGGATCTGAGCGGTGCCTTCGTGCCCTACGACACCCCCCCCGAGGTGCGCAAGGTACTGCTGCCCTTTGTCACCAAGGCCATCGCCCACTCCTGCGTGCAGAGCCTCGAACCCCAGACTCTGTCCTACGCCATGCACGACTCCCCGGTGGGGCAGCTGGCCTGGATCATGCAGCGCTGGCAGGACTGGAGCCACTGCGACGGCAGGCTGGAGAGCGAGTACGACCGGGACTTTCTGCTCACCACCGCCACGCTGTTCTGGGTGACCGAATGCTTCGCCACCTCGGTGCGCTACTACCGGGACGCGGTGCTCAAGCCCTGGGCCCCGAGCCACGATCGCACCCCCCGGGTGGAGGCCCCCACCGGCATCACTTTCCTCGGCGGCGAGAACCCGCCGGGGGTGACCACCGGGAACCGGGTGGACATCTTCCGCAATTCCCGGGCGGCGGCGGGTTACAACCTGCATTTCGTCAATGCCCATGACTTCGGCGGCCACTTCGGCTATGTGGAAAACCCCGAGGCCTGCATCGCCGATATCCGCGCCACCTTCCGGGATCTGCGCTGAGGTGTCCGCCCCGCCGCCGGTTGTGAAGGCCGGCGGCGGGGGGCGATAATGGCGACCCGTTTCGCTGCCCGAACGTCCATGCCCTTCTATTTTGCCTACGGTTCCAACATGAATCCCGCCCGCATGGCGGGGCGCGGCCTCGACGTGGTGGAGGCGCTGCCGGGTCGGCTCCACGGCATGGCGCTGCGCTTCAACAAGCGCTCCCGCCAGAATCCCCGCTGGGCCTGCGCCAATATCGCCTGGAGCCCGGGCAGTCTGGTGCAGGGGGTGCTGTACCGCCTCGCCGACGACCGCCAGATCCTCAAGATGGACCCCTTCGAGGGGGCACCCTTCTACTACAGCCGGGAGCGCTTTCCCATCAGCGTCGGCGACGAGGTCATCCCCGCCTGGACCTACGTGGCCAACCGCGCCCATATCGATGACAACTCCCGGCCGTTGCGCTGGTACCTGGATCACCTCCTGGCGGGGCGGGATTTTCTCTCCGCCGATTACCTGGCCTGGCTGGCGGCGACACCCTGCCTCGACGAAGATGGCGGCTGGGGCTGAGGTGGCCGAGTCCCGCGCCCTGGAGCGGATCTTTGCCGCGACCTTTCTCGACGGCTGGAACACCGAACTGGTGGGTGGCGGCGACGAGCCGGTGTACCTGCCCGCCGCCGGCGATCACTCCCGCCACCGCATCATTTACCGGGAAGACTATTTTTCCAGCGCCCTCCACGAAACCGCCCACTGGTGCATCGCCGGGGAGGCGCGCCGCGCCCTGGTGGACTTTGGCTACTGGTACCAGCCCGATGGCCGCACCCTCCACCAGCAGCGCGCCTTCGAGCGGGTGGAGGTGAAACCCCAGGCCCTGGAGTGGCTGTTCACCACCGCCACCGGGCGGCCCTTTCGCCTCAGCACCGACAACCTCCAGGGGGACGATCCGCAAAGCCGGGGCGCCTCCCCGGGCTTTGTCGCCGCCGTTGAACGGCAGGCCCGGGACTGGTGCGTGGCGGGTGGCCTGCCGCCCCGGGGCGCGCTGTTCATCCGCGCCCTGGCGGATCACTACGGGGTGGCCGATGTGCTCGACCCCGAGCGCTACAGCGGGCTGTCATGAAGATCGTCGCCGACGAGAACATGCCTTTGGTGGCCGAGCTGTTCGGCCCCTTCGGCGAGGTGGTCACCGCCCCGGGGCGGGCCATCGACAGGGCCCTGGTGGCGGATGCGGAGGTGCTGCTGGTGCGCTCCGTCACCCGGGTGGACGAGGCCCTGCTGGGGGGGAGCCGGGTGCGCTTCGTGGGCTCCGCCACCATCGGCACCGATCACCTGGACCTGCCCTGGCTCGCGGCCCGGGGCATCCACTGGGCCAATGCCCCGGGGTGCAATGCCGCGGCGGTGGCGGATTATGTGGTGGCGTCCCTGTGCGCCTGTGACCCGGACTGGCTCGGCAGGACCATTGCCATCGTCGGCTGTGGCAACGTGGGGGGCGGCCTTTACCGGCGCTTGCGGGACATGGGCGCGGATTGCCTGTGCCACGACCCCTTCCTCGCCCCCGGTGGCGAGCTGCCCCTGGTGTCCTTCGACGAGGTGCTGGGTGCCGACATCCTCTGCCTGCACACCCCCCTGACCCGCGATGGCCCCCATCCCACCTGGCACCTGTTCGACGCCGGGGCGCTGGCGCGCCTTAAGACCGGAGCCCTGATACTCAACGCCGGGCGCGGCGCGGTGGTGGACAACGCCGCCCTCAGGGGGGCGCTGGAAACCGGGCGACTCCGGGCGGTGCTGGATGTGTGGGAGGGGGAACCGTCCATCGACCGCGATGTGTTCGCGCAGGTTGCCATTGGCACACCCCATATCGCCGGCTACAGCCTGGAAGGGCGGGTGCGGGGCACCCTGATGGTCCACGACGCGCTGCGTCGTTTGCTGGGGGCGGGGCCGGGCATGGGCCTTGCCGAGGCCCTGGCACTGTTGCCGGCGGGCGGGGGGGAGGCACCGTTGCTGGCGCCGGCGCCGGGCGCGGGATTCGCCGACTGGGTGCTGGCGGCCTACGACCCCCGGGCGGACCATCAGCGCATGGGGCAGGCCCTGGCGGCCAACCCCGATACCGGCGCGGCCTTCGATGGGTTGCGCAAGGGCTATCCCTGGCGCCGGGAGCTGGGGCATTTTGCCCCGCCCGTGGATGCCGATCCCGCCCTGCGCCGCCTGCTGGCGAGCGCCGGCTTCGCCCGCCCCTGAGCCCGTCGGCCTCGCCGGGACGGCGGGTTACCGGCGGATACGGCCGAGAAACTGCTCCAGCCGTTTCACCGCGTCCCCGAGGTCATCCTCCCGGGGCAGGAAGACGATGCGGAAGTGATTGTTGTCCGGGTAGTTGAACGCCGAACCCTGCACCAGCAGCATCTTTTCCTGCAGCAGTAGATCCAGCACCAGCTGTTCGTCGTCCTCGATGGGGTACATGGCCGGATCGAGCCTCGGGAACATGTACAGGGCGCCCTTGGGCTTGACGCAGCTGACCCCAGGGATGGCGGTGAGCAGCTGGTGGGCGATTTCCCGCTGCTGGTGGAGGCGCCCGCCGGGGCGGATCAGGTCGTTGATGCTCTGGTAGCCGCCGAGGGCGGTCTGGATGGCGTACATGGCCGGCACGTTGGCGCACAGGCGCATGGAGGAGAGCATCTCCATCCCCTGGATATAGCCCCGGGCGCGGTGCTTGGCGCCGCTCACCACCAGCCAGCCGGAACGAAACCCGGCGAGGCGGTAGGTCTTCGACAGGCCGTTGAAGGTGATGCACAGCACATCGGTGGCCAGGCGGCCCATGGGGATATGCTCGGCGTCGTCGTAGACGATGCGGTCGTAGATCTCGTCGGCGAAGATCACCAGGTCGTGTTCCCGGGCGAGATCGACGATCTGTTGCAGCACCGCCTCGCCGTACACCGCCCCGGTGGGGTTGTTGGGGTTGATCACCACGATGCCCCGGGTGTTGCCGTTGACCTTGGCGGTGATGTCGGCCATGTCCGGCTGCCAGTCGTTGGCCTCGTCGCACAGGTAGTGCACCGGGGTGCCGCCGGCGAGGGTCACCGCCGCGGTCCACAGGGGGTAGTCGGGGGCGGGGATAAGGATTTCGTCGCCGGGGTTGAGCAGGGCCTGCATGGCCATCACGATCAGCTCGCTGACGCCGTTGCCGAGGAAGATGTCGTCGATCTCCACATCGGGCACCCCCTGCACCTGGGTGCGCTGCATCACCGCCTTGCGGGCGGAAAATATCCCCTTGGAATGGGAGTAACCCTGGGCCTGGTGCAGGTTGTGGATGACGTCCTGGAGGATCTCGTCCGGCGCCTCGAAACCGAACGGCGCGGGGTTGCCGATGTTCAGCTTCAAGATGCGGTGGCCCTCGTCCTCGAGCCGGTTGGCGTGGTCCAGCACCGGGCCGCGGATGTCGTAGCAAACGTTGTTCAATTTGTTTGACTTTTGAAAGTGCTGCATAAGATAGTGCCCGCCAGGAAGGTCAGCTTCGCCCGGAAAAAAGTGCGCCATTGTAGCGGAAAATCCCCGGGCGCTGTGGCTTTGTTGGCCTCGACCACGACTGGCAGCGGAGGACCCATGAGCGACGATTGGCGTGACAAGGGCGACGATTACTGGCGCGCCCGATTGACCCCCGAGCAGTACGCGGTGTGCCGCCAAAAGGGCACCGAGCGTCCCTTCACCGGCATCTACAACCGCGAGGACCGGCCGGGGCAATACTTCTGCGTGTGCTGCGGCGACCTGCTGTTCGACGCCGGCACCAAATTCGACGCCGGTTGCGGCTGGCCGAGCTTCTACGCCACGGCGGTAAAGGAAAATGTCACCGAGACCGCTGACTTCAGCCACGGCATGGTGCGCACCGAGATCACCTGTACCCGCTGCGGCAGCCACCTCGGCCACGTATTCGACGATGGCCCGGCCCCCACCGGACTGCGCTACTGCCTGAACTCGGTGTCCCTCGACTTCGTGCCCGCGGGCGCCAGTGGAGAATCCGATGAACACTGACAACGCCCGCGGCGGTCGCGCCGCCTCTGTCCTTGGGGTGATCTTCTGGCTGGCCGCTGTGTTGCTGGTGGCGGCCATCGTCGGCATTCGCTTCGAGGTGCTGTCCACCGGCCAGGGCTTTCTGCTCATGGGGGTGGGGGCGCTGGTGGTGACCCTGTTCGCGGTGGTCTCCCTGCTGGGCACCCTTGCGGGCCTGGCGCGGGGCAGGGGCATCGTCGGGCGCAGGCTCGGCTATGTGGTGGTGGGTGCGCTGCCCGCCGCCCTGGTGCTGGCAACGGTGGGGGTGGCGGGTTTCCAGGCGCCGCCCATCCACGACATCACCACCGACTTCGCGGACCCGCCCGTCTTTGTATTCGCCGCCGAGGATCGCGGCCCGGGGGACAACCCGGTGGCCTACGATCCGGCGGAGAACGTCGATCACCAGCGGCGCCACTTCCCGGATATCGCGCCCCTTGTGTTGCCGGTGGCGCCGGATCCGGCCCTGGCCCTGGTCCGATCGGTGATGGAGGAGTCCGGTTGGCGGTTGCTCGGCAGCGACACCGTCGCGGGTACCGTCGAGGGGGTGTATCGCAGTGTCATCTTCGGCTTCGAGGACGACGTGGTGGTGCGGGTGCGGGTGGAGGGGCAGGGCAGCCGCATCGACGTGCGCTCCGCCTCCCGGGTTGGGCGGGGAGACCTCGGCGCCAACGCCGCGCGGGTGAGGGCCTTTGTCGCCGCCCTCGAAGAAAAAGCCGGAAAATGAAAATTTCGGTGTTGACAGTGTTGGCGGCCATTCATAAAATGCGCGCCTCACGACGAGACAACGCGGCGAAACAGGCAAGCGGGTCAGTCGAGAAGTTCAAAGTCCCGTTCGTCTAGAGGCCTAGGACACCGCCCTTTCACGGCGGTAACAGGGGTTCGACTCCCCTACGGGACGCCAAATTAGCTTCGGCTAAAATGCGGGATTAGCTCAGTTGGTAGAGCGGTACCTTGCCAAGGTACAGGTCGTCGGTTCGAACCCGATATCCCGCTCCAAATACAAGGCGCAACACGTTGGTGTTGCGCCTTTTTTGGTTTTTCCCGGAGGCGGGTGTCCCGGTTCCCCGGGGGGCGCTCATCCAGTAGACTTGCCGCCTTGCACCGGGCCCTGGCCCGCCGCCCGCTGTTGAACCATGCCTCCGGCATCTGACGAGGGTTTCGAGACACCAATGACCGTCCCAGCGCTGTCCATCCGCAATCTCCACAAACGCTACGGCAATGGCTTCGAGGCCCTGAAGGGGATCGATCTCGATGTTCACAAGGGGGATTTCTTTGCCCTGCTCGGCCCCAACGGCGCGGGCAAGTCCACCACCATCGGCATCATCTGCTCCCTGGTGACCAAGAGCGCCGGCACGGTGACGGTCTTCGGCCACGACATCGACACCCACTTTCCCGAGGCCAAGAAGCACATCGGCATCGTGCCCCAGGAATTCAATTTCAACCAGTTCGAGAAAAGCTTCGACATTCTCGTCACCCAGGCGGGCTACTACGGCCTGCCCCTGAAACTCGCCCAGGAGCGGGCCGAGAAATACCTGCGCCAGCTCGACCTGTGGGACAAGCGCAACCAGCCGTCGCGGATGCTGTCCGGCGGCATGAAACGCCGCCTGATGATCGCCCGGGCCCTGGTGCACGAGCCCCAGCTGTTGATTCTCGACGAGCCCACCGCCGGCGTGGATATTGAATTGCGCCGCTCCATGTGGCAGTTCCTCCGCGACATCAACGCCAGCGGCACCACCATCATCCTCACCACCCACTACCTGGAAGAGGCCGAGAGCCTGTGCCGCAACGTGGCCATCATCGACCAGGGGCGGATCGTGCAGAACACCAGCATCAAGCGCCTGCTCAAAACCCTCGACCGGGAGGTGTTCATCCTCGACACCCGCGACAGCCTGGCATCCCTGCCGGACCTTGCCGGCCTGCCGGGCCACCTGATCGACGAACACAGTTTCGAGGTGGAGGTGCGCAAGAGCGACTCCCTGAACCGGGTGTTCAGCCGCCTGAGCGAGCAGGGCATCGAGGTGGTGAGCATGCGCAACAAGGCCAATCGTCTGGAGGAGCTGTTCGTGTCCCTGGTCAATCCAGTCAACGGCGCTCAGCCCAGCCAGGAGGCCGCACAATGAACAGCCGCGAAAAATGGATTGCCTTCGTCACCATCCTGGTGCGGGAGATTCGCCGCTTTACCCGCATCTGGCAGCAGACCCTGCTGCCGCCGGCGATCACCATCACCCTGTATTTCGTGATTTTCGGCACCCTCATCGGCCCGCGCATCGGCTCCATGGAGGGCTTCAGCTATATCGAGTTCGTGGCGCCGGGGCTGATCATGATGGCCATCATCACCAACGCCTACGGCAATGTGGTGTCATCGTTCTTTGGCGCCAAATTCGGCAAGAGCATCGAGGAGCTGCTGGTCTCCCCGGTGCCCAACTACATCATTCTAATCGGCTTCGTGATGGGGGGCGTGGCGCGGGGCCTGGCGGTGGGGCTGATCGTCACCCTGCTGTCGCTGTTCTTCACCCATCTGCAGGTGCAGCACCTGTTCATCACCGTGAGTGTGGTGTTCCTCACCGCCGTGCTGTTCTCCCTGGCGGGATTCATCAATGCCGTCTATGCCCGCTCGTTCGACGATATTTCCATCATTCCCACCTTTGTGCTGACGCCGCTGACCTACCTCGGCGGCGTGTTCTACTCCATCACCATGCTGCCGGGCTTCTGGCAGGGAGTGTCCCAGGCCAACCCCATCCTCTACATGATCAATGCCTTCCGCTACGGCATGCTGGGGATTTCCGACATCCACGTGGGCGCCGCCTTCGCCATGATCGGGCTGTTCATCCTGGTGCTGTATGTCTACTGCCTGCACCTGTTGAAGACCAGCAAGGGGCTCCGGAACTGACATGGCCGGCAAGCCGCAACTGGGGGCGCCCACCGAATACCCGGATCGCTACGCGCCGGAACTGCTGGTGGCCATTCCCCGCGCCGAGGGCCGCGCCGCCCTCGGGGGCGTCGCTTTCCATGGCGTCGATATCTGGACCGCCTATGAACTCTCCTGGCTCGACCCCCGGGGCAAGCCCCAGGTCGCCATCGGTGAATTCACGGTGCCCTGCGAGTCCCCCAATATCGTCGAATCCAAGTCCTTCAAGCTGTACCTGAACTCCTTCAACCAGGAGCGCATCGCCTCTTCCGAGACCCTCGCCGCCACCCTGGGTAAGGATCTGGGCGCCGCCTTTGGCGCCACCCTCGATATCGCCCTCCACAGCCTCGACGGCTACGCCGCCCGGGGCATCGGAGTTTTTGACGGTATTTGTCTCGATGGGCTCGACATCGACTGTGCGGATTTCGAACCCCAGGTGGCGTGCCTCTCCACCGGCGAGGGGCAGGTGGCGGAGAGCCTCTACAGCCACCTGCTCAAGACCAACTGCCCGGTTACCGGCCAGCCGGACTGGGCCAGCGTGCGCATCCGCTACCGGGGCGCCCCCATTGACCGGGGGGGCCTGCTGCGCTATTTGGTGTCCTTCCGCCAGCACCAGGACTTTCACGAACACTGCGTCGAGCGCATCTACAGCGACATCCTCCACCACTGCGCTCCCGAGGCCCTGGAGGTTTACGCCCGCTACACCCGCCGCGGCGGCCTCGACATCAACCCTTTCCGTGCCAGCGCCCCCGGTCGCCCCGACTGGACGCGGCTCGCCCGCCAGTGAGCGGGCCCACACCCCGACAGGAGCCCCCGTGAGCGAACCCTCCGCCATCGATGTACTGATCAACCGCGTATCCTGCGGCCTGTTGACCGGGCCGGCCCCGTCCGGTGAGGCGCTGACCCTGATCCAGCGCGCCGCCCTGCGCGCCGCCGACCACCGCCAACTGCGCCCCTGGCGTTTTCTGCAGGTGGAAGGGGAGGGCCTGGTGCGGCTGGGGGAGCTGTTCCTCGCCGCCAAGCTGGGGGACAACCCCGAGCTCTCCCCCGAGGACGCCGCGCGCACCCGGGGCCTGCCCCTGCGGGCGCCCCTGGTGATTGTCGCCATCGCCCGTTGCGTTCACGACCCCAAGGTGCCCGAGGTGGAGCAGCTGCTCTCCGCCGGCGCCACGGTGCAGAACATGCTCAATGCCGCCCACGCCCTCGGCGTCGGCGCCATGTGGCGCACCGGCGACCTCGCCAGCCACCCCCGGGTGCGGGACGGCCTCGGCCTTGCCGCCAACGAAACCATCATCGGCTTCCTCTACCTCGGCACCCCCCAGGGCACCCTCCGGGAAGCCCCGAGGCTCGACCCGGAAACCTTCTTCAAAACCTGGCCCTGACATTGCTTTTGGCAGGCCGCTTGTGTAAAGTTGCGCCCTCGAATTTGCCAGCCAGTCCCATCAGGGGCAGCGGAAATCCGAATCAGGGTGAGGTGTCCGAGCGGTTGAAGGAGCACGCCTGGAAAGTGTGTATAGGTTAATCCCTATCGAGGGTTCGAATCCCTCCCTCACCGCCAAATCAAAAGACCCGGCCATGCGCCGGGTTTTTTTGTTTTCCCGCACCGTAACGTAAATTCCCGTCAACGTATTTTTGATGTCCCGAATTTCTCAATGGCGAAGAATTTTTTTCGTCGCAATCCGGGAAAGTCACTGTCGAATTTTCCGATAACGATCCGGCCACGGAAATCGGCGGATGACGGCTTCGCCTTTTCCGCCCTACGGGCCGCAGGGCCGAAGAGCGCAGCGTCATCGGCCGCCACTGCCACGGCGCACCTCAAGCAAGGGGTAGTGCATCGCCCGCCCTCAAAATGCCACCAAAATTTCACAATACCTTCCCGAAACGTACACAGATCCTCCCGATAATTTCTCCTGATTGCTCACACCTATTCCTACATCCGATCAGGAGACTTCCCATGCCGTCCCCCGCATTCAACAAACTTGCCTTGGTTCTTGCCGTGCAGGTGGCCATCGGCCTGCCTGCCGTGGCGCTGGCCAAGCAGATCGAAGAAGTGCAGGTCACCGCCAAGCCGATCCGCGATAGCGAGCTGGCCGCCATCGAGGCCAAGCGCGATGCCGACAACTACGTGGACATCATCGCCGCCGACACCATCGGCCGCTTCCCCGACCAGAATCTGGCGGATTCCCTCGGCCGCCTGCCCGGGCTTGCCATCGAGCGGGACCAGGGCCAGGCCCGCTACATCAACCTTCGGGGTGCGCCGTTCCGCTATACCAGCATCGCCTTCGACGGCATCGACGTGCCGGGGGCCGAGAGCGGCCGCATTCCGCGCTTCGACAGCTTTCCCTCGGTGATCACCAGCCGCCTGGAGGCCAACAAGGCGATCCTGCCGAGCATGCCCGGGGAGTCCATCGCCGGCCATATCAACGTGCACACCTTCAATCCCTTTGATGCCGAGGGCTTCAGCCTCGCCACCGACATTGGCCTCGGGGAGCAGGATCTCGGCGGCGGCGATGTCAGCAAGTACAACGTGCGGGGCTCCTGGTCCAACGAGAATCTCGGCCTGGTTTTGTTCGGTTCGGAGAACAGCCGCGACCAGATCACCGACAACCGGGAGTATGACCTGGAGCGGGATGGCAACGGCGACCTGGTGGTGAACGAGCTGGATTTTCGCAGCTACAAGGTGGAGCGGGAGGACCACGCCTGGGGTGGCCGCGCCGAGTACCGGGGCGAGGGCGCGCTGCGGTCGGCGTTTTTGTCGACGCTCTACAGCGAATTTGTCGACAGCGAGGAGCGCAACCAGTACGTGTTCGCCTTCCGCAATCCCCAGCCCGGTGTTTCCGGCGCCAATGCGCCGGTGAGTGTGTCGCGGATGCTGGAGGACGGCGAGTACAAGAATTCCACCTTCACCAACACCCTGGGGGCGGATCTGCAACTGGGGGCCTGGCTGGTGGAAGGGCGCCTCAGCCGCACCGAAACCGAATTCAGCATGGATCTGCCGATCCCCCGCAGCATGGGTGGCAGCGCCGTGGCGAGCTACGACCTCGGCGATATCGAGGATCCGCAACTGACCCTCGACCGCGACCTGTCCAGCATCACTTTCCCCACCACCATTGGCCTTCACTATGTGCAGGCGCTGGATATCGACACCGACAAGTTCAAGCTCGATGGCGAGCGCGCCATTCAGTGGTTCGGTCGCGATGCGACACTCAAGGTGGGTGCCCAGTACGATACCCGGGAAGGGGATGGTTATATCTCCACGCCAGCCATCGGCGCCTTTCCCGCGTCCATCGACATCGCCAGCTTCGACACGGGCCGCGGCTGGGACGGCAATACCGCCAATTCCATCGGCGCCACCTATTTCAACAATGTTGGCCTGCGCAAGGCCTGGGCCGCCACCGGCACCCTCACCGATCCGGTGATTTCCCCCGCCAATGCCATCCTCATCGAGGAGGACATCGTCGCCGCCTACGCCATGACCACCACCGAGTTCGACTGGGGCAATTTCGTCATCGGCGCCCGGGTGGAGCAGACCGATTACACCAGCCGCGGCACCGTGCTGGGCGAAGGCATCGCTGTATCCGATGAATTCACCGACGTATTGCCGAGCGCTCACCTCAACCTCAACCTGAGCGATGACCTCAAACTGCGGGTATCCGCCACCACCGGCATCAGCCGTCCCACCTACAACGAGTGGCGCGCGGGCGCCAGCGTCGACATTGCCGACCGGGAAGTCACCGGTGGCAACCCGACCCTGGAAGCAGAGGAGGCGATGGGCCTCGACGTTGCCCTGGAGTGGTATTTTGCCGACGCCAGCCTCGCCTCGGTGGGCGCGTTCTACCGCACCATCGACAATGTGATCTACGCCGACAGCTCCACCATCGACGGCGGCATTTATCTGCCGAGCGCGGCGGGGGAGCAGTGGGAGTACACCGGCACCGTCAACGGCGACGACGGCAGGATGCAGGGCCTTGAGGTCAACTTTATCGGCCGCGCCGAAGCGCTGTTGCCCTCGCCCTTCGATGGCCTCGGCGTGAGCGCCAACGTGACCGTGCTGGATACCGAGTTCAAGGGCATCGACGGTGTCAAGTACGATCTGCCCGGCACCTCCGACCTGGTGTACAACGCCTCGCTCTTCTACGAGAAATACGACCTGTCCCTGCGTCTTAACTACCAGTACCGGGACGAGTGGATCTCCCCCATCGAGGACCCGAGCGAATACTGGGGCGAGCAGAAGCGCCTCGACCTCACCGCCATCTACACCCTGCCGTTTGACCTCAACGGGGCCACGGTGTCCCTGTACGCCAACGCCAACAATCTCACCGACGAAACCGACGTGCGCTATGCCGGCAACGGCACCATCAACCAGTCGGAAAGCTACGGCCGCTACTACCTGCTGGGCTTTAGGGTCAACTACTGAGGTCGACCGCGCGCCGCCAGCCCCCCGGGGCTGGCGGCCTTTGCGGGTTTTGATTACTGTGTTGTGAGAGGAGAAACGCCATGACAGATTCACTCCAGCGGCGCCCCGCGCGCCACAACTTCCGTGCCCTCGCCGCGCCGTTGCTCGCGGGCCTCATGATGCTGCCCCTGGTGGCGGGCGCCGATATTTCCCTGAGCCAGGCGCGCCAGGGGGAGAACGGCGTGCTGTCGAGCTACGATCGCCTGGTGCCCCTGGAGGGCGGCTCCAACTTCCGGGACCTCGGCGGTTACCAGACCGTCGACGGCAAGACCGTGCGCCGCGGCCTGCTGTACCGCTCCGGGGTGATGACCCACCTCACCGAGGCCGATCAGGCCTACCTGCAAAAAATCGGTATCGACACGGTGGTGGATCTGCGCTCCCGGGAGGAGCTGGAGCTCTACCCCAACCACTGGGCACCCAAGGCGGGGGTGAGCTACCTCCATTACCCCTACAGCATGAAGACCTTCAACGCATCCATGCAGAGCGCCAGCGGCGGCCACCCCGACATGGGCGCGCTGTACCGCACCATGCCGCAAAGCCTCAAGCCGCAGCTGCGCCTGTATTTCGACCAGGCCATCAACGGCGAGGCGCCCCTGGTGGTGAACTGCTCCGCCGGGCAGGATCGCACCGGCATCGCCTCGGCGCTGATGCTCTCGGCCCTGGGGGTCCCCCGGGAGGTGATTCTCGCCGATTACCAGCTCTCCACGGAGTTTCGCCGGCCCCAGGTGGAGCGGGGTGATGTGGATCTGGCTGCCGCCGCCAAGACCAATGACTTCGCCAAGATGATGCTGCGCTACGCCAGCGCCGAAACCACCAAGGCCTCGCCCCTGGTGACGACGGACGGCACACCCTACCTGGCGTTCGCCCTCGATCAGATCGACAAGGACTATGGCGGCGTGGAGGGCTATCTCGCCCGGGAGCTGGACGTGACCCCGGACGATATTCGCACCTTGCGCGCCCTTTATTTGCAGTAGTTTGTTGCTGCGATTTGCCGCGGCGGATGACGGCTTCGCCTTTTCCGCCCTACGGGACGAGGTGTAGGGCGGAAGAGCGCAGCGTCATCCGCCGCCGCCCCACAACCCTCCCCGTAGGGCGAAAGAGCGCAGCGGCATCCGCCGAAAATACCCGCACAATTCAACCGCCCGTAGGTAAACCAACCTGACTCCCGCGACGGCGCCCGGGCATGCCGGTCCGCGCGGATCTGTCATATTTTCGCAACACATCTGCCGCAATCTAGCCCCGTCGCCGGCCGCTGGCCCTGGCAAATCCTCCACCCTGGTTGCCTCTCCGCAATGGATTCCCTGCCCTTCGACTTCGCCAACAAAAACGCCGTGCTGCTGGATGCCGACGGCGGCACCCTGTTCATCACCCCCCGCACACCCCTCTGGGCGGTGACCGAGGTGCGGCGGGTGGCGGCCCGGGCCGAGCGGGTCGAGTGCCTGGACGAGGCGGGCTTTGCCGCGCGCCTGAACGCCTTCTACGCCAGCCGCAAGGACAGCTCAGCCCTGGTGATGGCGGATATCCAGGAGGATGTGGACCTGCAATCCCTGGCGGGCAGCCTCGCCGAGGAGGGTGATCTCCTGGCCCGGGATGACGACGCCCCCATCATCCGCCTGCTCAATGCCATTCTCGCCGAGGCCCTCAACGACAAGGCCTCGGATATCCACATCGAGCCCTACCAGCAGCAGTCCCGGGTGCGCTTTCGCCTCGACGGGGTGCTGCGCACGGTGCTGACCCCGGCGAGCCATATCACCCCGCTGCTGATTTCCCGCATCAAGGTGATGGCCAAGCTCGATATCTCCGAGAAACGCCTGCCCCAGGATGGCCGCATGAGTGTGCGCCTTGGGGGCCGCGCGGTGGATCTGCGGGTGTCCACCCTGCCGTCGGCCCACGGGGAGCGGGTGGTGATGCGCCTTCTGGACAAGGGGGCCACCAAGGTCTCGGTGGGGGAGCTGGGCATGACCAGCCGCCAGCGGGAAACCCTGGCGCGGCTGATTGCCCGGCCCCACGGCATGATCCTGGTGACCGGCCCCACCGGCTCCGGCAAGACCACCACCCTCTACGCCGCGCTGCTGGAGATGGACGCCCGGGAGCGGAACATCATGACCGTCGAGGACCCGGTGGAATACGACCTGCCGGGTATCAGCCAGACCCAGATCAACCTGCGGGCGGGGATGACCTTTGCCCGCGGCCTCAAGGCCATTCTGCGCCAGGACCCGGACGTGGTGCTGATCGGCGAGATCCGCGACGGCGAGACCGCCGAGATCGCCGTGCAGGCGAGCCTCACCGGCCACCTGGTGCTGTCCACCCTGCACACCAACACCGCCGCCGGCGCGGTGGTGCGATTGCAGGATCTGGGTATCGACGCCTTTTTGCTCGCCTCGACCTTGCGGGGCGTGATGGCCCAGCGCCTGGTGCGGGTGCTGTGCCCCCACTGCAAGGCGCCCGTCGAGGCGGACGCCGCCACCCGCGCTCGCGCCGGCCTCGCCGAGGGGGCGTTGATCTTCCGCCCCGCAGGCTGCGGACACTGCAACCACACCGGCTACCTGGGTCGCCGCGCCCTGTTCGAACTGGTGGAAATCGACGAGCCCCTCCAGCAGCTGATCCACGACGGCGCCGGCGAAAACGCCCTGGAATCGGCCATCCGCGCCACTGTGCCGGGGATCGCCGACGAGGGCCTGCGCCTGGTGGGGGAGGGCGTCACCAGCCTTGAAGAAGTGCTGCGGGTGACCACGGCCTGACCATGCCCACTTTCCGCTATCTGGCCTACGACAAGCAGGGCCGCGAGGTGCGCGGCAGCGATGCCGCCGATTCCCAGCGTCAGCTGCGCCGGGAACTGGGTGAGCGCGGCCTGTTCGTCACTGAACTTGCCGAGGTGGGCGGCAAGGGACCGCGCCGGCCCTGGCTGCGGCCCCGCATCCGCCTGTCCGACCTGTCCCTGCTGATGCGCCAGCTGGCCATTTTGGTGAACGCCGGCATGACCCTGGAGGAGGCCCTGCGCCTGGTGGCGGAGCAGAGCGACAACGTCCACCAGAAGCAGGCCCTCGACAGCTGGCGGGATGGCCTCACCGCCGGCTACAGCTTTGCCGCCAGTCTGCGCAAATCCCCCTATGTCATCGGCGAGAAGGTGATCGCCGCCGTTGGCGTCGCCGAGGAGACCGGCCACCTCCACCGGGTGCTGACCCGGGTGGCGGACGAGCTGGAGGAGGGCAACGACAACCGCCAGACTCTGATGAAGGGGCTTATCTACCCGGCGGTGATGGTGGTGGTGGCCATTGCCGTGATTGGCGTGATGGTGGGTTACGTGGTGCCCCAGGTGGCCAAGGTGTTCGTCAACGCCCGCCAGGAATTGCCCCTCCTCACCCGCGCCACCATCGCCTTCAGCGATGCCCTGCGGGGCTATGGCCTTTATGCCCTCGCCGCCCTGGGCGCCGCCATCGTGGCCCTGCTGGTGGCGCTGCGGGACCCCGCCCGGCGCCTCGCCTGGCACCGCCTGCTGGCGGGGATGCCGGTGATCGGCCCCTGGATTCTCACCGCCACCCTGGCGGACTGGTGCCGGGGCCTCGGCACCCTGCTCGCCAGCGGCGTGCCGGTGCTGTCGGCCCTCGCCATTGCCAGCACCGGGGTCGGCAACCTGCACCTGCGCCAGCGCCTGGAGGCGGTCAACGAACGGGTGCGCCAGGGCAATGGCCTCGCGGTCAGCCTCAAGGCGGAGGGGGTGGCACCCGGCTTTCTGCTTCACATGGTGGGCAGCGGCGAGGCCTCCAGCGAGCTCGACCAGATGCTGATCCGCGTCTCCGGCTACTACAGCGCCCGCCTCAAGAACGCCATCGACACCCTGCTCAAGTTGCTGGAGCCGGCCCTGGTGGTGTTCATGGGGGCGGTGGTGCTGCTGATCGTCGGGGCGGTGCTGGTGCCCATCGTGAAGATGAATCAGCTGATTTAGTGACAGGTTGCAGGGTGCAGGATGCATGTAAGAGCAGGACGGGCGAATTTCGCACCCGCAACCTGCAACCTGCAACCTGCGACCGGCAACCCAAAACCCCGGAGTCAAAACCTATGACCAAAACCCGACCCGCCCCCCAGCGCGGCTTCACCCTGATCGAGATCATGGTGGTGCTGGTGATCATCGGCCTTCTGGCGGTGATCATAGTGCCCTCGGTGATGGACCGCCCCGACGAGGCGCGGCGCATCAAGGCGAGCCAGGATATCCAGTCCCTGAAGAATGCCCTGAAGCTCTACCGCCTCGACAACTTCCGCTACCCGAGCCAGGCCGAGGGCCTTCAGGCCCTGGTGGTGAAACCCGACAGCGCCCGCAACTGGAAGGGCCCCTACGTGGAGAGCCTGCCCAGCGATCCCTGGGACGGCGACTACCGCTACCGCATCCCCGGTCGCGACGGCCAGCCCATCGATGTCTACACCCTGGGGGCCGACGGCCGCGAGGGGGGCGAGGGCACGGACCTGGATATCGGCACCTGGAACCTGGACAGCCTGCAGTGACAGCCCCTCGCGCCGGTCGCGGTTTCACCCTGGTGGAAGTGCTGGTGGTGATGGTGATCATCGCCGTCGGCGCGGGGCTGGTCAGTCTCGGCTTCGACCGTCTCCAGCAGGATCCCCTGGAGCGCCAGGCCGGCGAGTTGTCCGGCTGGCTGCAGGGCATGTCCGACGATGCGGTGCTCGACGGCGCGGTGTACGGCGCCTGGCTGAGCGCCGACGGCGAGCGCCTCGAAACCGGCTACTTCCACGCTGGCCGCTGGTGGCCCCTGGCGGCGGAGGACGGCCAGCACCTGCGTCTGGTGGCGGGCGTGACAGTGCGCCTCGCGGACGGCCCGGGCTGGCGGGCGCTGGTGCCCGCGGCCCCTGGCGAGCCCAGTCCGCAATTGATTTTCGAGCCCCAGGGGGTGGTGACTCCGGCGAGTTTTGCCCTCTGGGGTGGCGAGCCGCCCCGGGAAGCCCGACTGGAGCGCGACGAGGACGGATTGTTCGCATGGCAACGGGTGGACTGAAGCGCCGCGCCCGCGGCTTTACCCTGGTGGAGACCCTGGTGGCCCTGCTGGTGGTGGCCATCGCCTACACCGGGGTGAGCGCCGCCGTGGGGCAGTTCGTCGACCAGCGCCAGCGGCTGATGGTGCGCCACGCCGGCCACCGCATCGCCTGGAATCGCCTGGTGGAACAGCACCTCCTGGCCCGGGGCCTCGACGCACGGGACGGCGCCGTTGACGGCGAGTTCGCCCGGGATGCCGGCGAGGTGGCGGGCCCCGGTGGCCCCTGGGCCTGGCAGCTGGGGCGGGAAAAGGCCGCCGGCGAGGGGCTGATGCGTTACGAGGTCAGTGTGACCTCCCCGGAGGGCGGCGGGGAGGCGGCGAGTCTCGCCGCCTTCTTCACCGCGCCGGCGCCATGACGGGCCACCGTCCTTTGCCCCCTGGCCTGCGCGGCTTTTCCCTGGTGGAAATGCTGGTGGCGCTGATGATCATGGCCATCGTCTCGGTGCTTGCCTGGGCCGCCTTCGACGGGGTGCTCGCCATGGAGAGTCGCAGCAAGGAGCAGTTTCTCGCCGAGAACCGCCTGCAACTGGCGGTGGCGGTGATCCAGAACGACCTGGTGCACCTGCGCCAGCGCCCGGCCCGGGATGCCATCGGCGGCCAGGGGGGCGCCTACCTCGCCCCCTGGCGGGAGTTCGCCCTGGTGTTCACCCGGGGCGGGGCGGCGGCCCACCGTGCCCCCGGCGGCAGCCTTGAGCGCATCGGCTACCGGGTGGAGGAGGGGCGCCTGATCCGCAGCCACTGGCAGGTGGTGGACGAGGGCCCCGCCACCGAGCGGGCCGATCAGGTGCTCGCCACCGGCATCGACCGCCTCACCGTGGCGCAGCTGGACGGCAACGGGGATTTCACCCCCTTCTGGCCCCCCGCCAATGAGCGCCTCCCCCCCACGGCGGTGCCGCCCCTGGTGCGGGTGAGCCTCCTCACCCTGGCCGGGGAGGAGCAGGTGGTGCTGATCCCCGGCCCCGACAACGCCACCTTCGCCGTGGGGCCGTCCGGGGGTGACGATGATTTCTGAGCCGCGCGCCGCCCTTCGCCGCGAGGGGGGCATCGCCCTGGTGTCGGTGCTGCTGTTGCTGGTGTTTGTGCTGACCCTGGTGGCGGGGCTGTTCTACCGCCACCAGATCCATATCCACAAGGTGACCCGCGCCGTCACCGGCGATCAGGCGCTGCTTATCGTCCTCGGCGCCGAGACCTGGGTGGCCTCGGTGCTGGAGGCGGACGCCCGCGCCGGCAAGGTGGACCACCTCGGCGAGGCCTGGGCGCGACCGCTGCCCCCCATGCCGGTGGAGGGGGGCGAGATCAGCGGCTGCCTGCGGGATATGGCGGGGCTTTTCAATCTCAACAACCTTGGCGCCTACACCAACAAGCGCTGGGACGACGAACTCAAGGCCGAAGTCGCCCAGGACGCCGTGGCCACGCCCCGCGCCTGGTTTCGGGAGATCCTCCGTCAGCGGGGGCTGGACGCCGCCGACCGGCGCATCGCCGCCCTGGCGGACTGGGTGGACCCGGACGCCTGGCTGCTGACCCCCGAGAGCGCCGAGGACAACGAATACCTGCTCCTGGATCCGCCCTACCGGCCCGCCAACCACCCCCTCACCGAGCTGGGGGAGTTGCCCCTGGTGATGGGCTACAGCGCCACCGACGCCGCGGCCCTCGCCCCCTGGGTGAGCACCCTGCCGCGGCAGACCCGGCTCAACGTCAACACCGCGCCGGCGCCGGTGCTCGCGGCCCTGTCGCCGCTGATTGCCCCGGCGCGGGTGGAGGCTCTGTTGGCGCGACGCCCGTTCACCAGCCTCGGCGCCTTCTACGACGCCCTGGCGGCGGTGGCGGGGCAATCCCGGGATGATCTGCTGCAACGGATTCCCGCCGACCTGCTGGCGGTGGGCAGCGATTACTTTGCCCTGCGGGCGCGGGTCAGCCTCGCCGGCCTGCGCTACGACTACGAGAGCCTGATCCACCGCCCCGCCAGCGGCCGGGCGCGGGTGATCGCCCGGGCCTTTGCGCCGGTGCCGAGGCTCGCCCAGGACGCCGGCGGCGACGCGGCCATCGGCCACCCCTGCAACCACAACGAGGTGAATTCGCCATGACCGCCTTCTCCCCCGCCGGCCCCGGCGCCAGCGCTACCTTCCCCGGCCACCCCCGGCCCTTTGGCGCCGGGGGTGGCGCCTGGATCCCCACCGAGGCTGTCGCCTGCCACGCCCCGGTGGTGCCCGCCGTGCCCCGCCGCAAGTGGCAGGGGATGATTCCCTGGCTCCTGGAGGACCAGCTGCTGGAGCCCCTGGAGCGCCTCCACCTCGCCTGGGGTGACCGCGACCCCGAGGGGGTGGTGCCGGTGCTCGCCGTCAACCGCGAGCTGCTCGCCCGCTGGCAGCAGGGGGCCCCCGGGCCCCTGGTCCCGGACGCCTTTGCTCTGCCCTGGCACAAGGGGGAGTGCGCCCTCGCCGTCGACGGCGATCGCTGGCTGCTGCGCGCCGGCCCCTGGCAGCTGGCGGCGGGGCCTGCGGCGCTGCTGGCGCCACTGGTGGCGCGGCTGCTGGGTGATGGCGGCCTTCAGTTGGTTGTTTACGGCCCGCCGGGCAGCGGCGATCTGCCCCCGGACCTCGCCGCCGGCGCCCGCTGGCGCGACGGCGCAGGCCTTTTCGACCGCCCCCGGGGGCCGTTCCTCCCCTGCGCGGGCGGCCCCGGGGAGCAACGGCAGAGCGCGGCCCTGCCCCGGGGTGCCCGGGTGGCGGCGGGGCTTGGCGCCCTCGCGGCGCTGCTCCTGGGGCTCGGTTCGGCGGTGGAAACGTCGCGTCTGTCGGCGGAGGCCGATCACCTTGAAGGCCAGCTGCGGGCCGCCCACCAGCGGTACTTGGGCCAGCCCTACGATTTCCCCATGGCGGACTTCCAGGCGGTGGTGTCCCGCCAGCTGGGGGGCGGGGAGGGCAGCGGCGCCCTCGATCTGGTGGCGGCGGTGGCCCCCGCCGTCGCCGCCTGCAGGGGTTGCGCGGTGGAGCGGCTGGCGGTGGCGGACGGTGCTGTCGAGCTCCGCCTCGCCGCCGGCGCCGAGGCCGTCGCCGCCTTGCCCCGGGCCGGGGCAAGCTGGCGGGCGGCGCTGTCCCCCGAGGGGGAGGGGTGGTCCTACCGGGTCGTTCCGGTGGGGGAGGAGATGGGAGGGCTGGATCATGAATAGTCCCGCGCAACGCTGGCATTCCCTGGCGCCCCGGGAGCGATTGCTGGTGGCGGCGGCCCTGGTGCTCGCCCTGGTGGTGGCGGGGGTCTACCTGCTGCGCCCCCTGGTGGAGGCGAACGCCGCCGCCCGGGAGCGCCGCGACCGCGCCCTGGAGGACAGCGCCTGGCTCCGTGCCCAGGCGGTGGCCGGGCGGCTGTCCGCCAGCGGTTGCGGCGGCGGGGATGAGGCCCCCGTGGATCTCGCCGCCCGCCACGGGGTGACCCTGGCGGGCGAGGAGGTGCTCCCCGGCGGCGACTTCCTGCTGATCCTCGAGGCCCGGGACGGCAATGGAGCCCTCGCCTTTATCCGCGATCTGGACTGCCGGGGCCACGGCCTCGCGGCCCTCAGCCTTGACAGGGTTGGCAGCGGGGGAGCGGTGCGGGGCGAGGCCCGCTTTCATCGCCCTGTAACAAAACCGTCATAAGGCGGTGTGATGATCGCCCCCTGGAAACTGGAGCCCCCATGCTGAAATCCCTTGTCAGCCCCGTTGTTGCCCTGCTGTTGCTGGCTTTGGCGGCGCTCCTGTGGTGGCCGGTGGCGACCCTGCCGGGTCTGGCGCCGGGGGTCACCCTCCTGGAGGGCTCACGGCCCCTCGCCGGCCGCGCCCTGCTGGCGGC
>JAYELS010000034.1:0-2213 GCA_034717695.1 Pseudomonadota bacterium
TGCCCGCAACCGGCATGAAGCCTGCCGCCCCTCTGGCTAACGTCTCCGCTCCCCGCTGCTGGTAATACTCGGGCTGAAGGGGGATCGTCGGCTGCCCCGTGGTGGGGTTAAGCAGGCGCCCCTCCCGCTCCATCTGGCGGTAGCGCTGCATCATGGCGTCGGGGTGGGCGGGGCCCCCGGTGTCGAGCGGGCCCAGCTCACTGAGTCCGTAGTCGGGCGTCGGTGGTCGAATAGGTGGCATTCTATGTCCTCGCTAGCGTGTGTATACGGTCGGCCCCTGCCTAAGCAACGACCTGCGCTCAACCTCTTGCTCCCGGGCGGCAATATCGCGCTCCTGCTCGGCCTCCCGCTCCTGCCGCAGCTGTTGCTCAAGCCCGGCGGGGCTCATGTCAAACGAGCGGCGGTAGCGGGACTCCTCGCCGGCGAAATACTCGGCGGCGCTGGGGCGGGTGATCTCCCTCATGGAGGCCCCCCGTGCGGCGCCCAGAACCTCGGACTCCGGGACGTCAGGGTACAGGTCCAGCAGCGACGACCCGGTCCTATACTCCAGATTACTGAGCCCCTCTAGCCGGGCTATCTGGTCCCTCAGATTCCGTATTCGGGTCTGCGCCTCCAGTTGGGCCTTCCTCTGCGGGTAGCCTTCTAGTGTGGGGTCAAAGGCGCCCGGAGTCCTCGTGGTGCCCTCAAGCGCGGCCTCCTCGGCCGCTAGCATTGCCCTTAGTTCCTCCAGTGAACCCACGTCCGCCGTTGGGCTCGTGCCGGCAACCATTGACCCGTAGGTCTCGGCGTCAACCCCCCAGCCCGGGCGGGGCAGGTCCGTGTAGCTCTTCCAGAAATCCGGCATCTGCTCCATTAAATACCGCAGGTAGGTCGGGTTGTCGCCCGCGGCCTCATAGAGGGCGGCCATCATCTCGTCCTCGGGGAACTGAAGGCCCCCCAGCTCCGGCCGGAAGTAGGGGTCCATCTCCGGGTACCGCGGCCCTATGGAGGGGAGTCCGCCCCCCGGCGGCCCAAGACCGCCCCCGGGGAGGGCCCAGCCGGGCGGCGTGGGAATCTGGGTGGGGTCCATGCGCTGCCGGTACTCGGCCTGCATCTCCTGCGGCGTGCGAACCTGCGGCGCATCTTCGTACTCTATGTCGCCCGCCAGGCCCTGCGCCCAGGAGGGGTCGTCAAGGCCCTGAACATACCGGTGCAGTGTTGGGAAGCCTGGCTTGGGACGGCCCTGCCCCCGCAGGGCGGGCCACGGGGCCAGCTCCCCAAAGGCGTTGATCCCGACCTCGCCCCGCACTATCTCCATCGCGGCCGCGGGGTCGGTGATGCCCTGCCCCCGCATAACGGCGGCGAGCCTATCCTGTAGCTCGTCGGCCGCGGCCGGCTGAAGGCTCTCGTAGAGGCCCGGCGCGTAGGCGCCCTCCACCGCGGAGGCGGGTGTGAGGGCCGCGCCCCTGCCCAGGAAATCCTCGATTTCCTGCTGCCGGACCATCCCCAGCACGTCGTCTCTTAGGTCATTTCGTTGGGACTGTCCAAAAACATCATCGCCCAGGAAGTCAGCGTATGCCTCCTGGGTCATGTCCGCAAATCGACGCACCAGGCGGTCGTTAAGCGTCTGGGGTAGATCGGCCGTGATTTGCTGCGACCACAAAAAATCTTTCAGGCGCTCCTCGCCCACGGCCTCGGGGTCCCTCTGCCTCTCCTGGTAGTCCCGGGCCATGTCTTTGAAGCCCATGGCGACGGCGGGCTCGTCCAGGCGCAGCAAGTCCGCAAGGGCGGAGTGGCTGACGATCCCGGCCTCAAGGGCCTGGTCCCACAGATAATCCACGTATCCCGGCGGAAGGTCGGCGACCTTAACCCCGGCCCCGGCCAGAAGGGCGGCAATCGTAGCCCGTAGTTTCCCGGGCTTTATTGTGTCATCGTCCCGGGCCTTCTGGGCGGCCGTCCGTTCTTTCTCGGCGGCCTCCAGGGCCTCGTCCTGCTGGGTCTGCGCGGCGACGTCCTCAAGGACCCCCGCGAAACTGTGGGCCGCCCGGGCGGCCCCGGCCCTCATCCGCTCTTCGGCCTGCGCGTGGGTCATATCCCCCAGGCGCGTGGCGCCCGTCAGCAGGGCCCTAATGCGCTCCGTCGCGGCCTTCGTTTGCTCCTCAACGAAGGCGTTGTAGGCGACTTTCTCCTCGGCGTTCAGGTTGATGGGGTCGGGCAGGGCCCCCTTTACGATT
>JAYELS010000035.1:0-2210 GCA_034717695.1 Pseudomonadota bacterium
ATTCCCTGATACGCTAATTAAATTCCCTGTTCCGATTCTTAGGGAATTCGTAGTTAACCTACTGATTTAACGAATTGATTCGCCAGAAAATTCCGCTATTTTGGCCAAATTCGCAAAAATTCCCTGTTTTTTCCCTGTTTAACAGGGAATTCGGGGGAGACGGGTTCGCTCGAGACTCCCTGCACCACCAATAACATCAGGGGCTTAGCCCAGGCTGGCTAGGCCCATTTTCTGGTGTGCCAGGCATGGCGTGTTCGTGCGTAAGCACGAGTTGATCGGAGGTGGTTGACCGATCGGCGACTTGGAGGTGGAAGTCCTCTACGGACCTTGGTGACGGGAACCGTTAGCCGAACAGCAAGGGCGTCGCCGCGAGGCGGGGTCCGAAGGAAGCTGTAAGCAAAGTCCCGGCCCGACGAACAGGAACCGCATATGAGGCGCTCAGGCTCTGGGCGAGGGGGCCAGAAGACCCGAAGCCCGATGTCACCCGGAGGGGCTGGGCGTAGATGCGGCGGGTATGTGGGACGAAGGTCGCGCGTCTTACCCTGGGAGGCCTGCCGGCCTGCCCCCGGCGACGGGCCTGCGCGCCGAAGGGCGCTACGGTTCGCCGGCGGGTGTGCTACCGCCGTCGCGAGGCGGCGGGACGGGGCGGCAGGAGTCAGCAGAGGCCATAGTAGCCGCGAGACCGGGCGGCGAAGGGCCGAACATGGAGTGCCGGACGGCAAGCGGACGGTTCGATGACGCGAGAGTGCGCAGAAGGCCGGGCTGGGATGCCCGGTGCCCGATCCGAGGGTAGCGGCGGGAAGCCGCGAGAGCAGGATGTGGGTGCGTCGAGCGCCACGGCACCGTCTGTCTGTGCCCGCCCGGAGGCGACGGACCGGTTGTTGGAGACGATCCTCGACCGGGAGAACATGATGGCGGCCTACCACCGGGTGGTGGCCAACAGGGGCGCTGCGGGCGTCGACGGGATGACCGTGGACGATCTCAAGGGGTTCCTGGTGGAGAACTGGCCGCGCATCAAGGAGGCCCTGCTGGCCGAACGGTACCGGCCGCAGCCGGTGCGCGGGGTGGACATCCCCAAGCCCGGCGGCGGCAGCCGCACCCTGGGTATTCCCACGGTGCTGGACCGGCTGATCCAGCAGGCGATGCATCAGGCGCTCTCACCGCTCTTCGATCCGGACTTCTCGGAAGCCTGCTACGGCTTCCGGCCGGGACGAAGCGCCCATCAGGCGGTGCTGGCCGCGCGCGCCCATGTGGCGGCGGGCCGGCGCTGGGTGGTGGACATCGACCTGGAGAAGTTCTTCGACCGGGTGAACCACGACGCGCTGATGGCGCGCGTGGCGCGCAAGGTCGGGGACAAGCGGGTGTTGCGGCTGATCCGCCGCTACCTGCAGGCCGGGTTGATGACGGAGGGGGTGGCGACGGCACGGACGGAGGGCACGCCGCAGGGCGGTCCCTTGTCGCCGTTGCTGTCGAACGTCCTGCTCGACGACCTCGACAAGGAACTGGAGCGACGGGGCCATGCCTTCTGCCGCTACGCCGATGACTGCAACATCTATGTACGGTCGCGACGGGCGGGGGAGCGGGTGATGGCCAGCGTCACGAGGTTCCTGAACGAGACGCTGCGACTTGCGGTCAACGTTGCCAAGAGCGCCGTGGACCGCCCCTGGAAGCGCAGCTTCCTGGGCTACACCATGACCGCCCACCGAGCGCCGCGCTTGCGCGTGGCGCCTAAGAGCGTGGCGCGGTTCAAGGCCAAGCTCCGGGCGCTGTGGCGCCAGGGCCGAGGCCGCAGCCTCGGGCGCACGATCGAAGACCTCGCCCCGGTGCTCACCGGCTGGATCGCCTATTACCGGCTGGCCGAGGCCAAGGGCATCTTCGAGGAGCTGGACGGGTGGATCAGGCGGCGGCTGCGCTGCCTGCTCTGGCGTCAGTGGAAACGCCCGCGGACGCGAGCGATGCGCTTGATGCAGCGGGGGCTCCACGAGGAACGGGCATGGGTGTCCGCGACCAACGGACACGGCCCCTGGTGGAACGCCAGGGCCAGCCATATGCACGACGCCTACCGAGCCGACTTCTTCCGCACTCTCGGGTTGGTCAGTCTCCTCGACCGGCACCGCCGCCTCAACCGCGCTTCATGAACCGCCGTGTACGGAACCGTACGCACGGTGGTGTGGGAGGAGGGGCGCCGCAAGGCCCCCCTCCTACCCGAT
>JAYELS010000036.1:0-2179 GCA_034717695.1 Pseudomonadota bacterium
TCCTCGTGCGGCCCCCCCGTGTACCGGCTTCCGTGCGGACCTGCCGTCGTCGTTGGAGGGGCCGCACGAGCCGCGGCTGCGAAGCAGACGCCCGAGGCCGGCCCACCACGGTCGTTCCACGCGATCTCCCGTGGGGCAGGCTTCCACCTACATTATGCGCTTGTTGGTGTGAGGGAGTTTGTATGCGGCTTTGGCTCAGCATCGGAAAAAACATAGGCGATGAGTGGCCTGATGGCTCCCCAGCAGGGCCGCAGCCCCACCCGAATGCCGCTGAGATACCCGTCTCCGCCCCGTTTTCGCCGGCGGGCAGGCACCATGGCCCGCCGGAGGTCATCTCCGCCTCCGCGTCAGCTCCTCCTGGCCTCGATTTGCCGCCCGCGAGCTCTCCGTCAACCCCCGCCGATGGCGGCGGGAGCCGGCTCAAGCCCCGGTGGAGCCAGCCACCTGCCCAATGCCTCCAGCAGATGCTCGATCCAGCTCACATGTGGGCCCGTCCGCGAGCAGCGCAGCATCGAGCCATCCTCAGTATCGGCCACCCGCCCCGGCACCGTCAGCAGCCTCCGCCGCAAGCCCGGGACATGCTGCCGCTTGGCCTCATCAGGAAGGCCCAGGCGCCGAAACAGGTTCACCAGATTATACGCCAGCACCACCAGCTGGCAGAACAGGCGGTTGCCGGCGAACTTCATGCTGGGCAGACTATCCATGTGAAAGCCCAATGCGCTCTCCTTGAGAATGCTCTCCACCGTGGCCCGCCCGTTGTAAAGCCGCACGACCTTCTTGCGACTCCAGTCCAGGGTGGTCACGATGGCGTTGTAACTGTAGCGAGGCTGATCGATCAGCGCCTCCTGGTCGCCGTCTCTGTCCTTCAGCCGCTTGCGGGTGACCACATAGCGGCGGGTGGGGTGATCATCGCGCACCGCCTTCCCGTCCTCGTCGCGCGTCTCGGTGAACGCGAACTCAACCTCCGCCACCTCCAGATACTCGTCGTAGCGCTCCCAGGCGCCCTCATCCAGCGCCACAATAGCCCGCTTGAGCCCGCCCCGCACCTGCGCCCGGATGGCGTACTTGCACCGGCAGGGCACCTCGGGCTGCTCGTCCGCCTTCTCGATCCTGCGCATGATGTAGTCGGCGTACCACGCCGCATCGGCGCAGAAGACGGCCTCTTCGGTCTGCGAGGCGATCTGGGTGAGCACCGCATCCAGGCGCTGGCCAAACAGCGGGGCGGGATGGGTGGCCCCTTCCATCAACTCCCCCAGCAGCATGTCCCGGCCGTTGCGCAGCGTCACCGCCGGAGACAGGACTGTCTCAAAAGGTGTAGATGCGATCACCGTCCTGGCGCGGGGAGCGCGTGGTGCCCTCCTGCTTGCCGTAGACGGGCACGTCGCGGGTATCCACGTCCACGATCAGCCGCTTCTGGGGCTTCGCGAAGCTCACCGCTGCGGCGCTGAAACGATAGTTAACCACCTCCAGAAACTGCACCGCCGCCTCGGTGCCGTCGGAGAAAAAGCGGCTCATGGTGGCCTGATCGGGCAGCCGCTGCAGCCCCAGCGCGGCGCACAGGCCGGGATCGTCCTTGACGTCGTCGATGTGCGAGACCCGCTCCAGGCCCGCGGCCAGGATGCCGACGGTGACCTCGCCCATCTTCCCAGGCGGGTAGGTGGCGTCATCCCGGCGGTCGATGGGCAGCCCGGCCAGCCAGTCGGCCAGGCCCAGGGCGTAGCTGAACTGCATGAAAACGGGCATGCCCGCGAAGCCGGTGAGGTCGTCCTGATCGCAGACGTAGCGGAGGTTGCGCAGGGCGGGCGGGATGGGCCCGTGCTGGGCGCCGCCAAGCTGCAGGCGGTCGGCGACGGCGCACTGGCGCATGCGTTGGACGAACTCCGCCGGATGGAAGGTGTCATCACGGATGTCGGGCGCTTTGACCTGTGGCGGCGTGAACCGCGGGCCGGGTTTGGTGCTGTCGGCGGGCATCATCTGACCTCCTCGGGAGACCGAAAGGCTCCGATGATCGCTCACCAACAGGTGCGCCACGACCTGACTGAGAACCTTCCCGCCAAGCCGAAAAAGGCGCATAACTTAGGGCGTGCACCTGTCCACGAACATGTGCCCGGCGCACCGGCGCGAGGTGCTGGCACAGATCCGGGAGCGGCTGGGCCAGGGCGTGCCCCTGCACCTGGCC
>JAYELS010000037.1:0-2122 GCA_034717695.1 Pseudomonadota bacterium
TCTTCCTGTGCCTGCCGGAGGTATTCAAGGTCCGGGATGGATGGACCAAGTTCCTCACCCGCACCGCCTTTCCCGATCAGTTGCCGGACTTTCTGCGCTTTCGGCGCGGCAAGGAGACCCTGGCGCGGCGCATCCATCTCGCTGCCATGGATCAGGATCCAGGGTTTGTGGAGCAGGCTGTGAAGGACTCGGTCCCGCGGCTCTTTTCCGCCCTGGCCCGGGGCCACGTGGCCGCCATCCACCGGGGTTACCGGGAGGGCGACCCGGCGGCCTCCCGGCGCCTGTACGACTACATCACCTGGGCCGGCTGGCTACAATGGCTCGATGGTCTACCGCCCGGCGCCACAAAGCGCCGCGCGGGCGAATCCGATTGACAGCGGGGGCCACTTCGCTAGTCTTTGACAGTAGCGATACACGGCAATGGTTCGCCAGCCGATCCCAATCCACCTTGCAGGGATAATCCCATGACAGTTCAAATCCACGAGGGTCGCCGACCCTATTCGACCCCCAAGCTCACCCGCTTTGGGCTGGTGGCGGAGCTGACCCAGAGTGGCAGTGGCCCCAGTGAGAGCCAGCAGGACAGTATGAGCGACATGACCTGCGAGCCTATTTTCAAACCGAACCCGAACTGCGGGACCTGACAATAGCCCCCTGTTGCTGCCGCACCCCTGGTCGCCAGGCGCACCGCGCAGTACCACTGGGGATGCATTGACCACCTGGCCCAGGGGGCCAGCAGGTAGCGGAATTCGGTGATGTACGCCAGCTTGACCCACCATCTACGGATGAACAGCGATGCCCAGCGCAACCAGCACTACGGCGACGCCATCAGCGCCCAGGTCCGCCCTGGAGATCGGGTGATGGACCTCGGCGCGGGCCTCGGCATGTTGGGCTTCATGGCCGCCCGGCGGGGCGCCGCCGTGCACTTCGTCGAACCCGAGGACATTCTCGAGGTTCCCCGTCAGATGGCCGCCGCCGAGGGGCTCGCCGATTGCCACTTCCACCAAGCCAGGGTCGAGGATCTGCCCGATCTCGATCCGGTGGATGTGATCATTTCGGTCTTCACCGGCAACTTCTTGCTCACCGAAGACCTGCTGCCGAGTCTGTTCCACGCCCGGGACCGCTTTCTCGCCCCCGGCGGGCGCCTGATCCCGGATCGGGCGCGGATGGCGGTCCAGCCGGTGAGCTGCCCCGGGTTCTATCAGAGCGCCATTGAAGAGTTCCGCACGGCGAGCGCCGGTGCCGTGACGGTGGCTTACCCGCGCCTTAGGGACTACCTGGTCAACACCCTGCACTACGACTATTTCAACGATATCGAGCACAGCCCCCTGGCGGACCCGGCCCATTTCCGCCCCATGGACTTTTACACCGAGACCTCCACCGCCTGCCGGGAAGAGCTGACGATCACCGTTACCGAGGGAGGCCTCTGCCACGGCTGGCTGGGCTGGTTCGACATGGGGCTCGGGGAGCAATGGCTCAGCACCGCGCCAAGCGCCCCCCGGACCCACTGGCGCCAGGTATTCCTGCCCCTCGCCGACCCCCTGGAAGTGGCCGCCGGGGAAACCCTGGCCTTTGGCCTGCACCGCCCGGAGCGGGGGGACTGGACCTGGACCACCCGCCATGGCCAGCGGAGCCAGCGCATGTCCACCTTCCTGTCCGGCCCCCGGGACCCGCAGCGCCTGCGGCGGGAGAGCGACGCCTACCGCCCCCAATGCAACGCCAAAGGCGAGGCGGCGGCCCTGGTCCTCGCATTGTTCGACGGCCAGTTGACGGTGGCGGAAATCGCCGCCCGGGTGGCGGAGCGTTTCCCGGCGCTCTTCCCCCGCCAGGAGGCCTTGCTCGGCTGGGTCAAGGGACTGGTCAAGCGTTATAGTTGACATAGCGACAAGGCCGGCGCGGCACCGCCGCCCGGCCACGGGATGCACCGGCCATTGCGGCGGGGCATCGAATACACACCGCTTCACGAGGGGTCACCCATGAAACTTGCAACCTTGTTCGTCGCCATCAGCCTGCCGGTTTTCGCCGGACAGACCCTGGCCCAGGGGGAGGGCACCGACACTGCGGCCCTGTTCGCCAGTCTCCAGGCCGACAAGCGCACCGCCGAGCAGATCATCGTCGAGTTGGT
>JAYELS010000038.1:0-126368 GCA_034717695.1 Pseudomonadota bacterium
TCACGGAACTGGCGCATACAGCTCGCGGCAAACTCCGTTCCGCACAAAAGCGCAGTACCTTGATCACAGCGTTCTGGAAGCAGGCGGAGCTGTTTTGATGTCATATAGTTATGTAACTATCAATAATTGATGAAGACGTCAGAATGTTATCGTGACCGACAATATCGTTGACACTTGACGAGCTCAGGTTATTGCCATCACCGACAATGCTATTGCTATCGCTCGATGAAAGAATATTTGAAAAGCCGTTTACGTTGTTGGCGTCAGAGCTGGACGAAAGATTATTACTGTCACCGGAAATATTATTGCTGGCCGATGTGGAAATGACGTTATCAAAACCAACAACATCATTGCCGCTTGAGCTCGCCAGAGAATTATTGTCACCAACCACATCGTTGGAATCAGACAGAACCAGATTGTTATCGTTGCCATTGATATCGTTCGCGGAAGATGAAATCAGATCGTTATCGTTCCCGGTGATCTGGTTCGAACTACTGGACGTCAGCGTATTTTCTTCACCATTAACTTCATTCACGTCGCTATTATTTAGAAAGTTGACACTACCGCTGACCGAGTTGCCATCGCTGTCGTTGACAAGGGTATTGTCGTAGCCATCGACGAGATTATTGTCGGACGTGGCATCGGTACTGTTTTCATCCCCAAGAATAACGTTACCCGCACCAAGATCGTAGTTGGCTGCCTGCCCCTCCGGCGCCCCCATGAACATAAAGCCAGCGAAGAAGAACGCCGCCGCCACTGCGCGTCCCTGGAACTTGATCAGCCGGTAGGAGGCCATCTTCAGCCGCTGCCAGTACTTGCCGCTGTAGGTATTGCTGAGGTCCAGGGTTTTGAGTTCGCGCTTGTTCATGATGCTTCTCCGTTAACTTTCATGATGCTTTGTTGTTCGTTCTTTTGGGTGCTCCCCCGTCTGGGAGGGCGGCACTCCGGCCTTTTACGTGATCTTGTCGCGCCCAGTGCCGCCCGACGGGCGCACAGGGCAAGGCACGGGCGCGGGCCCATGCCTTTGGTCAGAGGTGGTTGAGAGTGAAACCCGAGTCTCTTCGGCGGGATTGCCTCCGCGCCGCTCCCCTCTTTCTTTTCTATCGTTGTGCTTTCAACCGGTGAACATTCCGCCGCTGAGCTCTCAACGGCCCGGCTTCCAAACGTTTTGAAATCAAGATTTTGTTACGGTTTGTTACAAAGTAGCTTATCCGTATGACATGGGCAAGACAAGTCTCGCTGCCGGGCCCAAATCGCCACAGGGGGGAACGGGATCGGAGCGGAGTGTCCGCCAGGCCCAGGACTCTGCGCCAAGATGGTGCGCCGGCATCCCGTCGACCGGTCGCCGGACGATAAAGGAGCGGACAACGCCACCCGGTCAGTGACCAGAGCGCGAGGAGAAAGGGAGTGAGTGGCGGGACAAAAGCGCAAAGCGCAGCCGGCAAAGCCACCGCTGGCAACGCACCCTGGGAGCTGCTACTACCCATATCCCACTCTTGTCCACAACCGCTTGATGTGTGATCACCGGCAGGTGGCCGCGGGCCCGAAGGTGACCCCCGGAACGGCGACTGGCCGGTGTGCTGGGCACACTTAAGTCCATCGGGGCGGAGAGGGGCAACGGCCCCAGAATGAACGGCGGGTTTTGGCGATGGGTGGCGAAGGGGCGAAGGACGCGGCTCTGTCAGTCGTCGATGCCGGCGCGACCGCGACCGGCCTTGATCCGCCCCCGGCGGGTTTTGCTGTCGACACGCTTCTCCCGGGCGCTCTTGCTTGGCTTGGTGGCCTTGCGGGCCTTGCGTTCGACGGTGACGGCGCGGATCAGCTCGGCAAGGCGCTCCAGGGCATCGGCCCGGTTCTTCTCCCGGGTGCGGAATTGCTGGGCCTTGATGACGATCACCCCGTCGGCGGTGATGCGCTGGTCGCTGAGGGCGAGCAATCGCTCGCGGTAGACCTCCGGCAGGGAGGAAGCGCGGATATCAAAGCGCAGATGCACGGCGGAAGACACCTTGTTGACGTTCTGACCTCCGGCCCCCTGGGCGCGGATGGCGGTCAGCTCGATGTCGTCGTCGGGGATGGAGAGGGTTGGGGTGATCTGCATTTGAAAGGGTCTGACGTCTGACGCTGGACGGCTGACGCTAAAGCAAAGCGGTAGCAGCGGCAAGCCGACCGGGGATGTTTTCAAAGGCGAGAGTCGGCAGTGACCAGGCAGGCCGGCTTTTGCGTCAGACTTCAGACGTCCGACGTCAGACCCAAGCCTTCACCCCCCCGTGGCATTCATGAACCGCACGATATCCACCCGTTCGGGATCGAAGTGGTGCTTCTCCGGCTTGCGGCCGATGGCGGCGACGATGGCGTCCCTGAGCCGATCCTCGTCCCCCGGGTAGCGGCGCACCAGGGCCTTCAAGTCCAGGGAATGCTCGTTGCCGAGGCACAGCAGCAGTTTACCCTCCACCGTGAGGCGCACCCGGTTGCAGCTGACGCAGAAGTTGTTGGACATGGGGGAGATAAAGCCGATCTTCGAGCCCGTGCCCCCCACCCGCATGTAGCGGGAAGGACCGCCGGTGGTCTCGGCACTCGGCACCAGGTCGTAGATGTCCGCCAGCGTATCGCGGATACGGTCGCTGAAGAACTGGGTATCGGCGCGGCGGTGGGAGTCGATCTCCCCCAGGGGCATCTCCTCGATAAAGGAGATATCCATGCCCCCCTCCACCGCGAAGCGGGCGAGGTCCACCACCTCCTGGTCGTTCACCCCCGCCAGCACCACGGCATTGAGCTTGATGTTGTCGAACCCGGCCCGCTGCGCAGCGTCGATACCCGCGAGCACCTGCTCCAGTTCGCCGATGCGGGTCATGGCGCGGTAGCGGTGCGGGTCGAGGCTGTCGATGCTGATATTGAGGCGGCGCACCCCGGCATCCCGCAGCCCTCGGGCGTACTGGGGCAGCAGCAGGCCGTTGGTGGTCATCACCAGTTCCCGCAGGCCCGGCAACTGACCGAGGTTCTCCACCAGGGTCATCACCCCCTGGCGGGCCAGGGGCTCGCCGCCGGTAAGGCGGATCTTGGTCACACCGAGCTCTGTGAAGGCCGCGCCGATGCTGGCCATCTCCTCCAGGCTGAGGATCTGCTGGCGGGGCAGAAAGGTCATCTGCTCCGCCATGCAGTAGGTGCAGCGCAGGTTGCAGCGGTCGGTGACGGACAGGCGCAGGTAGTTGATATGCCTGCCGAAAGGGTCGGTGAGGCGCGGCGATTGAGAATTATTGTCGGTGCTTGCACTCATGGGCGGGTCTCAAAATTGCCCGGTCACAGTAACGACCGGAAATGGTAAAAGTCTAGCTTATCCCCGGGCTGAACGGCCTGCCCCGGGAGCTGCACCGCAAGGCCATCGCCCCAGCAGGCGGAGGACAGCACCCCACTGCCTTGGTTGGGGAAAATCTCGATGCCCTCCCCCGCCAGCCGCGCCCGCAGGTACTCCTGGCGGTTGCCCGCCCGGCGGCTGAAGAGGGCGGGCACCGCCACCGGCACCGGGGATGCCCCGGTGCACCCCTGCAGGCGAAAGAGCAGCGGTCGCAACAGCACCAGGGCGGTGACGAACACCGAGGCGGGGTTGCCCGGCAACCCCACGAAAGGCACCCCCAGTACCTCGCCAAAGGCCAGGGGCTTGCCCGGCTTGATGGCGATTTTCCAGAAGTCGAGGCTGCCGAGCCGGCTGACCACCGCCTTGACGTGATCCTCCTCCCCCACCGAGACCCCGCCGGAGGTGACGATCAGGTCCGCTCCCGTGGCGGCTTCCCGCAGCCGATCGGCAATCAGCTCCGGGCGGTCGCGGACCATGCCGAGGTCGACCATGGTCATTCCCCAGGCAGCCAGCAGCCCCGCCAGGGTCGCCCGGTTGGAGTTGAAAATCTGCCCGGGGCCGAGCACGCCACCCGGCTCCACCAGCTCGTCACCGGTGGAAAACACCGCCACCCGGAGCGGCCGATACAGGGAAACCTCCCCAATACCAAGGGACGCCAACAACCCCATCTCCTGGGGCCGAAGCCGGGTGCCGGCCGCGAGGACGGTTTCCCCGAGGGCGATATCCTCGCCCCGGCGGCGGATATTGTCCCCCGGCGGCACCCCGGCCGGGAGGGTAACCGTGGCATGGGCACCCTCCCCCGCAACCACGCAATCCTCCTGCATGGCCACCGTATCCGCCCCGGGGGGAATCTCCGCCCCGGTGAAGATCCGCGCGGCACTGCCCGGGGCCAGGGGCGCCGGCGCCGCGCCGGCGGGAATCCGCTGGCTGACGGGCAGCACAAAGCCGGCAGCCGCTGCATCGGCGCGGCGGTAGGCATAGCCATCCATGGCGCTGTTGTCGGCGGGCGGCACTGCCACGGGCGCCACCAGGGCCTCCGCCAGGACGCGGTTGAAGGCCTCCGCCGGGCCTCTCCGCTCGATCCCCGCGCGGGGCTCCACACGGCTCAAGAGCCGCGCAACAGCTTCGTCCACTGTCAACATGATCAGGCCTTTACGCCAACATGTTGAACAAAGTTGCAAGGTCGGGTGCGGCTGTCCAGCTGGGCTTTGAGGATCTGCTCCCAACCCAGCTGGCAGGCCCCCGTGGAGCCCGGCAGACAGAAGATCGCAGTGCGGTTGGCGAGTCCCGCCAGGCAGCGGGACTGCACCGTGGAGGTGCCGATATCCGCAAAGGAGAGGTGGCGAAACAGCTCGCCAAAGCCCTCGATGTGCTTGTCGAACAGGGGCGCCAGGGCCTCCGGCGTGCTGTCCCGCCCGGTAAACCCGGTCCCCCCGGTGGTGATGATGATCTCCACCGCCGGATCGGCGATCCAGGCGGACACCCGGGCCCGCATCAGGTAGATATCGTCGGCGATCAGGTCCCGGGAAACCAGTTGATGGCCCGCTGCAATGACAGCCTCCTGCAAGTAGCCCCCGGAGGTATCGGTATCCAGGGTGCGGGTGTCCGACACCGTGAGCAGGGCGATGTTGAGGGGTTTGAAAATGTCGGTCTTGGCCACGGTTACTCCTGCCACTGGGGCGCTGAAATCAATGATGGTCACTTACTCTAATTTTTAAAATCAATGGGTTGAAAACTATTTGTGGAGTAGTTTCTCGCCATTGGACTCCCCCCCGGGGGCGCACACCGGGCACCCTGGCCTCGGCTGCAGGGCAAAACTGCTCCATTGATCCCGCCGGGCATCGAAGCGCTTGAGCCGAGATCCCGCCAAGGCCTCCCCCGCCACCGTCCCGAGCAGCAGGCGCAGGGCGTTGATGGCCTGCAGGCTGCCCATGGCCCCCAGCAGCGGGCCTATCACCCCGCTGTTGCCACAGTTCGCCACCGGTTCCGCACTGTCCTCGGGCATGGCACAGGCCAGGCAGGGCCTCTGCTGGCGCGAAAAATCAAGGGTCACCAACTGACCTTCCCACCCCATGGCGGCGCCGCTCACCAGGGGGATGGCCAGTTGGCGGCAGCGCCGGTTGAGCCAGTGCCGGGCCGCCAGGTTGTCGGTGCAATCCACCACCAGATCGTAACCATCACCGCCGGGGGGCAATACCCGATCGTCCACCGGACAGGGAAACCCCGCCAGCTCTATTGAGGGATTAAGGGCCTTCAACTCACGGAGGGCCACATCGACCTTGCTCTCGCCGCAGTCCCCGGTGCGGTACAGCACCTGGCGCTGGAGATTGGTGAGATCCACCCTGTCCGGATCGCACAGGCCGAGCCGGCCCACCCCCGCCGCCGCCAGGTAAAGGGCCACGGGGCAACCAAGCCCCCCGAGGCCGACAATGAGCACCCGACTTCCCGACAGCCGCTCCTGGCCCGCCTCGCCGACATCCGCCAGCAACAGGTGGCGGCTGTAACGCAGAAAGGCATCCCGATTGAGGGTCATGCGCGGAGGCCCCCCGCCAACAGGCCCTCGGCCCGGGCCAGATCGTCGGGGGTATTGATATTGAAGAACGGATCGAAGCCCTCCCCGGGCCAGTCCACCCGGGCGCTCGGCAACCTGTCGATCAACGCCTTGAATCCGCCAAAACCAAGGGTCAGCAACTCGGTGCGAAGGACGTCGAGACAGCGCCGGTGCCACAGCGAAAAGGTCGGCTGCACTTCGCCGAGATAGGCCGGACAGGCAACCTCCGCCCCGGCGGCCTCCGCCGCGTGCCGCAGGCGCCCCACCAACTCCGTTGGCAGAAAGGGCCCGTCACAGGGGGCAAGGGCCACCCACTCAAACTGGATACCCTTATCCACCAGCCAGGCCATGCCACTGACAAGGCCGGCAAGGGGCCCCGGATACCTCGGGTAGCCCTTCGGCAGGCTATCCGCCACTACCTCGCCGAACCGGCGGTAGCGCTCCCCATCCTCATTGACATTGATCAACAGGCGGGACACCTGGGGGCCCAGCCGGCGCACCACGTGGCTCACCAGGGGTTCCCCCCGAAGGGGGACCAGGGCCTTGGCAATCCCGTCGGCGCGGCCGGCGTTGAAGCGGGAGGAGCGGCCCCCCGCGAGCACCAGGCCGACGACACCGGAGGGATTATTCATCGCCGTCCCAGCGGCTCGCCGCCGCCCTGTCCACATCGTGCATGTCCACCCACTGCTGCCGGCCGGCGGCGCCCACCCGCTTCCAGAAAGTGGCGCGGGTCTTCAGGTAATCCATGAGGAACTCCGCCGCCGCAAAGGCCTCCTGGCGGTGGGCGGCGCTCACCCCCACCAGGACGATCTGGTCCCCCGGTGCCAGATCACCGACCCGATGGATGACGGTGACATCGCGGATCCCCCAGCGGGCCTTAGCCTCGGTGACGATCTCCGCCAGCAAGCGCTCCGTCATGCCGGGATAGTGCTGCAGACTGAGGGTGTCCACCGGGGGCGCGCCCGCGGCCTGATCCCTGTTGAAGTCCCGCACCAGGCCTGTGAAAAGCACGACGGCACCGACACCGCCAGCGGCCCGCAGGCGGTCGTGCTCGCCCTGGATGTCGAAGTCGGCGGTCTGGATCTGGATGCGCGCCACGGCCCTCAGCCCCCCGTCACCGGGGGGAGGAAGGCGATCTCGTCCCCCTGTTGCAGGCTGCAATCCCAGTCCACCAGTTGTTGGTTGACGGCCACCATCACCTGGGGCTCCGCCAGCGCCCTGGCCAGGGCCTCGTTCCCGGCACCGAGTCGGTCGCGAAGCACGGCCACGGTGGCGATGGCACCGTCATAGGGCAAATCACGGCTCTCGCAGCCGGCGATATCCCCCAAACGGCCAAAAAACAGTATCCGCAGCATCGTCGCCCCCGGCCTCAGCCGTCCATCAGGGCGAACCAGTCGCCGGATTTGCCGCCGGTTTTTTCCAGAAGGCACACCTCCCGGATCACCATGCCCTTGTCGATGCCCTTGCACATGTCGTAGGCGGTGAGGGCCGCCACGCTGGCGCCGGTGAGGGCCTCCATTTCAACCCCCGTCTTGCCGGTGGTCTTGCACAGGACGGCAATATTGAGATGCCGGTTGTCGGCATCGAGATCGATGTCCACGGTCACCTTGGTGAGCGGCAGGGGATGGCACAGGGGGATCAGCTCGGCGCACTTCTTGGCGGCCTGGATGGCGGCGATGCGCACCGTGGCGAACAGGTCCCCCTTGGGCAGCGACTCCGCCACCAGGGTCGCGACAATGGCCTCGGTGAGTTCCACCCGGGCGAGGGCGATGGCGGTGCGGGCAGTCTCCGGCTTGTCGGAAACGTCCACCATGTGGGCTTCGCCCTGGGTGTTGAGATGGGTCAGTTGGGTCATGTCAAAGGTCCGCAAGTCCGGTGGTGGCTAAAACGACGAAACAGGCATCATAGGCATTAACGACAGCCTTGCCAAACAGCCCCGGCCCGGCTCCGATGCTAAGTGCTGCCCGCCGGTGGGGCAATCCGCGAGAGCATCTCCCAGCGCCCCAAGACTATGGTTGAAATCCCGGCTCGGGCAATGCCGCTATGGGGTGGCCGCTGAGCCCTTGCGGTATTTTTCAGACAAGTGTATTAATACGCCATGGCCCGCGGCCATCCATAAATCCAATAACCAGGGCGACGCCCGGAGCCACGCGATGCGCGAAGTCAAATCCTACTGCCGGTTCTGCATGCCCTTTTGCGGCACCCGGGTCACCCTCGACGACAACGACCGCATCGTTTCCGTCAAGGGCGACCGGGACGATCTGATGACCTCCGGCTACATCTGCTTCAAGGGCGTGCAGGCCCCCGCCTCCTATGATGCCGCCGACCGGGTGCTCCACCCCCTGAAGCGCCAGCCGGACGGCAGCTTCGCGCCCATTCCCTTCGAGCAGGCCCTGGACGAGATCGCCGACAGGCTCCGCGCCCTTATCCGCGACAGGGGCCCCGAGGCGGTGGGGGGCTACCGGGGGGCCGGGGCCATGCTCAATGCCTCCGCCACCAGCATGGTGCCGGCATTCCTTGCCGCCATCGGCTCCCACAAGCACTTCACCACCTACACCATCGACCAGTCCGCCAAGTCCGTGGCCCTCGGCCGCATCGGCATCTGGAATGCGCCGCGCCACCCCCTTCACGACAGCGACGTGCGCCTGATGTTCGGGGTCAATCCGTTGGTGTCCCTTGCCACCAGCTATTTCGACATGACCAACCCGACCAAGCGCATGAAGGACGCAAGGGCCCGAGGCATGAAGCTGATCGTCGTCGACCCGCGCCGCACCGAGACTGCCCTTTACGCCGACGTGCACCTCCAGCCCTACCCCGGGGAAGACCCCACCGTGGCGGCGGGCCTGATCCACCTGATCCTCCGGGAGGGCTGGGAGGACCGGGACTTCTGCGCCGCCTGGGTGGCGGACATGGCCGCCCTGCGCGCCGCCGTGGCGCCCTTTACCCCGGATTACGTCGCCACCCGCGCCGGCATCGATGGCGCCGACCTTTACCGGGCCGCCCGCCTCTTCGCCCATGAATGCCGGCGGGGCGGCGGTTCCACCGGCACCGGGCCCAGCATGGCGCCCCACTCCAACCTCACCGAACACCTGGTGGAAACCCTCAACGTCATCTGCGGCCGCTTCATGGGGGCGGGTGAACAGGTGGCAAACCCCGGGGTGCTGCGGGCCCGCCAGCCCCAGCGGGCCCAGGTCACCGCGGCGCCCCGCTGGTGGGAGCACAGCTACAAGAGCCGCATCGGCGGCTATGGCATGCTCGGGGACGAGATGATGAGCGGCATCCTCTCCGACGAAATTCTCCAGCCCGGGGAGGGCCAGATCCGCGCCCTGTTCGCCCATGGATCGAACCTGGCCAACATCATGCCCGACCAGCGCAAAATGGTACGGGCCCTGGAATCCCTCGACCTGCTGGTGAACATTGACCCCTACATGAACGAAACCTCCCGCCTGTCCCACTATATCCTGCCGGTGAAGATGGGTTACGAGCGGGAAGACCTCACCATGTTCTACTACGAGAGCCTCTACGCAGAACCCTACGCCCGCTATACCCCGGCCATCGCGGCCCCGCCCCCCGGGTCGGCGCTGGTGGACGACTGGGAAATCTTCTGGGGCCTCGCCCAGCGCCTCGACCTACAGCTGGTGTACGACGGCGTGCCCCTCGACATGGCCACCCGCCCCACCACCGACAGCCTGCTGGCGACCGTTGCCCGCCACGCGCCGGTGCCCTTCGAGGACCTCAAGGCCCTGCCCCTCGGCGGTATCTTCGACGCCGATCCACAGTTCGTGGCCCCCGCCGACCCGGACTGCACGGACCGCTTCACAGTGATGCCGGGGGACGTGGCGGCGGAGCTTGCCGCCGTCCACCGCCAGACCGTGCGCCACGGCGCCTACCAGAGCAACGGCCAGGTATTCAGCCACCGCCTCGCCACCCGCCGGGTGCGGGACGTGCAGAACTCCTGCCACCGCAACGTGCCCGCCATCCGCGAGCGGATGCCCTACAACTACGCCTACCTGCACCCGGATGAGCTCCGCGCCCTCGGCATCGCCGAAGGGGATCGCATCGAGATCAGCTCCGACGCCGGCAGCATCCCCGCCGAGGTGAAGGCCGACGACAGCCTGAAGCCCGGGGTGGTGTCCGTCACCCACGGCTGGGGCGGCCTCCCCGACGACACCGACTACGACCGGGACGGCTCCAACACCGGCCTGTTGATCAGCACCGACCGGGATATCGACCCCATCAACGCCATGCCCCGCATGTCCGCCATCCCGGTGAATATCCGCCCCCTGCCCCGGGCCGTCGGCAACGGGAACCCCCGGGAGGCCGCAAGGGCCTGAGGCCCGGGCCTTCCGCCCCACCATCAACCATCACCCCAACAGGAACCGCCACCATGAGTACCGCCGACAACAAACGCACCGTGGAAGCCTACTTCGCCGCCGTCAACGCCATGGACGAGGAGAAGATCCGCTCCCTGCTCGCCGACGACTTCGCCATCGTCTCCATGAACCGCAACCCCCCGGTGCTGCGCTACAAATGGGGCGCCGACCAGTTCGTGGCCGCGCCCCGGCTGATGTCGGCGCGGATGAAAAAGCCCCTGGAGCTGCGCCTGCTGGCCATGACCGCGGAGGACGACCGGGTGGCGGTGGAGTCCGACTCCCACGGCGAGATGCTGGACGGCAGGGTCTACGAAAACTCCTACCACTTCCTGTTCACCTTCAAGGACGGGAAGATCCACGAGGTCAAGGAATACTGCTGCAGCTACACCGCCTGGGATATTTTCGGCCGCTACCTGAATGACAAGGGCGAACACGTGGACGAGAACCGCTGATCAAAGCCCCCGGAGAGATAGCCATGATCGATCTGTACAGCACCCCCAACGGCGCCTCCCCCAACGTCTACAAGATCCTCCTGCTGCTGGAGGAACTGGAGCTGCCCTACCGCCCCATCGAGGTGGCCGTGCACAGGGGCGAGCAGTTTCGCCCGGAGTTTCTCGCCATCTCCCCCAACAACAAGGTGCCCGCCATCGTCGACCACAGCCCGGCGGATGGCGGCGCCCCCATCCGGGTGTTCGAATCCGGGTCCATCATGCTGTACCTGGCCGACAAGTGCCGGCGCTTCCTGCCCGGGGTGGACGCCCCCCGGGCCCGGGCCGAGGTGATGAACTGGGTGTTCTGGCAGATGGCGGGGCTCGGCCCGAACCTGGGGCAGCTGTTCCACTTCAAGGTGTACGCCAGGGAGCAACTGCCCTACGCCCTCACCCGCTTCGGCAACGAGGTGGACCGGCTGTTCGCGGTGATGGAGCGCCGCCTGGCCGAAAGCCCCTGGCTCGGCGGCGACGAATACTCCATCGCCGACATGATCTGCTTTGCCTCCAGCCACGAGTTTCGCCGGGTGGACCTGGATTTCGACAGGCTGCCGAACTTCATTGCCTGGCACGACCGCATCCGCCAGCGGCCCGCCTACGCCCGGGCCTACGATCAGGGCAGGCACCAGGCCTCGGTGATCGGCGCCAGCCAGTTTCTGGAGGACAGGGCCTGGAACATCCTTTTTGCCCAGAGCTCCCGCTCCTTCGAGCAGGCCCCCGACAACTGACCGGCGAAACGCTCTCCCGCTTCCGTCGCGGCCAGCCCCAGGGCCCCGCGACGGCTTTTTTCAATGGCGATTCGGCACCACCCCCACCTGGGGCATGTCGGCGAGGCCGATATCCCGGGCGTGCTGCTCGAACCCCTTGTTCTTCCAGAAGAAGGCGCCGGGCATGGTGGTGGGCACCACCAGCACGTAGAAGAGCGCGCGGCCCATCAGGCTCGCCACCACCAGCACGAGGCCCGTAAGCCCCCAGGCAGTGAGGGCAATGGGGCCGCTCGCCCCGCTCAGGGCCAGGGCCAGCGCCCCCAGGACGACAAAGCCGAGCAGCCCATTGCGCAGCAGGTACGTCTTGCCGAAGGTGGTGCGCTGGATGTAGTGGGACGCGGTGCCCTCGTGCTCGGCGGCGGCCATGTCGCGGCCGTGCTTGAAGAGCCCCATGGCGTCGACCACCGCCCCCAGGGCAAACAGGCCCCCCAGCACAGTAAGCACGGGGCGATAGTCGACACCCAGCGCCATCAGGGTGGGAATCATCGCCACCGCCGCCACCAGGGAACCCAGGGCCAGGGCCGCGCCGCCGAAGGCGGTGTACACCTGGGCGTGGTTCCAGAACGGCCGCGCCTTGATGCGGTAGCAGCGCATCATGTAGTAGAGCCCGCCGGCGCCCCCGGCCAGGGCCAGGTAGCCACTTGCTGTCGACAGGGGTTGCAGCGCCCGGGCCGGCACCAGGGCGGCGATGTCCGACCCCGTCACCCCCTGCCAGGCACTGGCAAACAGGCTGTTGGCCGGCAGATTGGCGAGGATGTGGAGGGCGAGAAAACCCATGAACACCGCAATCCCCAGCCCCTCCCGGGCCACCGGGGAGTGGCGCAGGTTGTTGAACCCCCGGTAAAAGCGCAGCGGCTTGCCCAGGTGCAGGGTGGACATGAACAGGCCAAAGCCCACCATGGCGAGGCACAGCATGGCCAGGGGCGCGTATGCGACGCTCCCGGCAAATTCCCCAAAGCCCGCGACACCGAATTGCGCCCCGAGAAAAATCGCGGCAAAGGCACCCAGCGCGCCCTGGGCCGCCAGGGTGAACAGCACCAGGGGGTTTTCCCGGGAGCTCAGCCGCCTGAGGTTCCAGGATTTTTGCATGCCCTTCTTGGGGTCCACCCTGGGCCTGTAATTGCCCTTGGCATCCCGGCGGTATTTCACCGGCATGGTGTCGGTGCGCTTCATCTCGTCCGGCAGGGTCTTGACCTGCTGGAAACGGATATTGGGGTGGGTGATCGCCGGGTCGGGGAAGCCGGGGATGCTGACTTTCGCCTCCTCCCGATTCTCCGGGATGTTTTCCACCACACCGAAATCCAGGGCATTGCCCACGCAGGCGGATACACAGGCGGGCTTCAAGCCCACTTCCAGGCGGTCGACGCACATATTGCACTTCGATACCTGTCCCATGATGGGGTCGAGCTGGGGCGCGTTGTAGGGGCATACCCAGGTGCAGTAGCCGCAGCCGAAGCAGGTGTCCGGGTCCTGGAGCACGGCGCCGTACTCGGTGTGCTTGGTGTAGGCGGCGGTGGGGCAGCCCTTGAGGCACACCGGGTCGTCGCAGTGGTTGCAGGCCATGGAGATGTTGAGGCGCTTGTAATCCGGGTAGGAGCCCCCCTCCACATAACCCACGGAGCGGAACGACAGGTGCGCCGGCGTCTCGTTCTTCTCGGCGCAGGCGGATTCGCAGGCGTGGCAGCCGATGCAGTTGTCGGCGGTGAAGAAAAATGCGTGCTGCTTGTTGCGGTTGGGGTTGCAGCCGACTTCCTCGTTGCCGTTGATCTTCATGGAACGGCCCCGGGGGAGTTTTTCCTCCACCAGCTCGATCAGATCGATCTTCTGGCCGTAGCGGTTGGTGTCGGCAACCTGAGGGTCCGACAGCAGTGCGTAGGGCCGCTCGCCGGTGCGGATTTCCCACAGGGTGCTGCCGTCCCTTTGCGGGACTGGTTGCGAAAGGTCCTCGCCCTTGGCGGGGGAAAACATACGCGGCTGGCTAAGATCGTTCATGACAGCGGTTTCCAAAACGGTATTCATCATTTGCCCCAGGTTCTGTGGCGGGGCCTGGTGTTGGATTAGCCCTTCGGACTAATCCAACCTGCGGCGAAACTGGGCAGGATGGGTGGAGCGCAGCGATACCCATCCTACGTTTCCTCTGCTGATCAAAACGCCCTCCTCTCCCGGTTCAGCCGGGCCGCTTCCAGTTGGTCCACCTTTTCGATGCGCACCGCGCACTGCTTGAACGCCGGCTGGCGGGAGTGCGGGTCCAGCAGCCCCAGGGTCAAGCGGTTCACACAGTCGTAAAAGTGGAAGGGGATAAACACCATGTTGCGGGGCACCCGGTGGGTGAGCTGGGCGAGCACCACCGCATCCCCCCGGCGGGACACCAGGCGCACATAGCTCATATGCTCGATGCCCAGTTCCTCCGCCGCATCCGGGTTGATCTCCATGTAGGGGGTGGGGCTGAACTTGTTGCAGTTGCCGATCTTGCCGGTGCGGGTGCGGGTGTGGAAGTGCTCCACCACCCGGCCGCTGTTGCACCAGAAGGGGTAATCCCCGTCGGGCTTTTCGTTGTTGTCGCGAAAACGCACGGGAATCAGGTTGGCGCGGCCATCGGCGGTCTGGAAACGGCCATCGGTGTAGAGCCGCGGCTCCCCACGCAGTCCGTCCATGCCCTCCCGGAACGGCCACTGGATGCCCCGAGCCGCCTCGATTTTGTCGTAGGTCATGGCGGAGATATCCAGGGTGCGGCCCTCCCCCTTCGACAGCTCCCGCATTTCGTTGAAGGCCCCTTCCGCCGTTTCCGGAAAGTGGATGACGCGGCCATTGTCGAAGCGCTTGGCCATCTGGTTGAAAATCCACAGATCCGGTTTGGAATCGGCATAGGGCTTCAACACATTGCGGGTCAGGTTCACCCGCCGCTCGGTATTGGTGTGGCAGCCCTCCTTCTCGGCCCACACCGCCGCCGGCAGGTAGACGTGGGAATACTTGTTGGTCTCCACATCCTCGTACACATCCTGCACGATCAGGAAATCGAGCTTCTCCATCATCTTGCGGATGCGCCCGAGGTTGGGCATGGAGGTCATGGGATTGGTGGCCACCAGCCACAGGCCCCTGATTTCGCCGGATTCGATGGCGGGGAAAATATCCGTCTGGGTGAGGCCGCGCTTTTGCGGGAAGAACTCCGGGTCGATGCCCCAAAAGCTGGCGATCTCCTCCCGATGCTCCGGTTTTTCCAGCAGGCGATAACCGGGCAGGCCGGAACAGGAGGACCACTCCCGGGTGCCCATGGCGTTGCACTGGCCGGTGATGGACAGGCTGGTGCCGCCGGGCTTGCCGATGTTGCCGGTCACCAGATTGAGGTTGTTGATGTTGGCGACCCCGTCGGAACCGTGGGTGCTCTGGTTGATGCCCATGGTCCAGATGCTCATGGCGGCACCGGCCCTGGCGTAGAGGCGCGCCACATGGCGGATCAGATCCTCGTCGATGCCGCAGATATGCTGGGCCTGGATGGGGTTGTAATCCGCCACCAGGGCCTTCAGTTCCTCGAAGCCGTTGCAGTGGGCGTCGATATAGGCCTGATCCTGAAGCCCCTCGCTGATGATCACGTGGAGCATGGCGTTGATCAGTACGCAGTCGGTGCCCGGGGTGATGGGCAGGTGGATATCGGCGAACTGGGCCAGCATGGTCACCCGGGGGTCCACCACGATCAGGGGAAAGTGGCGCTTCTCCCGGGCTTCCTTCAGGCGCCAGTAGATGATGGGGTGCTGCTCCGGCAGGTTGGAGCCGAAGGCCATCAGGCATTGGGTGTGCTCGAAATCCTCGTAGCAGCCGGGGGGGCCATCGGAGCCGAAGGAGCGCTTGTAGCCCGACACCGCCGAGGCCATGCACAACGTGGTATTGCCGTCGTAGTTGTTGGTGCCGATGCAACCCCGCACCAGCTTGCCGAGGGTGTAGAACTCCTCCGTGAGCAACTGGCCGGTGGACACCACGGCGAAGGCGTCGCGCCCGTATTTTTGCTGGATCTCCTTGATCTTGCCCGCGCACAAATCGAGCGCGGAATCCCAATCCGTGGGCTGAAATTCATCCTGAAAACGGGTGCGCACCAGGGGCTGGCTGCCCCGGCCCGGGGAATTGAACAGCTCGTGCTCGAGAATACCCTTGATGCACAGCTTGCCCCGGTTGACGTCCGCCTTGGCGTCGCCCCGGCTGGTGATGACCCGACCGCTCTCGTCCACGCCGATCTCGATGGAGCAACCGGTGGAGCAGTAGTTGCAGGTGGCGAGCTTCCACTCCTTCACCGGCTTGGTAGGGATGACGATGGGCTTGGGTTTTCTTCTGCCGAAAATCATGGCCGTTCCTTACTCCGCGATCAGACTTCCACCAGCAGGGTGTCCCCATCCAGCACCACCTCGTACACCGGCACCGCAACGCTGTCATCCTCCAGGCACTTGCCGGTGACCAGGCTGAAATGCTGCTTGTACAGGGGCGACGCCACCACCAACTCCCCTTTCAGATCCCCCACGATGCCACGGGAAAGCACATTGGCCTTGCCGATCGGGTCCCAATTGCCGATGGCGTAAATGCGCGGGTTTTCCGTCGGCAAATAAAAAATCGCCACCTGCTGACCATTCACCAGAGCACATACGCCGGCGTTTTCCACCAGATCCGCCAGGGTGCAGACGGTTTCCCATTGATTTGCTTTGAGTGCCTTCATTGTTGAACCTCTTTTGTGAGTCTGACGTCGGACGTCCGACGTCTGACGCTTGTTACGGTGCTGTCGATGACATTGTCAGGATGCACATAAACCTCTCGAACCTAGGCTATCGCCAGAAACCTCTGGCCTTTTCAGCGTCAGACGTCCAGCGTCAGACGTCAGACTTCTCAAGCCGACTTCGCAATAACTTCGTCCCGCTCCCCCTCCCGCGCCGGGCGAATCTGCCCCCGCTCCTCGACGAACATCACATTGCTGTCCTTTTCCTCGGGCGCATTGACGAAGGTGCGGAATCGCTTGAGTTTTTCCGGGTCCTCGAGGGTGGTTTTCCACTCGCACTGGTAGGTGCCGACGATGGCATTCATCTGGGTTTCCAGTTCCGCGCAGATGCCCAGCTTGTCGTCGATGATGACTTCCCGCAGGTAGTCGAGGCCGCCTTCGAGGTTTTCGAGCCACACCGAGGTGCGCTGCAGGCGGTCGGCGGTGCGCACGTAGAACATCAGGAAGCGGTCGATGTATCGGATGAGGGTGTCGTCATCCAGATCGGTGGCAAACAGATCGGCGTGACGAGGCTTCATGCCGCCGTTGCCGCACAGGTAGAGGTTCCAGCCGTTCTCTGTGGCAATCACCCCGAAATCCTTGGACTGGGCCTCGGCGCATTCCCGGGTGCAGCCGGAGACTGCGGATTTCAGTTTGTGGGGGGAACGCAGGCCCTTGTAGCGGTTCTCGATGTAAATGGCCATGGTGACGCTGTCCTGCACGCCGTAGCGGCACCAGGTGGAGCCGACGCAGGATTTCACCGTGCGCAGGGCCTTGCCGTAGGCGTGGCCGGTTTCGAAGCCGGCATCCACCAGCTCCTTCCAGATGGCGGGCAGGTCGCCCATGTGGGCGCCGAACAGGTCCACCCGCTGGCCCCCGGTGATCTTGGTGTAGAGGCCGTACTTCTTGCCCACCTGGCCGAGGGCGATCAGTTTGTCCGGGGTTATCTCCCCGCCGGGAATACGGGGCACCACGGAATAGGTGCCGTCCTTCTGCATGTTGGCTAGGAAGCGGTCGTTGGTGTCCTGCAGACCCGCGTGCTTGTCCTTGAGCACATAGTCGTTCCACAGGGAGGCGAGAATGGACGCCACCGCCGGCTTGCAGATGTCGCAGCCGCGGCCCTTCCCGTGTTTATCCAGCAGAGCGTCGAAGGTGAGCAGTTGCTCCACCTTGCAGATATGGAAAATTTCCTGGCGGGTGAAGGGAAAGTGCTCGCAAATCGACTTGTCGACGGACACGCCCCGGGCTTCCAGCTCGTAATCCACCACGGATTTGAGCAGCGCCGAGCATCCCCCGCAGCCGGTGCTGGCCTTGGTGGACGACTTGATATCGCCGAGGGAACAGCAACCGCCGTCGATGGCCTCGACGATGCTCCCCTTGCTGACGTTGTGGCAGGAGCAGATGGTGGCCGCCAGGGGTAGCGCCGCGGGCCCCAGTTTCGGCGCGCCACCGGCCACCGCCGGCAGAATCAGGGACTCAGGATTGGCGGGCAGCTCGATACCGTTCAGGAAGTACTGCAGCAGGGTGTCGTAATCGTCGCAGTCCCCCACCAGCACCGCCCCGAGCAATGTCTTGCCGTCGGCGCTGACATTGATGCGCTTGTAGACCTCCTCCCGCTCGTCGGAGAACACATAGGCAATGGCGCCTTCGGCCTTGCCGTGGGAATCGCCGATGGAGCCCACATCCACACCCAGCAACTTCAGCTTGGTGCTCATGTCCGCGCCGGTGAAAACCCTCTTGTCCTCCGTCAACTGGCTGACCGCCACCTCCGCCATGCGGTAGCCGGGCGCCACCAGGCCGTAGATGAAGTTGCCGTAGGCGGCACACTCGCCAATGGCGAAGATATCGGAGTCCGTGGTGCGGCAGTGGTAATCCACCACGATGCCGCCCCGGGCGCCAATCTCCAGGCCCGCGTCCCGGCCGAGCTGATCGTAGGGGCGGATACCCGCGGAGAACACGATCATGTCGGTCTCCAGGTGCCTGTCCCCGGGGAAATTCATCCGCAGCTTGCAGGTCTCCCCCGCCACGATGTCCTGGGTGGCGGTGCTGGTGTGGATGATCACCCCCAGGGCCTCGATCTTGCGGCGCAGCATCTTGCTACCGCCCTCGTCCAGCTGCACGCCCATGAGGCCCGGGGCAAACTCCACCACATGGGCCTCAAGACCGAGATTCTTGATGGCGTTGGCGCACTCCAGGCCCAACAGGCCGCCCCCCACCACCACGCCCACGGAAGCGCCCTGGGCGGCATGCTTGATGGCCCCCAGGTCATCGATGGTGCGGTAGGTCAGGCAGCGCTCGTGGCCGGAACCGGGGATCGGCGGCACAAAGGGGTACGACCCGGTGGCGAGCACCAGCTTGTCGTAAAAGAACTTGCGACCCGCCTCGGTGACGACGGCCTTCTCCTCCCGGAGGATTTGCTTTACCGCATCACCGAAATAGGCCTTGACCCCGCTCGACTGGTAGAACTCCCGGGTGGTGAGGGCCAGCTCCTCCGGCTTCTTGCCGGCGAAAAACTCCGACAGGTGCACCCGGTCGTAGGCCGGGCGGGGCTCGGCGCCGATCACCGTGATCTCCACGTCCAGCTTCTTTTGCAGCAGTTGGTCCACATAGTGGTGCCCCACCATGCCGTTGCCCACCACCAGGATTTTTTGGGTTGCCCCGCTGTTGATACTCATAGTGCCGCCTCTCTGACGCTCGGTTCCCGCAGCAGCCGTGCACGCAAAAAACCCCTGTCACCGTGCGGTGACAAGGGCTTCGTTACCCGGGGGATTGTTGATGCTCGCCGGTAGTGGCTACCGGTGATGGCTGCGGGGGGTTAATGCCATGCCGCACAGGGCGGCAATGTGGTTCACGCTATTGGTTATTCAATATACGTGCCAATGTTGGCATAGAGGCAGCCCAGCGTGGAGAAAGGTCGATTTAGCGCAATTTCAATGGGTTAGGTCGTCCTGCAACCCCACAACGAGACGCTGGAGAAAACCCACAGAGGGCAATGCCCTCAATTGGCGCCCATCGCAAATATGGCGCACCAAATGTAGTCGCTGAATCGCTCCGGGCTCCTCGGAGCGAATCAGGGTGACCGACAACGGGGAGAGGTCTGAAACAACGACTGGCCCAACTCATTTACTACCCTCTACTTTTAGCTGCGGTTAAAAATGGGGGGATTACCACCTGGTAGTACAGGGCATTGGTGGCGTTGTTGCGCAGGTGGGTGAGGTAGCCCTGGCCGTTGTACAGGTACTTGACCGCCAGGCGGTTGCTGGGGCCGGGGTAGGTGAGCACGTCGAGGCGGTTCATGCTGTCGTAGGCCATGAAGGTGACCTGGTCTTTGGCATCCTTCTGGGTGATCAGTCCCCCAGCATGTTGCGAACTCGATGTGTCCAATCGAATCTGCCGCATCAACTGAGAGAATTTTTACTCTGATCTGATCCCCGTTTCCCGAGCAGTTACACAGAATTATTTACAGGGTCCATCAAGCTTCGTTTGCGCTCAGGATTATCATACTCCCTTCACTTCTGACAACCAATCAACGAAACACAAAAGCACGCTGAATATAAAAACCCATAAAAAAATCCAGAAACTTATGAAATCCTTCACACAGGAAAGCAAGATATTAAATGACAATATCATAAATATGCTGGCACTAATGAAAGCAAGTCCAGAGATATTCCGAGAAAACCAAGCAGGATTAATTGTTTTCTGAAGAACGAAAACCAAAAATACCACAATTGGTATGCCAATAATTTTCAGGCTGATAGACGGCATAAAATAAATTATTGCACTACCAGTTAAAACTAAAATCTGCGCCGGAAAACTGTCTTCGACTAATACTCGTTGATACCTAGTCATTTATTTCCCTGCTCAAATGGGATTCTATTTACAGTTTCTGTGACCGCAGTACTTACCGCCATCGCACCCACCGTATTTCCTGAATCGCCCCGGGTTTGTCGGAGACTCCATTTCTTGAGAGGATGGAGTTATGAACAAACGAATCAGATATTCACCTGAAGTCAGAGAGCGTGCTGTGCGGCTTGTGTTTGAGCAGCAGGAAGCGCATGGGTCACAGTGGGCAGCGCTACAGTCGGTTGCCCCAAAAATTGGGTGTACCGCGGAAACACTCCGAAAGTGGGTGCGCCGTGCGGAAGCGGGCCGGAGTGATGGTGGCGGGATACCTACCTCGGAGCGGGAGCGTCTCAAGGCGCTTGAGCGGGAGAACCGAGAGCTGAAGCGGGCCAATGAGATATTACGCAAGGCTTCCGCGTATTTTGCTCAGGCGGAGCTCGACCGCCGACAGAAGTGAGTGTGGCGTTTATCGACGAGCACAGGGACGCGCACGGGGTCGAGCCAATCTGCAAGGAACTCCAGATTGCCCCGTCCACGTACTACGAACACAAAGCTCGACAGAAGGACCCAGAGCGGTTACCCGACCGCAGCAAGCGGGATCAGGCCCTAGAGACCGAGATTCTCCGCGTCTGGCACGAGAACTTTGGTGTTTACGGCGTCCGCAAGGTCTGGCGGCAACTGTTGCGTGAGGGGATTATGGTGGCCCGTTGTACCGTCGCCAGACTGATGAAAAAGCTTGACCTTCAGGGCGTTAGGCGTGGCGCCCGCACCTGGACAACGATCACCGATGATCAACTGTACCGTCCGGCGGACAAGGTGAATCGGCAGTTTGTCGCCACCCGCCCCAACCAGCTGTGGGTGGCCGATATTACCTATGTCGCGACCTGGTCCGGTTTTGTCTATGTGGCCTTCATTGTCGATGTGTTTGCACGCGTCATCGTAGGCTGGCGCGTGAGCCGGTCGCTCCATACCGAATTGGTACTGGATGCCCTGGAGCAAGCCATCTGGGCTCGCGGAAAGGCAAAGGGACTGATTCACCACAGCGACCGCGGTGTCCAGTACCTATCGATCCGCTATACCGAGCGGCTGGCAGAAGCCGGAATAGATGCCTCTGTCGGCAGCGTGGGCGATTCCTATGACAACGCTTTGGCCGAGACTATCAATGGTCTGTTCAAGACAGAGGTCATCCGCCACAGGGGTCCTTGGCGCAGTATCGACGATGTAGAGTTTGCAACGCTGGCATGGGTGGACTGGTTCAACAACCGGCGACTGCTGGAACCGATCGGCAATATCCCGCCGGCGGAATATGAATTGGCGTATTATCGCCAACTGGATGAGTCGGCTAAAGCGGCCTGACTCAAACTAACGGGTCTCCGGAGAACCCGGGGCGATTCATTCCTGCAGAATACGCCATTCCCCCAGTAAACAACGTAATCCCTAACCTAGTAATGCTACCAACATTGGGGTTTGTCAACGCATCATAGTATGCTTGACCGACTCCATAGTTCCCGTATAGCCTCAAACCAGACCTGACCACGGACATGCTTAGTCCAGCGCCACTGACACCAGCCGCTGATACTGTGCCGATCGTCGTGACAGCCCACCTAGCAACATCCTGACCTCGCTTAAGCCCCACCACACCATGATCGCCCCCATACACGGCAAACCCACCACCCGGATGATTTGCTGCGACAGGATAGAATCCATTCGGTGGAGCCGCGGCTATAGCCGCAGGGCTGGCAACTGTCATAGGTGCACCACTGCCAATCTGCTCAACGGTTGTATGGGACTGCCTTATCGCATGCGCAGGGGGCTTGGTGGAGAACAGGATTCGAAACTCGTTGCCAATTTCACTCACAAGGTCCGTCTTGTAAGTCACCGATTCCCGTATGCCCATGCCCACCGCCGTCAATCCCATCCCAACAGCGGCACCCTTGACGCCGTCAATGAACTTGCCTCCCTGAGCCTTGGCACTCACACCGCCCGCCACCAGGTTCACCCCTGTTCTGGCCATGGCGCTCATGTTTTTCGTAATGGCGCCAACCATCCCACCGCCAGCCCCCGTTCCGTACATCACAAAGCCTATCGCCGCACCGGTGAACATTTGCCCTATGGTACCGCCGTTGGCATCCGTCATGGCGGCACTGAAGGCCATGCTGCACCAACCTTGGCAGCCCGGGATAAAGTTGAGGGCGACACTGATGATGGTCGATAACCCTTCCACCTTGCCAATCGCCCTGAGTATCTTGCGCCGCAGCTCCCGCTCAAACTCCACCACCGCGCTCACCGCATTCTTGATCGCCTTGCCAATCTTCTTGAACAGGCTCTTCAAAAAATACCCGCTCGGGTCGGTATAGCTCAGCGGGTTGTTCTCCACATAGCTGTAGCGGTTCAAGCCCTGCAGGTTGGTGCTGTCCTGCACAAAGGGATCGGCACTCAGGAACCGGCCTATCTCCGCATCATACACCCGCCCGCCCATATGGATAAGGTTGACGCCATCGAGCTGGTTGTGGCCGGTAAAGCCCTTGTGGGTGGTGGCGCTGGTGAGGGTCAGCGCCGGGATGGTGAGGTTGCCCTTCTGGTAATTATTCAGGGTGCTCCAGTTTCCGAGGAGGCTTTGCAGTTGGGCGAGTGTCGGTGCTCTGCGCTTGCCCCAGGGGTCGAAGCTGAAGGATTCCACCTCGTTGCCCGACTCGTCGGTGATCACGGTGATGCTGCCCAGGTGATCCTTGTGCAGGTAGCGGGTTTTGATCGTACCGGCACTGCCTGCAGTGCGGTTAGTGTAGGTGACAATGCTGTTGCCGCCCACGGTGTGGCGCTCTTCCACCGTGCCGCTGGGCAGGGTGACCTTCTCGTACAGGCCGCCCACATGGACGGTGCTGGTGCTCTGCCCGCCGTTGTTGTCGCTGCGGGTGAGCAGTTGCCGGTCGGGGCCGTAGGTCATGGCCGTGCTGTTGCTGCCCTGGGTGATCTGGGTGGGTTTGTCAAAGGCGCTCCAGGTAATGCTGCGGCCATCGCCGCTGGTCATATTGCCGTTGGCGTCGTAGGCATAGCTGGTGTTTTTGGTGCCGACACTGCCGCCACTGATCTGGCAGACGGCGTGCAACCGGTTACCGGCACCGCACTGGCTGCCGTAGCTGTAGGTGCCCACGCCGGTTTTGGTGCGGATATTGCCCAGGGCGTCGTAGCTGAGGGCCGTGGTCTGCAACTGGCCGTTGCCGAAGTTGGCGCTGGTGCTGGTCAGGCGGTTGAGATTGTCGTAGTCAAAGGTTTCGGTAAAGGCCTTGAGGGTGTCGGTGCGGGCAGTGAGGTTGCCTAGCTTGTCGAAGGTGAAGCTGAGGTTCTGGCGGTTGTTGATGGGGCTGTTGCCCGTGCTGACGCTTTGCAGGTAGCCGGTGCTGGCCTGGTAGACCCGGCTGGTGGTGAGGCCGTTGCCGTGGGTCTCGCCGGTGACGTTGCCCCGCGCGTCCATGGCGGTGACCTGGTAGTACAGGGCATTGGTGGCGTTGTTGCGCAGGTGGGTGAGGTAGCCCTGGCCGTTGTACAGGTGCTTGACCGCCAGGCGGTTGCTGGGGCCGGGATAGGTGAGTACGTCGAGGCGGTTCTGGCTGTCGTAGCTCATGTTGGTGACGTAGCTGGCACCGGCAATAGCTTCGGTGACCTGGGTGTTGCGGCCAAAGGCATCGTATACCAGGGTTTTGCTGTAGCTATTGGGGCCGGTGGCCTGGTGCAGCTGCCCCTTGCCGGCGCCCGTGGCGGTATCGTACACCCAGGTGGATGTGTGCGCGGCGTTGTTACCCGTGCAGCCGCTGGTGGACTGGCTCGCCTGGGCAAGGCCTGTCGAGATACTGCCAGTATAAAGATCGGTCCGCTTCACCATGCGACCGAGCACATCGTAGGCCATGCAGGTGACCTGGTTCTTGGCGTCCTTCTGGGTGATCAGTTCCCCCAGCATGTTGTAGGTGTAGGTCCAGGTGCCCTTGTCGGGGTCGACCATGGCGATCTTGCGGCCCATGTCGTCGTAGGTGATGGTGGTGGGCGTGACGGTGAGGCCGCTGACTGCAGGTGGCGTGAGGCTCGCCATCTCGCCAAAGGGGGTGTAGGTGTAGGTAATGGCCTTGCCGGTATTGTCGGTGACCTGGATCAGGTTGCCGAGGGAGTCGCGCACCTCCACTTTTTGCTGGTTTTTACCGGTGGTGTCCATCCGTGAGGTGGTGGTGAGGCCATTGTAGACCACCGTGTCGGTACGACTGTTGGCATCGACGGTTTGCGTGGCACGGCCCAGCACATCATAGGAGATGGTGTTCCACAGGGGGCTGCCGCTGATATAGGGCTCACTGACTTTAGTGTTGTGGCCGAGGCTGTTGTACTGGTAGTCCACCTTGATCCACTGCCCATCAAAACCGAGGGTGGCCTCGCGCACGGTGCGACCCAGCTTGTCCAGATAGGTGCGGGTGTCGCTGCCGTCCGCACCTAGCACCCGCACGAAGTAGAAGGCGTTGGTCGGGCAGGCTGGACTGGCGCCAACGCAGCTGTTGTAGCTGGTGGCGGTGGTCACCGCATTGGCGGTGCCGTAAAGTGCTGTGGTGGTCAGTACCCGGCCAAAAGGGTCGTAGGTGTAGCGGGTTTTGAGACCGTTGGGGTCGGTGGTTTCCTGCACCAAGCCGGCATTGACGGAGGTATCCGGGAAATAGCTGTGGGTGGTGGTCTGGTTGAGGGCGTTGATCTCACTGGTCACATAGCGCCCGGTGCTGTCGTAGGTGACGCGGTTTGTGCGACTGGCGAAGTCCGGCCCCGATACCGTCACCGCCAGGTTGTGGCCAAAGCTGTCGACCTGGGTCTGGCCACTGCCGTTGAGGCCGTAGGCGGTGCGCAGGATATCGGTGCCGGTGCCATCGGGCTTGCGGACGAATTCCGTCATCTTGCGACCGGTGGTGGCGTCGTAGGTAAAGCCCGAGGAGCGGTTGGGGCCTGGAGATTGGCCAGCCAGGGTACTTCTCACAGTGGCTACCGACAGCTCGCCCATGAGCCAACTACCTGGATTGTTGCTGTAAAGAGACCAGGTTTCCTTGGTTCGCAACAAGTCATTGTTGGCGTTGTAGACGCGGTCGACCTGGGTGCGAATATCGTTGTTGCCCCAGTAATAGATCTCGTAGGGTGTGGGATTGGTGGTTTCTTCCTTGTGCAGGAAGGCGCCGTTCAGGTCCCGCTTGGTGACAGTGGTGGTCTTGACCCCGCGCACGTAACGCCGATTGACGCCGGTCCCCATGGAGATGACTTCCCAGGTGTTGAGGGTGTCACTCAGCACATGGTTGCCATTCAAGTTGGTGGTGGTCATCTGTACCAAGGTGCCGTGCTTTTGGTTGGCGTAGTCATGGCTGAACTTGGCAACGGAGCGAATATTGGTGTCGTTGTTGATGGTGGTGACTTCCTCGAAGCCGATATTGCCCAGCCCCTGCTGGTGCATAAGCAGGCGCTTGTAGCGGTAGCTGGTGCTGTTCATGCCGCTACCCGCAAGGCCGTTGCTCTGCTCCACCTTCGCCACCAGGTAGCTGGCATTTTGAACATTGATCAGGGGGTACGTGGCAGCGGCGCCTTGGTCATAAAAGGCCGCGCCCGCCGGATCAGAAGGATCGGTGAGAAAGCGGTAGGTGAACCTGGTCTGCACACCCATGCCGTTCTGGACCTGGGTGAGGTAATCCGGCCGGACACTCTTGTGGGATCGGATCTGCCAGACATTGCTGAAGGCCAGAATCAAGTCGGCCATGCCATTGCCGGAGATATCCGCCACCAGGGGATTGGCATCCCAGCCAAGGCTGGAGATGCCTGTGTTCAGATTGGTAAAGGCCCCCAGATTGGCGTTGGCAAGCAACACATTCCAGGTGGTGCCATTGGAGTACAGCAGGTCGGCCTGGCCCCTGGATCAATGGATTGGCGGACGACGGAATCCATGTTGTATCGGTCCAAATCGACAGCCCCGTCGATGGCGCAAAAGTGAACGTCCACTGCCAACTCAGCGACCGGAACGAGTGACCGGGAATCCGGGCTTACGCGAGCCCCTGATCCGGCGGCGGGCTACCCAAACATCCGCCGCAGGGCACCATCCAGATCGCGGGCGTGGGCCTGCCCCACCCGCGCGCCCGGCAGGGCGCTGAAGCCGTGGGGAGCGCCGGCGTAGACGTGGAGTTCAGTTGGCACCCCGGCGCGGATCAGGCGGCGGGCGTATTCCATGTCCTCCTCGACAAAGAGGTCGAGGGCACCGGTGCTGATGAAGGTGGGGGGCAAGCCCGCCAGATCCTCGGCGCGGGCGGGAGAGGCATAGGGGGATACGCACGGGGAGCCGGGTGCCTGAACCAGCAGCGCCGTCCAGCCGAAGCGGTTGTTGGCCTGATGCCAGAGATATTCGCCGGCGAAGGGATGGGGATCCCGCTCGTTGCCGGTCACGGTGCGATCGGCATGGTTGGCGGGCCGATAGACGAGGGCACGGACCTTATGCCCATCCGCTCCGGCGGGCAGCCATATCTCTTCCAGCGTCACGCCCCTGTCTTCCGCCAAAGCCGGCGGGATCATGGCTTTCATCGTTTCGCGCATGGCCGGCAGGGACGCGGCATCGAGGGGCACGGAGGGAAACATCTCGAGCAGAGGCAACAGTTCAGGGTCTATCAGGTGTCGGGAACGCATGACGTAACTCTCCATAGTTATGATGTCTCGCTGCCAGCAAGAGGTATCGACCGCGCCAGCCGGGCAGCGCTCCAGGGTGCGGTAATGGGCCGCACCCATCTCGGCCAGTGGCGGGGCCTGATTGCCCACGGATTAGCGCCGCGAACCGAGCCTCCCCTCACTGCCCCTTGGGGCGGCGCCGACGGGCCAGGCCCTTGAAGTAGAGCACCGGCAGGCGCAGGATCAGCTTCCAGGGCATCAGCGCCACCGCCTCCGCCATGTCCTCGGGCTTGATGTACACCTGGGTATTCATGGAGCCCATCATCTTGCCCTTCATCACCAGGCTGTCGCCATCGAGGTGGAAGGATTTCACCTCCATCATCTCGATGCCTTCCTTGCTGAACATCTTCATCGCGCGGATCTCGTAAAAATCTGTTTGGGAATGGCCGCCCCCGCCACGGGGGGCGGTTACGGTGGCCAGTCAGCCGAGCACCTTGTCGAAATCAAGCCCCAGATCCTCGAACAGCACCTGGGCCACGTTGCGGCCGGAGCCGCCGGTAACGCCGCCGCCGGGGTGGGTGGAGCCGCCCGCCATGTACAGCTTGCCCACCGGGGATTTGTATTGGCCGTAGCCCGGCGCCGGGCGGTTGCCCCCCAGCTGCCAGCTGTAGGGGCCCATGTGGCCGATATCGCCCCCCACCATGGCCGGGTTGCCCCGCTCGATATCCAGCGGCGTGCGCCACGACAGGGCGATGATGTTGTCGTCGTCCATGTTGGTGGTGAGCTCCCGCAGGTCCTCGACAAAGCCCCGGGCCACCTGCTCGCCCACCTCGTCCCAGCGCCTGGCGCCGCCGTTTTCGAGCTCATAGGGCATGAAGGCGTAGAGGTACATCATGCTCTTGCCGGGAGGCACGCGGCTCCGGTCCACCTTGTGCTGGCCGATATAGCCCACCAGGTCGCGGCGCGGGATGCCGTTTTCCTGATCGAGGAATGCCTGGCGGAAATCCGCCAGATGGGAGTGGGCGCGCTCGATCCAAAAGAAGTCGTCCACCCGGGGGCCGACCTTGTATTGCGGCTCCTCGTGGAGGGCCAGGTGCACGTTCATGGCGCGGATGGAGGCCAGCTTGTTGTTCTTCACCCGGCGCACGAAATGCTCCGGTAGCTGATAGCCGGGCAGCATCTGGGGGAACATCTGCTTGGCGTTGAGGGTGGTGATCACCCCCTTGGTGCCGACGATCTCCTCCCCACTGGTAAGCACCCCCCCCCTGACATCGCTGCCGTTGTGGCTGAATTCCTGTACGGTGCTGTTGAGCTTGACGACACCTCCGTGGTGGACAAGGCAGCGCTCAAGCGCCTCCGCCAAGGCACCGGAACCACCCACCGGGATACCGGAGCCGTAGCGGTGCATAAAGGGCAGAATGATGTAAAAGCCAAAACCAGTGCCGTTATCGAAGGGGTTGGTCATGGACTCCGAGGCGTAGCGGGCGAGGGCGATCTTTACCAGGTCGTTCTCGAACCACTCGTTGATCAGGTCGAAGGCGCTGATGGACTGGGCGCGGATCATCTCCTGCCCTTCCGGGCTGCCGTCGAGCATGGCCGCCTGGATACCGGCGTTGGGGGGAATGTTGAACATGCCCATGGCGATCATGTCGAGGGTGGTGAACACCTGATCGCAGAAGCGCCGATAGGCCTCGGCGTCGTGCTGGGAAAACTGGGCGATGGACTGGCAGGTGCGCTCCACATCGGAATAGAACTCCAGCACCCGGCCATCGTCGAAAATCATCGCGGTCATCTTGTCCGGGTTGACGTACTCGAGGCCGAATTTCGCCTTCAGCTGCAGTTCGTCGTCGCGGATCACCGGGTTGGCCTGGATCATGGTGTGGGCCACGGAGCAGTGGTCGCTGATAAACCCGGGGGCGGCCAGCTCGCTGGCCTTGGTGCCGCCGCCGATCCTGTCGTCCTGTTCCACCACACACACCTTGAGGCCGGCCTTGGCCAGGTAACAGGCGGCGATCAGGCCATTGTGGCCGGCACCGACCACCACCACGTCGTATTGTTCGCTCATTGGGACTCCTTGAAAAGTTGGTTTCGCACGGGAAATCGACGGAAAACTCAGTATTGCTTGTCGGCGACACGGACCACGATGCCATCGAGGGCGTCGCTCATCACCACCTGGCAGCTGAGGCGGCTGGTGGCGTCCGGCTCGATGACGCATTCGAGCATTTCCCGCTCCCGGTCCGACGCGGGGGGCACCCGGTCGTACCAGCCGTCCTCCAGGTGAACGTGGCAGGTGGCGCAGCTGCACTGGCCACCGCACTCGGCGACGATGCCCTCGATGCTGTGGTCGAGGGACGCCTGCATCAGGCTCTTGCCGTTCTCGACGGTGACGGTGGCGGGGTTGCCATTGCGATCGATAAAGGTTGCCTTGCCCATGGATCAGCCTCGTGATGGTAGTTGGTGGAAAGTCGCTGTCAGTCGTACACCCGGTTCATGGCGGCGTAATAGGCCTCCCACCACTCCCACTGGGTATCGTCCTTCGAAAAGCCGGCGAACACCTTGCCGCCGCCGGGCCAACCGTCGGGCTTTTGCTCGCCGAGGATCGCCTGATACTTGAGGGTGATGTCGCGGCGCGCCCTGTAGCCCCGGGCCGCCAGGGTCATGTGGGGGTAGACGTCGGAATCGTCCATCTCGATCATGCCGGAGGTGCCGAGCTGCTGGATGGAGCTGCGCAGCATTTTTTCCTTGATATCCTCGGGTGTGTCCTTTTCGCAGAACAGCCAGGTCCAGAACTCGGAGCGCTCCGGCCCCCGGGGCACGATGATGTGCATGCCGAGGCCGCCGAGCATCTCCCCGTCCGGTTGTGGGGCGTAGACAAAAGCGAGCTGGATATTGGGAAACATGCCCCCCACCTGGGGCGGGGCCTTCACCAGCAGCTCGATCTGCCTGTCGGACAAATGTTCGGTGAGCTCGGGGACGAGGTTGGATGTAATGCCCGGCGGTGGCAGCTTCGCCAGACGATCCGCCAGGGGCATCTCGGCGGCGTTCATGTCCCGGGCCATGGCGAAGGTCATCTCCACGGGAATGCAGCGCAGGTTATGGCCGTTGGCGCTGACATTGATCCCGTACATGGCGGGGGCCAGGTCGGCGACATCGGCGCCGTCGCCCTTGATACCGAACACCATGTCGATCAGGTAGCGGTGCAGGGTCAGGGTGTGGAAGCCATCGCCGCCGGACTGCTCGCCGTTGCACTTCCAGTTACAGTCGATGGAGACCTTTTGCGGCGGCCCCAGCACCTCGAGGCCGTTGTCGGTGCGGTTGAAGAGCATATCCAGGTAGAACTTGAACTCGCCGAGATAGTCGTCGAAATCCGGCGGATCGTCGTTCCAGGTGGCGAAGATCAGGCCGCCGTAGAGATGGGTTTTGGCCTTCTTGAGGCCGAGTTCCGCCTTGGAACAGATATCGCCGTGCATCTGTTCCTTTTCCACCGGCGCGCCGATGAAATCCCCGTTCGGGCGAAACGCCCAGCCGTGGTAGATACATTTGTGCACCGCCGTGTTGCCCTCCTCCCCGAGGGCCACACGCATGCCCCGGTGGGGGCAGACATTGAGGGTGACGTGGATCTCCCCCTGGCGATCCCGGGCAACGAGCACCTGGTCTTCCCCCATGGGGCGCACCATGTAGTCGTTGGGATCGGGGATCTCCGATTCGTGGCCCACCAGGTTCCAGCCCATGGCGAAGAGGTTTTCCAGTTCCCACTGGTAAAGCTCGGCGTTGCTCAGCACCTCGATGGAGACCTCGCGGCTATCGCGGCGAATCAGGTCGTCGAGGGTCTTGCCGTTGGCGAGGGTACGCAGACTCTTGGCGCGGATGTCCATGGTGAGGGCTCCCTTTTCCGGGTGTTATCTTTTGGGCGAGCCGATGATTATCGGCGCGGCGCCCGGATAACGGTAGCCCAACCGGCGCCCTTTTGCACAGATACGGGGTTCTGTTCACTCCCCCCGGCGCCGCGACGCCCTGGACCTCACTTCTGGCGGGGGACGATGATATGGGGTGAGTCGATCTGCCGCTGGATAAAAGCGTCCCAATCACTGGCGCGTTCGATCAACAACTCCCTCACCTGGGGATGGGTGGGCAGCATGAAGATATCGTTGCGGATGGCGTTCACCACCATCTCCCCCGCGGCTTCCGGCTCGATCAGGTCGAACTGTGGACCCGGGCCGCGAATATCGAGCCCCTCACTGTAGCGCTGCTTGATGGTGGTCATGATATTGGTGCGCACCGGCCCCGGGCACAGGCAGGTGACGCCAATACCCTTGGGCTTGAGGTAAATGGCCAGCCCCTCGGACAGTTGCACCACCCCCGCCTTGGCGGCGGAGTACGGCAGACGATCATAGGAATAGGTCATGAGCCCCGCGAAGGAGGCGGTATTGACGATATGGCCTTCACCCTTTTCCAGAAACAGCGGCAAAAAGACCTGGTTGCTGCGCACGATGGACAGCAGGTTGCTGTCCAGCACCCGCATCCACTCATCAAAGGGCAGATCCTCCGGCAGGCCACTGGTGAGAATCCCTGCGTTATTCATGACGATATCCACACGGCCAAAGGTCGCAAGAGCCGTATCCCGCGCCCGCTCGAAATCCGCCAGCTGGCCCACGTCACAAACCTGGGCCACCGCATTGGCGCCGATGTCATCCGCCACCGCCCGGGCACCCGCTTCGTTGATATCCGTAACGACAACGCGAATACCCGCCCGGCCCATGGCGATGGCGGTGCCGCGACCGATGCCGCTGGCGGCACCGGTGATGATGGCCACACGGCCTTCGAGATCTTTCATTTCAATACCTCATTTTTCGTTGGTATGGATTGTTATTCGACACAGATGTTCTGCGAGGCCTTTGGGTTGCGGCCTCGCTGCACATCCCAATACTCCCGACCGGGATCAACGTATGGTTTTGGCGTGGTCGGGGCCAGGGCCATCACCGAACAGTTCATTGGCCAACTGGCTGGCCGAGGCGGCGGGGGGGAACCCCACATAACCCGTCAGGTGGTAGATCAACTCTTCCAATTCTTCCTTGGTGACACCATTTTTGATGGCGATGGGGAAGTGGTAGCGCAACTCGTGGCTTGCCCGGGTAGCAATCAGGGCCGCCACGGTTATCAGACTTCTGTCGCGACGGCTGAGCCCTGGGCGAGTCCAGAGGTGGGCAAAGACGGTATTGATTGACAATAGACCCATCTCTGGCGCGAAGGCACCGGGCCTGGGATTGAGCATACCCTCCGCCGCTTCCGGGGAGAGCATATCCTTGACGACGTCGACGCCGCGCTGATCGATTTTTTCACTCATGACTTGCTCCTTGGATAATGAATCAAAAAATAAAAAAGCGGACATGGATAAACCATCCAGTCCGCAAAGCGAGGCAATGGGCGATGGCGACCGCATACGCCACCGGAGACCGCATCCAGCTCATCTAGGAAATCTTGACAGGGGCCTTGGCCCGATGCCGGGAGCGGGGGGAGGTTTCCCACACGCACGTCGCACTTGGATCGGGGCACAGCTGAGGGAAACGCCTGGCCATCTGGACGACGATTTTGGGCAACATCATCCGGGTGATGGCATTGCCGATACAGACGTGAAGGCCGTTGCCGAAAGCCAGATGACGCATGTTCTTGCGGTCGATATTGAATGTCAGGGGATTGTCGTAGACCGCCGGATCGCGATTGGCGACAGAGATCATGGTATAGACCGGCATGCCGCGGGCGATAGTGGCGCTGCCCACTTCGACATCCTGAGTGCAAAAGCGCATGACCATGGTGACCGGGGCGTCGATGCGGTAGGTTTCCTCACAAAAGGCCTTGGCGAGGGACTCATCCTGGCGAATTCGCGCCGCGATCTCCGGGTTATGCGCCAGGTAGTGAACAGCGGAGCTGGCCATGGCGGATACCGTGGGCACACCGCCGCTAAACAGCACACACACCATCGCCATCATTTCAGCATCGGACATCGTCCCTGTCTCGGACGCTGCGGCGATCATGCCCATAAGACTGTCGGTTTTATCACGCAACGCGCGCGCCAGGGCATCGCGGCAGTATGCTTCACCCTTTTTCCAGGCTTCGACGTACTCTCTGGGCTTTGGATCACCGGGCTCAAGCTTGTCCAGCAGCTTGAAGGTGGCGACAAAATCAAAAAAGATCTTCTGGTCCTCTGGTTCCGAAATCCCAAGAAACTCATCAAACAGGACTTTGATCGCAAAGGGCCGGGCAATATCCTCAACGGCATCAATGGACTGCCCGTCAGAAAACTTGTCGAGCAAATCATCGACAATCTGATCGGCGGCTTCCGCCAGCATTCTTACTCTGCCGGGGGCAAACGCCGCATTAACAACACGCCGCAAACGATCATGCTGCGGCGGATCCGAGTAGTTCATCACCGGCTGGCTGTTGAAAAAATCCACCCGCTGCATACCTGGCAGACCGGGCGGTTTGACGCTGGAAAAAAGTTCCCAGTTGCCGAGCACCTGCATGCATTGCTCGTAGGTGGCGACATATGCCGAAGGGGTGCCGCCGTCCATGATCATGAAGCCCGGAGAAATGTCCAGCAGTTGCTGGTGAAAGGCGTCGGGATTAGCCCTGAAGTCATCCCCAAAGGGATCAAATTCGAGGAATTGTACATTCGGCGTTGAAGTGGTCGTCATGATTGTTACTCCTCTTGGATAATTGACACATCCGAACTAAGGCAGAGCCAGGCTTCTAAAACATTGAACCAACGTATCGCTGATTATCGCGGGTGTTTCAGCGAGGCGCGGAGTCCACCATCCACCAACAGGTCGATGCCGCTGATAAACGAGGCCCTGTCGGATGCGAGAAATTCCACCGCATCGGCAATCTCCAGCATGCCACCCTGGCGCTGTAGGGGTGTACCTGCCAGCAGGTCATACTTGAGGGGCTGGTTTTTGAATTCCAGCATACCCATCGGCGTGGCGATCAAGCCCGGCGACAGTGACAGGATCCGTGCCCGCCGCTGTCCCCAATCCCAGGCCCTGGCCTGGCACATCCGGTTCAGGGCAAATTTCGACAGGGCATAACTCGTGTTGGACGACGGCTCCTCGCCAAGCTCCACCACCAGCCGGTCGAGATAATCGTGGGCGAGTGGATTGTCGAGCAGGGCGACCACACTGTCACTGTAGGTAAACATATGGCCCGCCAGGGAGGAGATGAAAATCGCCGCGCTGCCAGGCAGTGCCAGTGGCCGCAGCGCCTGCTCCATCAGCGTAGCCCCGAGCAGATTGACCTTCATGATGGTGCGCCAGTCGGCCATGCTCGGGGAGAGTCCGGCAACGTGAGCCAGCACTCGAAAGCCACCCAGCTCACCGACACGACCGGCCAGCGACTGCACAGAGGCAGGATCACAAAGGTCGCAGCGGATTGCGTCGATGTTCAGCCCCTCGTCCCGCAAAATCCGCACCTGGTTTGCCAGCTTTGTCTCGTCGATGTCCGCCAGCAGCACCTGATGATGCTGGCCGAGACGGCGAGCCACGGCCATACCCATGCCGCCCGCACCAATTACGATGGCGAGTGGCAGGTTCGGCCAGGATGTCATCAAATCATTAGTCATGTATCAGTTCCTAATTTTTAAGAACAGGCATTGTCGGAGGGAATGTGCCCTCCAGGTTATCGATCATGGTGCGGGTCAAATGCAGTGATTCGATGAGCCAGCGACCGTCTTCAAACACATAGCGCTCACGGTAGTGACCCCTTGCATGGAGGTGATAGCCGCGCATGCGTACCACATCCTCCATGGCCCAGATTCCAGTTGCCGTGGTAGCGGAGGTCAATTCGATGATGGGCGTATGGCATTGGTGGACAGTCACTGCATCGACAAGCAACTGCGAAATCATCTGCCGAATCGCGTCGCGGCCCCGCACGGCTGGCAGGGATTTGGGATCTTCACCGCGAGAGGATACTGCGGTGTCCGTAACCAGTGAGGCGTCCCGCGTAAAGAGTCCCGCGTACCCGTCCCAATCCTTCAGATCGATGTAGTAGCAGTACTTGGCCTTTAGCGCCCGTATTTCTTCAATCACAAGTAGTTCTTCGATTTTCATGTTCTCTCCATTACCTATAAGGCGGAAATATTATTTTCAATGTCGGGTGAATGGCTTGCGCGAAACACCCTCGCCATCTCCACCGATTAATCGATCAGGCCTTCCTTGCGGAACACTTCCTCGGCAATATGCGCCGCCTGGTTCGACAGCGGAAAGCCCGCATAGGCGGCGGCGTGATAAATGGCCTCCTCCACTTCGCTGACGGTACAGCCGTTGCGAATGGCCGCCATCAGGTGAATACGCAATTCGCCAGTCTGGCCGAGGGCGATGAGGATGCCGAGGGTGACCAAGCTGCGGCTCCTGCGGTCCAGTTGATCGCGAGACCAGAGCTTGCCAAATACAAAATCTACGGCCATCTCGCCCCGGTAGGCGCCAAACTTACTGGAACCGAGACTCGCTTCCATGGCGCTTGCCACCGTGTCGCCCACCATGCTTTTGGCAGCGGCCAGGCCTTTCTCCCTATCGCTCGTCATGTAGTTTCTCCACTTCGTCTCAGTTACAACATCAATCGCATGGACAGGGCACTACAGCCGCATGATCCAGCCGCCATCGGTGTTGAGGTTTTGCCCGGCAACCCAGTTGCTGGCTGGAGACGACAGGTAAAGGAGCGCGCCGAACAGGTCTTCGGGCTTGCCGAAGGTCTTCAGGGGCACCATCTGCTCCAGGGCCGCGACCATCGCGGGGTTGTCAGCCCGGCCCACATCACCGGAGGCGGTGTCCATGTGTCCAGGGGCCAGGGCGTTGACATTGATGCGGCTGCCCGCCAGTTCGTGAGCAAGGCTTACCGTGAGACTCACGAGAGCGAGCTTGCTCGCGCCATAGACGCCGGAGGGGATAAAGGCGCCACCGGAGGTGATATTGATGACCTTGCCGAAGTAGGCCGGGTCCGCCTCGGCGTTCTTTTGCATGTAGGGCGCCACCGCCCGGGTGCACACCAGGGGACCGGCGACGTTGATGGTCATCACCTTGTTCCACCAGTCGAGATCCATGCTCATCACCCGGTAGTCGGGGATTTCCTTCATCAGTGCCGCGGCATTGACGAGAATATCGATGCGCCCAAAACGCTCCGCCACCTGGCGCGCCATGGCGGCGGCGCTGTCCTCGGAAGACACATCGACGGCGACGCCGATGGCGTCGAAACCCTGCTCGGCGATAAGGCCGGCGCGCTGCTCCGCCACCGCGAGGTTGATATCCGCAAGGGCCACCTTGGCGCCGGCCTTGGCGAGGGCAAGACCAAAGGCGGAGCCGAGGTCGCCGCCGCCACCGGTGATGATGGCGACACGGCCATCGAGTTTGAACATGTCGGTAATGGTCATAATGTTACCTGTCACAAGTTGATTGGTTGCGTCCTGTCAGCCATCGCACGCGGTGATGCTGACGGTCTTGGTGCGGAGAAATTCCTCCAGCCCCTCCCTGCCCCCTTCGCGGCCGTGGCCACTCAGGCGCTCGCCACCGAACGGAGATTCGGGCTGGATTTGCATGGCGCCGTTGATGCACACGGTGCCGGCCCGCAACTCAGTGGACAGGCGCAGCGCGCGGCTGAGGTTACGGGTCTGGATATAGGCGGCAAGGCCGTACTCGGTGGCATTGGCGATAGCGACGGCTTCGTCCTCGGTGTCGAACGGGGTGATGCACAGCACCGGGCCGAAGATTTCCTGCTGGGCCAGTTCGGAATCCGGCTTCACGTCGGCAAATACCGTGGGGGATACATAGAAGCCCTCGGCGAAGGGGCCGCCCACCCGCTCACCGCCGGTGACCAGGCGGCACTCGCCGCTGGCCTTGGCCTTCTCCACCATGGCCATGATGCGCTCGCAGGCGGCCCGGTTGACCACCGGGCCCACGTCCACGTTAGGGTCCAGGGGATCGCCGATCACCAACTGCTTGACCCGCGCTTCCACCCGGCGAACCACCTCGTCGTAGATGGGGCGTTCCACCAGCAAACGGGTGGGAAAGGCGCAGCCCTGGCCGCTCATCATGCCGATGCTGAACATCACGGCATTTTCCACCGCCCGATCGAGATCCGCGTCGGCAAACAGCAGATTGGCGGATTTGCCGCCCAATTCAAATACCAGGGGTTTCAGCTGCGCGGCGCTGGACTGCTGGATGCGGCGGGCGGAGATGGGCCCGCCGGTGAAGCTGATCTTGAGCACATCGGGGTGGGTCACCAGAGCTTCGCCGGCCTCGGGGCCGCCGGGGAGGATGTTGACGACGCCCGCAGGAATGCCCGCCTCCAGCACCAGCTTGCCGAACAGACCCGCGACCCAGGGGGTCATCTCGGAGGGCTTCACCACCACGGCGTTGCCAGCGGCGAGAGCTGGCGGCACCTTCATGGCGAGGGAAATCAACGGGCCGTTCCAGGTGATGATGATGCCCACCACGCCGTAGGGCTCTGCCAGGGTGTAGGCGAACTGGTCGGTGGGCAGGGTGCTGGTGACCTGGCCGGTGAGCTTGTCGGCCCAGCCGGCGTAGTAGCGGGTCCAGGCAGCGGCCAGCAGCGGCCCGACGAAGGCACCCTTGAGGGAGGTGCCGTTCTCCAGGCACGACAGCCGAACCAGCTCGTCGGCGTTCTGTTCGATCAGGTCGGCGAGGCGATTGAGGCAGTCGCGGCGCTGCCGTGGCGCGGTGTTGCGCCAGGCGGCCAAGCCCGCCTTGGCCGCTTCCACCGCGTCGTTGATCTCGGCCACACCGGCGAGGGGCACCCGGGCCTGCACTTGCCCGGTGGCGGGGTTGACATGTTCGTGAAAGCCGCCGCTGCCCTGGTCTAGCAGGCGACTGCCGATCTGGAGCTGAGCGGGGGGAAGGCGGGTATCAGGGCCCATGAGAATCTCCTTGGGTTATCGTCAATACATCAGGTAAAGCGGAAAAAACCTTGCTGAAAGTCGGCCGCAACCGACTTTCAGCAAGGCTCGAGTCGCACCCTGGGGGCGAGGTGGCACTTCCCTGTGCCACGTCACGCCTTGGTTGCGGGATTACTGACCGAAGCTGTATTTCAGCTCCAGGCCGTACATCCGGGGCTCCTGGTAGGCCAGGGTGTAGATGCCGAGGGACGCGGAAGTGGCGCTGGCCGCGTAGGCGGTATCGTCATCCAGCAGGTTGCGGACGAAGAAACCGAGATCCACCCCGGTGCCACCGATGCCGTTCCAATCGAGCCGCAGGTTGGCCAATTCGTAGGACGGCAGCTCCGCCGCGCCCACGAAGTACGTTTCCTGCCAGTAGTAATCGGCGTTGAGTACCAGTTCTCCGTCAGCCGGCCGGTAAGGCAGTACCCAGTTCACCGCCAGGGTGGTGGCCCACTGGGGCGAGGCATCACCGGAGCTGGAGGGCGAGAGGCCCGCGATGGGGGGCGTGGCGTCCTCGTCGATGGCCATGTTGAAGTACGAGGCGGTATTGGTGATGGTCAGGCTGTCGGTGGGCTGCAGCACCAACTCCGTTTCAACACCGCTGTGGGTGCGTTTGCCGGCGTTGATCCCCAGGGAGCTGGACAGGGGCGAGCCGGGGTCGGTGGCGGGCACCAGCGCGGAGGCGTTGTAGGACACCACCACGTTTTTGTAATCGCCCTCGTAAACCCCGATATTGAAGCGCACCGGCATGTCCGCCACCATGAAGTCGGTCTTCAGACCGATCTCGGTATCCACCAGGGTTTCCGGCTCGTAGGACTGGTAAGGCGCCAGTACGGAGCTGGCCGGGGTATTGAACAGGGGCGCGTTGATGCCGCCCTCGCGATAGCCCTTGCGGTGGGTGACGTAGGCGAAAATATTGTCATTCACCTGCCAGTCAAAACCGAGGTTCCAGGTGTTGGCGTTCTCGCTGGAGTCCACCACGCTGCCCTGGGTCTGGCAGGCGCCGGCGCCGAGGGGTGGTTCGGGATTGATGTTGATATTGGTGTTGCCGCCCCGGGAATAGGCGCACACTTCCTGCTCGGTCTCGTTGTAGCGGTAGCCGATGTTGAATTTCACGCTGTCGAGCACCTGATAACCGATCTGGCCGAAGGCGGCCTTGTTGGTTTTTTCGGTGTAGGCGGAAACCCAGGGCGCCACGGGGGAAGCGATGGGGAACACCGAACCATTCAGGCCATCGGGCTCCTCCTCGATCCAGAACGCACCCACCAGGTAATCGAGCTTGTCGTCGAAGGCCTTGCCGAATACGTGGACCTCGTCGCTCATCTGCTTCTCGCGGATGCGGCTGGAGGCGGTGATGATCGGAATCGGCGCAAAGGCCAACCCGTCGGTGTTGAGGTCGGTGAGCACTTCGGTGGTGCGATAGCCGAAGATATTGCGGATGGTGACGGGGCCGAGTTGCCACTCGGTTTTGTTGGACACGCCGAACTGCTCGATGTCGAGGCGCTGGTCGAACTCCGAGGTGGTCTTGTAGGGGCCCCAACGCTGCTGCTGGGCAAGGGCGTCGTCGATATCCCTGCTAGGGGTAAAGGTGGTGCAGGGATTGGGATTGAAGGGGCCCGGCTGGCTGCAGTTCCAGAAGGACGAAAGCTGCGGCAGTCGCACCAGCCCGCCCGGCAGAGCTTCGGTCAGTACCGAGCCGGTGCCCGCTTCGTCGGACTCCAGATAGTCGATCACGGTGGTGTTGGTCAGGGTATCGGTGGGGTCGAGCAGCAGGGTCGCCCGGTAGGCGTTCTTGTCGATATCATCCTGGTCGGCGAAGCCGTTCATGTTCTCGGTGTAGCCGTCGCGGCGGGAGACCTTGGCGGCCAGACGCAGGGCCGCCACGTTGTCCACCAGGGGAATGTTCACCGCGCCCTCGACGTCGTTGTAGTCGTAGTTGCCCACACCGCCCTTGACGTAGCCACCGAACTCGTAGGTGGGAGTCTGGGGCGTGATCACCACGGCCCCGGCCATGGCGTTACGGCCAAACAGGGTGCCCTGGGGGCCCTTCAGAACCTGAATGCTGCCCAGGTCATAGGTGGGGATGTTGGAGCCGGTGAAGTTCAGGGGGATGTCGGCAAAGTAGTTGATCACCGCATTGGGCGCGGTGCCGATGGGCACCCGGGAAAGGCCCCGCAGGGTGACGTTCATGTTGCCGCCACCGCCCTGATGCACGAAGCGGATGCCAGGGGCGATACGGGTCAGGTCACCCAGCTGGCGGACGGTGCGGTCTTCCAGCATCTCCGACGAGAAGGCGTTGACCGAAACCGGCACCGTCTGGGCACTCTCCTCCCGGCGGGTGGCGGTGACGACGATTTCTTCAAGGGTACGCACGGACGCCACGTCCTGGGCATGGCCAGGGATCGCGGCGGCAATGCCAAGCGCAAGAAGTCCAAGGGATGTTGTTCTGGTGGTTGACATGGTTTGCCTCCTCGAGAAGCGGGTTGTTTCTATGTAGTTATGAGAACCTGGCAGATTTGCCTGCCCCGCCCCATGCGCAAGCCGAGGTCTCGATGGCTCGGCACGGATGAGCCTTTATATTACACGATAGAGAATCATGCAACTTTAGTTAAAACTTGGGCCGGTCTCAAAAGGGATAATGTGGCCAATCCGGACAAAATGTCATAAAAAATACCGGGAAGATGGCCCGTCCTGGCTTGACAACGACAATATGGCGCGCAAGATGACGCGACGTAACACAACAGCTCCCCGCCATGCACACAGCCTCCAAACGCCCGAGCCGGGTAAAAGCCACCATCGACAAGATCACCGGCGCCGCCCTGGCCCTGATCAACGAGCGGGGCGCCAACGCCCTGTCGGTCACCGAGGTCTGCCGCCTGGCCAACGTGGCGCGACCGACGCTGTATCGCCACTTCCCCACCCTGGACGACCTCACGGACGCCCTCTTCAAGCGCTTGTGCGATGAGTTCGACGAGGAGATAGACGCAGCGATCGCCCTGAATCCCACCCCCGAGCACCGCATCGAGGTGTTCGCCGACTACCTGGCGATGCGCCTGGCAAGAGGCCATACCCGGCTGATCCGAACGAGCAGCCAGGAATTCGCGAAGCAGCTTGTGGACAAGTATTTTCGCAACCGGCGGGAGACCTTTCTGCGGGTGCTGGCACCGGTATTCGATCTGGCGGAATCCCTGAGCGGTCGCGTCATCGACCGGAACCTGGCCGCCGATGTCCTGACCCGCTATTACATTTCCCTTCAGGAGCACCCCATCGGCATCCACCCGGAGGACGGTGGGCGGGCGTTGCGGCAACTGATGTACTGCGTGACCCATCTCGCACCGCCCCCGGCCAAGCCCCGGTAGTCGCCGGCCCGACAGCGGGCAATGTCATCATCCGATCTCCAGGCCGGAGTCAGTGCGGGATCATTCGCTGTTACACGGCTATTTTGCTGATCCTCCCAGCGAAATGTCTGGGCTCGTTGCAGCCCGAAGGGGACGACCCAGGTACCGAGGCGCACTTGAATCTCGGCATCCCTCCATGCCAGCACGGGAGCACACTCGATCCAGCGGGACCTTTTGTCATGGTCAAGCCCACGAACAACAGTTCGAAGAAAACATCATTCTGATCGGGGGGGTGAAACAAAGCTGGATTCCCCCCGGCGCCGGATAAACGGAAAGAAAATCTCCTCGCTCCAGTGTTTGTCCTTGCCGGGAACGCCGTAGTGGGCGGGGCGCCCTTCGGGTATATGGAGGGTGCCAAACAGACGATCCCAGAGGGTAATCATCACCGCGTAGTTGCGATAGGTCTTGCCATCCTTGCCGTAGCCGTGGTGGGTGTGGTGCAGGCGCGGGGTGATAAAGACCCACTCGATGGCCTGGAGCACGCGGGCGCCCCAGGGTGTTTTGGCCAGCGCATCATCCCAGCGCAGGGCGCTGTGGGTCAGGGCATTCCAGGAGAGCAAGATACCAAGCACGGTGGCGCTCGCGGCCTCGAGGCCGAGATAGAAGGCAAGCCCCATCACCCAGGCGTAGGGCACCACAAAGGTCCAGAAGATATTGACCCGCGCCATCACCGTGACATTGAGGTACTTGGACGAGTGGTGGGTGCGGTGCAGCCCGTAGAGTATTGGGTGCCTTACCGGGTTGTGGGCCATGCGGTGCACCCAGTAGAAGGCGAACTCGGCGATCAGAAACAGCACCACCACCGAGGGCCAGAAGGGCGCGCCGGCCAGGACGCCACGGTAGTCCGGGAGGGCGAAGGCAAACAGTCCCGCGTAGAGCATGGCGGAGAGGGGTCGGGTCAACTGGCTGAACAGCATGCAACCGCCGGTCACCAGCAGATCGTGGCGGCGGTAGATACCTTTATGCCAGCCACTGAGAATCTCGGTCGCCAGCACCACCACAATCATGATCACTACCCATTGCATGGGACTCATCGGGGACCTCCTGTTATTGGTTATCGGAAGCTTGGGCTATCCCCTCCCCCATCCGGGCCCCGGGACGCCAGCGAAAAAAAGTATGCCGCCCCCGCCAAATTGAGTCCAATGCAAATTTGTGCTTACATCCATGAGAAATACGCATGGATTGACCAATGAAATCCCTGGATCTGCGCAAGCTCACCCACGCCCTGGTACTCGCCGACACCAACAGCTACGCCCGGGCCAGCGAGAAACTTCACCTCACCCAGTCGGCGCTCACCCGCAGTATCCAGGCGCTGGAAACGGAACTCGGGCTGACGTTGTTTGATCGGGGCAAGAGCGGGGTGCAAGCGACCCGGGATGGCGAGATCGTCCTTGCCCGGGCCCGCCACCTGCTGCGGGACGCCCACAGCCTGGAGCGGGAGATCAGCCTGATTCGACAGGCGGAAAGTGGCGAGATCGCCTTCGGCGTCGGCCCCGCCATGCCAAGCCTGTTTCTGCCCGGTCTGATGAGCAGACTGTGCCGCGATCATCCGGGGCTCGACGTCGAGGTGTACATCGAATCAGGCTATCGCCTGCTGACAATGCTTCTGGAGGATACCCTCGAATTCTTCGTGGCGGACGTCAATCACCTGGATGGCCTGAACTCAGCCCAGGTCTGCACCGAAGCCTTGGTGGAATTTCCCGCCCACTTCTACGTCCGAACAGGGCATCCGTTGCTGGCACAGGCTTTGCTGAGCGACGAGATGCTGGCCCGCTACCCCTTAGTGTCCGCCCAGTACCATCAGCGGGAGATAAAATCATCAGGCCACGGCACCCTCCCCGGGAGACGCAGCTCCTCCCAGATGTTGTGTAACGACCTCAGTACCCTGCGGAGGATGGTCCTGCACAGCGACGCCGTGCTGATCGGCATCCCACCCATGGTCAAGGACGAGTTGGCAGCGGGGCGGATCCAGCCCCTGCCCCTCGACAAACACCAGGGGGATCCTCTGTGCCGGGTCGGCCTTGTCAGCCTTGCCGGACGCACCCCGTCACGGATCGCGGGGGTGATCCGCGGGCTGATCCACGAACAGCTGGCGGCGGAGTGAGCACCTAGCTGGCCAAGGCCCGCGCTCCGCCCTGGGACGCCCTTTGCTCAGACACCCGCACCGTGCCGCAGGGCGGCGTGGATGCCCCCATCCACCAACAGGTCAATGCCGGAGATGAACGATGCGCGATCCGAGGCGAGAAACGCCACGGCGTCGGCGATTTCGTGCATGTTGCCCTGGCGCTGGAGGGGCGTTTTCGCCAGCAGGTCGAACTTCATGGGCTGGTTCTTGAATTCGAGGTTGCCCATGGGGGTGGCGATCAACCCCGGTGACAGGGATAGGATACGGGCGCGACGCTCTCCCCAGGCCCAGGCGCGGCGCTGACAGAGGCGCACCAGGGTGTTTTTCGACAGCTGGTAGGCGAGGGTCGGGGTCAGCTCGGTGTCGAGGGCCGATGCCAGGTCGTCGAGGAAGGAGGGTGCCAGGGGATTGTCGAGAAGGGGCTGGATTTTTGCGTCCGGCACCAGGGTGTGGGCCGCGAGGGAGGCGATGAAGATCGCCGCGCTACCCGCGGAGGCCAGGGGCAGCAGTGCCTCCTCCATCAGGGCGGCACCCACCAGATTGACCGCCATGATGGTGCGGCCATCGGCCATGCTGGGGGATAGGCCGGCGACATGGGCAAGCACCCTGAAGCCGCCCAGTTCCGCCACGCGCCCGGCCAGGGCGGCGACATCGTCGCGGGCGGTAATGTCACAGCGCAGCGGCTCGACCCAGTGGCCCTCGTCCCGCAGCATCGCCGCCTTGGCGTCGAGTTGGTCGGCATTGATATCCACCAGCAGCAGGCGGTGGCGCTGGCCGAGGCGGCGGGCCACGGCGAGGCCCATGCCGCCGGCGCCAATCACCACGGCAACGGGGAGTTCAGGCCAGGAATGCAGTCTTGGGTCGCTCATGGAAATCACCTTCAGTGAAAGAGGAAAAGAGAATCAGGGCAGAGGCCGCGCGTTGGCGCTGTCGAAGCGCTGGGCGATCTCGGAATAGTGGCCGCACTGACGGCGAGTATCCACATAGGCAAAGCGCACCTGCGGGGTTGCGCCGGACATCACCACCGGGGTGCCGAAGGTCTCGAAGGACGCCATGGCGGCATCCCAGGTGGCATCGTCGGGAATCAGGAAACCGAGGTGGTGAAAGCCGATATCGTCGGCCCCCTCGGGGAGAGCGTCCAGGTAAATGGACGGCCAATCGAGGCGCGGCTCGATCAATTCGATCTCGGCGCCGGGCAGGGACAGATGGGACAGGTTCTTGAGGGCGACCTGGTCGCCGTTGCCATCCCGCAGGTCGTGAAACACATCCAGCAGGGTGGCGCCCATGCGGGTTTGCAGGTGGGCGATGGCGGCGTCGATGTCGCGGGTGACGTAGCCGAGCTGATAAAAGCGTCCGTAGGTGGACATGCTGCTTACCTCTAGGGGCACAGCCCCCTTTATCGTTATGCAAGATGGCAAGCGACCCATCCCTGGATCGCTTGCCGGGTGCCGCGATTAAAGCCCGAACTTGTAGTTGGCCTCAAGTCCGTACATGCGGGGTGCGCCCACCTGCCCAGTGAAAACACCGATGCTGGGAGTGGTGGAAGCGCCGGCGCTCCAGTATTCCTCGTCGAACAGGTTGCGGCCGAAGAGCGCAAGGCCAAAGCCGCTGCCCTGAATGCCGTCGAGGGAGATCCTCAGGTTGGTGACGCTGTAGGAATCCGCCTCCCACACACCGACCACATACTTGTCGCTCCAGTAGACGTCGGCGTTGACCACCAGATCGGTCTCCAGGGCATCGAGCGGGTAGGCGTAGCGCAGGGACGCGGTGGATGACCAGCGGGGCGTCGGCGACGTAATTTCCGGGGCGGAAGTGCCCGGGAAAGGCGCGACCGCCTGCTTGTCGATGGACTGGTGCAGGTAATTCACCAGCCAGGACAGCTGCAGGTTGTCGGTGGGCTCCAACACCAGCTCACTCTCGATACCATCGATGGTGGTCTCGCCGCCGTTGACGTTGAGGGACCCGTAGCCGGGGTTGGGGGGAACCGGCAGTTGCTGCTGCGCCAGGATGGCGCGGTAGGCCTGCACGTTCACCAGAGCCTGAATGTCCTCGTAGTCGGTGCGGAACACGGAGAGGTTGTAACGACCCACCGCATCGCCGAGCATCCAGTCGGTCTTGACGCCCACTTCGTAGTCGGTAATCAACTCAGGCTCGTAGCTCTGGAAGGGCGCGAACACAGTGCCATCGAAGTTCGGGGTGTTGAGGCCGCCCTCGCGGTAACCGCGGCGGGTCACACCGTAGAGGAAGACGCTGTCATTCAACTGATAGTCGAGACCGAAAGTCCAGGTGGACTCCTCACCGTCGGTATCGGCACGGGCGCTGGACGGGCAATCGCCAGGGCCAACATCGCTGCGGCGCACAGCAACGGCTTCGGTGAAGGCGCACACTTCCGCCTCGTCCCAGGTGTTGCGCAGGCCGAGGTTGAGCTTCAGGCCCTCCACCAAATCGCCGAGATCGTAGCCGATCTGGCCGAACAGCGCCTTGTTCTCACGGTAGCCGAAAGTGGCGTTCCAAGGGGCGGGCACGCCCACGCTGAACTGGGTGCCGGACGGCCCCTCTGGCTCCGACTCCAGGTAGAAGGCACCGACGATCCAGTCGAGCTTACCGTCCATGGCGTTGCCGAGGAACTGCAATTCGTTGGACAGCTGGCTGCTGTGGTCCAGGGAGTTGGCGTCGAACACCGGCAGCGGGGTGCCATCGGTATCCTGCAGCACGAAGGACTTGGCTTCGCGGTAGCCGAGGATGTTGCGCACGGTGACCGCGTCGTTCATATCCCACTCGGTCTTGTTGGAGATGCCCCAGAAGCGGCGATCGACGATGGGCTCCTGACCATAGACGATCTTGTACATGCCGCGATCCTTCTGGGCAGCGACCAGTTGATCAATGCCCGCCTGCGGAATATTGAACACCAAGCTGAACAGGTTGAGGGGATTGTTGGCATTCTGGTCGATGACTGACGCGGTGCCGGTTTCGTGGGCATCCATGTAATCGATCACCGTCAGGTTGGAAAGCTCGGGAATCGGCTCCCACAGCACGGACGCGCGGAAATTTTCGTTGTTGACATCGTTCAGATCGTTGCCGACGCCGAGATTCTTGACGTAGCCATCGGCGTGCTGCTTTTGGTAGGCCAGGCGCACCGCCAGGGTGTCGTTGACGGGCAGATTGACCGCGCCTTCAACGATGCTGCTGTTGTAGTTGCCGATGCTGGCCTTGGCGTAGCCGTTGACGCCGTCGAAATCCGGCTTGGCCGGGGTCAGGACCACGGCACCACCCAAGGTGTTGCGGCCGAACAGGGTCCCCTGGGGGCCTTTCAGCACCTGGATGTTTTCCAGGTCGAAGGTGGGCACGATGGTGGCGCTGTAGGGCAGGGGAACATCCGCCATGTAGACCACCACGGCGGGCGCGCCGTCGCCGATGGGTACACGCTTCAGGCCGCGCATGGAAATGTCGGCGTTCACGCCGCCACCGGTGGTGACCACCCGCAGGCCGGGGGACAGGTTGGTGAGATCCTTCAGATCGACGATGCCCTTCTCCTCGATCTGCATGGCGCCGAGGGCGGTGACCGAGACCGGCACGGCCTGGGAACTTTCATCGCGGCGGCGGGCGGTGACCACGATTTCGTCCAGGGTGCGAACGGCGGTGCCAGTTTCAATCTGTACGGCGTCCTGCGCCCAGACCTGGGTAGCGGTGGCGATTCCCAGGGCCAAGAGACCCAGCGAAGAGCGTCCTTTGTAGTGCATATACTTCTCCACTTTGCGTTGTTGGATTGCGGGGTACGCGCACCCCGCAGGCCGTGAAGGACCTCCCCAGTCTTTCACGGTGGGGCGTTATATTGCTTTTTCCCACATAGTGCAATGCTGTAGCGGACAAAACCCGGGCATCGTCCAACAAAAAGCAACAGTTTTAACTTTAAATGTCACTTTATCGAAATGATCTGATGACCTGTAGAATCCCCGCCTTGGCCGCCGCCAACAACTCCGCTACCCTACCGCCGTCGACCCCGTCGAGACACCCCATGCAGAAACACAAGAAAGGCCGCCGACCCGCCAGGGTCGAAGCCACCATCGACAGGATCACCGGCACCACCCTGAACCTGATGCTGAAGCAGGGTGCTGACTCCCTCTCCATCAGCGAGATCTGCCGCGAAGCGGCGGTGGCCCGTCCCACCCTGTACCGCCACTTCCCCACCCTGGACGCGGTGCTGGAGGGCGTCTTTCTGCGCATAAAAGCCGAATTCGACCGGGGATTGGCGGAGGCCATCGGCACCGATCCGGACCCCGCGCGACGGGCCAGGATCCTCGCGGATTATCTCGACGCCCACCTGCGCTCCGGGCGGACCCAGCAATTGTTCATCTCCAACCCCCAGTTCAGCATCGCGCTGATCGGGCGTTTTTTCGACAACAGGGCAGCGCTCTATCGGGAGATTCTCGACCCTTACTGGGACTTGTTCGAAGGTGTCACCGGATCACGGGTCGACAGGGAGGAGGCGGCTCGCCTGCTCAACCATTACTACGTCTCCCTGAATATCCAGACGGCGGTGGGCTCGCCTTCCAAGGACCCAGGTGGCAACCTGCTGCGCTTCATCAGGATGCTGGGCACCCTCTCCCCCACGGATAGGGAGTGCGATAAACCGCCGCAGGCGAGAGAGGGAAAATAGAAAGAGAGGGGAAAATGGCGACCTGGAAGGGACTCGAACCCTCGACCTCCGCCGTGACAGGGCGGCATTCTAACCAACTGAACTACCAGGCCGTGCATATGACACGGGCACAAAAAAACCCCGGGCGGGGTTTTTATGCCATGAGGCTCAATGGCTGAGCCCTGGACTTGCTTCGAGATGGCGACCTGGAAGGGACTCGAACCCTCGACCTCCGCCGTGACAGGGCGGCATTCTAACCAACTGAACTACCAGGCCGTGAACTTACCGATCTCGAAACCTTTCTCGCGGGGCACTTTCGGTGACTTGAAAGTGGTGGGTGGTACAGGGGTCGAACCTGTGACCTACGGCTTGTAAGGCCGCCGCTCTCCCAACTGAGCTAACCACCCTCCGTGAGAGACGCGCATTCTACAGAATCAATTTTGGCTGTCAATCACCGGTCACACTTTTTATCGCCGCGCCGTGCCGGAGCCTTAAAAACCCGGGTAAAACCCCGGTCCGGCACGGTGCGCCGCAAAAACACGCGACGCCCCCGACCGCCAAGACAGCGATGCCCTCAACTGGTACCATGGGCGCCCTGTTTCGCCGCCTCGACCGCCATGGAAATCTTCAAGGAATTCAGCTTCGAATCCGCCCACCTCCTGCCCAACGTACCGGCGGGCCACAAGTGCGGCCGCCTCCATGGCCACTCCTTCCAGGTGACCCTGTACGTCGCCGGGGAGCCCGGGGAAACCAGCGGCTGGCTGATGGATTTCGCCGATATCAAGGCGGTGTTCAAGCCGATCCTCGAGCGCCTCGATCACCGTTTTCTCAACGACATCGAAGGCCTCGAAAACCCCACCAGCGAAAACATCGCCCGCTGGATCTGGCGGGAACTGAAACCCGCCCTCCCCGCCCTGAGCCGGGTGATGATCCGCGAGACCTGCACCAGCGGCTGCGTCTACAGCGGCGACTGACACCTCAGGATACGAGCAGGGTTCCCCCCGAGGCGCTGTTGTCGCAGGCCGCCTGCAACACACGCTCGTCGATGCCCCGCACCAGGGGGCGGGGCACCAGCACCAGATCCGCTTCCGGGCCATCGACGATGTGGCGCAGCACCTGGCTCTGCTCGCGGTGCTCGTTGAGCAGTTGCACCCGGGCGCCCCGGGCGGACAACTCACCCGGTAGGCGAGCGGGCAACAGCCCCATGTTCACCAGGATCACCTCCCGGCACAGCCCCGCCTCCACCAGCGCCCGCACCATGTCGAGGGCGCGGTGGGCGCCCGCGCCGCCATCGTTGAGCACCTTGACGCGGCGCACCCCCGAACGGCCGGGGCGCCCCGGTTGGCGCTTGCCGGGCAGATAGAGCCCCGAGGCCTGCTCCACCAGCACCGACACCGGCACGCGCTGCTCCCGCACCTCGAAGCGGTAGCGCACCTGGCGGGCCAGGGCGCACTCGTCGAACAACCCCCGCAGCGCCCGGGCGAGCTGTTGACTGTGCTGGCGCAAATGGGGGGCGTGGAGATCCCGCTCCTCGCCGGTGGAGCGCACCACCTCGGTGGTGAAGGGCAACTCCGCCACCTGCTGCAGCAGCAGATCCTCCACGAACAGACCCACCAGCCCCCATTGAATGCGCTCCGCCAGTACCACCATGGCCTCGATGGAGGCGCGGCTGATGCCGCGGATGTCCACGGCGATGCAGATCTCCGGGGTTGCGCCCTCGCCGTTGGCGGATTCCGGGCGCTCGCCGCCGGCCCCGTTGCGGGCTTCAGGATTCATCGTCGCCCTCCCCCGCCGTGGCCGCCTTGTCGCCCTCGTCCCCGGAGGGACCGGCGAACTTCCTGTGGAGGGCGATCAACTCGGCGATGCGCGCCATCACCCGGCCATTGATGGATGCTGGCGGGTACTGGCCGTCGGCATCCATGGCGCCGGCCTCGGTGCCCATCAGCAATTCCAGGGCCTCGTCGATGGTGGCAACGGCGTAGATATGAAAGCGCTGCTGCTCGATGGCGGACACCACGGACTTGCGCAGCATCAGGTGCTCCACATTGGCGCTGGGGATGATGACCCCCTGCTTGCCGCTGAGCCCCCGGGCCTCGCAGATGGCGAAGAAGCCCTCGATCTTCTCGTTGGCGCCGCCGATGGGCTGCACCTGGCCGTGCTGATTGAGGGAGCCCGTCACCGCCAGATCCTGGCGCACCGGGATACCCGACAGGGCCGAGATCAGCGCCGTCAGTTCCGCCACCGAGGCGCTGTCACCCTCGATACCGCCGTAGGATTGCTCGAAGGCGAGGGTCGCCGACAGGGGCAGGGGCTGGTTGCGGGCGTAGCGGTCGGCGAGCAGCGCGGAGATGATCATCACCCCCTTGGCGTGGATCTTCCCGCCGAGGCGCACCTCCCGCTCGATGTCCATCACCCGCCCGGCGCCGAGGCGGGCGGTGGCGGTGATGCGCATCGGCTTGCCAAAGGCGTAGGCGCCCAGCTGGTAGACCGACAGGCCATTGACCTGGGCGACTTTCGCCCCCTCGGTGTCCACCAGCATGACGTTGCGCAGAATGCTCTCGTGGGAGCGCTCGCGGAACTGGTCCATGCGGCGGATGCCGGCGTCGATGGCGCGATCCACATCCTCGCCGGTGATCAGCTCGCCGCCCCGCTGGCGGGCCCAGTAGTCCGCCTCGCACAGCAGATCGCCGATGCGGCCCTGGTGCAGGGAGATCTTCAGGTTGTCCTCCACCTGGCGGGCGCAGTGCTCGATGATCTTGCCGACGCCGCAGCTCTGCAGCGGCTTCACCCCGTGGCGCTGTTGCAGACTCTTCACGAGGCGGGCGAACAGCAGGGTGGTCTCCGGGGTGCGCCGGACCTCCTCCGCCATGTCCGCCGCCACCTTGAACAGTTGGGCGAACTCCGGGTCGTACTGCTCCAGCAGGTAGTACAGGTAGCGGTCGCCGGTGAGGATCACCTTGATGTCGAGGGGAATGGGCTCCGGCTCCAGCTGGGTGGTGCTGGCGAAGCTGAACATCTGCTCCAGGGACTGGACGCGGATCTCCCGGGAGCGGACGATGCGCTTCAAGGCCTCCCAGGCGAAGGGGTTGCTCAGCACCTTGTCCGCCGCCAGCACCAGGTAGCCGCCGTTGGCGGCGTGGAAGGCGCCGGGCTTGATGAGGGTGAAGTCGGTGAACAGGGTGCCGAACTGGGCAGTGTGCTCGATGCGCCCCACCAGGTTGATGAACGAAGGGTTGTCCTCGTGGATCACCGGGGCCCGCACCGCGCCCTCCCCCGCCAGGGGGCTGTTGTCCACCAGCACGTTGACGCTGTACTGGGGAAAATTCTCCGCCTTGGGCTTTTGGTGTTCCTGCCCCCCGGGGCCCTCCCCCGGGGCGCCCCGGAAGGCATCGACGTTCTCCACCACGTCGGCCTTCACCTCGTCGAGGTAGGCGAGCACCTGGGGCAGGCCCTCGTAGCGCTTGCACAGCTCGGCGAAGAGCTGGTCCACCGCCAGGCGGCTGAATTCCCGATTGAGTTGCCGCAGCTTCTCGCGGCCCTCCTTCACCCACAGGGGAAGCTGGCGAACGATGGCCTTGAGGTCCGTCTTGAGGCCTTCGATGACCTCCAGGGTGTGCTTTTGCTCCTCCTCCGGCAGGGCCTCGAAATCCGGCGGCGAGAGGATCTTGTCGTCCCGCATGGGGGCCAGGGTGTAGCCGTTGGGGGTCTGGATCAGGGCGATGTTCTCGGCCCGGGCCTTTTCCCCAAGCTCCTGGAAGGCCTGCTGCTCCCGCTGGGAATACTGCTCGCCCATCTCCTGGAGGCGCGACTGATACTCATCGCTCTGGAAAGCGGCGGGAATGCTGGCCAGGAGGTCCTCGACGCAATGGGCCATGTCGGTGCGCAGCTGGCGCCCCATGCCCATGGGCAGAGCCAGGGCGATGGGCTTGTGGGGGGCGTCAAAGTTGTTGACGTAGCACCAGTCCCGCAACGGCGCCAGGGGCTCGCCGTTGTCCCCGAGAAAGTCGTCGAGCAGCTCGTGCTTGCCCACCCCCGGGGAGCCCAGCAGGAAAAGGTTGTAGCCGTCGTGGCGCATGTCGAGGCCAAAGCGCAGGGCCTCGGTGGCGCGCTCCTGGCCGAAGTGATCCTCCAGGGGCTCGAGGTCGTCGGTGGTGGCGAAGGGCAGCTCTCCCGGCTCGCAGGCGCGGTAGAGCTGGCTTGGCAGCAGCGGTTGGCGGAAATTCCGGGGCTTGGCATTGTTGTCGTTCTGGCGCATCGGTCCTCCAGCGCGTGGTTGAACGTTGTTATGGCGTCAGTGGATCATGGCGAGACTCTGCCCGGCGCGCAAGGCACCCCCGATGCGCCAGATCAGCTTGCGGCGCTGTCGCGGCCGTCATCCCGGGGCGTTGGCAGGTAGCGAAAGGCCACCAGGGCCGCCAACAGGGTCACCAGCACGGCCGCATCGAAGGTGCCACTCGGCGAGATTCCCCACATCAGCCCGCCAAACAGCGCCCCCAGGGCACCCCCGGCGCCAAAGCTCGCCGCCGAGTAGAGGGCCTGGCCCTGGCCGAGCAGTTCGCGGGGAAAATAGCGCCGCAGGTACTCCACCGACACCGCGTGGCAGGCGCCAAAACTCAGGGCGTGGAGGCACTGGGCGAAGAGCAGCGCCGGCAGCCAGCCGCTGCCATGGCCGATCAGCGCCCAGCGCAGGGCCGTCAGCACCAGGCTGGCGACGAGGATCTGGCGCAGGCTCCAGCGGGTGAGCAGGCGTCGCATCACCACGAACAGGACGATCTCCGCCAATACGCTCAGGGCCCAGAACAACCCGATCATCCCGCGACTGTAGCCGGCGGCCTCCAGCTGCAGGCTGAAAAAGCCGTAATAGACCCCGTGGGCCATCTGCAGCAGGAAGGACACCAGCAGGAACGCCCGCACCGGCCGCTGCCCCAGCACCCGCCACAGATCCCCGCCCCGGGGGCGGACGAAGCGGCGCGGCACCGCCGGCACCCACAGGGACGCCAGCCAGATCATCACCAGAAAGCCGAGCCCGAGGTAACGGAAATCCTCCACCGCGCCGTCGAACCAATAGCCACCCGCCACCACGGTCATGATGAACCCCACCGACCCCCACACCCGGATGGCGCTGTAGCGCTCCGGCTCCCCTTGGAGATGGTCGAGGGTCAGGGCCTCGAACTGGGGCATCACCGCGTTCCAGAAAAAGCTGTAGCCGGCCATCACCAGGGCCATGGACCAGAAGCCGTCGGCGACGAAGATCCCGGCAAAGAACACCATGCCGAGGGCGGCGCCGACCCGGATGGTGGCCATCCGCCGGCCGCTGCGATCGGCGATCCAGCCCCAGAGGTTCGGGGCCAGCAGGCGGGTGGCCATCTGGATGGCGAGCAGCTGGCCGATCTCGCTGGCGCTGAAACGCTGGTGACTGAGAAAAATCGGCCAGAACGGATGCAATAACCCCAACAGGCCGTAGTACCAGAAGTAGAAGGCGGACAGGCGGGCGTGGGGAATGGCGGCGGGCACGGGGCTCCCTGTCGGCGGACGGTCTGGGACGGGCATTATCGGCGCCTGGACGGGGGGGATGCAAAGTGGGTGTGGGGGGTTTTACGTCTGAAGTCTGACGTCTGACGCCGAGATGGTGGAGCGGAGGGGCGGCGGGGGCCAAAGGCCCGGCTCTGGTTGGATTGATGCCGACCCGTCAGGCCATGCCTCACGGGACAAGGCCCCGGTTGCATTACCCTCCCCGTAAACTACAATCCACCGCCCAGCCCGCCCTTGGAATCCCCATGACGATCCGCGCCCTTCTCAACGACCGCTTCCGCGCCGCCATGACCGCCGCCGGCATTCCCGCCGACGGCAGCCCGAGCATCGCCCTGAGCACCCGGGAGGGCTTTGGCGACTACCAGGCCAACGGCGCCATGGCCGCCGCCAAGGCGATGAAGATGCCCCCCCGGGAGCTGGCCGAGCGCATCGTCGCCAACCTCGCCATCGACGACCTGGCCGACCGGGTCGAGATCGCCGGCCCCGGCTTCATCAATATCCACCTGGCCGCCCCCTTCCTTGCCCGGGAAGCCGCCGATCTCGCCGCCCGCCTCGGCCCCGATACCCGAGAGGCACAAGAGCCCCAGACCATCGTGGTGGATTACTCCTCCCCCAACCTTGCCAAGGAAATGCACGTCGGCCACCTGCGCAGCACCATCATCGGCGACGCGGTGGCGCGGGTACTGGCATACCAGGGCCACAACGTCATTCGCCAGAACCACATGGGGGACTGGGGCACCCAGTTCGGCATGCTGATCGCCGAACTGGAGGAGCACCTGGGGGTGGGCGAAAAGCCGGAAATGGCCCTCAAGGATCTGGAGGGCTTTTACCAGCAGGCCAAGAAGCATTTCGACGAGGACGCGGATTTCGCCACCAAGGCCCGCAACTATGTGGTCAAGCTCCAGGCGGGGGACGCCCACTGCCGGGATCTGTGGCAGCTGTTCATCGACATTTCCGTCGCCCACAGCGAGGAGATCTACCGGGCATTGAACGTCACCCTGCGCCACACTGACATCCGGCCCGAGAGCGCCTACAACGACGACCTCGCCCCGCTGGTGGCGGACTTGCGGGAGCGCGGCCTGTGCAGCGAGGACCAGGGCGCCCAGGTGGTGTTTCTCCAGGAATTGGCGGACAAGCACGGCAACCCGAGCCCGGTGATCGTGCAGAAGTCCGACGGCGGCTACCTCTACGCCACCACCGACCTCGCCGCCCTGCGCTACCGGGCGGGAACCCTCGGCGCCGACCGCATTCTCTATTTCATTGACGCCCGCCAGTCCCTGCACATGAAGCAGGTGTTCACCCTGGCCCGCAAGGCCGGTTACGTGGCGGAGCGGGTCAGCCTCGAACACCACCCCTTCGGCACCATGATGGGGGAGGACGGCAAGCCCTTCAAAACCCGCGCGGGGGGGACGGTGAAGCTCGCCGACCTGCTGGTGGAAGCGGTGGAGCGCGCCAACCGGCTGATCGCCGAGAAGGATCCGGCGCTGTCGGCGGCGGAGCGGGAAATCGTGGCCCGCAAGGTGGGCATCGGCGCCATCAAGTACGCGGATCTGTCAAAAACCCGCACCAACGACTACATCTTCAACTGGGACGCGATGCTCAGCTTCGAGGGCAACACCGCCCCCTACCTGCAGTACGCCTACACGCGGATTCGCGGTATTTTCCGCCGCGCCGGGGTCGATGCCGAGACACTGGCCGCCCCCATCCTCATCGCCGAAGCCCGGGAAAAACAGCTGGCGATGCAGCTGCTGCAGTTCGACGAGGTGCTCGACCAAGTGGCGGCGGAGGCCTACCCCCACATCCTCTGCAATTATCTCTACGACCTGGCCAGCACCTTCATGGCCTTCTATGAACAGTGCCCGATCCTCAAGGACGGTGTTGCCCCCGCCACCCGGGACAGCCGCCTGCGCCTCGCGGCTATCACCTCCCAGGTGATGGCCCGGGGCCTGGATCTGCTCGGCATCGATGTCATGGACAGAATGTAACCCCGGGCACCTGACCGGCTCAGGCGGCGGCGAACGCCGCCATCACCCCATCCACCATGAACTGCACGGCGATCACCGCCAGCAGCAGGCCCATCAGCCGGGCGATCACCCGGATGCCGCCGACCCCCAGCACCCGGCGCAGTAGCTCCGCGAAATGGAGCGCTCCGTAGATGATCAGGCAGGTGGCGAGGATCGCGGCCACCAGCAGCCCCAGTTCGCTCTCCCCCTGCCCCTGCTGGCGCCACACCAGCACGGCGGTGATGGCGCCGGGCCCGGCCAGCATGGGCACCGCCAGGGGCACCAGGGCGATGTTGTGCTTGCGCAGGCCCTCCTTTTCCTCGTCGAGACTGCTTTTGAGCCCGGTGGGGATCAGTGCCAGCATCTGCATGGCGTAGATGAAAAAGATAAAGCCACCGGCGATCTGGAAGGCGGGCATGGTAATGCCGAAAAACGCCAGCAGCCGGTCCCCGGTGAGGGCAAAGAGCAGCAGAATCGCGGCGCTGGCCAGGCAGGCGAGGGCCGCCATGCGGCGCTGCTCGGCGACGCTGTTGTCGGCGGTGAACATCAGAAACAGCGGCAGATTGCCGATGGGATCCATGATGATCAAAAGCGGCACCAAAATGGTGAGAAAGTCCTGCAAGTTCGCCATCCACACTCCCCCTCAAGCCCCGGGACAGGGGCGATGAAGTCCCTGGCGCCGCGCCGCCATCAGCGGGTGATGCGGGTGCGGTGGGCCGCCACCCGGTCGAGGATCTCGGCGCGGCGCTGATCGAGGCTCACCCGGGGGCTGTCCTCCGGCAACACCTCGCCGAGGTCCTCCAGGGCCACCAGGGTGACGCTCTTCACCAGTTCCTCGATCACCGCCCCGGGCCCGAGGTTCTGCCAGCGCAACATGAACCAGCCCTCGTGGAGGCCGGCGGTATCGATCCAGTTGGCGGCACCCGGGTCCACCAGGGCCACCACGTAGCTGACGGTGCCGTCGGGATTGGGGATGCACTGGGCGATATTGCGGCTGGTGGTGCGGTGCAGGGGGGTCGGGGAAATCATCCAGGGGTCGCTGACCTGGAACCCGGTGTAGTCGGAGCCGCCGCTGTCGGTGGTGATCACCAGGGCCTGGTCGTCGGCGAGGCGGAAGCGGCCCCCCGCCTGGGTGCCCCAGCCCCCTTCCCGGGCGCGGCCGAAGGGGCCGATCACCCGATTGGGGGCGGGGTTGTCCCAGAAGCTGTTCTTGAACCCCACCCAGAACTTGACGAAATCAATGAGGCCCGCGGCAATCTCCGCCGACAGCTGGTCGTCGGACTTGGGGGGCAGCGGGTCCGGGCCGCCCACCACCACCAGACTGAAGTCGGTGGCGTCCTGGCGCCAGTCGCCGTGGCTGTCGCGGATCGCCAGCTGGAGGGGGCCGTCCACCAGCTCCATGTGGTTGGGGCGGCCGGCGGCGGGGGATTTGTCGAGGGTCACCGTGAAGCGGCCCTTGGCATCGGCGACGATATCCCGGTTGGTGAAGGTGGCGATGGCGTCCCCCCAGCGCAGCTGGCCATCCGCCGCCAGGGTGACGTTGATGTTCATCTGGGCGGTGGGGTTGTCCCCAAAGCGGCCTCGCAACTCATAGCGCCAGGCGCCATCAAGGGGGGCGACCCGGTTGACGTTGTCCGGGTTGTCGATGGCCACCGCGGCGCCCGGAAAGATATGGCCGCACCACTGGCGGGGGGTGTTGTCCACCGACCAGAACAGCACCGGGCGGGACGGGTCGGCATTGATGATGGAGGCGATCTGGCCCATCACCCACTGGTCGAGGGCGCGGTCGAGGCCGGCGGCGCCGTCCTTGCTGGTGGCCGCCGGGTCCGCCAGCAGCAATTTGCGGGCCTCTTCCCGGGCGGCGCGCACCTCGGGGCGTTCGAACATGGCGAGGGCGAGGCGCTCCATGGCGATCTGGCCATCGGTGGCAAGGCGCGGGGTGGTGTCACTCATGGGATTTCCTTGTTGTTATGGGTCGGGGTTGATGACAGGGCGCCGGCTCAGTGGCCGGCGTTGGCAAACAGCTCGGCGATGTCCTGGAGCGGCCTGCCCTTCACCGGCGCCCGGTGGGCCGCCTGCATCAGGTTGAGCATGTCGAAGGCGTGGTCCGGCACCTGCAGCACCTCGATGAAGGCGCCGATGCGATCGCGGGCGTCGTAGAAGCAATTGCGGCCCTGGCCCGGCACCTCGAATTTCAGCACCCGGGGCAGGCCCGCCTGCTCGTAATGACGGCAGAGGCTGTCGAAGTCTTCGGCGTCCATGGGGGCAACATTGGTCATGACATGGTGCATGGCGCCCTCGCCATTGGCCTCCAGCACTTCCCGGAAAATGGCCGGGGAATCCACCAGGGGTTCGATGAACTCCACCAGGGTGGTGCCGGAGAATCCCAGCGCCGCCTTGATGCGGCCGCTGAACACCTCGCCGTTGGGCCCTTCGAAGGTCATCTCCGGGGACGGCATGAGGTAAAACGGGCCGCCCCCCACCAGCTCGGCCCAGCGGGCGGCGGCGGCCTCCATATCGTGGGTGACATAGCACACTTCGGTGACGGACCCGTGGGCAAGACTCATGGCTGACTCCGGATTATCGCTGTTATGGGGTTCGGTCGCCGAGGGTATCACTGTTGGCCAGCCACGTCAGCCGAGCAGCGGTGTACATCCCCCCCGGAGTCGGTATCCTTGGGGACCGCTGTAACGTGCGCCATCGCGCGCCTCGCGCCGCCAGCCGCTTCAGCGCTTCCCCTGGACCAAGCCCGCATCGGAGCGCCCATGAAAAGAGCCGTCAAACTGGTATTGCAGGGCCTCGCCGCCGTGCTGCCCCTGGGGCTGACCCTCTACTTCATCGTCTGGCTGCTGACCAACATCGAGGGCCTGGCAAGGCCCGTCGTGCTGTGGCTGGTGCCCGACCGCCTGTACTTTCCCGGGCTCGGCGTGCTCGCCGCCCTGGTGGCCCTGTTCGCCGTGGGCCTGCTGGTCAACGCCTATGTGATCCGCCACCTCATCGCCCTGGGGGAGCGGACCATGGAAAGCATCCCCCTGGTGAAATCCCTCTACGGCGCCATCCGCGACCTGATGCGGGTGTTCAGCCTCGCCGAGCGCAAGGACATGCAGAGCGTGGTGGCCATCGACATCGGCAACGATACCCAACTGATCGGCTTCGTCACCGGGGAGCACGCCGGGAAGCGGCTGTTCCCGGAGGATAAGGGTCCACGGGTCGGGGTCTACCTGCCCATGAGCTACCAGATCGGCGGCTTTACCGTGTACGTCCCCCGGGAGCGGCTCACACCCCTCGACATCGGCATCGAGGAGGCCATGCGCATCGCCATCACCGGTGGCGTCCAGGGCGGACAGCCGACCAAGGAAAAGGACAGCGCCCGAGCCCGGTGAGCGACAGCCACCACTATCCAGTGCGCGAGCGCCGGCGGATCAAAACCACGTGAAGCTCCCTGTCCAGGGCAGCGGGCGCCCTCCTGCCTCCTACACCGGGGATTATTTTCCCTGATACTCCAATGACGAGTGATGGGCCACTATGCGCAGCGCCCCCGCATCGTCCTTCACAAACATCCATGTCTTGTCCACCGAGGTGACTTTCCCGTCCTTGTCGGTAAAGTGAACCTTGCCCATGGTACCTGCGCTGTCACCGGCAACGAAAATGGCGGCGTTTTCTATGTCACATTGTGTCCAGCCCTTGAGTGCGAAGCCCGTATCCCCGGGGAAGGCGGCGTCTCCGCCCACAAAGTAGGACAGTGCGCCTTCAGGGGTGGTGCGAAATGTTTGCGGGTTCACGGTCAGCGTCGGCTTGAACAGCACCACCCCCATCTGGTAGCCATAGGCGGCATCAATAACCTTTTCTGCCAGGGCTTTTGCCGCGGCCTGTCCGCCCTCCTCGTGGGCCGCACTGATGTCGACCAGTGCCTTGCACCAGCCCTGTTGAGCCGCCAGCACTTCCTGCTCGGAGATTGCCTGATTGACAACCATACCTTTTGCAAACCCTTGACTGGCGAAAAAGGCAAGGGTTGTAACGCCGATAATATATTTGAGTTTCATTCGTGGCTCCTTTCCGTATCAGTGGTTGGTAGTTGAATGATTAAAACGGGGCAGCCTCCTTCTGCCGTCAGTCCAGAACCTGTCCCACGGCCACCTCGACCACGCCACCCGGGTGCCGCACCACCTTCAAGGTGACTAGCCCGGAGCGGTCATTGACGAATTGGTGGTATTCCTCCGCCCCGTCCGCGGCAAGCACCTCCGGGGCAAAGCCCTCGGCGGCAAAGCCCTCCACATAGTGAGCAAGCACCGCGTCGAACTCGGCATGCCCCACATAGGTTGCATGGATCGTCGTCTGGTCACGGGAGAACTGGCTGCGCACCAGCCCAGGAAAGCGCTCCACCGGCCCGGGATCGACGCCGCTGACATCCTTCTCAGGCACAGAATCGCCACCCCAGGGCAGCCATTTTTCCGCCTCTTCCCGCAACCCCGGCACAACGGCTGCCACCCCTACAGCGTCCCCGGGCCACCATTTTTCGGCCTTCTCCTGCAATCCCGGCACCACCTCTTCAACCCGGGACAGCGTATCGGTTGCCAATTGCCAACCAGTTCCTGTGACCTGCGACGTCTGTGCCCACAGCCAGGACAACAGGGAAAATGCCGCCCAAACCACAAGCCCGAGCACCGCCAGGGTCGCACCGCCCAACATCAGCCAAGTGCGGGTGCGGATTTTTCCCCAGCGGGAAAAAGGCCGTTGCAATCCGTAATCATGATTAGTGCCCACCTGTTAACTCTCCTTGGTTGAGAATGTTTGTCGTACGCGAGCAACCTCTAGAATCTGCCAGGCAAATGCATCCGGCGAACCACATCGGCATTTTCCGCCCCTGGCGCTGCGACATCGGACAGCGCCCCTGCGCCAGGTAACTGCGCGCCCGCCACAACCCGGGCCCGCGCGATGCGGAGCGCAGAGCCCTGCGGTCAGCCCGAGCAGGAGGAACATCAGGAGGGGATCGATCATGGTCCTGTTACCGCCCTTTTGGGGTCGGTCCGAACCCCTGGCAGGTGCAAGGTGGCATCCCTATCCAGATACGCGGAAGGGAGCACAAGCCCCGAATAACGCCACTCCAGCGCCCGCAATTCATCCACTGCAGCGGCGTCTGTTAGGTCGCCGGGAAAGACGGGGATGAAGCGCGCCGCAAGCCTGGCTGTCTCCGCCTCTTCATGGCCCAGGTACGCCAGCAGGGCCGCCACCAGGTCGCTGCGGGAAATGGCGCGAGGTACCGCCTCCAGCCAGCACAGCATCCAGATGCCGTTGATTCCCGTTGTCTCAAGGATACGAACGGTTCGCCGCGCCCCCTCCGGGTCCGGCATCACCAAAGCCGAGGGCAGGTTTGCCACCCCGTCCTCATCGATCCAGATTCCCTGGATGGCGGAGCAATCCCCGCCCAGTGGTCGAGGGGAGCGAAATGATAGATAGGCGGCGAGCCCTTCGGCCGCGCTGGACAGATCCTCCGTGCGGCGCACCAGCAGGAAGGCATAGCGAGGTTGGCTGGACATATTTCCGTCTCCATTGACCATGCCGGCCATCCTCCGCCCGTTGTAATGGTAATAAAAGTCGATTATTGTTTAGCAACTATTCGAAAAAGATTGCGGGTTAGACCTGATGAACCTGAAGCATTTACGCTATTTCTGGGCGACCGCACACGCGGGAAGTGTTGCCGCCGCAAGCAGCCATCTTCACCTGACGCCGCAAACGGTCAGCGCTCAGATCAAACTGCTGGAAAACGAACTCGGCAAAGCCCTGTTCAAGCCCGCTGGGCGCGGCCTTGAATTGACCGAGGCGGGGCGCGTCGCCCTCTCCTACGCCGATGAAATCTATGCCCTGAGTCAGGAGATGGTTTCGTCATTGCGCACCACAGGTACCCCGGAATACGCCGCCACGACATTTCGCGTGGGAATTTCCGATGCCGTCCCCAAGTCACTGGCCCACCGCTTGCTGGCGTCCCTGAGACAGCCGACGAAGCCGGTTCGTCTGGTCTGCCGCGAGGGTTCAATCGAGGCATTGCTCGGCGAGCTGGCTCTCCACCGCCTGGAGATGGTGTTGGCCGATCGCCCCATGCCGGCGGGATTGGCGGTCCGCGCCCACAGCCGCAAGCTGGGGGAAAGCGCGCTTGCCTTCTTTGCCTGTCCCCGGCTGGTGCGGCAGGAGGCGCCCTTTCCGGACTGCCTGAATGACGCCCCCCTGCTGTTACCCGGGCAGAACACCGCGGTACGAGGTGAGATCGATCGCTGGCTGGGGGAGACGCGGCTGTGCCCCCATGTTGTCGGCGAGTTTGATGACAGCGCCCTGATGAAAGTCTTTGGCCAGGCAGGTGAAGGGTATTTCCCCGCGCCGGCCATCCTCTCCGGGGAAATCTGCGGAAGATATGGCGTGATCGAAGTGGGGCGAGTGGACGAGGTGCGCGAGGCATTCTGGCTGATCAGCGCCGAGCGGCGGATTCAGCACCCCGAGGTCTGCGCCGTGCTGGAGGCTGCCCGCACCGCGGTATTCACCATGTCCACTGGCGGCGACTCGACACCCTGAGGTGGCTGCCAAATGGGGCTGAACTTCCCATCCAGGGCAAGCGAGGCCAGGCTCAAAGGCCCTTGAGAGGGCCACCTGTACTGGTTCAAAAGGTCCTCAGGCTGTCTTCACAGGCTGACATCGGATTGGCGGCACGCGGGCAAGGAAATACCCCTACCCCGCCACCCCCTTGAGCAGCACTCCCGCGCCGTAGGCGAGGGCCGCCGCGCCGCCGCCGATCAGCAGGGTTTCAAGGCTCGACTTGAACCAGCCCTGGTCAATAACCCGGGCCTTGGCGGCCCCCACCAGGGCAAAGGCCAGCGCCGTCATCACCCCGCTCCACAGGAAGGGATCGGCGATTCGCTCCCCCAGCAGCCAGTTGCTCAGGTACGGCAGCAGCGGGATCAGCCCCACCAGGGCGAAGGCGACAAAGGTGGCGACCCCGCCCCGGAAAGCGTTGTGGTCGTCGAGGGCCATGCCGTGCTCCTCCTGGATCATCACGTCCACCCAGCGCTTGTTGTCGGCGGTGATCACCGCCACCACCTGCTCCAGCAGCTCGCCGTCGAAGCCTTTACGGGCGTAGATCTGGCGCACCTCCTCCCGCTCGCCATGGGGGTACTTGCGGATCTCGTCGATCTCCCGCTGGCGGGCCTTGTCCCGCAGCTCGTTCTCCGCCCGGGTGCCGAGGTAATTGCTCACCGCCATGCTGAAGCCGTCCGCCAGCAGGTTGGCAAGGCCGAGGATGATGATCACCGACGACGACAGGCCGGCGCCGGCGACCCCGGCCACCACCGCGAAGGTGGTGACGGCGCCGTCGATGGCGCCGTAGATGAAGTCCTTGAGGTAGAAGCGGTCGGCGCCGGCGTCGAGGCGCGCCGCGATCTGCTCTCGGCTGTGGGTGGCGCGGTAGACTTCCCGGGATTGCTTGCGGGTGATGTTGTTCATGCCGACCTCGGGCAACTTTCAATTTGGTGGCGCTGACAGCATCATAGCCCACCCCAATCACGACGATCCGCCGCGATGCTCCATGTGGTGCTGTACCAGCCGGAAATCCCGCCCAACACCGGCAATATCATCCGCCTTTGCGCCAACACGGGCTTTGCCCTTCACCTTGTCAGGCCCCTCGGCTTCGAGATGGACGACAAGCGCCTGCGCCGCGCCGGGCTCGATTACCGGGAGTGGCAGGCGGTCAGTATCCACGATCACTGGCAGGGGTTCATTGACGCCGCGCAACCGGGCCGGGTATTCGGCCTCAGCACCCGGGGGCGCCGCCGCCACACCGAGGTGGGCTACCGACCGGGGGACGCCCTGGTGTTCGGCCCCGAGACCCGGGGCCTGCCCGACGGCATGCGCGCGCTGATCGGCGCGGAAAACCTCCTGCGCCTGCCCATGCAACCGGAAAGCCGCAGCCTGAACCTCTCCAACGCCGCCGCCGTGGTGGTCTACGAGGCCTGGCGCCAACTGGATTTTGCCGGCGGTGCCTGAGGCGTTACCATGGCCCACCCCGCCCCGCCCCATTGCGCGCCGATAACCCTGGAATGATCGCTGCCCCATGACCGCTGAAATCGGCCTGTTCTACGGCTCCTCCACCTGCTACACCGAAATCGCCGCCGAAAAGATCCGCGACCTGATCGGCGCCGAGCGGGTCGCGGTGTTCAATATCGCCACCACCCCGGTGAGCGCCATGGAAGACTTCCGCTACCTGATCCTCGGCATCCCCACCTGGGACTACGGCGAATTGCAGGAGGACTGGGAGGCGGTGTGGGACGACCTCGACGACCTGGATCTCCGTGGCGCGACCGTTGCCCTCTATGGCCTTGGCGATCAGGACGGCTACCCGGAGTGGTTCCAGGACGCCCTCGGCTTTCTGTGGGCCAAGGTGGTCAACCGGGGGGCCCACACGGTGGGGCTCTGGCCACGGGAGGGCTACCGCTTCGAGGGCTCCCGGGCCCTCAGCGCCGATGGCCGCCACTTCGTCGGCCTCGCCCTCGACGAGGAGAACGAATTCCACCTGAGCGACGACCGGCTCGCCCGCTGGTGCGGGCAGGTCCTCGCCGAGTTCGGTCTCGCGCGGTGAACGAGCCCCCCGCCCCGCTCACCACCGCCGCCCTGGCATGGGCGGACGGCCAGCCCCTGTCCACCACCTTTGGCGACGTCTACTACTCCCGGGAGGACGGCCTCGCGGAGAGCCGCCACGTGTTCATCGAGGGCAACGATCTGGCGGCCCGCTGGGAGGCCCTCGCCCCCGACGGCCGCTTCACCCTGATGGAAACGGGCTTTGGCACCGGGCTCAACTTTCTCGCGGCGGCATCCCTGTGGCTGGAGCGCGCCCCCGCCGGCGCCCGGCTGCACTATGTGTCCTTCGAGAAATTCCCCCTGCAACGGGCGGACCTGACCCGCGCCCTGGCGGCCTGGCCCACCCTCGCCCCCCTCGCCCGCGAGCTGGCGGACGCCTACCCGCCCCCCGTTCCCGGCTTTCACCGCCGCTGGCTGTACGGCGATCGGGTGTGCCTGACCCTGGTGTTCGACGACGCCATCGCCGGCCTCGACAGCCTCGCCGGCAGCGACCACCCGGCATTTGGCGACGCCGCCAACCCCCGGGCGGACGCCTGGTTTCTCGACGGCTTCGCGCCAGCCAAGAACCCCGATCTCTGGTCCCCGGCGCTCTTTGCCGCCGTGGCCCGGCTGAGCGGCCCGGGCACCACCGCCAGCACCTTCACCGTGGCGCGACCGGTGCGGGACGGACTGCAAGGGGCCGGCTTCGCCCTCGCCAAGGCCCCGGGATTTGGCCGCAAGCGGGATATGCTCAGGGCGATTTTCGCCGCCACCGCCGCGCCCTCGGCAGCCCCGGATGCACCCCGGGCGCCGGCCGGGCCCGGGCGGCGGCGCGGCGCCTTCCAGCCCCCCTGGCATCTCCCCCCCGAGCCCCACCGGGGGTCCCGCCACGCCCTGGTGGTGGGGGGCGGCATCGCCGGCTGCGCCAGCGCCAATGCCCTGCTGCGCCGCGGCTGGCAGGTCACCCTGGTGGAGCGCCACGGCCACCTCGGCGCCGAGGCCTCCGGCAACCCCCAGGGCATCCTCTACCCCAGGCTGTCGGTGGAGGACTCCACCCTCGCCCGGTTTGCCCGGGCCGCCCTGTGCCACGCCCTCGGGGTCTACCCGCCCCTCTGGTCCCTGCCGGGCCAGGGCGCCCCCTGCGGGGTACTGGTGCTGCCCGAATCCGACCGGGACCGGGCCCACATGGCCGCCATCGCCGAGCGCTATCGGTTGGCGCCGGAGCTGGTGCGGCAGGTCGCGGGGGAGGCCCTCGACACCGTCGCCGGCATCCCCCTCGCCGCCCCGGAGGGGCTCTATTTTCCGCGCCTCGGCTGGGTGGTACCCCCGACCCTGTGCGCCGCCCTCGCCGCGGGCGCCACCCGCGTTCAGGCGGAGGTGGAGCGGCTCGACTTCGACACCCACACCCGCCGCTGGCAGCTCGTCGACGCCAACGGAACCGCCATCGCCAGCGCCCCGGTGGTGATCCTCGCCTGCGCCCAGGGGCTCGGCCGCTTCGCCCAGACCCGCCACCTGCCCCTGCGGGGAATTCGCGGCCAGATCAGCGCCGTTGCCGTCAACGATCGCTCCCGGATGCTGAAAACCGTGATCTGCGGCGCCGGCTACCTGGCGCCGGCAAACGATGGCCTGCACACCCTCGGCGCCACCTATGACCTGGACGACCCGGACACCGGGGTCCGCCCCGACGACCACCGCCGCAATCTCGCCACCCTCGCCGCCACCGACGGGGCCCTCGCCGATCTCTTCGGCGAGCCAGCCCAGGGCGGACGGGCGGCGCTGCGCTGCACCACCCCCGATTACCTGCCGGTGGCCGGCCCTGCTCCCCGGGCCGCCGAACTGGTGGCCACCTACGCCGAACTCGGCCGCGACGCCCGGCGGGATATTCCCGTCGCCGGCCCCTGCTGGCCGGGCCTGTGGATCAACGGCGGCCACGGCTCCCGGGGGCTCACCTACGCGCCCCTGGCGGCGGAGCTGATCGCCAGCGGGATCTGCGGCGAGCCCGCGCCCCTGCCCCGGGGGCTGGCCATCGCCCTGCACCCGGCGCGCTTCCTGATCCGCGACCTGAAGCGCAATCGCCTGGCGGATCGGGACGCTGGAAAGGAGCCTCGATGAAACGCCTGATTCTGTGCAGCGACGGGTTGTGGTTCAGCCGCGAAGGCCAGCAGGATACCCCCGTCGCCCGCCTCGCCCGCGCCATCCTGCCGGTGGCCGCGGATGGCACCTTGCAACTGGTGCTGCACCGCTGGGGGCAGTGCACCGCGAACCCGGCACCGGACCCCGCGGGCCTCGATCGGGACATCCTCGAGCTGTACCGCTTCCTCGTCCACAACCACCAGCCGGGGGACGAAATCTGGCTGTTCGGTGCCTGCCGGGGGGCCTACGGCGCCCGCGCCTGCGTGGGGCTGTTGCGCAATCTCGGGCTGCTGGAGCGAGCCGCTGCCCGGCGCGACGGCGAGGCCCTGCGCATCTATCGCACCCGCTGGGGCGCCGACGCCGCCAACGCCGTGAAATTCCGCGAGGTCCACTGCCGGCCCGTCGCCGTCCATTTCATGGGACTGTGGGATTGCCTGGGCCCTCGGGGCATACCCGATGGGGTTTTTGGCGCGGCGGAGGCGGACCCCTATCGGTTCCACGACAGCGCCCTGAGCGGCGTCGTCGGCACTGCCTGCCACGCCCTCGCCATCGACGAGGGCAAGCGCCACCTGCCGCCGGCCCCCTGGACCACGGGCCCCGAGCGCAGCCGCACCGAACAGTGCTGGTTCAGCGGTACCCACGCCGACCTCTGCGGCGGCGGGCGCCCGGCCCTCGCCACCCCGGCCCTCGCCTGGATCGCCGCCCGCGCCAGTGCCGCCGGCCTCGCCCTCGACCGGGACGCCCTGGGAGACTCAGGGGCGGCGGAGGACGCCGGCGCCATTCCCCAGGGCGGCTCGCGCCCCCGCGAGCTCGGCGTCACCAATCAGGACGAAACCCTGCACAGCTCCGCCGAGCAGCGCTTCCTGCGCGATCCCCGCTACCGGCCAGCCAATCTGGCGGCCTTTCTAGGGCGCGACGAACAAATCCGGCTACCCCTTTGACACGCACAAAAAAAGGCCAGTAAAAACTGGCCCTTGCAACGCATTCTTGAGAGATGATCAGAGCATGGATTGCTGGTAATTCTGGATGCCGACACGGTCGATCAGCTCCAACTGGGTCTCCAGCCAGTCCACATGCTCCTCCTCGTTCTCGAGGATATGGGTGAAAAGATCCCGGGACACATAGTCGGACACCGACTCGCAGTAGGCGATGGCCTCCCGCAGGGGCGGAATGGCCAGGTGCTCCAGCTTGAGATCGCACTCCAGGGCCTCGCGGACATCCTCGCCGATGAACAGCTTGCCCAGCTCCTGGAGGTTGGGCAGGCCTTCGAGGAACAGTATCCGCTTGATGAGCAGGTCGGCGTGCTTCATCTCGTCGATGGATTCCTCGTACTCCTTGGCGTTGAGTTTGGACAGGCCCCAGTTGTCGAACATCCTGGCATGGAGGAAGTACTGGTTGATGGCGGTGAGTTCGTTCTTGAGTGCCTCGTTCAGGTAGGCAATTACCTTTCTGTCGCCTTTCACGGCCTTCTCCCTCGGTGAATGTGGCTTCATTGTAGCCAACCTTGGCGGCGATAACCAAGGCCGCGACTGACCTGGATCATCACCGCGGGGAGCATTTTCGGGGTATAAAAAACGCAACTTGGTTGATGAACGCAATTGACTATAATTCTCATTAACTTCTACAATGCGCCCATCGAGGAGGTCCCATCCATGTACGTGTGTCTTTGCAAGGGCGTCACCCAGAAGCAGATCCGCCGCGAAGTGATGAACGGCGCCGCCACCTATGACGAGATCCAGGCGCGCCTCGAAGTGGGCACCTGCTGCGGCACCTGCAAGGACAGCGCCCTGGAGGTGATCGACGATACCCTGCGGGAAAACCTCGCCCGCGAGAGCAACATCATCCAGATGTGGAGCCCGGCGGGCCGCCGCGCCGGCTGACCCACCCCCCCCCTCAATTCCCGGCGGCGATGGCGGCCACCGCATCCCCCACCAGGCCCGGCCCCCGGTAGATGAAACCCGTGTAAACCTGCACCAGGCTCGCCCCGGCGCGGATCTTCGCCGCCGCGTCCTCCCCCACGCAAATCCCGCCGACACCGATGATCGGCAAGCGTCCCGCCAGCTCGTCCGCCAGGGTGCCGATCACCGCCGTGGATCGGTCGCGAAGGGGCGCGCCGCTCAGCCCCCCCGCCTGCGCCGCCAGGGGCAAGTGCTCTACCCCGGCACGGGACAGGGTGGTGTTGGTGGCAATCACCCCGTCGACGCCCTGCTCCACCAGTACCCGGGCGGTGGCGCGGATCTCCTCCTCGTCCATGTCCGGGGCGATCTTCACCGCCAGGGGCACCCGCCGTCCCCGGGCGGAGTCGAGCCGGTCCCGGGCCGCCACCAGGGGCGAGAGCAGCCGCGCCAGGCTGTCGCCGAACTGGAGGGTGCGCAACCCCGGGGTATTGGGGGAGGAAATGTTCACGGTAATGTAGTCGGCGTGGGGGTGGACCTTGCCGAGACAGGCCAGGTAATCCTCCACCGCCCGCTCCACCGGCGTGTCGGCATTCTTGCCGATATTGATGCCCAGCACCCCGCCGTAGCGGCGGCGCTTCACCCGATCCACCAGGTGATCCACCCCCAGGTTGTTGAAGCCCATGCGGTTGATGATCGCCTCCCCCTCCGGCAGGCGGAACAGCCGGGGCCGGGGGTTGCCGGGCTGGGGCCTCGGGGTCACGGTGCCGATCTCCACGAAGCCGAAACCGAGGGCGCCGAGGGCGTTGAAATAGTCGCCGTTCTTGTCGAGCCCCGCCGCCAGCCCCACGGGGTTCGGGAAGCGCAAGCCCATCACCTCCACCGGCAGATCCGGCAGCGACCGGGTCCCCCAGGGCAGGATCCGCAGGCGCTCGGCGACGCCGAGCAGGTCGAGGGAAATCTCGTGGGACGTTTCGGGGGGCAGCGCGAACAGCGCCTTGCGAAGCAGTGAATACATGGTCGGGCTACCGGCTCGGGACGGCGGCAAAGGATACTGGAAGCACCGGGGCAAGTCATGCCAAAGCCCGGGAAAACAGCCTCCCCAAGGCATGTGGCTTAGCCAGCAGCCAATGAGCTCCCACCCTCTGTTCCCGTCAGCCCGGGCATTTGGCCCCACCGGCAAGAACCAGTACACTCCGGCGCTGTCCCTGGCGTATCACTCCGTATCCCATCAAGGCGAACTCCATGTCGGTACAGCAACAGTTCCTCGCCCTCCACGAATTCATGAACGGCCACATCATCGGCCAGCCCCACCTCACCCAGCGGCTCTTGGTGGCATTGCTGGCGGACGGCCACCTGCTGGTGGAGGGCGCACCCGGACTTGCCAAGACCAAGGCCATCAAGACCCTGGCGGAGGGCATCGAGGGGGACTTCCAGCGTATTCAGTTCACCCCCGACCTGCTGCCTGCGGACATCACCGGCAGCGACATCTACCGCCCCCAGGACGGCACCTTCAGCTTCCAGCGCGGGCCCCTGTTCCACAACCTGGTGCTGGCGGACGAGATCAACCGGGCCCCCGCCAAGGTTCAGTCGGCCCTGCTGGAGGCCATGGCGGAGCGCCAGATCAGCGTCGGCTCCACCACCTACCCCCTGCCCGCCCTGTTCCTGGTGATGGCCACCCAGAATCCCATCGAGCAGGAGGGCACCTACCCCCTGCCGGAGGCCCAGATGGACCGCTTTCTGATGCACGTGAAAGTGGGCTACCCCTCCGCCGAGAGCGAGCGTCAGATCCTCCGCCTCTCCCGGGACGAAGCCAGCGGCGCCGCCCCCGGGCTGCCCGCGCGGCTGTCCCAGGACGCCATCTTCAGCGCCCGCCGCGAGGCCATGGCGGTGCACATGGCGGACGCCGTCGAGGAGTATCTGATCCAGCTGGTGCTCGCCACCCGCGACCCGGGGCGCTACGGCAAGGATCTCCAGCACTGGCTCGACTACGGCGCCAGCCCCCGGGCCACCATCGCCCTCGACCGCTGCAGCCGCGCCCTGGCCTGGCTCGCGGGGCGGGATTTCGTCACCCCTGACGACGTGCGCGGAGTGGTCAACGACGTGCTGCGCCACCGCCTGATCCTCAGCTTCGAGGCGGAGGCCAACGGCGTCGATGGCGACCAGGTCATCGACAGCCTGGTGAACCTGGTGCCGAGCGCCTGAGGGGGAGCGCGCCGTGAGCGAACCCCAGCTTCCCCCCGGCATCGCCGTCCCCGACCCGGCGGCATTGATCGCCCTGCGCCACGGCGCCCGGGAACTCAGCCTCTTTCCCCGCCGCCACGCCCTCGCCGGCAACAGCGGCGGCTATCGCTCGCGCTTTCGCGGCCGCGGCATGGAGTTCGACGAGGCCCGCCCCTACCAGGCCGGTGACGATGTGCGCAGCATCGACTGGCGCGTCACCGCCCGCACCGCCACCCCCCACACCAAGGTGTTCCGGGAGGAACGGGAGCGCCCGGTGTTGATCGCGGCGGACCTGCGCAGTGCAATGTTTTTCGGCAGCCAGCGCCTCAAGGCCCTGGCGGCGTGCGACATCGCGGCGCTGCTCGCCTGGGCGGGGCTCGCCGCCGGCGACCGGGTGGGCGGCCTGGTGTTCAGCCCCGACCATCAGTGGGACAGCCGCAGCCACAAGAGCCACCAGAGCGTGCTGCGCCTGATCCAGCACCTCGGCGAGGCCTCCGCGGCCCTTGCTGCTGCCCGGGGAGACGACAGCCTGCGCCTCGCCGCCATCATCGAGGAATGCCGCCGGGTGGCGACCCCGGGGGCCACCGTGGCCATCATCAGCGACTTCCACGACCTCGACGAGGACTGCGAAAAGCACCTCTTCCAGCTCGCCCGCCACTGCGACCTGACCCTCTGCCAGGTTGCCGACCCCCTCGAAATGGCGCTCCCTCCCCCCGGCATCTACCCCATCGGTGACGGCAGCGACGAGCGTCTGCTCGACAGCCGCGACCGCAGGGCCCGGGAGCGTTTCGCCAACCTGTTTCGCCAGCGCCAGGGGGCGTTGACGGACCTCGGCCGCCGCCTCGGAATGCCGGTGCTGGCGTTCAGCGCCGAGCGGCCAGTACTGCCGGTGCTGCGCCGCGCCTTCGGGGCCCGCCGGCGGGGGAAGGGCGCGCCGTGAACCCCCTCGACCAGCTGCGGGACATCCAGCTGCCGCCGCCCCCCGACGGCTGGCCCCCGGCCCCCGGCTGGTGGCTGCTGGCCCTGGCGGCCATCGCCCTCATCCTCCTCGCCCTGTGGTGGACGCGCCGCCGGCGCCGGGACCACTACCGCCGCGCCGCCCTGGCAGAGCTGGATGCGCTCCGCGCCCGGGGCGAAGTGCCGGTGGCGACGCTGCTGGCGCTGATCCGCCGCACCGCCCGGGCGGCAAGCCCCGCCAGCCCCTGGCTGGCGCTGCCCGCCCCCGACCTGCTGGCGCGCCTCGACGCCGGGGTCGGCGGCGATCTCGGCCGCGAGCTCGCCACCGCTGGCGCGGACTTGGCCCTGCTGGTCGACAGCCAGTACCGCCCGGGAGGCGGGGTCGATCCCCGCCACGGCGAGATCCTCGCCCGCCACGCCGCGGCCTGGATCCGGCGCCACCGGAGGCAGTCCCTGTGCTGACGCTCGCCTGGCCCTGGCTGCTGACTCTCCTGCCCCTGCCCTGGCTCTACCGCCTGGCGGCGCGGCCCGCCCGCGCCCGGGGCGCGGCGCTGCGCTCCGCCCACTACGCCCGCCTGACGGGCCAACTGGCCACCACCGGCGCCCCCACCCACACCTGGCGTCACGGGCTGCTGGCCCTGATCTGGCTGGCGCTGCTGCTCGCCGCCGCGCGACCCACCTGGACCGGCGAGCCGGTGACCCTGCCCACCTCCGGGCGGGATCTGATGCTCGCCGTGGACATCTCCGACAGCATGCGCATCGCCGACATGGCGGCGGGCAACGAGTGGCTGCCCCGGGTGACGGTGGTGAAGGCGGTGGTGGGGGATTTCGTGGCGCGGCGCGAGGGGGATCGCCTCGGCCTTATCCTGTTCGGCAGCCAGGCCTATCTCCAGGCGCCCCTCACCTTCGACCGCCGCACCGTCAAGACCCTGCTGGACGAAGCCCGCATCGGCTTTGCCGGCCTCTCCACCGCCATGGGGGACGCCATCGCCATCGCCATCAAGCGCCTCGAGGGGCGCCCCGCCACCAGCAAGGTGCTGATCCTCCTCAGCGACGGCGCCGACACCGCGAGCGAGGTGCCGCCCCTGAAGGCCGCCGAGCTGGCGGCCCGCCACGGCGTGAGGATCCACACCATCGGCGTCGGTTCCGGGGAGCTGACCGCCCGGGGCCTGTTCGGCGAGCGGCGTTTCAATCCCTCCGCGGACCTCGACGAGGACACCCTCACAGCCATTGCCGAGGCCACCGGCGGGCGCTACTTCCGCGCCCGGGACCCGGCGGAGCTGGCGGAGGTCTACGCCGCCCTCGACGCCCTGGAGCCGGTGGTCCAGGAGGGGGAGACCCTGCGCCCCACCCGGGCGCTGTTCCACTGGCCCCTGGCCGTGGCGCTGCTCGGCTGGGCACTGCTGCTGGCAACCGCGCAGCGGCGGGGTGACCATGGCTGAGTGGCTCGCTCCCCTTGCGGATTTCCACTTCCTAAGGCCCCTGTGGCTGCTGGCCTTGGTGCCCCTCACGGCGCTGCTCTGGCTGGCCCATCGCCACCGGGAGCGGGGCGGCCCCTGGCGCCGGGTGATCGCCCCGGCGCTGCTGCCCCTCCTGGTGGGGGACGGCGATGGGCCTACGTCGCGCGGCCGCCGCCTCGGCGCCGCCATGGCGGCGGCAAGCCTGCTGGCCTGCGTCGCCCTCGCCGGCCCCACCTGGGAGCGCATCCCCCTGCCCGCCAACAAGCAGAACAGCGCCCTGGTGATCCTCTTCGACCTGTCCCCCTCGATGCTGGCGGAGGACCTGAAGCCCAACCGCCTCACCCGCGCCCGCCTGAAGACCATCGACCTGCTCAACCGCCACCGGGAGGGCAGTGTCGCGCTGGTGGCCTGGGCCGGGGATGCCCATGTGGTGGCCCCCCTCACCGAGGATGCCGGCACCCTCATCGCCCTGCTCCCCGCCCTTGAGCCGGACATCATGCCGGAGGCCGGCAGCAACCCCGAGCTGGCCCTGGAGAAGGGCCTGGAACTGGCCATGAACGGCGGCCATCTGGCGGGTGACATCCTCTTCGTCACCGACGGCTTCACCCAGCAGGCCCTCGAAAACCTCAACGCCACCCTGCGCAGCTTCCCGGACTTTCGCCTGTCGATTCTCGGGGTCGGCAGCGACGAGGGGGCGCCCATTCCCCTCGGCGGCAGCGCCTTCGGCGACGGTGGTTTCGCCCGGGACGGCCGCGGCGCCATCGTGGTGGCGGGGCTCGGCAGCGCCGGGCTTCGGGGCCTCGCCGAGCGCCACGGCGGGCGCTTTACCCCGCTGCTGGCCGATGACAGGGACATCGACTACCTGCTCGCCCCCCTCGCCGCCCGGGATGCCGACCAGACCCGCGCCCTCGAGCGCACCCTCGACACCTGGCACGACAGGGGCCCCTGGCTGCTGCTGCCCCTGCTGCCCCTGATGGTATTGGCGTTTCGCCGGGGCCTCTTCGCCCTGGTGCTCCTCGCGCCCCTGCTGCACAGCCCGGAGAGCTGGGCGTCGCCCTGGGAAGCCCTGTGGGAGAACCGCGACCAACGGGGCTTCGAAGCCCTGGAGAACCATGACCCGGCCGGCGCCCGGGAACTGTTCCGCGACCCCCTCTGGCAGGGTATCGCCGCCTACCGGGCAGGGGATTTCGCCGCCGCCGAGCGGGCCTTCGCCGACGACCCCAGCCCCCGGGGGCACTACAACAGGGGCAACGCCCTCGCCCGCCAGGGCAAGCTCGACGAGGCCATCGCCGCCTACCGCGAGGCCCTCTCCCTGGACCCAAGCCACGCCGATGCCAAGGCCAACCTGGCCCTGATGGAAGCCCTGCGCCGCCAGGAGGCGGACAAAGCGAACGGGCCATCCAGCCAGGATGCCGGTCAAGATCAGCCCCAGGACGAGGGCGGCGAAAGCACCGGCCAACCCCGGGAGGGGGAGGGAAATACCGGGGCCAACCCACCGTCCGAGGGACAGGCCGGGCAGTCACCGGGGGATGAGACCAAGGCGGGGCCGGAGAGCGGGAGCCGGGAGGCCGGCGATTCCCAAGCGAACGGCGGGGGCGAAGAAGGCGCCCAAAGGGACGGCTCTCGGCAGGACGATGCCCGCGGGGGAAAAGCCCGAGGGCAGAGCCCGTCGGCTGACGGCGCCACCAATGATGGGCAGAAATCCCGTGATTCACAACCGAACCCCGACCAGGGCGGGGGGCAAGGGACAACGGCCCCGTCGGACGGCCCACAGGCTGACGCTGCCCCCGGCAACAAGACCGCCGAGCAGCGGGGCCGCGAGGGGGTCGCCGCCGACGTCACCCCCGGGGACGCCCCGGACCCCGCCCTCGAACAATGGCTGCGCCGGGTGCCGGACGACCCCGGTGGCCTGCTGCGCCGCAAATTCGAGTTTCAGGCCCGCCAGAACGCCCTGGAACAACGCCAGAGCCGCAACCTGCCACCGGACAGCACCCAGGAAGAACGATGGTAACCCCCGCCCTCCGCCACACCCCAGCCGGCCAGCGCCTGTGCCGCCTGGCCATTGGCCTGCTGCTGGCCCTCCTCGCCGGCGCCGCGCTGGCAAGCGAACTGACCGCCTCCGTGGACCGCACCCGGGTGGGCGAGGGGGAGAGCCTCACCCTCACCCTGCGCTATCAAGGCCAGGCCCTGGGCGATCCGGACTTCTCCGACCTCGGCCGGGATTTCGACATCCTCTCCACCCAGCGCCAGAGCCACCTCTCCCTCGGCACCGGCAGCAACAGCTCGTCCACCGAATGGCGCCTTACCCTGATGCCCAAGGGCCCGGGCCAGCGGGTCATCCCCTCCTTCCGCTTCAAGGGCGAGGTCAGCGACGCCTTCGAGATCACCGTCAGCGACCAGCCCCCTAAGGCCGATGACCTTCGACCGCTGTTCGTCGAAACGGAACTGGACCAACCCCAGGTGCACGAGGGCGAGCAGGCCCTGCTGACCCTGAGGGTCCACAGCGCCCTACCCCTGGCGAGCCTCGGCGCCCCGGAGCTGGAGGTGGCCGGCGCGCGGGTGCTGAGGGTTGACGAGAACCAGTACCAGCGCACCCTCGACGGCATCGACTACAGGGTGGTGGAAATCACCTACGCCCTGTTCCCCGAAGAGCCCGGGCAACTGGCCATTCCCCCCCTGCGTTTCAGCGGCGAGGTGCCGGATGGCCGCGACCCCTTCCGCGCCTTCGGCGGCTCCCTCTTCGGCCAGGGCCGCAAGCCGGTGGCGGTCTCCTCCGCGCCCCGGGTGCTGGAGGTTCGCCCCCGCCCGGCCCATATCCCGCCCGGCGACTGGCTGCCCAGCAAGGGCCTCAGCATCGCCCAGCGCTGGAGCCGGGAACCCACCCGGCTGGTGGTGGGCGAACCCATCACCCGCTCCCTGATCATCTCCGCCCAGGGCCTCGAGGGGGCGCGCCTGCCGCCCCTGAAGCTCCAGGGCGGCGACGGCTATAAGCTCTACCCCGACCAGCCCCGGGTGGAGGACGCCACCAGCGCCAGCGGCGTGCTCGGCACCCGCATCGAATCGGTGGCCATCGTCCCCACCCGCCCCGGCAAGCTCACCCTGCCGGAACTGCGGGTGAGCTGGTGGGACACGGTGTCGGGCAAATCCCGGGAAACCCGCCTCGCCCCGGTCACCGTCGAGGTGGTGGCGGCGCCGCCCACCCCCGGCGCGCCGACCATCGCACCCGAGGTGACGGCGGCGACAGAAACACCGAGCGCCGACCCACGCCCCCCCTGGCTGTGGTGGCTGGTGGGCACCAATGCCGCCTGGGCGATCATCGCCGCGCTCTGCGGCGCCCTCTGGTGGCGGCAGCGGCGGCGCGCACCGAAGGAGATCAACGAGGCCGGCGACGACGGCCTCGCCCACTCGGAACAGACCGCCTTCCACCGGGTGCGGGATTGCCCCAGGGGCCAGCTCGCGGCGTTTCGCGAGGCGATCCTCCACTGGGCGCGGATTCACGCCGGCAACCGCCAATTGAAAACCCTGGATGAAGTGGTTAGCGTAACGGGCGAAAAGGCACTGGCCCGCCACTTCGCCGATCTCGACGGCCACCTCTATGGCGAGAGGGCCAGCGCCCCGGACCAGGGGGCCATCGTCGAGCTGCTCGCCCGGACCCGCCAGCGGCGCAAGTCCCGGGCCGACGGCGCGCCACTGCCGCCCCTCTATCCGGCGGAATGACACGGATATTGCATACCGGACACTGATCCCAAACGACCCATAAGCGAGGCACAGCATGCGCAGAGTGGTTTTCAACCAGAAAGGCGGCGTCGGCAAATCCAGCATCACCTGCAATCTCGCCGCCATCGGCGCGAGCCTGGGGCGGCGGGTGCTGGTGCTCGACCTCGATCCCCAGGCCAACAGCACCCACTACCTGCTCGGCACGACGCCGGACAACCTGGAAACCAGCATCGCCCACTTCTTCCGCGACACCCTGGAATCGGGGCGCCGCAAAACCGCACCCATCGAATACGCCTACGAGACGGAATTCGACAACCTCTACATCATCCCCTCGAACCCCGACCTCAACGACATCGAAGCCAAGCTCGAATCCCGCAACAAGATCTACAAACTGCGCAACCTGCTCGACAAGCTCGACGACGACTTCGACGAGATCTACATCGACACTGCGCCCGCCCTGAATTTCTATACCAATTCCGCGCTGATCAGCGCCGACCGCTGCCTGATACCCTTCGACTGCGACGCCTTTTCCCGCCAGGCGCTGTACAACATCCTCGATGTGCTGGCGGAAATCCGCGAGGACCACAACGAAGATCTCGCCGTCGATGGCATCGTCGCCAACCTGTTTCAGCCCCGCGCCAATCTTCCCACCCAGATCATCGAGGAACTGAAAGCGGAGAATCACCCGGTGCTGCCGGTCTATCTCAACCACTCGGTGAAAATGCGCGAGTCCCACCACGCCAACAAGCCGCTGATCCACTTCGCCCCCAGCCACAACCTGACACAGCAGTTCGTTGCGCTCTATCAGCTGCTCGACCAGAAGGGCGTAAAGCGCTGAAGCCGATGCCGGCCGGGGAATGAACAGAGCGCCGGCGTCGCCATGGAGAGGTAAATCCGCGCCCGATCAACGCCGGGGCAAAAAATTCACATTCCCGCAACATGATAAAAAACCGGACTTTTTATCGTTTCAAACACCGCGGCGGAGAGTCCGCGATTTGACCCGGGCAGCAGGCAGCTGTTAGATTGGCCTGATTCACAAAGACACATATCCCGAATACAAAGAGGAATTACCATGCCCTGGAAAGAACCCATCCGCGAGCAGATCGACCCCAGCAAGCTCGATCACCTGACCGCACGGCAGAAGCAGATCGCCCAGGTGTGGGTTGATAATCAGGAGACCCTGAACCGCGGCGAATTCGACAAGATGGACCAGTACTTCCACAAGGATTTCACCTACGGCAACCCCAATCGCCCCGATCTCGGCACCTACGACCAGTGGAAAACCTCCCCAGTGGCGCTGTACAAGACATTCTTCCCCGCCGCCTACAAGACCATCGACATCGTCGGCAAGGGCGACAATGAAATCTGGATTTACGCCACCCATTACTGCAAGCACGTCGGCGGCCCCTACATGGGTGTGCAACCCACCGGCAACGAATTTCAGGTGAACTGGTTTTCCATCGTGAAATTCAAGGATGACAAGATCGTCCATATCTTCAGCATTTCCGATGTACTCTCCATGCTGATCGACATCGGCGTGCTGCCCGAGCGCCAGCCGGTAGACCCTTACAAATAAGGCTCCGCAGCCGGTCCGGCGCCGAGGCAACTCCGCCGGGCCGGCCATTTACCACGCCGCCCCCTCCCCTGTCATTGCCCCCTCTCGCTACAACCCGTAACCCCACAGCGCCGCAAGATCCCGCTCCAGCGCCTCGCGAAACTGTGGCGCGGCGATGGCGATCAATGCCCGCGCCCGCTCCTTGATGGATTTTCCCCGCAGATTGGCAATGCCGTACTCGGTCACCACGTAATGGGCATGGGCCCGGGTGGTCACCACGCCGGCCCCCAGGGTCAGCGCGGGGCTGATGCGCGACACCGTGCCGTTGGCCGCCGTGGCGGGCATGGCGATGATGGCGCGGCCGCCCGCCGAGAGGGCGGCGCCGCGCATGAAATCGATCTGGCCGCCGACGCCGGAATAAATTTTCGGGCCGATGGAGTCGGCGCACACCTGGCCGGTGAGATCCACCTGCAGGGCGCTGTTGATGGCCACCACGTTGTCGTTCTGGCGAATCACCATGGCGTCGTTGACATACTCGGTATCGAGCAACACCACCTCGGGATTGTCATCGACAAAATCGTACAGCCGTCGGGAGCCGAGCACGAAGGTGCCGACGATGCGCCCTGGATATTTGCGCTTCCGGCGATTGCTGATGGCCCCGGCGTTGTACAGGTCGATAAGCCCGTCGGAAAACATCTCGCTGTGGATGCCGAGATCCCGATGATTGCGCAAGCACTCGAGTACCGCGTTGGGAATATCACCGATGCCCATTTGCAGGCAGTCGCCATCGCGAATGAGGGACGCCACGTTCTCGCCGATGCGCCGCTCCACCTCCCCCGGCGGCTTGCCGATCACTTCCGGCAGGGGCGTTGCGGCCTCCACCACCGCGTCAAAGCGCGAATGGTGGATAAAACTTTCGCCGTGCACCCGGGGCATGTTGGGGTTGATCTGGGCGATCACCCGGCCCGCCATTTCCACCGCCGCGCGGGTGGCCTCTACGGAAATGCCGAGGGAGCAGTTGCCATGGGCATCCGGCGGCGACACCTGAATCAGCGCGGTGTCCACCCGCTGCTCGCCACGGCGAAACAGTTTGGGAATTTCCGACAGGAAGATCGGCACGAATTCGTCGCGGCCTTCGTTCACCGTGCGGCGGGTGCAGCCACTGACGAAAAAACAGCGGTTTTTCAGGTGCCCCTGCAAATCCGGCGCGGTCAGCATCTCGGAGTGCTCGGTGTGCAGCTGCATCAGCTGAATGTCGCGGCGGCGCCGGGCGTGGGCCACCAACCCCTCCAGCAACACATAGGGGGTGGCACCCATGGAATGGCACCAGACGAATTCGCCGTCGGCGATGGGGGAGACAGCGTCCAGCGCGGCGCGCTGGTATTGGCTGGGCTTATCGGGGATGGCGGTCATTGTCCTGTGGTCCTGCTTTTGTCGGCCTGACGTCGGATGTGTGGTGTCTGACGTCTGATGCTATTGGGCTGTCACTGCAGTCTGGAGATTGATCAGGCTGAACCAAGGGTCGCGGAGACGATGCAACAGCCACTGATCTCGATGCCCCTTGCGTCGCACGTCAGACCCCATCACTCAAAAACGATCTCCGGCCCGGCGGTGTCGAGTTCCGCCAGGGCCGCGAGCACCTTGCTGGCCACTGCCCTGTATTCGGCGGCGATGGGGCCATCGGGGTCAAGGGCAACGGTGGGCGTGCCGGCGTCGGTCTGCTCGCGGATACGGCGGTCGAGGGGCAGCGAGCCGAGCAGGGGGACCTGGTATTCCCCCGCCACTCTTTCGCCGCCGCCCTCGCCGAAAATATGCTCCACGTGGCCGCAGTTCGAACAGATATGCATGGCCATGTTCTCGATGATGCCGAGTACCGGGATATTCACCTTGCGGAACATTTCGATGCCCTTGCGGGCGTCCAGCAACGCAATGTCCTGGGGTGTGGTGACGATCACCGCGCCGGACACCGCCGCCTTCTGGGCCAGGGTCAGCTGGATATCGCCGGTACCGGGGGGCATGTCCACCACCAGCACGTCGAGCTCGCCCCACAGGGTCTGCTCCAGCATCTGGATCAACGCGCCACCGGCCATGGGGCCGCGCCACACCATGGGGGTGCTGGCGGTGCTGAGATAGCCCATGCTCATGGAGCCGATGCCGTGGGCGCGCACCGGCTTCATGTACTTCTGGTCGACGATGCGCGGGCGTACGTCCTCGTCGAGGCCGAGCATCTTGGCCTGGCTGGGGCCGTAAATATCGGCGTCGAGCAGGCCCACGGACTTGCCGAGGGCGGCGAAGGCGAGGGCCAGATTGACGGCGGTGGTGGACTTGCCCACCCCGCCCTTGCCGGAGGCCACCGCCACGATGTACCGAATACCGCCGAGACCTGCCGCGGATGCTGCTTCTGTCATTGCCTGCTCCTGATGAAAACCGGGGGGAAAACCGCTATAGTTGCGCACTTTTATTCGGCGGGCAGGGGAGTTACGCCTCGCGCCCGCCGCTTTCTGGAACCCGACGGACCGCACTAGACCGGCAGCGAAACCATGACCGAACCCCGCAAGATCCTCGTCACCAGCGCCCTGCCCTACGCCAATGGCGACATCCACCTGGGCCACCTGGTGGAATACATCCAGACCGACATCTGGGCCCGCTTCCAGAAACTGCGCGGGCACGAATGTTACTACGTCTGTGCCGACGATGCCCACGGTACCGCCATCATGCTCAAGGCCGAGCAGCTGGGCATCAGCCCCGAGGCGCTGATCGCCCAGGTCAAGGAGCAGCACCAGCGGGATTTCGCCGGCTTCCTGATCGAATTCGACAACTACCACAGCACCCACTCCGAGGAGAACCGCCACTACTCGGAGCTGATCTACAAAGCGGTGAAGGCCAACGGCAACATCCTCAGCCGGGAGATCACCCAGGCCTACGACCCGGAAAGAAACCTGTTCCTCGCCGACCGCTACATCAAGGGCACCTGCCCCAAGTGCAAGGCCGACGACCAGTACGGCGACAACTGCGAAGCCTGCGGCGCCACCTACGCCCCCACCGACCTGCTCAATCCCCGCTCGGCCATTTCCGGGGCCACGCCGGTCAGCAAGGAGTCCACCCACTATTTCTTCAACCTGCCGGCGTTCACGGATTTTCTCAAGCAGTGGACCCGCGCCGGCCATGTGCCCGCCGAGATCGCCAACAAGCTGAGCGAGTGGCTCGACGCCGGCCTCCAGGAGTGGGACATCAGCCGCGACGCCCCCTACTTCGGCTTCGAGATCCCCGACGCCCCCGGCAAGTACTTCTACGTCTGGCTCGACGCCCCCATCGGCTACATGGCCAGCTTCAGAAACCTGTGCGACCGCGAGGGCATCGACTTCGACCAGTTCTGGCGCAAGGACAGCCGCGCCGAGCTGTACCACTTCATCGGCAAGGACATCGTCAACTTCCACGCCCTGTTCTGGCCCGCCATGCTGGCGGACGCCGGTTTCCGCACCCCCACCCGCATCTGTGTCCACGGCTTTCTCACCGTCAACGGCAAGAAAATGTCGAAATCCCGGGGCACCTTCATCAATGCCCGCAGCTACCTCGACCAGCTCCACCCCGAGTACCTGCGCTACTACTTTGCCGCCAAGCTGTCGGGGGGCATCGAGGATCTCGACCTCAATCTCGACGACTTCGTCGCCAAGGTCAACAGCGACCTGGTGGGCAAGGTGGTCAACATCGCCAGCCGCTGCGCCAAGTTCATCGAGAAGGGCAGCGACGGCATGCTCGCCGCCGAGGTGTCCGAGGCGGCACTGTGGGAGCGGGCGACCGGTGCCGCCCCGAGCATCGCCGAGGCCTATGAAAACCGCGAATTCGGCCGCGCCATCCGCGAGATCATGGCCATCGCCGATGCCGCCAACGAATACATCGCCGCCCAAGAGCCCTGGAAGCTCGCCAAGGAAGCGGGCCGCGAGGACGAGGTCCGGGCCATCTGCTCCCTGGGGGTCAACCTTTTCCGGGTGCTGATGATCTATCTCAAGCCCGTGCTGCCCGCCATGGCCGCCAGCGCCGAGGCGTTTCTCAACGACACCCTGGCCTGGCCCGACACCATCGAGCCCCTGACAAACCACCGCATCAATCCCTTCACCCCGCTGATGCAGCGGGTCGAGAAGGAGCGGGTGGACGCCATGCTGGCGGCGAACCGCGAGGCCCTGCCGGCGGCGCCAGCTGAGGCGAAAAGCGGCCCCCTGGCGGAGGAACCCCTCGCCGCCGAGATCGGCTACGACGATTTCATCAAGGTGGATCTGCGGATCGCCCGCATCGTCAAGGCCGCGCCGGTGGCGGGGGCGGACAAGCTGCTGCAACTGACCCTCGACCTCGGCGGCGAGACCCGCAACGTGTTCTCCGGCATCAAATCGGCCTACCGGCCGGAGGATCTGGAGGGCCGCCTCACGGTGATGGTGGCCAACCTCGCCCCCCGCAAGATGCGCTTTGGTCTGTCCGAGGGAATGGTGTTGGCGGCGGGGGACAAGGGCGGCATCTACCTGCTGGAGCCGGATTCGGGGGCGGTGCCGGGGATGCGGGTGTCTTGATGATGTTGGTCTGACGTCTGACGCTGGACGGCTGACGCTTGGGGGTGCCACTTCGGTGATTGAGGGCGTTTTATCCCGACACCACGGAACAGAGAGCCTGGTACATTCTCGAGTCGGGCCTCGGAGTAGCGTCAGACGTCCAGCGTCAGACCCAAAACCCAAAACCTTATCGCCCATACCGCAAACAGATATCACCTTTACAGATTTTTCCAATAAGCTCTCACCCTCGATAATGGGGTGAGTCAGACAGGATCCCGACCATGCAGGACATCGCCGTCATACTTCTCAGCGCGGTGCTGGTGAACAACTTCGTGTTGGTCCAGTTCCTCGGCCTGTGCCCCTTCATGGGGGTGTCGAACAAGCTGGAAACCGCCATCGGCATGGGCAGCGCCACCACCTTCGTGCTCACCCTGGCGGCCATCTCCAGCTACCTGGTGAACAACTTCATCCTCATTCCCCTGGGGCTTGAATACTTGAAGACCATCGCCTTTATCCTGGTGATCGCGGTGGTGGTGCAGTTCACCAAGATGTTCATCGAGAAGTCGAGCCCCCTGCTGTACCGGGTGCTCGGGGTGTTCCTGCCCCTTATCACCACCAACTGCGCGGTGCTCGGCGTTGCCCTGCAGAACACCGCGAAAAACCACGGCTTTCTCGAGGCGTCCCTCTACGGCTTTGGCGCGGCGGCGGGCTTTTCCCTGGTGCTGGTGCTGTTTTCCGCCATGCGCGAACGGCTGGCGGTGGCGGATGTGCCGGTGCCGTTCCGCGGCCCCGCCATCGCCCTGATCACCGCCGGGATGATGTCCCTGGCGTTCATGGGCTTCAGCGGGCTGGCATGAACATGGTCGACCTGATCGCGCAACAGCCGCTGCTCGCCGCCTTGGTGGCCCTCGGGGGCCTCGCCATCGTCTTCGGCGGCATACTCGGGTTTGCCGCCGTCAAGTTCAGGGTGGAGGGGGATCCCATCGTCGAGCGCATCGACGCCCTGCTGCCCCAGACCCAGTGCGGCCAGTGCGGCTACCCCGGCTGCCGACCCTACGCCGAGGCCATCGCCAACGGCGACATCATCAACAAATGCCCCCCGGGGGGCCAGGCCACCATCAATGCCCTGGCAGATCTGCTCGACGTGCCGGCCCCGGAACTCGACGGCGAGGCGGTGGAAGTGAAGAAGGTGGCCTTCATCCGCGAGGCGGAGTGCATCGGCTGCACCAAGTGCATCCAGGCCTGCCCGGTGGACGCCATCCTCGGCGCGGCCAAACAGATGCACACGGTGATCGCCAGCGAATGCACCGGCTGCGACCTCTGCGTCGAACCCTGCCCGGTGGACTGCATCGAGATGCGCCCCGTGGCGCAAACCCTCGCCGACTGGAAGTGGGACGTTCCCGCCCCCCTCGGCGAGCGCCTCAAGGGCCTGCGATCCGCCGACCTGATCGCCACCGACCGCCCCCGCGCCACCACCGGGAAAGACCGCGCCGCATGAGAAAGATCTGGGATATTCCGGGCGGCATCCACCCCCCCGAAAACAAGACGCAGTCCCTCGGCCAGGGCATCGCCACCCTGCCCCTGCCGGACATCCTCATCCTGCCCCTGGGCCAGCACGCCGGGGCACCGGCAAAGCCCCTGGTGGCGGTGGGCGACCGGGTGCTCAAGGGTCAGCTCCTGGCGGAGCCCGGCGGCTTCATCAGCGCCGCCCTCCACGCCCCCACCTCCGGCACCGTCAGCGCCATCGAGGACCGCGCCATCCCCCACCCCTCGGGGATGAGCGCCCGCTGCATCGTCCTCCTGCCGGACGGCAACGATGAGTGGTGCCCCCACCACGGCGTGGCGGACTACCGTGCCGCGAGCCCGGTGGCCCTGCTCGGCCTGATTCGCGACGCGGGGATCGCCGGCCTTGGCGGCGCGGGGTTTCCCAGCGCCGTCAAGCTCGGCCCCAAACAGCCCATCGATACCCTCATCATCAACGGCACGGAGTGCGAGCCCTACATCACCGCCGACGACATCCTGATGCGGGAACGCGCGGCGGACATCGTCGAGGGGGTGGCGATTCTCGCCCATATCCTCGGCAACCCGGCGACCCTCCTCATCGGCGTCGAAGACAACAAGCCCCGGGCCTTTGAGGCCCTGGAAGCCGCCGCCCGGGGCACCGCCATCGAGGTGATGGAGTTCCCCACCAAGTACCCCTCCGGGGGCGAGAAGCAGCTGATCCAGATCCTCACCGGCAAGGAAGTACCGAGCGGCAAGCTGCCCGCCGACCTCGGCATCGTCTGCCAGAACGTCGGCACCACCTACGCGGTGCAGCGCGCCATCGTCCACGGCGAGCCGTTGATCAGCCGTGTCACCACCGTCACCGGACGGGCCTGCGGGCGCAACGGCAACTACGAGGTACCCATCGGCACCCCCATCCGCCACCTGCTGGCCCACAATGCCTTCGACGCCGCCCGCTGCGCCCGCCTCATCATGGGCGGCCCGATGATGGGCTTCGCCCTGCCGGACATCGACGTGCCGGTGGTCAAGACCACCAACTGCATTCTCGCCGGCAGCCACGACGAATTCCCGCCCGCGCCACCCGCCCAGGCCTGCATCCGCTGCGGCCTGTGCGCAGAGGCCTGCCCCGCCTCCCTGCTGCCCCAGCAACTGTACTGGTACGCCCAGTCCCACAATCTGGAGCGGCTCGAGGCCCACAACCTGTTCGACTGCATCGAGTGCGGCGCCTGCGCCTATGTGTGCCCGAGCAACATTCCCCTGGTGCAGTACTACCGCGCCGCCAAGGGGGAGATCCGCCAGCAGGACGCGGAGAAGAAAAAGGCCGACCACGCCCGCCAGCGCTTCGAGTTCCACAAGGCGCGCCTGGAGCGGGCCGAAGCGGAGAAGGCCGCCAAGCGGGAGGCGCGGCGCCTCGCCGCGGAGGAGGCCCAGGCGAAGGTGGCGGGCGACGCCATCCCGGCCAGCGGCCCCGGCAGCGCCGACGACCTGATCCAGGCGGCGATGGCCCGGGCCGCCGCCCGCCAGTCCTCCCCGGAGCAGCAGCAGGCCAAGCTGGAACGGGGCCTTGAAGCGGCGAGAAATCGTCTCCAGGTGGCCGAGGCGAAGCTCGCCGAGGGCGAGGGAGAGGGCCTCGACACCGAACCCCTCGACCGGCTCCGGGCCCGGGTGGAGGAAGCCCGGGTGAAGCTCGCCGAGGCGGAGAGAAAGCTGGCGGAGTTCACCCCGGCGACATCCCCCGCCCCGTCCGCGACCGCCGCCCGGGTCGTCGACAAATTGCAGGGGGCCCCCCGCGACCAGCTGGAAAGGAGCATCGCCACCCTGCGGGAGCGGATCGCCACCACCGAGGCGAAGATCGCCGAGGCCAGCGACGAGACCATCGCCGCCGCCCTGCGCAACGGCCTCGACAAGCAGCGGGCCAAATTGCGGGACGCGGAACGGCAACTGGCGGACCTCGGCCCCGCCGACGCCAGCCCCGAGCAACCAGCCGCCGACGCCCCTACCCTGGATGCCGCCGCCCAGGCCATCGCCCGCGCCCAGGCCAAGGCCGAGGCCATGGCGGCCATGAACCCCCTGGAGAAACTCGATGCCGCCCTCGAGGGCCTCGACCAGCGCATCGCCAAGGCCCGGGACAAGGTCGCCGCCGCCGAGGCGGAGCAGTCCGAGCACCTCGACACCCTGCGCGCCGCCCTCGACAAACTCGAGGCCAAGCGCGCCGATACCGCCCGGCAACGGGCCGAACTCGCCGGCCAGGGAGCACACTGACAGATGGTTTTCGCCCGTTCGTCCTCGCCCCACGGCCACGCCCCCCTCGACACCGGCGCGGTGATGCGCTGCGTGCTGCTGGCCACCCTGCCGGGGCTGGTGGCCCTCACCTGGAACTTCGGCTGGGGCAGCCTTATCAACGTGGTCCTCGCCAGCCTCGTCGCGTTGGGACTGGAGGCGACCATTGTCGCCGCCCGCGGGCGGCCGGTGCTGTTCTACCTGCGGGACTACAGCGCCCTGGTCACCGCCGTGCTGCTCGGCCTCGCCCTGCCGCCCCTGGCCCCCTGGTGGCTGGTGGTGATCGCCACCCTGTTCGCCATCGCCATCGCCAAGCACCTCTATGGCGGCCTCGGCTACAACCCGTTCAATCCCGCCATGGTGGGCTACGTGGTGGTGCTGATTTCGTTCCCGGTGCAGATGACCACCTGGATCACCCCCCGGGATCTGCTGGCGGAGGGCGTCAGCCTGCCGGGCCTTTGGCAGTCGTTGCAGATCGTCTTTCCCGTGCTCGGCACCCCTGAGCTCAGCGACGGCTTCACCGGCGCCACCCCCCTCGATGCCTTCAAGCAGTACAGCGGCCTCTTGGTGGAGCAGATTTACCAGCGCGAACCCCTGTTCAACCAGGCGGAAATTGCCAGCTACGGCTGGGAGTGGGTCAACCTTGGCTTTCTCGCCGGCGGGGTGTGGCTCTTGTACAAGCGTATCTTCACCTGGCACGCGCCCGTGGCGATGCTGGCGGCACTGACCCTGATGGCGGCGCTGTTCCACGACGGCGGCAGCTCCACCAGCGGCGGATCGCCGCTGCTGCACCTGTTCAGCGGCGCCACCATGCTCGGCGCCTTCTTCATCGTCACCGACCCGGTGACCTCCGCCGCCAGTACCACCGGCCGGCTGATCTACGGCGCCGGTGTCGGCATCCTGGTGTACTGCATCCGGGTGTGGGGCAACTACCCCGACGCCGTGGCCTTCGCGGTGCTGCTGATGAACTTCGCCGCGCCGCTGATCGACAACTACAGCCTGCCCCGCAGCTACGGCCACAGCCGGCGGCGCAAGGCCACGGAGAAAAAGCCATGAGCCCCGCGATCGCCCCCGGAGCCTCGCCATGCTGAGCCAGTCGATCCGCTTCAACAGCATGGTGCTCGGCCTGTTCGCCCTGGTCACCGCCCTGCTGCTGGCGTCCACCTACCTGGGCACCCGGGACACCATCGCCGCCGCCGAGCGCGCCGCGGCCCAGAAGACCCTGCTGGAGATATTCCCGGACGACCAGCACGACAACAACCTGCTGGACGATACCCTGCCGATTCCAGGCCCGTACCTGAAAACCCTGGGGCTCGGCAAACCCGCCGATATCCATGTGGTGAGGAAGGGCGGCGAAGTCACCGGCTTCATCCTGCCCGCCGTGGCGCCGGAGGGCTACAGCGGTGACATCCGCCTGATCGTCGGCATCCGCGTCGACGGCAGCCTCGCCGGGGTGCGGGTCACCGGCCACAACGAGACCCCGGGCCTCGGCGACAAGGTCGAGCTGCGCAAGCACCCCTGGATCCTGTCCTTCAACGATCGGGGCCTCGGCAATCCGCCCCGGGAGCAGTGGGAAGTGCAAAAGGACGGGGGAGTCTTCGACCAGTTCACCGGCGCCACCATCACCCCCCGGGCGGTGGTGCGCAAGGTGCGGGACACCCTGCAATTTTACCGCGAGCACGGCGATGAGCTGCGCAAGGCGGCCAACCGGCGCCCGGATGTGGCGGCACCCGAGGTGGAATCATGAGTGAGCTGAGCTACCGCGAAATCGCCCGCAACGGCCTGTGGACCAACAACCCGGCGCTGGTGCAGATCCTCGGCCTGTGCCCGCTGCTGGCGGTGTCGAGCTCGGTGGTCAATGCCCTGGGGCTCGGCCTTGCCACCCTGCTGGTGCTGGCCGGCTCGAACCTCGCCATCTCGCTGATCCGCAGGCAGGTGAGCGACGCGGTGCGCATCCCGGTGTTTGTGATGATCATCGCCACCTTCACCACCTGCGCCGAGCTGCTGATGAAGGCCTACACCTACGAGCTGTACCAGATCCTCGGCATCTTCATCGCCCTCATCGTCACCAACTGCGTGATCCTCGGCCGCGCCGAGGCCTTCGCCAGCAAGCACCCGGTGGGGGCCTCGCTGTTCGACGGGGCGATGATGGGGCTCGGCTTCTGTCTGGTGCTGGTGGTGATCGGCGGCATCCGCGAGGCCCTGGGCAGCGGCACCCTCCTGGCCAACATGCAGCTGCTCTTCGGGCCCGGCGCCGCAGGCTGGAAGATCACCCTGTTCGGCGACGGTCAGGGCCTGCTGCTGGCCATCCTGCCCCCCGGGGCCTTCATGGTGCTGGGCTTTCTGATCGCCCTGAAGAATGTCATCGACGCCGGCATCGAGCGCCGCCGCGCCCGCACGGCGGTGGCGGTGGAGAAGGTCTCCCGGCGGGTGCGCACCACCGGCGCCATCAGCTGACCGCGGCCATCAACCGACCATGGAAAGCTACCTGGCGGTCAAGCTCGCCCATATCACCCTCGCCCTGGTGAGCGTCGGCTACTTCATGGTGCGCGCCACCTGGTCGGTGTTCGAAAGCCCCGTGCTGAACACCCGCTGGGTGCGCATCTCGCCCCATGTCATCGACACCCTGCTGCTGGCGAGCGCCGCTTATCTCGCCGTGGCAAGCGGCCAGTACCCCTTCCTGCAACCCTGGCTGAGCGCCAAGCTCGCGGCCTTGGTGGCCTACATCCTGCTCGGGGTCGTCGCCATCCGGCGCGGCCGAACGCCCCTCGTCCGGGGCCTCTGCGCCCTGCTCGCCATCGCTGTGTTTGCCTACATGGTGGCGGTCGCGTTCTACCGCTCGCCCCTGCCGTTCTCGTAAATCCCCGTCATCAGGGCGCGGGGTTCGGGTGCCGCTGGTGGATGGCCTCGATCCCCGCCAGCACCTCGTCGTCGAGCACCAGATCCGCCGCGTCGATGTCCGCCCGCAGCTGGTCAAGGCTGGTGGCGCCGATGATGGTGCTGGTGACGAAGCCGCGACCGCGCACATAGGCGATGGCCATCTGGGCCGGGTCGAGGCCGTGCTCCCGGGCCAGGGCCAGGTAACTCTCGGCGGCCTTCAATGAAGCCTCGCCGGTGTAGCGGCCAAACCGCGACCACAGGGTCAGCCGCGCCCCCTCGGGCCGGGCGCCGCCGGCATACTTCCCGCTCAACAGGCCAAAGGCGAGGGGCGAGTAGGCGAGCATCGCCACCCGCTCCTCCACCGCCATCTCCGCCAGCCCCACCTCGAACACCCGGTTCAGCAGGTTATAGGGATTCTGGATGCTGGCGATCACCGGCAGGCCCCGCTCCCGGGCGAGGGTCAGGTATTTCATCAATCCCCAGGGCGTCTCGTTGGATACCCCGATGTGGCGCACAAGGCCCTCGGCCACCAGCTCCGCCAGGGCATTCAGGGTCTCCTCGATGGGGATGGAGCCGTCGTCCGGCTCCTGGCTGTAGCCGAGGGCGCCGAAATAGTTGGTCCGGCGCTCCGGCCAGTGGACCTGATAGAGGTCGAGGTAATCGGTCTGCAGGCGCGTCAGGGAGCCCTCGATGGCCTGGCGGATATGGTCCCGGGAGAGCCGCGGCCCGCCCCGCATGGTGCCGCGATCGCCGCCCCGCACCCGCCCCGCCACCTTGCTGGCAAGGATGATGTCGCCGCGCCCGCCCCGCGCCTTCAGCCAGCGGCCGATGTAGTCCTCGGTGCGGCCCTGGGTCTCGGCCATGGGGGGCACCGGGTAGAGCTCCGCGGTATCGATGAAGTTGATGCCCCGTGACAGGGCGTAATCGAGCTGCTCGGCGGCGTCCTCCGCCGTGTTCTGCTGGCCCCAGGTCATGGTGCCGAGGCAGATGTCGCTGACCCTGAGGCCGGTGTTGCCAAGTGGTTTGAAATCCATCGCGGGCTCCTTCGCTGTGCCGGTGGTCGGGGGATGGTAACAAACCCGCGCAGGGAGTGGCCCTCAGTCGGCGGGATCGGCCTCGTCCTCCAGTGTCTTCAGGGCCTCGAAGGCACCGTGGGTGGAGAGAAACAGCTCCCCGGAGAGGCGCGCCGGGAAGCCATCGCTCTCCAGCTGGCCCAGCACCGGCCCCTTCACCTCCGCCAGGTGGAGCCTCATGCCCTGGTCCATGAGCCGTTCGTTGAGCATGTCGAGCATGGCGAGGGCGGTGGCATCGATGCTGCTGACCGACGACATCACCAGCACCAGGTGGCGGGTCTCGGGCTGCTGTTCCAGGGCCTTGAGGATAAAGCGCTCCACCGCCTCGGCGTTGCCGAAAAACAGGTTCTCGTCCACCCGCAGCACCAGCAGGTCGCGGCGGGTCTCCACCTTGTAGCGCTTGACGTTGCGGAAGTGCTCGGTGCCGGGTACCCGGCCGACCACGGCGATATGGGGGCGACTGGCGCGCCACACCAGGGTGGCCAGGGACAGACCGATGCCAATCCCGATGCCCACCTCCACCCCCGCCGCCAGCACCCCGAGGGCGGTGCCGGCCTGGGCGAGGCCCTCGGCCCGGTCGTAGCGCCAGTTGTGGCGCAGGGAGGCGACATCCACCAGGGCGAAGGCGGCGACGATGATGGTGGCCGCCAACACCGCCATGGGCAGGGCGCTGAACAAACCGGTGCCAAACAGCAGCACCAGGGCGATCAACAGGGCGGCGAAAACACCGGCGAGGGGTGTGTTGGCCCCCGCCTCCGCATTGACGGCGGTGCGGGAGAACCCGCCGGTGACCGGCAGCGCACCGGACAGGCCGCTGACGATATTGGCGGCACCGAGGCCGAGCAGCTCGGCATTGGTATCGATGCGCTGGCGGTGGCGGCTGGCGAATCCCTGGGCGATGGACACCGTCTCGACAAAGCCCACGAGGCCGATGATCAGCGCCGGCAACCAAAGCGCCTCCACCAGGGCGAGGCTGATGGCGGGCGCCACTGCCCGGGGCAGGCCCTCGGGTATGGGCCCCACCACCGCCAGGCGTTCGCGCCAGTCGAGGGCCACCACCAGCGCGGCGCTGGCGAGCACCACCACCATGGGGACGAGGCGGGTGGCGAGGGACGCGGCTTCGACGCCGAGCCCCATCCGCGCCAACAGGGGCCGAAGACCCAGCCGCGCCAGCACCAGAATCAGCATCGCGCCAAGGCCCACCGCCGCGGTGAGGGGTTGGTAGCTCTCCGCCTGCTCCACGATGCCCCGCAACAGGGCCAGCGCCGTGTCGCCGTCACCGGCGATCCCCAGCAGCGGCCGCAGCTGGCCGATGATGATCAGCAGCGCCGCGCCGCTGATGAAACCGCTGATCACCGGGTGGCTGAGAAACTGCGCCAGGGCGCCGAGACGCAAGAGCCCCAGGGCAAACAGCATGATCCCCGACAACAGGGCCAGGGTGACGGCGCCGGCGATGTAGTCCGGCGTGCCCGGCGCCGCCACCGGGGCGAGGGCCGCGGCGGTCATCAGCGCGATCACCGCCACCGGCCCCACCGACAGCACCATGGAGGAGCCAAACAGGGCATAGGCCACCAAGGGCAGCACGCTGGCGTAGAGGCCGAGCTGGGCGGGCAAGCCCGCCAGGGCCGCATAGGCGAGCCCCTGGGGCACCACCAGCAGGGTGACCACCAGGGCCGCCGTCAGATCCCCCGCCAGATAGCCCCGCCGGTAGCCGCGAAGCCAGGGGGGCAGCACGGTGCCTGCCCGTATCCCCATCGCCGGATCAGCCCCTCGCGGGGCGCTGGAGCACTTCGTAAACCCCCATCCCCGCCAGCATCGCCAGGGTGAAGACCGCGGCCTTCAGCTCCCCCGCCCCCAGGGCCACCAGCGCCGGCCCCGGGCAGAATCCCGCAAGGCCCCAGCCGATGCCAAAGCCCAGGCTGCCCAGCACCAGGGGCCGGTCGATGTCCCGCCGGGTGGGCACCTGCAGGGGCGCCCCCAGCAGGGACAGGGCGCGCTTGCCGGCAAAGCCGAAACCCACCAGGCCCACCGCCACCGCGCCACCCATCACCAGCGCCAGGGAGGGATCCCAGGCCCCGGCGAGGTCGAGAAACCCGAGCACCTTGGCGGGATTGGCCATGCCCGAGGTGAGCAGCCCGAGGCCGAACAGCAGCCCCACGGCGAACGCCGATACCAGATACCTGTTCATGTCAGCCTCCCAATACATGGCGGATGATGTAGACGGTGACAAAGCCGCTGGCCATGAAGGCCAGGGTCGCCACTAGGGAGCGGGGGGAGAGCCGCGACAGGCCGCAGACCCCGTGGCCGCTGGTGCAACCGGCGCCGTAGCGGGTGCTGATGCCGACCAGCAATCCCGCGGCGATCAACAGCGGGTAGCCGGCGTCGACGGTGATGGCCGGCAGGGCACCGGCCAGCCCCCAGAGCAGCGGCGCCACCAGGATGCCGGCCACGAAGGCCAGGCGCCAGGCGATGTCCCCGGCCCTGGGCCGCAGCAGCCCGCCGAGGATGCCGGAAATCCCCGCGATGCGGCCATTGAGAAGGATGAACAGCACCGCGGCGAGGCCTATCAAAAGGCCCCCCAGCAGCGAGGGCAGCGGGGTGAAGGCGGACCAGTCAATTGTCACGGGTAACTCCTTGCCCCTCGGGGGGCGTGGTGGCGGTGGGCATGGGTGAAGAGGTGTCGGCGCTGGCGGGCCCGCAATACAGGGCGTACAGCACCTGCAGGATCGCCAGGGCGCGGGGATCGGCGACGCTGTAGTAGACCCGGCGGCCGTCGCGCCGGCAGGCCACCAGGCCCTCCCGGCGCAGCACGCCGAGCTGCTGGGAGAGGCTCGGCTGGCGGATGCCGAGGCGGGTTTCGATCTCCCCGACGCTCAGTTCCTCCCGGCTGAGCTGACACAGCAACAGCAGCCGATCCCCGTGGGCGAGGCCGCGCAGCATGGCGCAGGCCTCACCGGCGGCGGTGCGGAGGGTGTCGACGTCGAGGGCGTGGGTGTCGGCCATTGCTGGGCAATCCGTGGTGGATGCCCATCAATATAGGTCTGGATATTATATTTTCAAGTAGATTGTTTGCCGGGCCGGGCCTCGGCTGCCGATCATCAGCCGCCGATCATCAGATCCGGGCCCAGGGTGATGCCGGGCTCGAACTCCCAGGGGGCGGCGTGGCGATTTTCCTCCTTGGCGTCCCGGCTGGGGCTGGCGATGCCCAGGTAGCGGGCCGCTTCCCGGTAGAGATCGGGGCGGTAGCAACGCTGCACCAGCGCCTGGCAGACATCGTCCCCCACCGGCTTGCCGAGCATGGCGCAGCCCTCCCGCAGCAGCCACTGGGCGTGGGAGCGCCAGGGAAACCCCGCCTGGTAGCGGTGAAATACCAGAAAATCCGCCAGCCACCGGGGCGGCTGGTTCTTGGCGAAGCCGAACTCCCCGGTCAGGGACGACACCAGCACCCGCACCGGCAGGTCCAGGTAGCGGGGATCGCTGAGCACCTCCGCCGCCTCCCGGCGCCGCGCCGGCTCCGCCAGCTCCCGGCAGGCCTCCATCAACGCCAGCCGCAGCCGCAGGTGGGTGGCCGGGTGGTGGTTGTGCCAGTGCTCGGTGACCCCGAGGACTTTCTCCGGGGCGTTGTTCCAGATGTCGTGGCCGGTGGCGGCCACCACGCCGATGCCCTGTTGTACCGCCACGCTGCTCCAGGGCTCGCCGACACAAAAGCCGTCGATGATGCCCCGCGCCAGGCTGTCGCACATCTGCTCCGGGGGCAGCACGATGATGCGCACATCCCGGTCGGGGTCGATGCCGCCGGCCTTGAGCCACAGGCGCAGCTGAAAGCTGTGGGTCGAGAAGGCATGGACAGTGGCGAAGGTGAGGGGCTGGCCCGGCTCCCGCTCCAGCCGGCCCTTGAGGGCCCGGGCGGTGGCGAGGGCAGCGGGGCGACTGGCATCGCCGAGACCGAGCTGGTCCCAGAGGGCGCTGGCGAGGGTCAGGGCATTGCCGTTGAGGCTCAGGGACAGGCCGGTGAGCAGATTGGCGCGGATGCCCCCGGCCCCCAGGGTGGTCATCATCGGCAGGGGCGAGAGCAGATGGGCGGCGTCGAGCTTGCCCACCACCAGCTTGTCCCGCAGATTGGCCCAGGACACCTCCCGCACCAGGGTGACATCGAGCCCATGGCGGGCAAAAGTGCCCCCTTCCAGGGCCATGATCAGCGGTGCGCTGTCGGTGAGGCGCATGAAACCGACGCTGATGGCGGCCTTTTCCGGCGGCGCCAGTTGGCTGTTGCTGGTCATCAGGTGCTCCTTTTGCCCTTGTCGCTGGTCTTGGGTGAGAGGGTCGCCAGTACGGTTTTCGCCACCGCCGGCAGGCGTTGATTGGTGTCCATGGCCAGCTTGGTGAGCAGGCGGTGGGCATCGTCCTCGCCGATCTTCTGGTGGGCCATCAACAGGCCCTTGGCTTGCTCGATGAGCTTGCGCTCCTCCAGCTGAACGCGGGTGCTGTGGAGTTCGTCCCGCAGGCTCTGGAAGGCGCGGAACTGGGCGATGGCCACGTCGATGATGGGTTTCACCTGGTCGGGGTTGATGCCCCCCACCAGGTAGGTGCTGATCCCGGCGGTGACCGCCTGGCGGATATAGTCGGGGTCGTCCTCCTGGGTGAACATCACCACCGGGGTGGGGTTGTGGTGGCTGATGATGGCGAGGCTTTCGAGCACGTCCCGGTCGGGGGATTCCAGGTCGATCAGCACCACGTCGGGGCGGATGCGCTCGATCTGGAACAGCAACCCCGCCGCCGAGGGAATCACCAGGCTGACCTCGAAGCCACACCCCCATAGCCGCTCCTCCACCATGGCGGCCCGGGCCGGATTGTCGTCCACCAGCATCACCCGCACCGCGGGCGCGATCTCCGCCGTCAAAGGGGGGCCCTCCCCTCGGCGCTGTTCAGGGTGACGATCATGTTGTTCTCCGTTGACAGGTTGGCGTTGTCGAGCCCCTCCCGGGATGCGCGGGCCAGGGCCCGCGCATCCATAAAAAATGCCCACCCGGACAGGGGCAGGCATCGGCGCCGAAGGGTCTCTCGCCAGGGTTATACAAATTCCGTACCAGAGCCTAGCAGGGGCAAAAAGTGGGCGCCCGCCACAGGGCAGGCCGCCCCGGGCACCAAAGTCGGGCGCGGTACCGCCATCCGCGCCCCAAAACAGCCCGGGAAATGCCGGCTGACCGGGGGCGGCATTGGCGCTGGCAGCCTGTCGGACTTAGGCGTTCGTCACGAGGGGAAGTCCGGTTTGAGTCATGTTTTGGGCAATTTTGAGGATAATTGTGGTGCTATTTGACGAAGAATTGCTCAAAAAGTGGCCAAATCCGGCTTTTCCGCAGTAGAACAGCCCTGAGCCCGACAGGCTGCTAGAATGGACCATTGCCCAGCGATTACCCCATGGCCCCAGTCACCGCCCACTCCGCCGCCCATCAGAACCTGCGCACCCTGTGCCTGATCCGCCTGATTCCCTTCGGCGGGCAGACCCTCGCGGCCCTCTACCTCGCCCTCGCCGGCGGCTGGCAGCTGCCCTGGCCGCCCCTTGCGGCACTGCTGGCGGCCTTCGCCGCGCTGATCGCCCTGTCCTGGCGTCGCGCCCAGAATCCCCGCCCCATCGCCGACGGGGAGTTCTTCGCCCAGCTGGTGGCGGATGCGCTGATACTCACCCTGCTGCTCTATCTCTCCGGCGGCGCCACCAACCCCTTCGTGTCCTACTACCTGGTGCCCATCACCATCGCCGCCATCACCCTGCCCCGGGGCCTCACCCTCGCCATCGGCCTGCTGTGCGTAGCGGCCTACGGCGGGCTGCTGTTCTGGCATGTGGCGGTCCCCGCCCTCGCCCCGCCCGCCAGCGGCCACGGCGGCCACGGCGACGCCGGACTCAACAGCCATGTGCTCGGCATGTGGGTGAACTTCGCGGTCAGCGCCCTGTTGATCATCGTCTTCGTGACCCGCATGGCGGCGGCGGTGAAGGCCCGGGACCAGGCCCTGCTGCGCCAGGGGGCGGAGGCCCGGGCGCGGCAGCTGGAGGACGAGCAGTTGCTGGCGGTGGCCACCCTCGCCGCCAGCGCCGCCCACGATCTCGGCACCCCCCTGAACACCATCCGCCTGATCGCCGACGACTGGCGCTCGCCGCCCCCCGACGGCGACGTCGCCGCCTGCCGGGAGGACATGGCGCTGATCAGCACCCAGGTGACCCGCTGCCAGGACAGCCTGCGCAAACTGAGCGCCACCGCCCGGGCCTTTTCCCGCCAGGAGAGCGAGGAGCAGGACGCCCATAGCTATTTCACCGAGCTGGTGGATCGCTGGCTGCTGATGCGCCCGGACGTCAATGCCCGCTGCGAGATCGCCGACGGCGAGGCCGTCGCGGTCAACTTCCATCCCTCCCTGGCGGCGTCGATCCACAACATCCTCAACAACGCCGCCGACGCCAGCCCCGACCACGTGGCGATCACTGTCCGCTGGGACCGGGAGCGGGCCACCGTCGCCATCCGCGACCGGGGCCCCGGCATCGACCCGGCCCGGGCCGACGGCGGCAACGGCCCCCAGGCCAGCGACAAGCGCGACGGCCTCGGCCTCGGGCTGTTCCTGTCCCGGTCGATCCTCGCCCGCCACGGCGCCAGCATCGACCTCAGCCCCCACCCCGAGGGGGGCACCCTGGCGGTGATCCAGCTGCCCCTGGCGGCCTCCCGCCACCCATCCGACGAGCCATTGCCATGAATCCCAGCTACCTGATCGTCGACGACGACATCACCTTTGCCGAGACACTGGCCCGCAGCCTCCACCGCCGGGGTTTCGCCGCCACCATCGCCACCAGCGAGGACAGCGCGCTGTTCTTCTGCGTGAAGCACCGCCCCGACCGGGTAGTGCTGGATCTAAAGCTGGACAACCGCTCCGGCCTCAACCTCATCGAGAAGCTGCTGGAATTCGTCCCGGAGTGCCGCATCGTGATGCTCACCGGCTATTCCAGCATCCCCACCACGGTGGCGGCCATCAAGCTCGGCGCGGTGGACTACCTGTGCAAGCCGGCGTCGGTGGACGACATTCTCGCCGCCTTCGCCCGGGGCGAGGGGGAGGACGGGGGCAGCGTCGAGCCGCCCGCCTCCCCCACCTCCGTGGATCGCCTGGAGTGGGAACATATCCAGCGGGTACTGAGGGAGCACGAGGGCAATATCTCCGCCACCGCGCGGGCCCTCGGCATGCACCGCCGCACCCTCCAGCGCAAGCTGCAAAAGCGCCCGGTGCGGGACTGAGGCCCTACACCTCCAGCCGACACCAGGGGGCGGGTGCCGGTTCCGACTGCCGGGCCAGGCGCGCCCCATCCAGCCGCTTCCACAGCCGGTCGTGGAAAAAGAACGCCACGGTGTTGACCGCCGGCTCCACCAGGGCCACGGCACCCCCCACCACCAGGCTGCCGGTCATCAGCCAGGCCACGGTGAAGGCAATGGCGAAGTGCATCAGGGCGAAGGTCAGGGTCTTGGTCATGGCAGGCTCCGGGGTTGCTCGCTTTTCACGAATGATAACGATTCCCATTAATAGTGCCAATTAATCCACTTCATCTCAACCATTGGGTTTGGCTATATTGGCCCCCGCGCCGTCGACAGGGAGTATCATCCCGATCCGCCCCTTTGGAGGAATTCCATGCGCCCAATGTCCACCCAACCCCTGTCCATCCGCCATCTCCTGACCGGTCTCTTGCTGATCCTGGCCGCGGCCCAGGCGCCCCTCGGCCTCGCCGAGGGCGACACCCTGACCGTTTACAAAAGCCCCACCTGCGGCTGCTGTGGCCTGTGGATCGACCACGCCAGGGATGCAGGGTTCGACACCCGGGTCGAACACCCCGCCGACCTCAACCAGCTCAAGGCCGGCCACGGCATCGCCCCCCGCCACCAGTCCTGCCACACGGCGGTGAGCGCCGACGGCTTCGTGTTCGAGGGCCATGTGCCCGCCCATCTGATCAAGCGCTTCCTGGCGGAAAGGCCCGAGGGCGCCATCGGCCTCGCGGTCCCGGGCATGCCGGTGGGCAGCCCCGGCATGGAGATGGGCGAGCGCTTCGATCGCTATGAGGTGCTATTGCTGATGAAGGATGGATCGAGCCGGGTCTACAGCGCCATCGAGACCGCGGCAGAGCAGTATCCGTGAAGACGGGCGCGATCAGCGCCCCCGCTTGCGGCGGAAGAACTCGCTGATCAGGGCGCCACAGGCGTCCGCCAGCACCCCTTCCCGCCATTGCACCCGGTGGTTGTAGTGGCTCTCGTCCAGGAGCCGCAGCCGACTCACCACCGCCCCCGCCCGGGGCTCCCGGGCGCCGAACACCAGGGTGTCGACCCGGGCGTGGATGATGGCCCCCACGCACATGGTGCAGGGTTCGATGGTGACGTAGAGGGTGGTGCCCGGCAGCCGGTAATTGCCAAGCGCCCGGGCAGCGGCCCGCAGGGCCTGAATCTCGGCGTGGGCGCTCGGGTCCTGGCCGGCGATGGGGTGGTTGTAGCCCTCGGCGATCAGCTTCCCCTCCCGCACCAGCACCGCGCCCACGGGCACCTCGCCGAGCCCCGCGGCGCGGCGGCCCTGGTCGAGGGCGAGGGCCATCCAGTGCTCATCGTCGGGCAAGGCAGGGGCGGGGGATTGTTCGATCATCGCGGGGGGGATTCCGGGGCATGGAATTTGCTGTGGCTATTCCGCCACCAGCTACCTAAAATGCCTCTCCTGACAGCGGCAAGGACAGGCGGGCACATTGTCGTTGATTTCAGCGCAATCACAAGACCAGCATATTCCGGACAAGAAACCGATGACCTATTGTATTGGCATGGTCCTCAACGAAGGCCTGATCATGGCCGCGGATACCCGCACCAATGCCGGGATCGACCACATCGCCACCTTCCCCAAGCTGTTCACCTTCGAGAACATCGGCGAGCGGGTGATCATCATCGCCACCTCCGGCAACCTGGCCACCTCCCAGCGGGTCATCAGTGTCCTCAAGCAACAGATCGACCGCGCCGAGCCCCTCAACCTCCACAGCTGCGACAGCATGTTCCAGGTGGCGGAGCTGGTGGGGGAAGTGCTGCTCAACAGCGAGAGCCACTACCGGGTGACCAACCCCATGAGCGCCGTGGACTTCACCAACAACCTGCTGGTGGGGGGCCAGATCAAGGGGCAAAAGGCCGAGATGTACCACATCTACCCCGAGGGCAATTTCATCCGCACCTGCACCGACACGCCCTTCTTCCAGATCGGCGAATCCAAGTACGGCAAGCCCATCCTCGACCGTATCATCACCACCGAGACGCCCCTCAACCAGGCGATGAAGTGCGCCCTGATCTCCTTCGACTCCACCATGCACTCCAACCTGTCGGTGGGCATGCCCATCGATATCGTGATCTACCGGCTCGACAGCCTGGAGGTCAAGATCGAGCGCCTCGAACAGGACGACCGTTACTTCACCCGCCTGGCCAAGGCCTGGGGCGGCGGTATCCGGCAGTTGTTCGACCAGCTGCCCTAGGGCCTACAACACCTCGAACCCTTGCGGCGAGGGCATCTCCCCCGCCGGGCGCCACGTCACCGACACCACCCGCGACCGGGGCGGCCCCTCCTCGACAGCGGCGCGCACCCGCGCCACCGCCCCCTCGGCCCCCGCCAGCAACACTTCCACCGAGCCGTCGGGGAGATTGCGGGCATGGCCGCTGACCCCTTCCCGCAGGGCGGCGTCCGCCACGTGGCGGCGAAACCACACCCCCTGCACCTTGCCCCGGACGTGGCCGACGATCATCACGGCTGCCGCGCCCCCGTGGCGAGGGCAAGTGCCTCCTCCAGCTGTTCCAGGGTCTGGGGGCCGCGCAGGATGGACACCAGCTTGCCGCCGGGATCGATCACGAAGGTCTCCGGCAGGCCCACCGGTACCGGTACCCCGAGGGCCTCCCGGGGGTCCACGGCGAGGGTGGGAAACTCGATCCCAAGGCTTGCTACCTGACCCGCCAGCACCTTCCCTTCGAGGCGATCGAAGTTGACCCCCACCACCCGCACCGTATCCCGGTGGCGCTTCTGGAAGTCGTTCAATTCGGGCACTTCCTCCCGGCAGGGAGCGCACCACTCGGCCCAGTAATTGACGAACACGGTGTAGCCCCGCAGGGTATCAAGGGTGAGGGGTTTATCCCCCTCTTCCTGGCCGCAGCCGGCGAGGATCGCCACCAGGAGGACCGCCAGCGCCCCTCGGGCGAGGCGGGCAAGGGACGGCAACGGTCGGATGAATGACGTGGTCAAGGTATCGGCGCTCCTCTCTTGTGACGGACGGGATTAGGCAACGGACAGGGCTCGGCGGCGAAGGGTCAACTGGCCCTCGCGGGGGCCTTGCCCTTACAATGGAAAACCCGTCCATTGTACACAAACCCCCATGATCACCATTTATCACAACCCCCGCTGCTCCAAGTCCCGGCAAACCCTGGCGCTGCTCGAGGCCCGCGGCCTCGAACCCCGGGTGATCCCCTACCTCGACACCCCCCCGGACGCCGCCACCCTCAAATCCCTGCTGAAAAAACTCGGCATCGGCCCCCGGGACCTGCTCCGCAAGGGGGAGGAGGAATACAAGGCCAACGACCTCGGCAACCCCGATCTCGACGACCAGGCGCTGATCGACGCCATGGTCAAGTACCCGCGACTCATCGAGCGCCCCATCGTGGTGAACGGCAACCGCGCCGCCCTCGGCCGCCCGCCGGAAGCGGTGCTGGATATCCTGCCATGACGGCCCCCTACGTGCTGGTGCTCTACTACAGCCGCCACGGCAGCGTGGCGGCCATGGCGCGCCATGTCGCCCTCGGGGTGGAGGCCGCCGGCCTCGAAGCGCGGCTGCGCACCGTGCCGCCGGTGTCCGCCAACTGCGAGGCGACGGAGGACGAGATCCCCGCCAGCGGCCCCCTGTACTGCACCCTGGATGATCTGCGGGACTGCGCCGGCCTGGTCCTCGGCAGCCCCACCCGCTTCGGCAACATGGCGGCGCCCCTCAAGTATTTTCTCGACGGCACCAGCAGCCTGTGGCTCAACGGCCAGTTGATCGGCAAGCCCGCCGCCGCCTTCACCTCCACCGCCAGTCTCCACGGCGGGCAGGAGAGCACCCTCCTGTCGATGTTGCTGCCCCTCCTGCACCACGGCATGGTGATCGCCGGCCTGCCCTACAGCCACCCGGAGCTCACCGCGACCCAGAGCGGTGGCACCCCCTACGGCGCCTCCCACCACGCCGGCACCGACAACCGCCCCGTGGACGACACCGAGGCGCTGTTGTGCAAGGCCCTCGGCAGGCGGATCGCGGCGCTGGCCCGGAAACTCGCCCCATCCCCGGGGGACCCGATATGATCCCCGCCCTCGCCACCAAACTCACCTGGGCCCGCCGCCTCACCTGGGCGAGCTATGTGCTGTTCCTCGCCAGCCTCGTTATCGGCGGCTACCTCGCCGGCACCCCGGGGAGCCTCATCATCATCGGCACCCTGCCCCTCATCCTCTTCCTGCCGGGGATGGCCCGGGAGAACCACCGCAGCCTGTCGATGCTGTGTTTCGTCACCCTGTTCTACTTCACCGTGATCGTGGTGCGGCTCGGCGCCCCCGGCCACTCGGCCATGGACTGGGTGGCGGTGGTGCTGATCAGCGTGCTGTTCTGCGCCGCCATGATGTTCAGCCGCTGGAAGCAGTACGATCTGGCCTACCGCCAGGGACGGGGCGAAGCGCCCGACTGACCCCCCGCCAACCCACCCCCAAGGGACCACCATGAGCAAGGACAAACCCGGTTTCATCCGCCGCCTGTTCGGCCTGATCGGCAAGCTGTTCACCGCCCTGCGCTGGCTCATCAACGCGGTGCTCGCGCTGATCCTGCTGGTGGTGCTGGTCAATCTCTTCGGCCAGCAGACCAAGCCACTGCCCGCCAAGGCCGCCCTCACTCTCACCCCCGCCGGCGTGCTGGTGGAGCAGCGCAGCTACGCCGACCCCCTCACCCAGATGCTCGAGCAATCCGCCCCGGTGGACGCCGAGACCCCGGTGCGAGACCTGGTGGAGGCCATCGACAGCGGCGCCCGGGATGCCCGCATCACCGCCCTGGTGCTGCACCTCGACTACCTCCAGGGCGGCGGCATCAGCAAGCTGGAGGAGGTGGGCGCCGCCCTCACCCGCTTCAAGCAGAGCGGCAAGCCGGTGGTGGCGGTGGCTGACAGCTACAGCCAGGACCAGTACTACCTGGCCAGCTACGCCGACGAGATCCACCTGAACCCCATGGGCGGGGTGATGATCACCGGCTACGGCTACTACGGCACCTACCTGAAATCCGCCGCCGAGAAACTGAAAATACAGGTCAACGTGTTCCGCGCCGGCCAGTTCAAGAGTGCGGTGGAGCCCTTCACCCGGGACGACATGTCCCCCGAGTCCCGGGAAAACACCACCGCCTGGCTGGACGAGCTGTGGCAGGCCTACAGCCGCCAGGTGGAGACCGCCCGGCAACTGCCCCCCGGCGCCGTCGACGATTACGTCAACGGCATGCACGCCCGGCTCGGCGAGCTCGGCGGCGATCTCGGCCGGCTCGCCCTTGACGCAGGCCTCGTGGACCACCTCTCCACCCGCCCCGCGATCGGCCGCCGCCTCGCCGAGCTGGTGGGAGAGGACGAGGACGGCTATCTCAACATCGACCACAAGACCTACCTGGCCCACCTGCGCCTGCCCGGTCTCGATCGCGCCGGCGACGGGGATGCCATCGGTGTGATCGTCGCCGCCGGCACCATCCTCGATGGCGACCAACCGGAGGGCTCCATCGGCGGCGACACCCTCGCCGCCCTGCTCCAGACCGCCCGCAAGGACAAGCAGCTCAAGGCCCTGGTGCTCAGGATCGACAGCCCCGGCGGCAGCGCCTTTGCCTCCGAGGTGATCCGCAACGAAATCGCCGAGACCCGCAAGGTGATGCCGGTGATCATCTCCATGGGCTCCCTGGCCGCATCCGGCGGCTACTGGATCGCCGCCGGCGCCGACGAGATCTGGGCCATGCCCACCACCCTCACCGGGTCCATCGGCGTGTTCGGCATCGTGCCCACCTTCGACGAGAGCCTGAAATCCCTCGGCATCCACAGCGACGGGGTGGGCAGCACCCGCCTGGCGGATATCGGCCACCTGGACCGACCCCTCTCAGAGGAGGCCAGGGTGATCCTGCAACTGGGGGTCGACAACATCTACCAGCGCTTCCTCGCCCTGGTGGCGGAGGGGCGCGGCACCAGCGTCGACCGGGTGACGGCGCTGGCCGGCGGCCGCGTCTGGACCGGCCGCCAGGCTCTTGAGCGCGGCCTCGTCGACGGCCTCGGCACCTTCGCCGACGCCATCAACGCAGCGGGGCTGCGGGCGGGGCTGAAACGCTGGGAGGTCAAGCACATCGAAAGGCCCCTGAGCTTCCAGGAACAGCTGCTCAAGCAACTGGCGGGCAGCGCCGTATCGGCGCGCCAGTGGCTGGCACCCGCCACAGGCCTCCCCGCCCCCCTGTCGCCGCGGCTGCGGGACCTGGCGGAACAGATCCTCGCCGTCGGCCGCCTCAACGATCCCCGGGGGATCTACCTGCACTGCTTTGGCTGCACTCAACCCTGAACGCCGCCCATCCGACAGGAGCCGTCATGAGCGATCATTCTAGCCAACATAGCCGCCAATCCCGGGGCCCTCTGCGCCGCCTGCTGCTGGCCTGCGGCCTCGGCACCGCCTCCCTGCTTGCCGGTGCCGGGCCACCGCCGCCCCTGCCCGCCGAGGCGAGCGCGGCGGGCCTGGTGGCGGTGGATAGGCTGATCCCCGATCTCCACTTCGATGTACGCTACGCCACCGCCAACAACTTCGTCGGCCGCCCCCTCTACCCCGGCCCGCGCTGCTGGCTGCAGCAGGCGGTGGCGGAACGCCTCGCCCGGGTGCAGGCGGCCCTCAAGGGCGAAGGGCTGGGGCTCAAGGTGTTCGACTGCTACCGGCCGTTCTCGGTGCAGGAACAGCTGTGGACCCTGGTGCCGGACGAGCGCTACGTGGGCAAGCCATCCCGGGGTGCCGACGGCGCGCCCCTGGAGGGTTCGCGCCACAATCGCGGCGCGGCGGTGGACCTCAGCCTCGTCGACCTCGCCAGCGGCGAGGAACTGGCGATGCCCACCGACTACGACGACTTCAGCGAGCGCGCCCACCGGGACTACCGCCAGCTGGACGCCGCCGTGCTCGCCAACCGCGCCCGCCTCGAAGCCGCCATGGCCGCGGAGGGTTTCAGCGGCCTGCCCACCGAGTGGTGGCACTTCGACGCACCGGGCTGGGAGCGGTATCCGCTGCTCGACATCCCCCTGCGCTGATCAATCCTCCAGCTCGCCCCGGAAGGTATTGCGGTAGCGCCGGGGCGACATGCCGGTCCACTGGGCAAAGGCGCGGCTGAAGGAGCGCGCCTCGGAAAACCCCAGGTAGGCGGACACCTCCTCCACCGCCAGGCGCTCCCGCACCAGCTTGCGGATGGCGGTTTCACGGCGGATGTCATCCTTGATCTTCTGGTAGCTGGTGCCGCTGGCCCGCAGCTGGCGGTAGAGGGACTGGGGGCTGAGCCCCAGCCCCGCCGCCACCTCCGGGAGGGGCGGAAACACCAGGCCCTCGCCGCTCCCCGCCTCGATGATGCGCTCCACCTGGCGCTCCAGGCTGTTGTCGCTGCCGGGGATGGTCATCACATCGGCGGGCGCGTTGCGCACGAAGTAGGCCACCTCGGCGCGGCTGCGGATAAGGGGCTTGTCCAGGTAGGCGGCATCGAAGATCAGTTCGTCCCGGGGCTGGGAAAAGGTCAGCTTGCCCGGGAACATCACCTGCAGCTCGCCGTGGTGGGCCGGGCGCGGGAACGAGAAACGGGTCTCCCGCAGGCGGATCGCCTCGCCGATGTACCAGCTGGGAAAGCGGTGCCAGATCACCAGCAGGAACTCCCGGAGGAAATGCCCGGGGTCGAGGTCCGGGCGGCGATGGCTGATGCCGAACACAGCGTTGCCGCCGCCGGTGGCGATATCCAGATGGATGTCGTCGCCGAGCAGCCGGTAGAAGTCCACCGCCTTGGGGAGCAGCTCCCCCAGGGTGCGGCACTGGCTCACCAGATCGCACATGATGCGGAAGGCCCCCACCCGGCAGGCCCGGGCGCTGAAGCCCATGAACTCGTCGTCGAGGCTCAGCTGGACGCTGCGGAACAGCCGCGCCACCTGGTCGGTGTGGATGCGCCCGTCGGGGTCGGCGGTCACCTGGGGATTGATGCCGGCCCGCGCCAGGAGGCTCTCGGCATCGCCGCCCCGCTGGCGCACCGCCGCCAGGGAGCCGAGTACGTGGTGCATGCGGATGGTGGCCATGGGCCCGTCCTTTCCTGTGACTATTGGCGGGAATTTATCACCAAAGGCGGGAATATATGATTGTTTTTGTGCTTTTCACTGATAAATTCCGTCCTTCCCCTCGGTTTTTCCTATGGTTATCGTTTCGCGCCTTCCAGTACAATGGCCGGCCCATCCGCGGCGGGCCTCGCAATGCGCGCCGCCGGCCCACTGAAACGCGCAATTTCCTCCACCACGGGAGACAGAATCCATGTCCGAGTTTTCCAGCAAGACCCTCAATGACTGGCGCCAGGCCGCCGAGAAGGAACTGAAGGGACGCTCTCCCGATGAACTGACCTGGCAAACCCCCGAGGGCATCCCCGTCAAGGCCCTCTACACCGCCGAAGACCTGTCCGGTATCGACAACCTCGACAACCTGCCCGGCTTCGCCCCCTTCAAGCGCGGGCCCCGGGCAACCATGTACGCCGCCCGCCCCTGGACGGTGCGCCAGTACGCCGGCTTCTCCACCGCCGAGGAGTCCAACGCCTTCTACAAGCGCAACCTCGCCGCCGGCCAGCAGGGCCTGTCGGTGGCCTTCGACCTCGCCACCCACCGGGGCTACGACTCCGACCACGAGCGGGTGGTGGGCGATGTGGGCAAGGCCGGTGTCGCCATCGACACCGTGGAGGACATGAAGATCCTCTTCGCCGACATCCCCCTCGACCAGGTGTCCGTGTCCATGACCATGAACGGCGCCGTGCTGCCGGTGATGGCCATGTACATCGTCGCCGCCGAGGAGCAGGGCGTGACCCCCGACAAGCTGGCGGGCACCCTGCAGAACGACATCCTCAAAGAGTTCATGGTGCGCAACACCTATATCTATCCGCCGGCGCCGTCCATGCGCATCGTCTCGGATATCATCGGCTACACCGCCGACTTCATGCCCAAGTTCAACTCCATCTCCATCTCCGGCTACCACATGCAGGAAGCCGGCGCCACCAACGTCCAGGAACTGGCCTTCACCATCGCCGACGGCATCGAGTACGTGCGCACCGCCATCGAGAGCGGCCTGGACGTGGACAAGTTCGCCCCGCGCCTGTCGTTCTTCTTCGCCATCGGCATGAACTTCTTCATGGAGATCGCCAAGCTGAGGGCCGCCCGCATCCTCTGGGCCACCCTGATGAAGGAGAAGTTCGACCCCAAGAACCCCCAGTCCCTGATGCTGCGCACCCACTGCCAGACCTCCGGGGTGAGCCTCACCAGCAAGGACCCCTACAACAACATCATGCGCACCACCATCGAGGCCATGTCGGCGGTCCTCGGCGGCACCCAGTCCCTGCACACCAACGCCTTCGACGAGGCCCTGGCGCTGCCCACCGACTTCTCCGCCCGCATCGCCCGCAACACCCAGCTGGTGATCCAGGAGGAGACCGGCATCACCAAGGTGGTGGACCCCCTCGCCGGGTCCTACTACATCGAGAGCCTCACCGACCAGCTGGTGCAGGAAGCCCGCAAGCTGATCGACGAAGTGGAGGAGATGGGCGGCATGACCCGCGCCGTGGAATCCGGGATGCCCAAGCTCAAGATCGAGGAGGCCGCCGCCCAGCGCCAGGCCCGCATCGACCGGGGCGAGGAAGTCATCGTCGGCGTCAACAAATATCAGCTGGCGGTGGAGCCGGAGATCGACGTCCTCGACATCGACAACACCAAGGTCCGTGAAAGCCAGATCGCCCGCCTCACCCGGGTGCGGGCCGAGCGGGACGGCGCCGCCTGCCAGGCCGCCCTCGACCGTCTCAGCCAGGCCGGCGAATCCGGCCAGGGCAACCTGCTGGCCCTCGCCGTCGACGCCGCGCGCCTGCGGGCCTCCGTGGGTGAAATCTCCGATGCCCTGGAGAAGTCCTGGGGCCGCCACCGCGCCCAGCAGCGCACCATCAGCGGCGTCTACGGCGCCGCCTACGAGGGAGACGCCATGTTCAAGGGTATCCAGGATCAGGTCGAGGCCTTTGCCGAGAAGCACGGCCGCCGCCCGCGCATGCTGGTGGCCAAGATGGGCCAGGACGGCCACGATCGCGGCGCCAAGGTGATCGCCACCGCCTTTGCCGACATCGGCTTCGACGTGGACATCAGCCCCATGTTCCAGACCCCGGAAGAGGCCGCCCGCCAGGCGGTGGAGAACGACGTCCACATCGTCGGCGTATCCTCCCTGGCCGCTGGCCACAAGACCCTGGTACCCCAGCTGATCGCCGCCCTCAAGGCGCAGGGCGGGGACGACATCCTGGTGGTGTGCGGCGGCGTGATCCCGCCCCAGGACTACCCGATCCTCAAGGAGATGGGCGTGGCGGCGGTGTACGGCCCCGGCACCAACATCCCAACGGCCGCCAGCGAAGTGCTGGAACTGATTACCAAGAACTGATGCGGCCCCGCCGCGAACCCTCTGTCAGGAACATGAACCATGCATGAGATCATCCAGCAACTGGAAGAAAAGCGCCTCAAGGCCCGCGTAGGCGGTGGTGAAAAGCGCATCGCGGCCCAGCACGCCAAGGGCAAGCTCTCCGCCCGCGAACGCATCGAACTGCTCCTCGACCCCGGCTCCTTCGAGGAGTGGGACATGTTCGTCGAGCACCGCTGCACCGACTTCGGCATGGAACAGGAGCACATCCCCGGCGACGGCGTGGTGACCGGCTACGGCACCCTCAACGGCCGCCTGGTGTTCGTGTTCAGCCAGGATTTCACCGTCTATGGCGGCTCCCTGTCTGAAACCCACGCGGAGAAAATCTGCAAGATCATGGACCAGGCCATGAAGGTGGGCGCACCGGTGATCGGCCTCAACGACTCCGGCGGCGCCCGCATCCAGGAAGGGGTCGCCTCCCTGGGGGGCTATGCCGACGTGTTCCAGCGCAATGTCATGGCCTCCGGGGTGATCCCGCAGATCTCCATGATCATGGGCCCCTGCGCCGGCGGCGCGGTGTACTCCCCGGCCATGACCGACTTCATCTTCATGGTCAAGGACAGCTCCTACATGTTCGTGACCGGCCCCGACGTGGTGAAGACCGTGACCCACGAGACCGTCACCGCCGAGCAGCTCGGCGGGGCCATCACCCACACCAGCAAGTCCGGAGTTGCCGATCTCGCCTTCGAGAACGACGTCGAGGCGCTGTTGATGCTGCGCCGCTTCGTCAACTATCTGCCGGCCAACAACCGGGAGAAGCCGCCGGTGTGGCCCACCGACGACCGCGCCGACCGCATGGATCTGTCCCTCGACACCCTGGTGCCGGACGACACCAACAAGCCCTACGACATCAAGGAGCTGATCCTCAAGATCGCCGACGAGTACGAGTTCTTCGAGATCCAGCCCGATTACGCCCGCAACATCGTGGTGGGCTTCATCCGCATGGAAGGCTCCACCGTGGGCGTGGTGGCCAACCAGCCCATGGTGCTGGCCGGCTGCCTCGACATCGATTCCTCGAAGAAGGCCGCCCGCTTCGTGCGCTTCTGCGACGCCTTCAACATTCCCATTCTGACCCTGGTGGACGTTCCCGGGTTCATGCCCGGCACCACCCAGGAGTACGGCGGCATCATCAAGCACGGCGCCAAGCTGCTCTACGCCTACGCCGAGGCCACCGTGCCCAAGGTCACCGTCATTACCCGCAAGGCCTACGGCGGCGCCTACGACGTGATGAGCTCCAAGCACCTGCGGGGCGATGTGAACTTCGCCTGGCCGTCGGCGGAAATCGCCGTGATGGGCCCCAAGGGCGCGGTGGAAATCATCTTCCGCAAGGACATCGGCGACGCCGGGAAGATCGCCGCGCGCACCGAGGAGTACCGGCAGAAGTTCGCCAACCCCTTCATCGCCGGCAAGCGGGGCTTCATCGACGACGTCATCATGCCCCACGAGACCCGCAAGCGGGTGTGCCGCTCCCTCGCCATGCTGCGGGAGAAGAAACTGGAGAATCCCTGGCGCAAGCACGGCAACATTCCGCTGTAAGGGGCCCCCGCCCCCTCGCACCGTGCCCCGAGCATTCATTCACGCAACTCAACCTGCGAAGACGAAGACATGGCCATGTTCAACAAAATTCTGGTAGCCAACCGCGGCGAGATCGCCTGCCGGGTGTTCAAGACCGCCAAGCGGCTCGGCATCGCCACCGTGGCGGTGTACTCCGACGCCGACCGCGACGCCCTCCATGTGCAGATGGCGGATGAAGCCGTCCACATCGGCCCCGCGGCATCCGCGCAAAGCTACTTGGTGATCGACAAGATCATCGCCGCCTGCAAGCAGACCGGCGCCGACGCGGTGCACCCCGGCTACGGCTTCCTGTCCGAGAACCGCGCCTTCCAGGAGGCCCTGGTCAAGGAGGGCATCACCTTCATCGGCCCCGAGGCCCACGCCATCTACGCCATGGGGGACAAGATCGAATCGAAGAAACTGGCCCGGGAGGCCGGCGTCAACACCGTGCCCGGGTACCTCGGGGTGATCAAGGATGCCGACGAGGCGGTGAAGATCGCCAACGACATCGGCTACCCGGTGATGCTCAAGGCCTCCGCCGGCGGCGGCGGCAAGGGCATGCGTCTGGCCTGGAACGACCAGGAGGCCCGGGAGGGCTTCATCTCCGCCACCAACGAGGCGAAGTCCTCCTTTGGCGATGACCGGGTGTTCGTCGAGAAATTCATCCAGGAACCCCGCCATATCGAAATCCAGGTGATCGCCGACAGCCAGGGCAACACCCTGTACCTGGGGGAGCGGGAATGTTCCATCCAGCGCCGCCACCAGAAGGTGATCGAGGAGGCGCCCTCCCCCTTCCTCACCCCTGAACTGCGCAAGCAGATGGGCGAGCAGGCGGTGGCCCTCGCCAAGGCGGTGAACTACAAATCCGCCGGCACCGTGGAATTCATCGTCGGCGGCGCCACCGGGGAGTTCTACTTCCTGGAGATGAACACCCGCCTGCAGGTGGAGCACCCGGTCACCGAGATGGTCACCGGCCTCGACCTGGTGGAACTGATGATCCGCGTCGCCGCCGACGAGGCCCTGCCCCTCACCCAGGAGGACGTCAAGCTCACCGGCTGGGCCATCGAGAGCCGCGTCTACGCCGAGGACCCGTTCCGCAACTTCATGCCCTCCACCGGGCGCCTGACCCGCTACCTCCCGCCCAAGGAATCGAAGAACGTCCGGGTGGATGCCGGCGTCTACGAAGGGGGCGAGGTGTCGATGTTCTACGACCCGATGATCGCCAAGCTGATCACCTACGGCAAAACCCGCGAGGAAGCCACGGATTTCATGGTCGAGGCGCTGGACGCCTACTACATCCGCGGCGTCAACCACAACATCAGCTTCCTCAACGCCCTGATGATCCATCCCCGCTTCCGCGCTGGGGAGCTGACCACCAACTTCATCGCCGAGGAGTTCCCCGACGGTTTCCACGCCGAGAACATCGTCCACAACGATCCGGATCTGCCGGTGGTGGTGGCCGCCGCGGTCAACCAGAACTACCGGGATCGCTCCGCCGCCCTGTCCGGCCAGGCCCGGGGCCTCGGCTACGCCGCCCCCACCACCTGGAAGGTGATCATCGGCGAGCGCGAGGCGGATGTCAGCGTGGTCACCCACCCCAAGGGCTATTCCCTGGTGGTGGATGGCAAGCCCTACGAGGTAGTCACCCGCTGGAAGCGCACCCAGCCCCTGTTCACCGCCACCATCAACGACAAGCCGGTGTCCATCCAGGTGGACCGCGAGGGCATCCACTTCCGCCTGTTCCACCGGGGCGCCTCCTTCAAGGCCCTGGTGGTGCCGCCGGAGACCGCGGCCCTCAACCGCCACATGATCGAGAAGACGCCGCCGGATCTGTCGAAATTCCTGCTCTCCCCCATGCCCGGCCTGCTGACCTCGGTGGCGGTCAAGGCGGGAGACACGGTCAAGGCCGGCGAGGAGCTCGCCGTGGTGGAGGCCATGAAGATGGAGAACAGCCTGCGCGCCACCCAGGACGGCGTGGTCGCGGCGGTGCTGGCGGAAGCCGGCGCCAGCCTCACCGTGGACCAGCCCATCATCGAGTTCGAGTGACGGTCGTCGTCCCGGGAGGAGTGTCAGCTTTCAATGGATAGCGCAGCGATCCGCGCCATGGCCGACGAGCTCCGGGCCGGCAACCGCCGCGCCCTGGCGCGGGCCATCACCCTGGTGGAATCCACCCGCCAGGATCACCGGGAACAGGCCAGCGCCCTGCTGGAGCTGGTCACCCCCGACGCCGGCAACTCGGTGCGCCTCGGCATCACCGGGGTGCCCGGGGTCGGCAAGTCCAGTTTCATCGAGGTGTTCGGCAACCATGTGATCGACCTGGGGCACCGGGTCGCGGTGCTGGCGGTGGACCCGAGCTCCTCCATCAGCGGCGGCTCCATCCTCGGCGACAAGACCCGCATGGAGACACTCACCCGCCGCGAGGAGGCGTTCATCCGCCCCTCCCCCGCCGGCCGCACCCTGGGGGGCGTCGCCCGCCGCACCCGGGAGACACTGCTGCTGTGCGAGGCCGCCGGCTACGATGTGATCATCGTCGAGACCGTGGGGGTCGGCCAGTCGGAAACCATGGTGTCGGAGATGACCGACATGTTCCTGCTGCTGTTGCTGCCCGGCGGCGGCGACGAACTGCAGGGCATGAAGCGGGGCATCACCGAGCTCGCCGACCTGTTGCTGGTCAACAAGGCGGACGGCGACCAGAAGAAGATCGCCAACCATACCGTCTCGGATTACCGCTCCGCCATCCACTTCCTGCCCCGCAAGCACCGCGCCTGGACAGCCCGGGTGGAGGCCTGCTCCGCCGCCGAGGACAGCGGCATTCTAGCGGTGTGGGAGCGGGTGCAGGAGTTCGTCGCCAGTCTCAAGGCCAGCGGCGAATGGAGCGAGCGCCGGGCCCGCCAGGCCCTCGACTGGATGTGGCGGGAAACCGCCGAATCCCTGCTGGTGGACCTGAAGCGCCACCCCGCCATCGCCGGCGCCCTGCCGGCCCTGGAGGCGGCGGTACGGGGCGGGGACAAGCCCCCCACCGTGGCCGCCATGGAGATCGTCAGACTGTACAAGCACGCCAGCGCCCAGCTGGACAACGCCAACCGCAACGAGAGCATTGATCTATGATTGGCAAACTCAATCACGTCGCCATCGTGGTGCCCGACCTCCAGGTCGCGTCGGACAAGTACCGCAATACCCTGGGGGCCACCGTGTCCGCCCCCATCGATCTGCCGGACCACGGGGTCACCACCGTGTTCGTCGAGCTGCCCAACACCAAGATCGAGCTGCTCCATCCCCTCGGGGAGGACTCCCCCATCGGCAAGTTCCTCGACAAGAACGCCGATGGCGGCATCCACCACCTGTGCTACGAGGTGGACGACATCCTCGCCGCCCGCGACAAACTGGTGGCGGACGGCGCCCGGGTGCTGGGGGGCGGAGAGCCGAAAATCGGCGCCCACGGCAAGCCGGTGCTGTTCCTCCACCCCAAGGATTTCTTCGGCACCCTGATCGAAATCGAGCAGTGCTGAGACCTGGCCCCGGAGCCGGAGCGCCGCTCGAAGGCGCGCTCCGGCCCACGGCCATCCCTCACCTGAAACCTGAAACCTGTTACCTGCCCCCTCTCAACCCCGCACCGCGGGCCTGACCGCCAGGGCTCCGCTGCGAATCCCCTCCTCGATCTCCTCCGCGCTCACCGGCGTGCCGAACAGGTAGCCCTGGGCCATGTCGCAACCCACCGAGCGCAGGAAATCCGCCTGCTCCACCAACTCGACCCCCTCCGCCACCACCTGGAGATTGAGGCTCTTGGCGAGGGTCACGATGCCGGTGATGATGGCCTGGTCGTTCTTGTCCAGGTGGCAGTCCCGCACGAAGGCGCGGTCGATCTTGAGCACGTCCACGGCAAAGCGCTTCAGGTAATTGAGGGACGAGAAGCCGCTGCCGAAATCGTCGATGGCGATGGACAGGCCCTGGCGCCGCAAGGCGCTGATTTCCGACTGGGCCAGCTCCGGCTGCTCCATCAGCATCGACTCGGTGATCTCGATCTCCAGCATGGCGGGAGGGATGGCAAAGCGTTCCAGCAGGTCGCTGATCTGCTGGCGCAGCTGGCCGTTCTGGAATTCGCCGCCGGAAATATTGATGGCGAGGCGCAGGTCGAGTTCGCGCCCGTGCCAGTCCCGCAACAGGCTCGCCCCCTGATCGAAGGCCAGCCGCGCGAAATCGCCGACAAGCCCGGACTCCTCGGCCACCTCGATGAAGTTCGCCGCGGTCATCAGCCCCTTGTCCGGGTGGCGCCAGCGCACCAGGGACTCGAAGCCGATCACCTCCCCCGTCGCCAGCAGCACCTGGGGCTGGTAGAAGAAGGTGATCTCGTCCCGCTCGATGGACAGGCGCAGGTCCCGCTCGGTCTGCAGCTTCTCGGTGACCTCGTCCTCCATGCCGGGCTGGTAGAAGCAGTAGTCCTGGCCGGCTTCCTTGGCCTTGAACATGGCGGTGTCGGCGTGCTTGAGCAGGGTGTTCATGTCGATGCCGTCGCTCGGGTAGACGGCAATGCCGATGCTGGCGGAAATGAACATGCGCTGGTGCAGGAACACGAAGGGCGCCCGCAGGGCATCGCAGATCTTCTTGCTGATCTCGGCGGCGATCTCCGGCGTTTCGATATCCTCGAACACCACCGTGAACTCGTCGCCGCCGAGGCGAGCCACGAAATCGCTCTTGCGCACGCAGCGGCTGATGCGCTCCGCCGCCGCCTTGAGCACCAGGTCCCCGGCGTCGTGGCCGAGGGAATCGTTGATCATCTTGAAGCGGTCGAGGTCGAGGAACAGCACCGCCAGCTGCTTGTTGTTGAGGCTCGCGCGGCTGATCTTGTGGCGCAGCTGCTGGTTGAAATAGGCGCGGTTGGGCAGCCCGGTGAGGGCGTCGTGGTAGGCGAGCTGGCGCACGTGGCGCTCGATGCGGCTGGTTTGCAGCAGGCGGTTCACCCGCTGGCGCAACACCGAGAAATTCACCGGCTTGGTGATGTAGTCGGTGGCGCCCACCGAGAAGGCGTGGGCGATGGACTGTTCGTCCTCCAGGGAGGTCACCATCAGGATCGGCACATCGGCGCCGTCGTGGAGCTGGCGGATCTTCTTGCAGGCCTCGAACCCGTCGAGCTCCGGCATGATGGCGTCGATGAGGATGATGTCCGGCATGGCCCGGGCGCACAGGGCCAGTACGCTCTGTCCGTTGCCCGCCTCGAGGATGCGAAAGCCGTCGGAGCGCAGGGCGTTGGCGAACAGCATGCGCATGGAGCGGTCGTCGTCCGCCACCAGGATCACCGACTGGGCCTCCGCCGACTGGTAGCGGTAGTTCTCCGCCTCGATGGCCCGCAGGTAGTTCTTGAGATCCGCGGTGACCTTGATGGCGGCACTCTCCAGCTCGTTGAAGAATGCCTCGGCGCCGCGCAGGTCCCGGGCCTTGCCCATGTCCTCGAGCTTGCGGGAGAGGCTGGCGACGACCTCCGCCCCGACACTCGCCCCGGTACCCTTGATGGTATGGGCGAGCTCGTAGACCTGCTGGGCATCGTTCTTGGAGATCGCCGAGCGCAGCGACAATAGGTACATGGGCAGGTCGTCGATGAAGGCATCCACCACCGTGATGAACACCTCGCCGACGCTCTCCTTGAGAAGATCGAGGGTGCGCTGGTCGAAGGATCTGGCCGCCTTGTGGCGGACCACGTTGCCCCCCTCGGCGGCGAACAGGCCCCGCAGCAGCTGGTTCATGCCCTCCACGGTGAGGGGCTTCACCAGCAGGTCGTCCATTCCCGCGTCGGTGCAACGCTGGCGCTCCTCCGGGGAGTTGTTGGCGGTCATGCCGATGATCGGCAGGGTGGCGATGACGTTGGGCAGCTTGCGGATGGCGCGGGTGGCGTCGTAGCCGTCCATCACCGGCATGTTGCAGTCCATCAGCACCATGTCGAAGGACTTGCGGGAGATACGGTCCACCGCATCCTGGCCATTCTGGGCGTAATCACAGTCACAGCCGAACTGCTCCAGCATGGCGCTGGCCACCAGGCGGTTGGCCCGGTTATCGTCCACCACCAGCACCTTCTTGTTGAGCTGGCTGGAAAACACCTGGATGCTGGGGGGCCGGCGGCTGCGAAACCCGTGGACGTTGTCCGCCACCAGGAGGTTGGAGAGCTTGAGGTCGGTGAGGGGCTTCTCGATGAAAAAGCAATCGCTGATGCCCACCAGGGATTCCGCCGCCCAGGGATTGACCAGCACGCAGACCACCACATCCCGGGTGGCCTCGTGGTTCTTGACGAGGCGCAGCAGGTCGGCGAGCAGTACCCCGGAGAGGTGTTCGTCGATGAACAGGTGGGTGTAGCGGGTGCCCTTCTGATCCCCCCGGTTGATCAGCGCCAGCAGGCTGTTGACGTCGGCGACGGTATCCACGGCGCCGTGGCGGGCGAGGATCCACTGCTCGAAAAAGTCCCGCACCACGGTGGAATCGTCCGCCACCAGGGCGTGCACCCGGTCGAGTGCGGCGGGGTCGTTGCCGTCATCCTGGACACTGTAGGGGGATTTGAGGGGAACGGTGAACCAGAACTCGCTGCCCTGGTAGCGTTCGCTGGTGACGGAGATCTCCCCCTTCATCAGCGCCACGTACTGCTTGCAGATGGCAAGGCCAAGGCCGGTGCCGCCGTATTTGCGGGTGGTGGTGGTGTCCTCCTGGGTGAAGGCATCGAAGATCTTGCGCTGGTTCTCCGGCTTGATGCCGACGCCGGTGTCCTTGACCCGGAACATCAGGCTCGACCCCTGCCCCGGGGACGCGGGCAGGAGGCTGATGGCAATGGCCACCTCGCCGCTGTCGGTGAACTTGATGGCGTTGCCCACCAGGTTGGTGAGAATCTGCTTGACCCGCTGGGCGTCGATCCGCGCGTGGCCGAGGCCGGGGGCGATGGTGTAGCCGAGGTCCAGCTTCTTGCGCAGGGCCTGGGCGGAGAGGAGATTCAATACCTCCTCCACCAGCGCCACCAGGTCGGTCTCCCGCTCGTCGAGGACGATCTCACCGGAATCGGCGTGGACATAGGAGAGGATGTCGTCGATCAGGTCGAGCAGGTTCTGGGCGGAGAACTTGGCGGTCTCCACGTACTCCAGCTGCTTGCCGGACAGGCCCATGTAGGTGAGCAGGTCGAGCATGCCGAGCACCGAGTTCATCGGCGTGCGCAGCTCGTGGGAGACGTTGGCGGCAAACTGCGACTTGACCTCGGCGGTCCGCAGGGCCAGATCCCGGGCGTGGCGCAACTCGTTGTCGCGCTGCTCGATGGCCGCCATCATGGTGTTGAAGGACTCCTGCATGCTGACGATGTCCTTGGGGCCGCTGGGGGAGGCCCGAAGGTTCATCTCCCCCTGCTGGGCGCGGCGCATCACCAGGGACAGCTCGTTGAGGGGCGAGGTCATGCGCCGCGCGAGGAAGATCACGATGCCGAGCAGCAACAGGGCGCCGAGGAACGACACGATCACGTTGCCCCGGAGGATGTCCGACTGGATGGTCTTCAGGGACGACTTGGAGAACACCAGCTTGACCGAGCCGATCTGCTGGGCCTCCGACATGGCCTCGGCGTCCTCCGCCTCCACGTCCCAGATGGAACTGTCCATGGGCTCTGTCACCACCGGGGCGATGAACACCAGGTAATTGTCGTCCTCGTGGTGCAGCAGGGCGCGGCTGCCGCGAATGGTGAAGGTGCCCACCGGCAGGGAGACCCCGTCCTCGTAGAGGATCTTGTCGTCCTCGTTGGCAATGGCGATGCCCACCACGTCGGGGAACTGAAGGGCGACCTCGGCGGTTTCCCGGGCGGAGGTGGTGCTCTGGTAGAGCAGCGACAGCCGCGACTGCTTGGCGATGAGTTCGGTGAGGTAGCTGGCCTGCTGGACGATCTGGGACTTGACCGAGCTGTTGTTGATGAAGGAGATCGCCACCGAGGTGGCGATCGCCAGAATGGTGATACCGACGATCAGGATGATGACCAGCTGCTGCCAGAATTCGAACTTGCGCGATATCCCGTTGAGTTTCAAACGGCCCCCTAGCGACCCGGCAACATCAGCTCGATCCGGCGCCGCACGGCGGGGGAGAGATCGATACCGAGGTGGTTCACGGTGCGTTCGTTGACCGCCAGGCGCACGTCCTTGAGGGGTTCAAGGGGCGTCCTCTCCCCCGCCCGGGCGCGCAGGGCGATCCTGCCGAGGGTGCTTCCCACCCGCTGGTTGTCGGGGTAGACGGCAAAGGCGGCGCCGTGCTTGACGAACAGGGGATTGGAGGAGAACACGATGAGCTTTTTCTCCCAGGCCACGTCCAGCAGGGTGGCGAGCAGGGAGCTGTCGACAAAGCCGTTATCCGGCGGCAACCAGATGGCGGAATAGCTGCGGGCCTCCCTGAGGAGCTGCTGGTAGCCCGCCGCCGCCTCGCGGATGTTGCCGGCGGGGATCGCCGAAAACCTCACCTTGCGGGCGGCGAGGATGCGCGCGGCTTCGTCCACCATGTCCTGGTCATAGGCGGGGTTGTAGACCAGGTAGACGTGGTCGACCCCGGCGTGGATATCGAACAGATTGGCCAGGTAGACATCGGCGGAGGGCTTGAGCAGGATGCCGCCGGCCAGCCGCGCCTCGTACTTGCGGTCGGTGACCACCGCCACCAGGGGCTTGCCAGCGCGCACCTCGTCCGCAAGCCGGACGCTCTTGTTGCCGAGGGCGATGAACACCGCGGGGGACGATTGCCCCACCGCGGCGGCCAGTTGCTCGCGGCCCTGGCCATTCACCGCGTACTGGTCGATACCCTCGGGGGCAACCCGGGAAATCCCCGAGACATAGTCCCGGTAGAGGGCCGCGAACGGCTCCCGCACCTGGGGATAGATCACCGCGATATCCCCCCCCGGGGCGGCCGTCAGCCCGGTCGCCAACGCCATCAGCGCGAGCGCCCCCGACAGGGGAACGGCGAGCGTCCTGGCGAAGCGGGCAAAGCCCAGGGTGACTGCCTTGAGGTCCATGGGAATTCCTTTCCTAGAAACGATAGCGAAGTTCGCCGACGATTTTCCGTCCTGGCAATGGCAGATCCCCGGGAATCAAGGGCACCGGCACGCCGTTGGGGGAAGGCTCGCGGGCGTCCTCGTCAAACAGGTTCCTGACGATCAGCGCGGCATCGAGGTTGTGCCACAGGTGTGTGCGCCGCAACGTCAGGTCCACCAGCACATAGTCGTCCACGGCATCCCGGGGATCGGTGCGTTCCCGGTCGCGGTCCATGACCCAGTTGGCCTGGAGATTGAGGCTGTAGTCCGGCCAAAAGCGCCAGTGGGCCTGCAGATAGAATTGCTGCTGCGGCGCGTTGGCGGCCTCGTGGTCGGTGCGGGTGTTGGTGGACCGCTGCCAGGCGTAATTGGCGATCAGGTCGAGATTGTCGTGGGCGAGCCACTTGGTCTCCAGCTCGAAGCCGTGGCCGGTCTGGCGCCCGGCATTCTGGGCGGTGTTGGTGCCGCCGCTGGGGTCGGGGATGAACTGGATGATGTCATCCCACTCGTAGTAGAAGGTGTTGAAAACGGTATTGAGGCTGTAGTGGTGCTTGTAGTCGAAGACGATCTCGAAGCTGCGCAGGCTCTCCGCCTCGAGATCCGGGTTGCCGAGGGCCGCCGGATTGTTGATGGTGCGGATTTCCTGGAACGATGGGGCGCGAAACGCCTCGCCGTAGAGAAACTTGGTGGTCAGCCGGTTGGAGGTGGACCACACCAGGGACGCCCGGGGGTTGAGGGTGCCGCCAAAGTCGGAGAAGTGGTCGTAGCGCACCCCGGCGGTGAGCTCCCAGTCGTTGGCGATGTGGAGAATGTCCTGCAGGTAAACGTAGTAGTTCTTGCGCACCCCCTCGGTGAGGAACACAAAGGGCGTGTCCGACACATCCACCACACCGGGCCGGGAGAGGATGTAGGCGCAGCTCGGGGCATCGGTGCAGTAGTTCTTCTCCTCGTTTACCCGGTACAGGTCGCCGTGGTGATAGCCAAAGCCGAGGCTGAGGTCGTGGTTGTCGACACCGAGGTAATGGAGGGTGGCATTGAGCCGGGAGTGGCGCTCGAACACCTCCGGATTGCCGATGATCCCGTCGGGGAACACGCCAAACTGCGGCTGGCCGTTGGCGTCGAGGAACGGCCCGGTGGAACCGGGAGGATAGAGATAGGTGTCCTTTTCCACTTCCTGGGAGACATCCAGAAAGCTGGCGCCGACATTCAGCGACAAATCGTCGTGCCACAGGCGGTCGATGGTGTAGCTGGCATCGAGGCTGAAGCGGTCGCTGCGGTAGCGGCTGAAGGGATCGAGGGCCTGGGCAACCCCGGCGCCGGTACCCACGTCCCGGCGCCCCTGATACCCGGCGCGCACCACAAGGCCGCCGAGGCGGTAATCGAAGCGAATGTCGGCGCTTTCCCGGGACAGGTTGACCGGCCCCGGCGCCCGGGACGCAGCGGTGCCGGTCAGCTGGTCGAGGATGGTCTGGGCGTCGATGGCGATGGTCTCGTCGTGGCCATCGGTCTTGTTCAATTCCACCATGGCGGCAAAGCCCGCGGCGCCGTGCTTGCCCCCGTAGGTGAGATGGGCGGAGCGGCTGTCGTCCTCGCCGTAGCGGATGCCGGTCTCGAGACCGTCGAAGGTGTCGGCATCCCGGGTGATGATGTTGATGACACCGGCGAAGGCGTCGGCACCGTGGATCGCCGAACCGGGCCCGCGGATCACCTCGATGCGGTCGATGGCCTCCACCGGCATGCCACCCCACACGAAGTTGCGACCACCGGTGAAGAGGTTGGTCTGGGGAATGCCGTTGATCAGCATCAGGATCTGGGGGTTGAAGGCGGAGTAGATCCCGCGCACGGTGTAGATGGGGTTGTAAGCCTGGTAGCTCCTCGCCACGTGCATCCCGGGGATGGTCTCCAGCACCTCGTCGATATCGGTGGCACCGAGGCGGCGGATATCCTCCGCGGTGATGATGCTGGCCACGGCGGGCGCCTTCGACAGCGGCTGCTTGTAGCCGGTGGCGATGCTGATCAGTTCCTCGCTGCCGTAGACGCCGAGCAGCTCGTCCTCCGCCGAATCGGCGGCCAGGGTGAGCACCGGCACCGTCAGCAACAGGGCCAGAAGCGATTTATGGATCATTGGTTATTCTCCGCTTGGCGTGCCCGTCATACTTGACGCTTGCGCAATCGAGGGGGAAAAGGCATCCCTCGGGTTTCTCCAGGGCGTCCAGGTAGCAGGGAATCATTCCCGCCGAGAACGCCAGGACCGCGATCATATAGCTTTCCGACGGCGAATAGCCCAGATCGGAGAACAACGCGGCGCAGTAAATGGCGATATTGGGGTTGAGCCGGTGGCGCCGGGCCCGCAGCACCTTTTCGATGTCCCGCACCAGATTGAGGAAGGGGCCGTCGCCAAAGCCCAGTTGCGCCGCTTCCCGCAGCAGCGGTTCGACGCGCTCGTCCCGGGTGGTGACGGGGCGGCCGAAACCGGGCAGCACCCGGTCGGCGGCGAGGCGGGCGAACACCAGGGTCTCGAGGGACTCGCCGGCATCGACGGCGGCGCGCAACTGGTGCAGGAAGTGGGCGCCCTTGAAAACCGGGCGCGAGCCGTAGATGGTGGCCTCCGTGACCCCGGTGGCGGCGGCCAGGGCCAGGGAGCCGGTACTGCGCACGGTGCCCGCCAGCGCCGCCACCCGGTTGTTCCACAGGCGCGGGTCCGGGAAACTCGAACTGATCGACCAGATCTTCTCGATCATGCGGCTCTGATTGGCATCGGGCATCCTGCCGTTGATGCCGTAGAGCATCAGGGTCATCCAGGAGGCGTCGGCGAAATCCTCGAACAGCGCCTTGTCGCGAAAGCGCACCGTCTCCCCCGGGAACCAGGCGCCCTTGTTGGTGGGCCAGTGCCCGTGGAAATAGCGCAGCCGGTCGTTACCGCCCATCCCGCTTCTCCAGGGACTCCATCAGCGCCCGATAGGCGTCGTCCGCCATGGGCTTCAGGTCGCCGCCAAAGAAGGGGTAATGGCGCCAGCCGTGGCCTTCCTGTTCGATGGCCTGGGCCGCCGCGCCGGGCAGGCGCAGCAGCAGAAAGAGCATTTCCGCCTGGGCTTCGTCGAAGCCGAGGTCGAGGAGCGCGGTAGCGACCACCCCGGACATGGCAAGGGGGTAACCCGCCGCCTGCTCCAGGGCATCCCGCTGATCCCGCAACCAGGCGACGCGCCCCGCCGGGCAGTGGCTGGCGAGCAGCGCCAGGGTCTGGCGCACCGGCTGCGGGCACGACACTCCGTTGGGATCGAAACCGGGAAGGTGCTCCAGCTCGAACCAGACATCGCTGCGCTCGCCTTCGTGCCCGCCGGCGATATGGGCGCGCCAGCCCTCGAGATCCGTGCCGAGCCGCGACCAGAGGCGGATCATCGCCACGGCCTCGTGGGCGCCGCCGAGGTTGCCGGCACCGACGGCCAGGGCGGCCATCAGCGCCGACGCGCGGGTGGAACCGCCGACCCCCGCGTCCATGGCGGCGCGCACGCTGTGATCGCGGATGCCGGGATGGGCGGCGGCCACGGCGAGGGCCTCCAGCATCCTCGCCTGGGCGGTGCTCGGCAGTTCGAGGCGAAACATCAGGTAGAGGTACTGGACCCAGGACACATTGCCGAGCAGTTCGCCGAAGACATCGTAGCCGGAGCAATAGCAGCGTGCCGCGGCAAAGGGGTTGTCGGCCTCCGGTTCCTCCAGCCAGATGCGGGTGTGAATAAGGTCCGTCGGGTTTCTCAAAGGCGACCGCCTTTGAGGGTATTGGTGCGCACCTCGAGGGGCGGTTTGGCCTCGGGATCGATGCGCACATCCAGCAGCACGGGGCGACGCTGGCGGCACAGGGCGGGAATGTCGAGGGCAGCGAGATCATCCACCGACTGAATGACATGGCCATCCACCCCCATGGCGCGGGCCATGGCGGCGAAATCCACCGGCGGCAACAGGTAGCCGAGGGGCTCGGCGCCGGTCTGGCGCTGCCCGTGCTTGACCATGCCGTAGCCGGCGTCATTGAGGATCACATAAAAGACCGGGAGATTCTCAGCGAGAGCCACGGTGATCTCCTGCCCGGACATCAGGTAGCTGCCGTCCCCGGTAATACACACCACCGGGGTGTCGGGCAGCGCCAGGGCAGTGCCCACGGCGCTGCCGATGGCCCAGCCCATGGAGGAGAATTCGAGACAGGTGCGGAACAGCCCCCCCCGCGGGGCATCCCCGGGCGGCAGGGCATCGGGGCGCGGGTGCAGGTAGTGAATGGCCCAGGCGAAGCTGTTGCCGGTATCCGCCAGGTAGCGGGTCTGGGGCGGAAACAGCTCCGGCAAAAGGCCCATCAGTCGCTGGGGAAGGATCGGGGACTGGTCGGACAGATAGCCCTCGGGATCCTCCAGCACAAGGTGGCTGACCGGCTCGGCGGCCCCATCGACCACGGGCCTCAGGGCGCCGCCCCTGGTTTGCTGGCCCGCCAGCAATTGCCTGAACACCGTCGCCAGGGCCCCCGTCACATGGAGCCGCGCCATGGGGGAGGCGACAAAATGGTGGGGGGATGCCTCCACATGCACCAACCGATCGTTGAGCAGGCTCAACTCGTCCCAGCCGTTGCTGGCCCACTCGCCGAGGGAGGTCCCCACCGCCACCACCAGATCCACCCGCCCGTCCCGGAGGGTCTTGAGGGCACTGCCGTGACCGGCAAATCCGATCACCCCGCGGTAGAGGGGATGGCGGACGCTCACCAGGCCGTTGCCATTGGGGGTGACCACCAGGGGAATATCCCGGGCCTCGGCGAGCGCGAGAATGGGGGGCATGGCCTCCGCCGCCCGGTTGCCAATCACCAACACCGGCGAACGGCTGCTGGCCAGCAGCTGCGCCAGCTCCGCGACGGCGGTCTCGTCCACCATATCGGGGGCCCGCAGGTGCCGCTCCAGGCGCGGTAAGTGGTGCGCTCGCGCGCCCTCGGCGCGCATCACATCCATGGGGACACTCAGATGCACCGGGCCCCGGGGATACTCGAAGGCCCGCAGCACCGCGGCGGCGAGCTTGGTCTCCACCTGATCGGGATGGGACACGAGGCTGTTATACCGGGTGATGCCCTCGAACATGGCGAGGGTATTGATACCGGTGCAGGAGGATTCCTGAAAGGCGCCGCGACCGAAGGTGTCGAGGGGTGTCTGGGCGGTGATCACCAGCATGGGGATGTGGTTGGCGAAGGCCGAGGCCACGCCGGTAATCAGGTTGGTGGCACCGGGCCCCGTGGTGGCAAAGCACACTGCGAGTTTACCGCTGGCGCTGTGGTAGCCCTCCGCCATGAAGGCGGCACCGGTTTCGTGCCGGCTGGTGATGCAGCGCGGCCCCCCGCGCCGCTCGCTCCTGGCCAGGGCATTGACGAATGGCTCGATGGCGCCGCCGGGAATACCGAACACAAATTCGACACCCAGCCGGGCCAGATAACCCGCGATCAGATCCCCCACCTCGGCGCTGCCGGCACCCGGCCCTTGCTTCACTGCCACATCTACGTCCATAAAGAAAATGCCATGATTAAAGGGATACCTGCCAACGTGGGGCGCGACCCGGGAATTCGAATTATCAGCGTGCGGCGCGAACCTTGGCAAGGACGACAACCCATCCTGACAATCCCTGCCGGCATATTCGCCGATCACCTGCGACGACACAAGGCGCGGGCGAGTATAGCCCAGCGCGCATCCGCTGGCGCCGGCCATTCCCGCGAGGGGAACAGGGATTGCCCGAGACGCGAGCCTCGGATCGGTGAAGGCACAAAAAAGCCCGGTGTGTACCGGGCTCAACGGCAGGCGGGTGACACCGCCGCGCGGGAGGCGCGGCGGTGGGCGCCTCAAAGGGAAATGCGCTTGGCATTCTTGTCGAGGGTGGCCTGGCCGATCCCCTTCACCTCCAGCAACTGCTCCTTGCTGGTGAAGGGGCCGTTGGCTTCGCGCCAGGCGACGATGGCCTCGGCCTTGGCGGGCCCAACACCCACCAGACCCTCGGCAATCTCCGCCGCCGAGGCGGTATTGATGTTGACGGTGGCGGCCTGCTCGGCGGCGGCAGCGGCTTTCGAGGGCTGAGCCGGGGCTTCGGCGAGGGCCGTGCCCTGGATCACGCCGGACAGCAGAATGGCGCAGAGGGCAAGGGTTTTGACAACGGAAGTGAGGATGTTCATTGCGGATCTCCTTGTGCCTGGGCACTGTGTTTGAAGGTTACGTGGGACTCCAGCCCACGGCTCAATGCTCCCCGATTTCCGCCAGGATGGCAAGCAGGGCATCCCGGGGATTCCCGGCCCGGGTCACCGGGCGGCCGATCACCAGATGGGTACTCCCGGCGGCCAGCGCCTCGGCCGGCGTCATGGTCCTCTTCTGGTCGTCCCCGGCTGCCCCCGCGGGGCGAATGCCCGGGGTCACCCGGAGGAAATCCGCGCCAAACCGCCGCGCCAGCATGCCGGCCTCGAGGGCCGAACAGACAACCCCGTCGAGGCCGCTGTCCCGCGCCAGGGCGGCGAGGCGCAGCACCTGATCCTCGGGGTTTGCCGCCACCCCGATCTGGCGCAGATCCTCCCCGCCCATGCTGGTGAGCACGGTCACCGCCGTCAACAGGGTGGCACTGCCCATGGCGCGCAATTGCGCCGCGGCCGCTTCCATCATGGAACGCCCGCCACTGGCGTGGACGTTGACCATCCACACACCGAGATCGGCGGCGGCCGCCACCGCCTGGGCGGTGGTATTGGGAATGTCGTGGAACTTGAGGTCGAGAAACACCTCGAAATCCCACGCCACCAGCTGTTTGACCAGGGCAGGCCCTTCGCGGGTGAACAACTCCTTGCCCACCTTGAGCCTGCACAAACCGGGATCGAGGGCCGACGCCAGGTCCAGGGCATCCGCGCCACGGGCAAAATCGAGGGCGACAATGACGGCTGGGGGATTTTTCTTCATGACAGGTCAAACTCAGCAATATACGGGGAAATAGGCAATGGGACCGGCCGCGGCGCCGTCAGCCGGAGGGCGGTGCGGGCGAGCGAGGGCGCGCCGCGCGGCGCAGACGCCACAGCAGGGGCAAGGTGGCCAACAGGCCGCTAATGACCCCGAGAAAAAATGCCAGCAGCAGCCAGACCCCCAGGGACAGTGCCCCGGCGGGAAATCCCAACAGGGTGACGCTGACCTGGCCGGGATTGTCCTGGGCGACCCAGAGTCCGCCGAAAAGACCCAGCACCAGCAGGACGCCATAAAGCAGTTTTTTCATCAGCGGTATCTCCTCGCCACGGGAAAACAATCGCCCGGTTCCGCCGGATAGGGCCGCGCGGCGATCCCGGGATGGGGTGAGTTTACCGGAGACCATCCGGCCAGGGGGCAAAAATCACCGGCAAACAAGGCCCCAAAAAAAACGGCAAGGAAAATTCCTTGCCGTTGGTGGTGAGCAGCGGGAAGCCGCCGTCAACGCTGGACGGATTCGTTGACGCGCTCCCGCAGATCCTTGCCCGGCTTGAAATAGGGCACGTACTTGCCGGACAGCTCCACGGTATCCCCGGTCTTCGGATTGCGGCCGACCCGCGGCGCCCTGAAATGCAGGCAAAAGCTGCCAAAGCCCCTGACCTCGATGCGCTGGTTGTGGACCAGTGCCTGGGTCATCTTTTCGAGGATCATCTTCACCGCCAGCTCCACGTCCCTGGGCGGCAGTTGCTCCTGCTGGGCGGCAATCTTTTCGATCAGTTCCGACTTGGTCATAGCTATCCTGCCCGGGGGTTGTGGGGGGGGGGCGGCCCCCCCCCCCCCGGGGGTGTTGTGGGGCCCC
>JAYELS010000038.1:126378-154406 GCA_034717695.1 Pseudomonadota bacterium
GTCGGGGGGCTCGCGCCGCCCGACGGCTGTGTTACTTGTCGCGACCTTCCATCTGCGCCTTGATCAGATCGCCGATGGTGGTGGGCACCACGGTTTCGGCTTCCTGCTTGCGCAGATCGCGGACCGCGGCCTTCTCGTCGTCCATGTCCTTGGCTTTCACGGACAGGCCGATCTGGCGGTTCTTGCGGTCGACATTGATGATCTTGACTTCGATGGCGTCGCCGACATTGATCGCGTTGCGGGCATCCTCGACGCGGTCGCGGGACAGCTCGGAGGCCTTCAGATAGCCTTCGAGATCGCCTTCGAGGCTGATCACGGCGCCCTTGGCATCGACTTCCTTGACGGTGCCGGTGACGATGGCGCCCTTGTCGTTCTGGGCGACATAGGCGGAGAAGGGATCGTCAGCCAGCTGCTTCACGCCCAGGGAGATGCGCTCCCGCTCGGGGTCGATGGCCAGGATAACGGTTTCCAGCTCGTCGCCCTTCTTGAAGTTGCGCACCACTTCCTCGCCGTTCTCGTTCCAGGACAGGTCGGAGAGGTGGACGAGGCCGTCGATGCCGCCCTCGAGGCCAATGAAAATGCCGAAGTCGGTGATGGACTTGATGTTGCCGGCGATCTTGTCACCCTTGCTGTACTTGGAGGCGAACTCGTCCCAGGGGTTGGCGTGGCACTGCTTGATACCCAGGGAGATGCGGCGGCGCTCCTCGTCGATGTCGAGGATCATCACATCCACTTCGTCGCCCAGCTGGACGACCTTGGAGGGGTGGATGTTCTTGTTGGTCCAATCCATCTCGGAGACGTGTACCAGGCCCTCGACACCGTCTTCCAGTTCCGCGAAGCAGCCGTAGTCGGTGAGGTTGGTGATCCGGGCACGGACCTTGGCGCCCTCGGGGTAGCGGGCCTTGATGTCGGCCCAGGGATCTTCGCCCATCTGCTTGAGGCCGAGGGAAACGCGGTTGCGCTCGCGATCGAACTTGAGCACCTTGACCTCGATTTCGTCGCCGACATTGACGATCTCGCTGGGGTGCTTGATGCGCTTCCAGGACATGTCGGTGATGTGCAGCAGGCCATCGATGCCACCCAGGTCGACGAACGCACCGTAGTCGGTGAGGTTCTTGACGATACCCTTGAGCACTGCGCCCTCTTCGAGATTGGCCAGCAGCTCCTCGCGCTCGGCGGAGTTGACCGCCTCCATCACCGCGCGGCGGGAGACCACCACGTTGTTGCGCTTCTGGTCGAGCTTGATGACCTTGAATTCGAGGGGCTTGTCTTCCAGGTGGGTGGTTTCGCGCATGGGGCGAACATCCACCAGGGAGCCGGGAAGGAAAGCGCGCAGGCCGGCGATGTCGACGGTGAAACCGCCCTTGACCTTGCCGCTGATGATGCCGGTGACCACCTGGTCGTTGTTGAAGGCCTTCTCCAGCTCGATCCAGGATTCCTGGCGGCGGGCCTTCTCACGGGACAGGCGGGTGGCGCCGAAACCGTCTTCCACGGTCTCGAGGGCAACCTGAACTTCATCGCCGATCTGCAGGGTGCACTGGCCATCGTCGTCGAGGAACTGGCTGACGGGAATCACGCCCTCGGATTTGAGGCCGGCGTGGACGGTAACCCAGTCCTTGTCGATGTCGATGACGACGCCGGTGACAATGGAGCCTGGTGCCATCTCGACGGTTTTCAGGCTTTGTTCAAAGAGTTCTGCGAAACTTTCGCTCATTAATGGATACCTGTGATAAAGGAGGGGCTGATCGCCCCAACCTCGCAGCCAGATGCGAGGGTCTGTTCAAAATGGACGGTGATGCGCCATTCTGGCTGTCGCACACCCCGTCCGGGATAAAAAAGTCGCCTGAACGCCCCTAGCCTCGGGCGATTTTCAGCGCGATTTCAAGCACTTCCTGAACATCCTTGCCGGTGGTATCGATCTCCACCGCATCGACCGCCGGCACCAGGGGAGACACCTGGCGGGTCATGTCCCGCTCGTCGCGGGCGCGGACGTTCTCGACAAGGGCGGCAAGGCTAACACTTTCCCCCTTATCAATCAACTGCTTATGGCGACGCTGGGCGCGCTCCTCGGGGCTCGCGGTGAGGTAGATCTTGACCTGGGCGGCGGGGAAAACCACGGTGCCCATGTCGCGGCCATCGGCGACCAGACCAGGGGCCCGGGCAAAGGCCCGCTGGCGCTCCAGGAGGGCCGCCCGCACCTCGGGAACAACCGCCACCTTGGAGGCCCCGGCGCTGATGTCCTCGCGGCGGATCTGGTCGGTGACATCCTCCCCCTCGAGAATCACCTCGGGGTGTCCACCGTCGGTGTTCATGCGGAAACTGATGTCCATGTGGGCGGCCAGCACCGCCAGCTCCTCGACGTTGTCGAGCCCCACCTTGTGGCGCTTGGCGGCCAGGGCCAGCAGCCGGTAGAGGGCGCCGCTGTCGAGGTAATGGTAGCCGAGCCGGGCCGCCAGCAGCTGGCACAGGGTGCCCTTGCCGGAGCCGCTCGGGCCGTCCACGGTGATGACCGTCACGGCCTTGTCCTGGTTGTTGGCGGTCATCATGCCTTGTGCTCCAGCAGGTGGAATCCCGCGCGGTTGGCCAGGGACACGAATCCGGGGAAGGACGTGGCCACGTTCTGGCAATCGTTGATGGTGATACCGCCGCGGGCCACGAGGCCCGCGACGGCGAAGGCCATGGCGATGCGGTGGTCGTGGTGGCTGTCGATCACCGCGCTGCCCATGGGCCCGCCGCTGATCTCGATGCCGTCGGGACGGGTGGCGACCCGCACCCCGAGGGCGGCAAGGCCGTCCGCCATCGCCTGGATGCGGTCGCTCTCCTTGACCCGCAGCTCCTCGGCGCCACTGAGCACCGTGGTGCCCTCGGCGCAGGCGGCGGCGACAAAGAGCACCGGGAACTCGTCGATGGCGAGGGGCACCTGATCCTCCGGGATCGCAATGCCCTTGAGGGGGGCATGGCGGACGCGGATGTCCGCCACCGGCTCGCCGCCGACGGTGCGTTCGTTCTCGAGGCTGAGATCCGCGCCCATGAGCCGCAGGATGTTGATCACCCCGGTGCGGGTGGGGTTGATGCCGACATGCTCCAGGAGCAATTCCGATCCCGGGACGATGGCGGCGGCCACCATGAAAAAGGCCGCCGAGGAGATATCCGCGGGCACGTCGATATCGCAGGCCATCAGCGTGCCACCGCCCTCAAGGCGCGCCACCGCCCCGTCCCGCTCGACGGGGTAGCCGAAGCCCCCCAGCATGCGCTCGGTGTGGTCCCGGGTCGGCGCCGGCTCGGTGACCCGGGTCTCCCCCTCGGCATAGAGGCCCGCCAGGAGCAGGGCCGACTTGACCTGGGCGCTCGCCATGGGCAGCACGTAATCGATGCCCTTAAGGGCCCTGCCGCCCCGCACGGTGAGGGGCGGGCGACCGCCCTCCCCGGTTTCGATGGTGGCGCCCATCAGGGCCAAGGGCTCGGCGACCCGCTTCATCGGCCGCTTGGACAGGGACTCGTCCCCGGTCATCACCACATCGAAGGGCTGGCCGGCGAGCAAGCCCGCCAGCAGGCGCATGGAGGTCCCGGAATTACCGAGGTAGAGGGGCCCCGGCGGGGGCTTCAGGCCGTGCAGGCCAACACCGTGGATGGTGACCTCGCCCCGGCTCGGTCCTTCGATCACCACCCCCATGTCGCGGAATGCCTGGAGCGTGGCGAGGGCGTCCTCCCCCTCGAGAAAGCCCGTCACCCGGGTGACGCCGGTGGCGAGGGAGCCGAGCATGATGGAGCGGTGGGAGATGGACTTGTCGCCCGGCACCCGGACGCGACCGCGCAGGGGAGCGCCGGAGGCCTGGGTGCGATAGATCAGGGACTGATTGGTCATGGGTTCGAGATAGGCCTTTTTTTCGAGCATTTTGGTGAAATGGGTGCGCGCCTCCCGGGCGCGGGTGAAGACACCCATGATGTAGTCGCTGTCCCCGGACGCGATGGCCCCCCGCAGGGCGCCAAAGCTGTCGGTGAGGCGGTCGAGGACGGCAAGGATAGCGTCGCTATTGGACAGACAGATGTCATGCCACATCAGCGGATCACTGCCTGCGATGCGGGTAAAGTCGCGAAAGCCCCCGGCGGCGTAGCGGAAGATCTCCCGGTTCTCCTCCATCCGCGCCAGGGTGTCCACCAGGGCGTAGGCCAGCACATGGGGCACGTGGCTGGTGGCGGCGAGGACTTCGTCGTGTTCGTCCCAGGGCATCAGGGACACCGTGGCGCCGACGCCCTCCCACAGGCGGCGCACCGCCGCCAGGTGGCGGGGGCCCGTTTGCGGCTCGGGGGTGAGGATGACCCGGTGATCGACATAGAGGGTGGGGTTGGCGGCGTCCACCCCGCTCTTCTCGGAGCCGGCGATGGGGTGGCCCGGCACCAGCTGGGGTGGAAAGTGACCGTAGACCTCAATGGCCGCGCTCACCACCGCGCCCTTGACGCTGGCGGCGTCGGTCACCGTGACCTCGGGGTGGAGGCAATCCCGCAGCCGCGCCAGGGTCGCCCGGACGCTCAGGGTGGGCACGCAGATCACCACCATGTCGCCGGGTTCGAGTTGCCCGAGCGCTTCCCGGTCGTCGGCAAACACCCGGTCCACCACACCGGTCTCGAGGGCGCGCTCCAGGGTCTCCGGGCGGCGCGAGACACCGATCACCTCGCGGCAAAGGCGACGCTCCCGTGCGGCCTTGGCGAGACTGCCGCCGATAAGGCCGAGCCCGTACACCAGCAGGCGGCCCAAGGCCGGCCCGCTGCCGGGGGTATTGTCGAAATCAGGGGAAACCGTGGCAGTCAATGCTGTCATCCCGCAATCACAGCACCGCCCGGGGATAGGACCCGAGCAGCTTGAGATCGGACACCCGGGGCTTCAACGCCTCGAGGGCGGCCACCACCTGGGGATCGCCGTGGTGGCCCTTGAAGTCGATGAAGAACAGGTACGTCCATTTGCCCGCCGCGGAGGGGCGGGTTTCGAGCCGCGTCATGTCCACATTGTGGGCCCGCAGCGGCTCGAGAATGTTGTACAGGGCGCCGGGCTCGTTCTTCACCGACACGATGATGGAGGTCTTGTCGTCGCCGGAGGGGGGCACCAGGTCGCGGCCGATCACCAGAAAGCGGGTGGCGTTGTCGGGGCGGTCCTCGATCTTCTCCCGCAGCTTGGTGAGGCCGTAGCGCTGCACCGCCATGTCGCCGGCGATGGCCGCGGAATTCCACTCGCCGCGCACCATCCTGGCAGCCTCGGCGTTGCTGCTCACCGGCACCCGTTCGATCTTCGGGTAATGGGCATCGAGCCACTTGCGACACTGGGCCAGGGACTGGGGATGGGAATACACCCGGGTGATCTTCGCCGGATCGGTGTTGGGGCCGATGAGGAAGTTGTGGTGGATGCGCAGCTCCACCTCGCCGCAGATCTTCAGGGACGAATCGATGAAGCTGTCGAGGGTGTGGTTGACCACACCCTCGGTGGAATTCTCCACCGGCACCACGCCGTAGCTGGCGGCGCCGGCGCTCACCTCGCGGAACACCTCGTCGATGGCGGCCATGGGTTCGGTGACCGCCGAGTGACCGAAATGCTTGAGGGCCGCCTCCTGGGTGAAGGTGCCCTCGGGCCCCAGGTAGGCCACGGTGATGGGCTTTTCCAGGGCGAGGCAGGCGGACATGATCTCCCGGAACAGGCGCGCCACCTCCTCGTCGCCGAGGGGTCCGGGGTTGCGCGCCATGATGGCCCGCAGCACCTGCGCCTCCCGCTCGGGGCGGTAGAAATCCGTGGCGCCGGCCTCGGTCTTGACCTCCGCCACCTGCTGGGCGTAGCGGGCGCGGGCGCTGATCAGCTCCAGCAGCTCCCGGTCGACGGCATCGATCTTGTCGCGCAGCTCACTGAGGGTGATCCCGGCCATGGTCAATCCTCGCCCTCGCCACCGGTGCTCTCCTCGGGCTCCTCGATGCGGGCCACACCCACCAGTTTCTCCTCCTGGCGGACCCGGATCAGGCGCACACCCTGGGTGTTGCGGCTGAGGCTCGGGGTTTCCGCCACCCGGGTCCGCACCAGGGTGCCCTGGTCGGAAATCAGCATGATCTCGTCCTGGTCAGCCACCAGCAGGGCCCCCACCAGGGCGCCGTTGCGGTCGCTGGCCTGCATCGCGATCACCCCTTGGGTGCCACGGCCTTTTAAAGGAAAATCATCGAGTTGGGTTCGTTTTCCATAACCGTTCTCACTTACCGTCAGCACCTGGTGACCGTCGACGGGGATGATCAGGGAGATCACCTCCTGCCCGGCCCCGAGGCGGATGCCGCGCACGCCGCGGGCGGTGCGGCCCATGGCCCTGACATCGCTCTCGGCGAAGCGCGCCACCTTGCCGACGCTGGTGAACAGCATCACGTCCTTGCCACCGTCGGTGATGGCGGTGCCCACCAGATGATCCCCCTCGTCCAGCTCGACGGCGCGCAGGCCGACGCTGCGGGGGCGGGAGAAGGCCTCCAGGGGGGTTTTCTTGACGGTGCCGTTGGCGGTGGCCATGAAGATGAAGTGGTCGGCACTGTACTCCCGCACCGGCAGGATGGAAGTGACCCGCTCGCCCTCGTCGAGGGGCAGCAGGTTGACCATCGGCCGGCCCCGGGAATTGCGGCCGGCCACGGGGATCTGGTAGACCTTGAGCCAGAACACCTTGCCGGCGTTGGTGAAGCAAAGAATGGTGTCGTGGGTGCTGGCGATCAGCAGGTGCTCGACGAAATCCTCGTCCTTGACGGCGGTGGCGGTCTTGCCGGTGCCGCCCCGGCGCTGGGCCTGGTAGGCATCCAGGGGCTGGGTCTTGGCGTAGCCGCCGTGGGAGATGGTCACCACCCGGTCTTCCACCGGGATCAGGTCTTCCACGGTGAGGTCATGCTGGGACTCGACGATCTCGGTGCGCCGTGCGTCGCCAAATTCCTTGCGAATGGCTTCCAGCTCCTCCCGGATCACCGCCATCAGGCGCTCGGGGTCGGCGAGGATACCGAGGTATTCGGCGATCTCGGCGACCTTTTCCTGGTATTCCGCCAGCAGCTTCTCGTGCTCCATGCCAGTGAGGCGGTGGAGGCGCAGATCGAGGATTGCCTGGGCCTGGGCGACGGAGAGATAGTAGGCGCCGTCCCTGAGGCCGAAGCCGGCTTCCAGGTCCTCCGGGCGACAGGCGTCGCTGCCGGCCTTTTCGAGGAACTGGGTGACCGCCCCCGGGGGCCAGCCGGTGGCCATCAGGCGGTCCCGGGCCTCGGCGGGGGTGGCGGAATTGCGGATCAGCTCGATCACCCGATCGATGCTGGAAATGGCGACGGCGAGGCCCTCGAGAATATGGCCCCGCTCCCGCGCCTTGCGCAGCAGGTAGATGGTACGGCGGGTGACCACCTCGCGGCGGTGGCGAAGGAAGGCCTCCAGCAGCTCCTTGAGGTTGAGGGTGCGGGGCTGGTCGTCCACCAGGGCGACGATGTTGATGCCGAACACGCTCTGCAGCTGGGTCTGGGCGTAGAGGTTGTTGAGCACCACGTCGCCCATCTCGCCGCGCTTGAGCTCGATCACCACCCGCAGGCCGTCCTTGTCGGATTCGTCCCGCAGCTCGGAAATCCCTTCGATTTTCTTTTCCTTCACCAGTTCGGCGATGCGCTCGATGAGCCGCGCCTTGTTCAGCTGGTAGGGAATCTCGTGGATGATGATGGTCTCGCGGCCGGTCTTGTCGTCCCGCTCGATCTCCGCCTTGGCCCGCACGTAGATGCGCCCGCGGCCGGTGCGGTAGGCCTCGATGATGCCGGCGCGGCCATTGATGATGGCGCCGGTGGGGAAGTCGGGGCCCGGGATGTGCTCCATCAATTCGTCGATGGAGATCTCCTCGTTGTCGATCAGCGCCAGGCAGGCGGCGATCACTTCATTGAGGTTGTGGGGCGGAATGTTGGTGGCCATGCCCACGGCGATGCCGGAGGAGCCGTTGACCAGCAGGTTGGGCACCCGGGTGGGCAGCACCTCGGGGATCTTCTCCTGGCCGTCGTAGTTGTCTACCCAGTCGACGGTTTCCTTGTCGAGATCCTCCAGGAGGGCGTGGGCGATCTTCGCCATGCGGATTTCGGTGTAACGCATGGCGGCGGCGGAGTCGCCATCGATGGAGCCGAAGTTGCCCTGGCCGTCCACCAGCATGTAGCGCAGGGAGAACGGTTGCGCCATGCGCACGATGGTGTCGTAGACGGCGGAATCGCCGTGGGGGTGATACTTACCGATCACGTCCCCCACCACCCGGGCGGATTTCTTGTAGGGCTTGTTCCAATCGTTCTTCAGCTCGCTCATGGCGAACAGCACGCGCCGGTGAACGGGCTTCAAGCCGTCGCGCACATCGGGCAGGGCGCGCCCGACGATCACGCTCATGGCATAGTCGAGGTAGGACTGTTTCAGTTCGTCTTCGATATTGACGGGCTGAATCTCTTTGGCGAGCTCACCCATAAAGCCACTTCTTCCCCATTAAAGCCTGATGTCTCAGGGTTATTCCTTGTTGCTCGGGGCGCTGCGCCACCCGGCAAGTGTATCGGGACTCGCCCGTTTTGAAGCGCGGGATTGTAGCATAGGTTTGCCGTCCGACATCCGACCGGAGACGGCGCGTCCCGCCGCGGTCCGCACGCCCCGACCGCCGCCAACGCCCAAGCAAAAAATCGCTATACTCGCGCCTCGCCCAAGGAGCCGCCATGCCCCCCCAAGCCATCGACCTGCTCATCAGTGCCCGCTGGATCATCCCCGTCATTCCCGACAACGCCGTCTACAGCGACTGCGCCCTGGCCGTGGACGGCGGCAGAATCCTCGGCATCCACCCATCCGCCGAGGCGAGGCGCCTGTACGCCCCCCGGGAAACGGTGGCCCTCGACAGCCACGCCCTGATCCCCGGGCTCATCAACGCCCACGGTCACCTGGCCATGTCCCTGCTCAGGGGCTATGCCGACGATTACCCCCTCGACACCTGGCTGAAGGACCACATCTGGCCCGCCGAGGGCCGCTGGGTGGGCGAGGAATTCGTCCGCGACGGCGCGGAGCTGGCCATGGCGGAGATGCTGAAATCCGGCACCACCTGCTTCTCGGACATGTACTTTTTCCCCGAGCAGGTGGCCCTCGCCGCCCGCCAGCACGGACTGCGCTGCCAGCTCGCCTTCCCGATCCTGAACTTTCCCTCCGCCTGGGCCCGCAATGGCGATGAGTACATCAGCAAGGGTCTTGCCCTGCGGGATACCTACAAGGCAGACGATCTGATCAACGTGATCTTCGGCCCCCACGCCCCCTACACGGTGGACGACCGCTATTTCGACCGGATCGCCACCTACGCCAACGAGCTGGACACCGGCATCCAGATCCATCTCCACGAGACCCAGGCGGAGGTGGACGAGGCGCTTGCCCAGAGCGGCGAGCGCCCCATCGCCCGGCTGCAACGCCTCGGCATCCTCACCCCCAACACCCAGTGCGTCCACATGACCGCGGTCAACGACGACGACATCGCCCTGCTGGCGGCGAGCGGCGCCCAGGTGGTCCACTGCCCCAAATCCAACCTCAAGCTGGCCAGCGGCTTCTGTCCCGAGCACCGCCTCCGGGAGGCGGGAATCAACGTCGCCCTCGGCACCGACGGCGCCGCCAGCAACAACAGCCTCGACCTGTTCAGCGAGATGGTATTCGCCTCCCTGCTGTCGAAGGGCCTGAGCGGCAACGCCGCCGCCCTCGACACCCACGCCAGCCTGCGCATGGCCACCCTCAACGGCGCCCGGGCCCTCGGCATCGACGCCATCACCGGCAGCCTCGAAGTCGGCAAGGCGGCGGACCTGGTGGCGGTGGACCTCGGCGGCATCAGCCGGGAACCCATGTATAATCCCCTGTCCCAGCTGGTGCACACCCCGGTGGGGCACCGGGTCAGCGATGTCTGGGTCAACGGCGCCGCCAAGGTGCGCCATGGCCAGCTGCAATCCTTCAGCGAGCAGGAGCTGGAGACCAAGGCCCGCCAGTGGCGCGACCGCATCCTCGGCTGAGCCGGGCGCCAAAGCCATTTTCAGATGTTGATGGGAAACCCCGATGAGTGCCGACACCCCCCCCACCGCCAATATCGACAGCCGGGAAATCGCCAAATTCGAAGCCCTCGCCTCCCGCTGGTGGGACCGGGAGAGCGAGTTCAAGCCGCTCCATGAGATCAACCCGCTGCGCGCCAACTGGATCGATCGCTACGCCCAGGTGGCCGGCAAGACCCTCGTGGACGTGGGCTGCGGCGGCGGCATCCTCGCCGAGGCCCTGGCCCAGCGCGGCGCCCGGGTCACCGGCATCGACATGGGCGAGGCGCCCCTGGCGGTGGCGGAGCTCCACAAACTGGAGAGCGGCGTCGAGGTCAGCTACCTGCGCGCCACCGCCGAGGACCTGGCGGCAGAGCGGCCCGGGGAGTTCGATGTGGTCACCTGCCTCGAAATGCTCGAGCACGTGCCCGATCCCGGCTCGGTGATCCGCGCCTGCGCCACCCTGGTGAAGCCCGGCGGTCACCTGTTCTTCTCCACCATCAACCGCAATCCCAAGGCCTGGGCCTTCGCCATCGTCGGCGCCGAATATGTGCTGAAACTGCTGCCCCGGGGCACCCACGACTACGCCAAGTTCATCCGCCCCGCGGAGCTCGCCGGCTGGATCCGCGAGGCGGGCCTCGACCTGCACCGCATCACCGGCCTGGTCTACAACCCCTTCACCCGCCGCTACCGCCTCGACGACGGGGACGTGACCGTCAACTACATGGTGTACGCCTCCAAGCCCCGGGACGACGCACCCAAGGACTGATCCAACCCATGCCCCATCGCCACGACGCCGTGCTGTTCGACCTGGACGGCACCCTGCTGGATACCGCCCCCGATTTCGTCACCGCCATCAACCGGGTACTGGCTGAGCGGGGCCTGCCGCCCCGCGCCGAATCCCAGGTGCGGGCAGCGGTCAGCCACGGTTCCGCCGGCCTCATCGCCACCACCTTCGATCTCGATGCCAGCCACCCGGATTTCGAGCCCCTGCGCCAGGCCCTGCTCACCCACTACCGCACCTGCCTGACGGACGAGACGCGGCTGTTCCCGGGCATGGAGCGGGTGCTCGAAGCCCTCGCCGTCCGAGGCATTCCCTGGGGGATCGTCACCAACAAGCCGGCCCAGTACACCGACGCCATCGTCGCCCGCCTGCCCTGGCCGTCGCCGCCGGCGACGGTGATCTGCCCGGACCACGTGACCCGCACCAAGCCCGACCCGGAGCCGATCCTGCTGGCCTGCCGACAGCTGGACCTGGTACCCGGGCGCGCCATCTACGTGGGGGATCACCTGCGGGATATCGAGGCGGGGCGGAACGCCGGCACCGCCACGGTGGCAGCCGCCTACGGCTATCTCGACGCCGGTGAAAACCCTGCCGAGTGGGGCGCGGATCACATCATCGAGCGCGCCGACCAACTGATCGACATTCTGTTCTGAGGATTAGCAACGTGGACATTACCTACTGCGGCGACTACCGGGCCCCCGCCAACCTGCTGGCGGGCCGCGTCATCCTGGTCACCGGCGCCGGCGACGGCATCGGCCGCGCCGCGAGCCTCACCTACGCCCGTCACGGCGCCACGGTGATCCTTGCCGGGCGCACCACCGCCAAGCTGGAGGCGGTCTACGACAGCATCGTCGCCGCCGGGCTGACGGAGCCGGTGATCCAGCCCCTGGACCTGGCCGGGGCCAGCGAGGCGGACTACCAGACGGTCGCCGACGCCCTCGTGGCAGAATTCGGCCGCCTCGACGGCCTGCTCCACAATGCCAGCGAGCTGGGCCAGCGCACCCCTATCGCCAACTACCAGGCCGGCACATGGCAGAAGGTCATGCAGGTCAACGTCAACGCCACCTTCCTGCTCACCAAGGCCCTGCTGCCCGCCCTGGAACAGTCCGCAGACGGCGCCATCCTGCTCACCTCCTCCGGCGTCGGCCGGGTCGGACGGGCATTCTGGGGCGCCTACGCGGTGTCGAAATTCGCCATCGAGGGCTTCTGCCAGGTACTGGCGGGGGAGCTGGAGGACACCACCCGCATCCGGGTGAACTGCATCAACCCCGGCGCCACCCGCACCCGGATGCGCGCCGCCGCCTACCCGGCGGAGGATCCCCGCACCCTCAAAACCCCCGACGACATCATGCCCGGCTACCTCTATCTGATGGGGCCGGACAGCCTGGGGGTGACGGGGCGGAGTTTTGATGCTCAGAAGAAGGTCTGACGTCTGACGTCTGACGTCTGACGTCTGACGCCAAGAGGGTACGGAGAGGGCATTGGCGACGGAGGAACTTGCCGCCAAATTGGCTTGCAAGTTAAATGGCTTGTGGAGTCCGCCCACCGACTGTGAGCGACCCCGGGCTCCGCGACCGGGCTTTAGCGTCAGACGTCAGACGTCAGACCAAAACCTCACTTCGGCCCCCGCGCCCTCAGCTTGCGCTCCTGCCGTTCCAGGCGGTGGCGCTCGTCGGGGGTGATGGACCAGTCCACGTCGGTGCGGAGGTTGACCAGCTTGCACAGCTTCTTGACCTCGGCGGGCTCGAGTTCCAGCCACTCGCCGCCGCGCACGAAGGAGGGAATCTCGACGCTGGCGTAGCGCACCCGCTTGAGGCGGCTGACCTCCACCCCTTGCGATTCCCACAGACGGCGCACCTCCCGGTTGCGGCCCTCGGCGATCACCACCGAGAACCAGCGGTTGGTGTTGCCCCCCTGCCCCACCTTGATCTTGAGAAACCGCGCCGGGCCATCCTCCAGGGTGACGCCTTCCAGGAGGCGCTTGATCATCTCTTCGTCCACCACGCCGTGGACGCGGACGATGTACTCCCGCTCCACCTGGCTGGAGGGATGCATCAGGCGATTGGCCAGCTCGCCGTTGTTGGTGAACAGCAACAGGCCCGCGGTGTTGATGTCGAGGCGACCCACCATCACCCAGCGGCCGTTGTGCAGGCGCGGCAGGTGGGCAAACACGGTGGGGCGGCCCTCCGGGTCCTCGCGGCTGGAGACCTCTCCTTCGGGCTTGTTGTAGACGATCACCCGGATGCGCTCGCGGCGGTCGGGGATCTTCACCGGCCGGCCGTCCACCTTCACCTCGTCGCGGAATTCCACCCGGTCCCCGAGGGTCGCGGTCTTGCCGTTGACGGTGACGCGGCCCGCCTCTATCCAGCGCTCCAGTTCGCGGCGCGAGGCGAGGCCCGCCTGGGCCAGGACTTTCTGCAGTTTTTCACTCATCTTCGGGTTCGGACCTTCTGGCTAGGGGCAGGGTGACGACGTTGGAATTCTCGGCGGACGGCTGCCCGCCGTCGCCGTCGGTATCAGTATCGGTATCGGTATCGGCGACCTCATCGCCGGACCTGTCCTGGTCGGCGAGATCGAGGGTGACGTTGAATTCATCCAGGTCGCGGATCTCCCCCAGGGGCGGCAACTGTTCGAGACTCTTCAGGTTGAAGTAATCGAGAAACTGGCGGGTGGTGGCGTAGAGGGCGGGGCGGCCGGGCACGTCCCGGTGGCCCACTACCCGCACCCACTCCCGCTCCATGAGGGTGCGGATCAGGTCGGAGCTGACGGCGACGCCGCGGATCTGCTCGATGTCGCCCCGGGTAATGGGCTGGCGGTAGGCGATCAGCGCCAGGGTCTCGAGCAGGGCGCGGGTGTATTTCTTGGGCTTTTCCTCCCACAGGCGGCCGACCCAGCGGGCCAGGTCCTGGCGCACCTGGAAGCGGTAGCCGCTGGCGGTCTGGCGCAGCTCGTAGCCCCGCTCCGCGCAGTCCTGCTCCAGCTCCCCCAGGGCGGCGAGGATCTGGTCCCGCTCCGGGCGCTCGTGCTCCTCGAACAATTCCTCGATGCGTTGCACGGTGAGGGACTCGCCGGCGGCGAGCAGCGCCCCCTCGATGATGCGTTTCAGTGTGATGTTTTCCATGGCGTCTCTCAGGCCGGGGCGTCCTCGGGGTCCACCGCCCGGGACTTGACGTGGATGGGGCCAAACGGCTCGTTCTGGATCAGCTGCACCAGGGATTCCTTGATCAGCTCGAGGATCGCCAGGAAGGTCACCACCACCCCGGCCCGCCCCTCGGAGAGACGGAACAGGGACACGAAGGGCACGAACTGGCCGTGCTGGAGGCGGTCGAGCACCTGGCCCATGCGCTCCCGGGTGGACAGGGGTTCGAGCTGGACATGGTGGCTGCGGGTCATTTCGGCGCGCTTCATCACGTCGGCGAGGGCGAGGAGGATCTGGCGCAGGTCCACCTCGGGGTGGGGCCGCTGGCTCTCGATATCCGGGGCCCTCGCGCTCGCCAGATGGAAATCCCGGTCCTGCCGGGGCAGGGTGTCGAGCTCCTCGGCGACGGCCTTGAAGCGCTCGTACTCCTGGAGGCGACGGATCAGTTCGGCGCGGGGGTCCTCCTCGTCGCCCTCTTCCTCCTTCTGGCGGGGCAGCAGCATCCGCGATTTGATCTCGGCGAGCATGGCGGCCATCAACAGGTACTCCGCCGCCAGCTCGAAGGCCATGGAATGCATCATCTCGATGTAGGCCATGTACTGGCGGGTGATCTCGGCGACGTTGATTTCGAGAATGTCGATGTTCTGGCGCTTGATCAGGTAAAGGAGCAGGTCGAGGGGCCCCTCGAAGGCCTCGAGAAAGACTTCCAGCGCCTCCGGCGGAATGTAAAGATCCTTCGGCAACTCCGTGATCTGCTTGCCATTGACGATGGCAAAAGGCATCTCACCCTGGCTCGGGCGCTGGGGGGCATTGTCCCCCTGGGGTTCGTCCGCCCTGTCCATTGTGTCCGAGTTGACCATGCCGAAAGTCCGAGTGATAGCGCCATCGAGGCCGGGATTATAGCCCCAAACCACCGCCTGCCGTGGCATGCCGGCGATCTGGCGACCGGGGCGCCCGTCAGCCGGCGTCGAAGGGGGCGAAGTCCCCCACCCCCTGGCGCACCAGTACGGGCACATCGCCGGTGAGGTCGACGATGGTGGTGGGCTCGAGGCCGCAGTAGCCCCCGTCGACGATCACATCGACCCGCTTCTCCAGCAGGGTGCGGATGTCGTCCGGGTCGGTGAGGGGCAGCTCGTCCCCGGGGAGGATCAGGGTAACGCTCATCAGCGGCTCGCCGAGATCCGCCAACAGCGCCTGGGCGATGGGATTGGCGGGCACCCGCAGGCCGATGGTCTTGCGCTTGGGGTGCATCAGCCGGCGGGGCACTTCGGAGGTGGCCTCGAGGATGAAGGTGTAGGCCCCCGGGGTATTGGCCTTGAGCATCCGGAATACCTGGTTGTCCACCTTGGCGTAGGTGGCCAGTTCGCCGAGGTCGCGGCACATCAGGGTGAAGTTGTGGTGCTTGTCCAGGTGGCGGATCAGGCGAATGCGGTCCAGGGCCGACTTGTCCCCGAGGTGGCAGCCGATGGCGTAGGCGGAATCCGTGGGATAGACGATGACGCCGCCCTTGCGGACGATTTCCACCGCCTGGTGAACCAGGCGCTGCTGGGGATTATCGGGGTGGATATAGAAATGCTGGCTCATGGCGCTGGACGTGACTGAACGTGGCGCAACTATACAGGGGAAGGGCGGCGCCGGTAACCGCTTTTGCGAAGGGCCCGAGGCCGGCTTGCGTTGTCTCGCGCTGGCCGACCCCCTAGAATGGCCCCTCGCCCCAGGACCCCGCCCCCCATGTCCGATACCCCCGCCGAGACCCGGCCCGACAGCAAGCAGCCCCACAAGGCCGAAAACCTGCTGATCAACCTGCTGTTCAACATCATCGCCCCCACCCTGATCCTCACCAAGCTGAGCGGCGACGACCAGCTCGGCACCACCAACGCCATCCTGGTGGCCCTCGCCTTCCCCATCGGCTACGGCCTCAAGGACATGCTCGGGCGGGGCAAGGTCAACCTGTTCTCGGTGCTCGGGGTGTTCAGCGTGGCCATGACCGGGGGCATCAGCCTCCTCGGGCTCGACCCCAAGTATCTGGCCCTCAAGGAGGCGGCGGTGCCCGCCACCTTTGGCCTCGCCACCCTGGTGTCGATGAAGACGCCCTACCCCCTGGTGAAGACCTTCCTCTACAACGACGCCATCCTCGACATCGCCGCCATCGACCGGCGCCTCGCCGACAACGGCAACCGCCGCCCCTTCGAGCGGCGCCTGGCGATGGCCTCGCTGATGGTGGCGGGCTCCTTCTTTCTGTCCTCCGTGCTGAATTACCTGCTGGCGATCCTGATCGTCACCGCCATGCCCGGCACGGTGGAATATAACGAACAGCTGGGTAAAATGACCGCCCTGAGCTTCCCGGTGATCGCCCTGCCCGCCACCCTGGTGATGGTGGGAGCGATGATCTACCTGTTCACCGGCATCACCCGGCTCACCGGCCTCGACCTCGAACATATCGTCAAACACCGTCACAAGGACAACTGAACATGTGGTACGCCATCATCGCCAGCGACGCCCCGGGCACCCTGGAAAAGCGCCTCGCCGCCCGGCCCGACCATCTCGCCCGACTCGTGGCGCTGAAGGATGAAGGCCGGCTGTTCGTCGCCGGCCCCCACCCCGCCATCGACAGCGAGGATCCGGGTGCCGCCGGTTTCACCGGCAGCCTGGTGATCGCCCGCTTCGACAGCCTCGACGACGCCCGGGCCTGGGCCGACGCGGACCCGTATCTGCTGGCCGGCGTCTACGGGGATGTGATCGTCAAGCCCTTCAAGATCGTGCTGCCCTGATCATCGCCCACCACGCCATCCACAAGGTTCGCCCACCATGCGCAACGCACTGCTCGCCATCCTCCTGCTCACCGCCCCGGCCATGGCCCAGGAGATCGACGGGGAGGCCCCCGCGGTGAACGCCCCCCCGGCCGCGGAAATCCGCAGCGACTACCAGCGCGCCCAGGCCAATGTCGCCCCCCGCGCCACCCCCTCGGGGCCCCAGGCGGAGAACCGCGCGCTGAAGGCGCAACTGGCGGAGCTGACCGCCGCCCACGCCGCCCTCGAAAAGCAATACGCCGAGGACAAGGCGGCCCTCGACGCCCTGCGCACCGAGCTGTCCAACGTCGAAAAGCTCTCCAACAACGCCGTCGCCCTGCAGGAGCAGAACGAGGAACTCATCAAGCGCAACCGCATGCTGCAAAGTGAGATCGACGTGCTCACCGCGAGCCGCGACCAGCTGCAGGGCGACAACCGCCAGCGCTGGTTCATGTTCGGCGGCCTCGCGGTGTTCCTCGGCGCCCTGCTGGCGGTATTGCTGCCGCGCTTGAAGCCCCGCCGCCGCTATTCCGAGTGGGCCTGACGTGGTCGCCCGCGCCCTCGCGACCCTCGCCGCGCTGCTGCTGAGCGCCGCCACCCTCGCCGCCGGCCCGGCGCCGGTGCGGGTGGCCCTCACCACCGACCTCGGCGACATCCACCTGGAGCTCTACCCCGACAAGGCGCCGCGGACGGTGGAGAACTTCGTCGGCTACGTCAACCGCTACTTCTACGACGGCATGATCTTCCACCGGGTGATCAAGGGCTTCGTGATCCAGAGCGGTGGCCACGGCTACGACCTGAGCCTCAAGGAGCCCGGGGAGCCCATCGTCAACGAATCCGCCAACGGCCTGCGCAACCGCCGGGGCACCATCGCCATGGCCCGCCACACCGACCCGGACAGCGCCCGGGCCCAGTTCTTCATCAACCTCGCCGACAACCCCAGCCTCGACCCCAGGGGCGACCAGCCCGGCTACACCGTGTTCGGCAAGGTGGTGGAGGGCATGGGGGTGGTGGACGCCATCGGCCGGCGCCGCACCCGCGCCCTCGACAAGTTCGAGGATTTGCCGGTGGAACCGGTGCAGATCCTGAAGGCCCGGGTGATCCCGGCGGAGGCCTCGGCGCCGTGATAGCCCTCAGCGTGAACCTCAACAAGATCGCCCTGATCCGCAATTCCCGGGAGGGCAACTACCCCTCGGTGGTGGCCTTCGGGGAGACCTGCATCGCCGCCGGCTGCGACGGCCTCACCGTGCACCCGCGCCCGGACCAGCGCCATATCCGCCCCGGGGATGTGCGCGACCTGGCATCGCTCCTGCGCCACCACCCCGATCTCGAATTCAATATCGAGGGCAATCCCTTCGCCCCCGCCCGGGGCGGCTATCCGGGGCTCCTCGCCCTGGTGGCGGAAACCCGGCCCCAGCAGTGCACCCTGGTGCCGGACAGCGACGATCAACTCACCTCCGACCACGGCTTCGATCTGACCCGCAGCGCAGAGGCACTCAAGCCGATCATCGCCCAGCTCCACGACCTGGGGGTGCGGGTGAGCCTCTTCATGGACCCGGACCGGGACCAGATCGCCCGCGCCCGGGACCTCGGCGTCGAGCGGATCGAGCTCTACACCGGCCCCTACGCCGCCGCCTGGGGCCGGCCCGACGAGCTGGAGCCGCTGTTCACCCGCTACCGGGACGCGGCCCGCTTCGCCACCGACATCGGCCTTGGCGTCAACGCCGGCCACGACCTCAACCTCGACAACCTGGGCCGCTTTGCCAGGGTGCCGGGCCTGCTCGAAGTCTCCATCGGCCACGCCCTCACCGTCGACGCCCTGCGCATGGGCATGGCCGGCGCGGTGCGGGCCTACAAGGCGCTGCTGGCCTGAACCCCATGCCCCCGGCCCTCAATGTCCTCGGTTGTGGCCGCCTGGGCACCACCCTCCCTCGCCTGCTGGCGGATGCCGGCAGCGTCCGCCTGGCGGGGCTTTTCAGCCGCCAGGAGGCCAACGCCGAGAACGCCCGGGAGTTTGTCGGCGCCGGCCGGGTCGCCGCCACCCTCGCCGATTTGCCCGACGCCGATCTCTGGCTGCTGGCGGTGCCCGACGGCGCCATTGCCGGAGTGGCCGGGCAATTGGCCGGGCTCGACAGGGACTGGCGGGGCGTCACCGTCTTTCACTGCAGTGGCCTTCACGGCAGCGCTCTGCTCGCTCCCCTGGCCGCCCGGGGGGCCCACACCGCCAGCCTGCACCCCGCCCACAGCTTCGGCGACCGGCAAAAGTCCCTGGAAACCTTTGCCGGCAGCGTCTGCACCCTGGAGGGGGACCCCGGGGCCAGGGCCCTGCTCGGCGGGATATTTTCGCCCCTCGGGGTGCGAATACTCCCTATCGAGGCCAGCGCCAAACCCCTCTACCACGCCGCCACCGCGGTCGCCTCCAATTACCTGGTGAGCCTGGTGGCAACGGCCCTCGCCATGTTGGAAAAAGCTGGCATGGCGGACGCGGATGCCCGGGCCCTGCTGGCCCCACTGGTCACCCAGACCGCCGCCAACGTCCTCGCCCTGGGCCCGGAGGCGGCGCTGACCGGCCCCATCGCCCGGGGCGATGGCGATACCGTGGCCCGGCACCTGGCGGCCATCGCCGACCGCTGCCCCGAGTACCTGCCGCTCTACCGCGCCCTCGGGCTGCTCACCGCGGACATCGCCGAACCCGGCCGCCCGCCCGGGGACGACGCCATCGCCCATGTCCGCGCCCTGCTGGCGCCCCGGGAGTCCTGAACACCGTTCTCCGCCCCGACACCCGCACTGCGGGGCGCGAGGCAAAAGGTGTATCCTTCGCGCCATCGACCGTTGCAGCGCCGCAACCCTCGCCCCCGCCGCCCCACCCCAGCACAGGAAAACACCATGGCCGACCGCCATCCCAAGCTGTCCACCGAACAGAAAGCCCTCGAAATCAACCTCGACGAACAAAAGTACGGCACCATCGTCGAGATCGGCGCCGGCCAGGAAGTGGCCCGCCAGTTCTTCAGCGCCGGCGCCGCCGCAGGCACCATCGCCAAGACCTCCTCCGCCTACGACATGCAGATCAGCGACGCCATCTACGGCAAGACGGATCGCTACGTGAGCCTCGAACGGGTGCGGCAGATGATGGACCACGAGTACGACCTGCTCATCGAGCGCCTCGCCGAGCGCCGCTCCCGCAACACCACCTACTTCACCTACGCCGCCACCGTCACCGCCAAGAGCTACAAGCAGACCAGCGAATGCCACGGCTGGCTCGGCCTCAAGTTGCAGATGTACCCCGGCGCGCCGGCCAGCGAAATCGTGCTCCACGTGCGCATGATGGACGACACCAACAAGCTGCAATCCGAGGCCCTCGGCATCCTCGGCGTCAACCTGATCCACGGCGCCTTCTACTCGCCCCTGAAGCCCAAGGCGCTGATCGAGGGGCTGCTGGACAACCTCGATTCCGACCGCATCGAGGTGGACCTGATCAACTTCTCAGGCCCCTATTTCGAGGAGGTGGACAACCGCCTGATGAACCTCCACCTGGTGCGCAGCTGGTGCTGCCGGGCAGTGATGTTCGACGCCGACAACAACCCGGTGGTGCCCGCCACGGAACTGCGCAAGAAAAACACCCTGGTACTGCGGGGCTCCTTCCGCCCCCCCACCAAGGTGCACGTGGACATGATGGAGGGTGCCTTGCGCCAGTTCATCGAAGCGGAGGGCATCAGCCGGGAGAACGTCACCGCCCTTGCCGAGATCACCATGGCGGACCTGGCGGCGGACAAGGACAGGGCGGAGGAGGAATTCCTCACCCGGGTGGACCTGCTCACCGCCCTCGGCTACAACGTGCTGGTGTCGGATTACCTGCGGTTTTTCCGCCTGCGCTCGTGGATTCGCCGCTACACCCACAACACCATCGGCATCGTGCTCAGCGTGCTGGACTTCAATCAGCTGTTCGATCCGCGCTTCTACGAGGGCCTGGAGGGGGGCATCCTCGAAGCCATGGGCAAGCTGTTTTCCGACAACACCCATGTCTACGTCTACCCGGCCAAGGTGGGGGATACCCTGCGCTCCCTGGAGAACGTCGAGGTGCCCGCCGACCTGACTTACCTGCTCAAGCACCTGGTGGCCAACAACGCCATGGTGCCCGCCAAGTACTACCGGGAGGAGCACCTCCACATCGTCCCCGGGGAGGTGCTGAAGCTGATCGTCAGCGGCAAGCCCGGCTGGGAGGAGAGCGTGCCGGACGTGGTGGCAGAGGCCATCAAGGCGCGCACCGCCCGCGCCGGCGCCCCCCGCTGACGGGGAGCGTCGCCAACTAGTCGCGATCCGCCGCGCGGGGGGCTATGTACTGGAGGCTGGTTTCCGTCAGGTATGACTGGTGGCCGCAGCCCTTGAGGAGAAAGTTCTGACGCCACAGCCAGCGGTGGAAGTGGCGAATCAGCGCCCCGTCCTGCTCCGGCCCGGCGCGGCGCACCCAGGCATCCACGGCTCTATCCGCCTGCTCCCGGGTGGTGACCGCCTCCCCCGTCAGCCGCCGGGCATCCTCCAGGTCCGCCGCCAGCACCGAGGCGCCGTAGCGATTCACCCGGTCCAGGTAGCGGGCCATGTCGGCGGCGGCGTCGAGCTGGTAGCGGGCGGTGCCATCGGCGGCGTCGATGGCGCCGATCCAGCGCCGCAGGTGAGGCGCCGCCACCGGGAAGGCCGTGGGGCTCTCCACCGGCGCCGGCGGATCCTCGGGGCGGATGCCGGCGAATTCCGCCATGCCGGACAGGCCCCAGCGGCTGGTGGCGATGGTGAATTGCAGGTAGGACAGGTAATCCAGGTCCGGCGTCGGATCGAACATCAGCGGCCACATCAGCATGCTGTTGGTGGCGGCGAAGCCGGCACTGTGATACTCGATCAGGGCCTTGGAGATGCGGTCCCCCGTGAGGCTCTCGTAGTAATCGCACAGGGCCGAGATATCCCCCAGGGGCTCGGTGGTGTCCCGCAGGCGCATGCCGGCGAATTCCGCCGCCGGATCCCCCACGTAGGCCACCTCGAAATCGATCAGCCCGGTGAGGCGGTCGCCGTCGTACATGAACTGGCCCGCATCGCCGGTGACAAAACCCACCCGCTCCCGCCCCTCGGGGTTGTTGCGCTCCAGCCAGCGGGCGGCAAATTCGACAAAACCCACGGGGTACTTGAGCTTGTCGCGAACGATATCGATGGACAGCTTGTAGAGGGTAAAGGCCGACTCCCGGGGCGTGGCCCCCACCGGCAGGCCAATGGCGGCGAACTCCCCGGGGGGGATGGCGTGGAGCTTGACGAGGGCCTCGATGAATTCCTCGCGCACCTTGGCGCGGGCCGCGGGGTCGGCAATGAGTTCGCTGTTGATGCCCCCCGGGATCTTCTCCATGACGATGGCCAGGGGCTCGTCGATGACCCCGTACACCCGGGGCGCGGGCACCCCGTGGCGCTCCATGATGTCGTGCACCCCGGCCTCCTGGCGCATGGTCATGGGCCCGGTGTAGGCATCGCCGCGACTGCCCCGCACCAGCACCGTGCGAACCTCGCCAGCCACCGGCACCTCCGCCTCCCAGGCGGTGCGCCAGCGCATCTGCCGGCAGAAGGTCAGCGGCGCGGCGCCGAAGTGGTTGGCAATCCAGTCGTGGACCACCCTGTCGGCACCCGTCAGGGTGGCGGTATCCATGCCCAGGCGTTGCACCGTATCGTCGGCCATTGGCTGCTCCTTTGTCGTATTTATGGTGGAGCGCGCCGTGCCGGCACGCTTTAACGCAGTGTCTTACAAAACGGCCCGGGACACCAGCGGCCCCGCCCTCAGGGGCCGGGGGCGCCGAGCTTGCGCACCTCGGCAAAGGCCGCGGAGTGGCTGGTGATGCCGCCGTCCACGAACAGCTGCTGGCCGGTGACGAAGCGGGACTCGTCGGAGGCGAGGAACACCGCCGCCGCCGAGACATCGGCGGGCTGGCCGAGGAAGGGCGTCAGGTGGTTGTCCGCCATGATGGTGCGCAGCGGCTCGGGAAAGGCCTTGGCGGCGGCCTCGGAGAGGATCATGCCGATCACCAGGATATTGGCCCGCACCCCCTGCTTGCCGTACTGGGCGGCGATGTTCTGGTTGAGACTGACGAGCCCCGCCTTCGAGGCCGCATAGGCGGTGTAATCGGTGTCCCCCTGGAAATAGCGGGCCGAGCCCGAGGTGATGATGGAGCCGCCCCCGTGGCGGATCATGTGGGGAATGCAGTGCTTGGCCATCAGCGCCGGCCCCCGCAGGTTGACCCTGAGGATGCGGTCCCAGAGCGCCGCGTCCATGTTGACCAGATCCCGGTCCCGCTGCATCACCTCCGGGCTGGTGAGGCCGGCGTTGTTGAACAGCACGTCGATGCGGCCGTACTCGGCGATGGCGGCGGCCACCATGGCGGCGATGTCGCTCTCGCGCTCGATATCGCCGCTCACCGCTATGGCATCGCCCCCGGCGTTGCGAATCGCCACCGCCACCGGCTCGACGGTCTCAAGGCGCCGCCCCGCCACCACCACCTTCGCCCCCTCCCGGGCAAAGGCCCGCGCCGCGTCCGCGCCAATGCCGGAACCGGCGCCGGTAATCAGCGCCACCTTGTCTGCCAGTCGTTTCATGGGATGCCCCTGTTATTGGAATAGGGGGCGAGAATACACCAGTCAGCCGCCCTCGCCACTGTCGCCCTCTTCCTCCCCGGCGCGGCGGTACTGGGCCGGATTCAAGCCATGGCGTTTCACCAGCTTGTGGAAGTCGGAGCGGTTGCGGCCCGCCAGTTCCGCCGCCACCGTCATGTTGCCGTTGGTGGCGGCGAGCAGGCGGGCGAGGTAGTCCCGCTCGAAATCCTTGCGGGCCTCGCTCAGGGAGGCAATCCGCAGGGGGGCGTCCCCCGGCAGGGCCTGCTGGGCGAGGGTGGCGGAGATCACCGGCCCGCTGGCGAGGGCGAACAGGCGCTCCATGACGTTTTCGAGCTGGCGGATATTGCCGGGCCAGTGGTAGCCGAGCAGCAGCCCCAGGGCATCCGGGGCCAGGGTTTTCTCCGCCTTGCCGGTGCGCCGGGCGATCTTGGCGAGAAAATGCTCCACCAGAAGGGGAATGTCCTCGCGCCGCTCCCGCAGGGGCGGCAGCGCCAGGCTCACCACGTTCAGGCGGTAATAGAGGTCCTCGCGAAAGCGCTTGTCGGCGATGGCCGCGGGCAGGTCGATGTGGGTGGCGGAGATGATCCGCACGTCGATGGGGATATCCGCCCGGCCCCCCACCGGGCGCAGCACGTTCTCCTGCAGCACCCGGAGCAGCTTGGCCTGCAGGGCGTAGGGCATGTCGCCGATCTCGTCGAGCAGCACCGTGCCCCCCTCGGCGGTGCTGAACAGGCCCTCCCGGTCCTGGTTGGCGCCGGTGAAGGCGCCCTTCACGTAGCCGAACAGTTCGGACTCCAGCAACTCCTGGGGAATGGCGCTGCAGTTGATGGCCACGAAGGGCTTGTCGGCCCGGGCGCTCGCGCGATGGATGCTGTCCGCCAGCAGTTCCTTGCCGGTGCCGCTCTCCCCGGTGATGAGGATATTGACGTCGCTCTCGGCATAGAGACGCGCCTGTTCCAGCAGGCGGTACATGCGCGCGCTGCGGGTCAGCAGGCGGGTCTCCCCGCCGGGGGCGGCGCCGGCCTGCTCCCCCGGGCGGTGCAGGGCCAGGGCGCTGTTGAGGGTGCTGTGCAGCTCGTCCCTGTCCACCGGCTTGGTGAGGAAGGCGAAGATCCCCTCCCGGGTGGCGTCCACCGCGTCGCGGATGGTGCCGTGGGCGGTGAGCATGATCACCGGCAGCACCGGCCAGCGTTCGTGGACCCGGGCGAACAGCGCCATGCCGTCCATGGGTTCCATGCGCAGGTCGCTGACCAGCACGTGGACGGGGTGCTGCTCCAGCAGCGCCAGGGCCTCGGGCCCGGAGCGGGCGGCCAGGGTGCGAAAGCCAAAGGCCTTGAGGCGCATGCCGAGCAGCTGCAGCATCCCCGGGTCGTCGTCCACCACCAGGATCAGTGGCTCGCTCATGGCGCCCTCCGCTCGGGCTTGAGGTTGTCCATGTCCGCTTCGATGTCGCGGATCCCGTCGATGGTTTCGGCGAGGCGCGCGGCGAGTTCGGCGTTGCGCTCCTCCAGCACCCGGTAGCTGCGGGCCTGATCGCGGATCAGCGCCACCAGGGCGCGCTCCCCGGGGCTGAAGTCGGCGCCGTCGCCGAGGGCGCCGAGGGCCTGGCGCAACAGCCCCGGGGTCGCCTCGGGGTTGCAGCTGGCGAGCAGCAACCGGCTGAACCGCTCGCCGCGGTCGCGGCCCGGGGTGGACAGCTCCATCAGCCGCAGGCGCTGCTCCCCCCGGGGCAGGGCGCAGAGGCGCTCCCGGGCCAGCAGGTGGTGGTCGGCGTCAAGGGCGGATGCCAGGGCGGGGGTCGCGGCATCCGCCACGGGGCTCGACGGCTGCGACTGGCAGCCCGCCAGCAGCAGGCCCGCGAGGGCGATCAACAGGGGTTTCATGGTGTGTCCTCGAGGGGGTGGTAGGGGAATTCGCAACAAAAGCAGGCGCCCTCGCCCGGGGTGGCCTCCACGGTGATTCGGCCCTCCAGCAGCTTCACCGCCTCGGCGACGATGGCGAGGCCAATGCCGTTGCGGGGGGCGCTGTCGCGGCGGCCGGTGCGGCCCTTGTAGAAGGGCGTGAAGATGTGGGGCAGTTCGTCCGGGTCGATGCCGGGGCCGCGGTCCGCCACCAGCAGCCGCCAGCGCTCGCCGTCCAGGTCCCAGGCGACGCGGATTTCGCCGGGGCTGGGGCTGAAGGCAAAGGCGTTGCCGAGCAGGTTCCTGAGAATCATCTCCAGCAGGCGGGCATCGCAGGGGATGGGCGCCGGGGTGCCGTCGAGGCGCCAGTGGATCACCTTGGCGGGGTCGGCGGCGGCGAGATCGTGGCGGATGGCGTCGACCCGCTGGCGGATGTCCACCGGGTCGCGGTGGGTCATCATGCCGTGGCACACGGCGTTGTAGTTGAGCAACTGCTGGATCAGCTCCTGAAGGTTGCGGGCGTTGCCCCGGAGGATGTCGAGCACCCCCGCCTGTTCCTCCCCGAGGGGCCCGGCCACCCCGTCCCGGAGCAGGTTGCCCGCCTCGATGATGGCCGCCAGGGGGGTTTTCAGTTCGTGGGTGACATGCTGGATGAAGGCGGTCTTCTGCCGGTCGCTGGCCTGCACCTGCTGGCGCATCCACTCGAGGCTGTTGCCGAGGGCCACCAGGTCCGCCGGCCCCCTGACGGCGATGGGGGTGTCCCACTGCTGGCGGCCGAGGCCCTTGATGGCCTGGCTCAGGCGCCAGATGGGTCGCGACACCGCGAAGGTGCCGATGATCATCAAGAGGAAGGTGCCGGGCAGCGCCAACAGGGTGAGCAGCAACAGCTGGTCGACACTGCGGTTGAAGTCCCGCTGGCCCTGGGCAATGGCCTCCCGCCGATGGCGATCGCTCCGGTCCACCAGGGCCTCGGTGTGGTCCATCAGCTCCCCCACCCGCTGCGAGAGGGTCTCGTCGGTAAGGCCCCCCGCCGCCAGCAAATCCCCCATTTCCACGGCGCTGGCGGCGATAGCGGAAAGCCGCGCCCGCTCCTCCGCCCCGGGGAGCACCCGGGGCAAGTCCTCCGCCACCAGGGCGAGGGCGGCGGCCTTTTGGCGGTGGAGCTGGAGAAAGCTGTCGTCCCGCAGCAGCAGGTACTGGCGGGCGGAGCGCACCATGTCCCGGGCGTTCTCGGCGAGGGCGGCGGTCTGGCCGGTGAGGCGGTCCATGTCCTGGGCCAGCTGGCGCTGGCCGGCGGCCTGCTGTTGCAGGGCGATGACCGCGTAGCTCACCGCCAGCAGCAGGGGTATGACGGCGAGGACGGTGGCGCCGGCCCATTGCTGCAGCAATGTCAGTCGGCCGAACAGGGATCTGGGTGTCACGGGGGAACCTCCCGGGAATTCGCGGCCATTGTGCCCAAGGGAACCACTGTTGCAAACAGGCAACAAGCTAGGCCAATGAATTGAAAAGGGTTTTTCGAACAGCATGAGAAAACGTTGCAAATTGGCAACACCAAACCCCTCCCCACCCCACACCAATTTGCCCAACTCATTGAAATACATAGATTTAATCAATTGGCACAGGGTTTGCCATATCAGGATTGCCCACGCCATTGGCACGGCGACCCATCGACAACCCAGGCATTCAAGGAGTCAGCGATGAAACCTCTCAACCTTGCCACGGCGCTCGTCACCACGACCCTCTGCGCCATCGGCCTCGCCACGGGGGCCCTCGCCTCGGACCCGGCGGGCGGCGCCACCACCGACCCCGTGGAGCGCTACAGGGCGATCTTCGCCCAGCTGGACACGGACGGCAGCCAGAGCCTTTCAGAGGAGGAGGCGGCATCCGCCGGACTCCAGGGGGAGAGCTTCGCCCGCCTCGACAGCAACGGCGATCGCATCCTGGTGCTGGAGGAATTCCTGGCGCTGGCCGCCGAAGCGGAATCCCCCTCCGTCATCCCGACACCTGATACCTGATACCTGATACCTGACACCCCACACCCCAGGATTTCAACAAGGAGAAAATCATGAAAAAGACACTGACCACAGGACTGTCCCTGGCGGTACTCTGCTCCGCCTTCGCCATGGCCCAGGGGGCCGGCGCCGAGAGCCCCGCCGGGCTCTACCTCGGCGGCAACTACGGCGGCTTCAAGGCCCGGGGCGGCGACTTCGATGACGAGCGCGACCTGATCGAGGGCGTCGTCGGCTGGCAGCTCAACCCCTACCTCGGCATCGAGGGCAACTACATCGATTTCGGCAAATACGGCAACCGCCTCGCCTCCGCCGAGGTGGATGGCTACGGCGCCGCCGTGGTGGGGCAATTTCCCATCAGCGACAGCTTCAGCGTCTACGCCAAGGGGGGCCAGTTCTGGTGGGACGGCGATGTCGAGGTGCTCGGCGTCAGCCGCAACCAGGATGACGACAGCCTGTTCTACGGCCTCGGCGCCGCCTTCCGCGTCACCGACAACGTCGGCCTCACCGCCGAGTACAAGCGATTCGATATCGAGTACGACAGCGCCAAGTACCCGGTGGCGCCCAGCAGCGACGACACCGACCTCGACACCCTGACCGTGGGGGTGCGGGTCAGCTTCTGAGCCCGCCGTCGACACCGACTTCCCGCCAAGGGGGAGAGCCAGCCGGCAAGGGCGGTGGCCGGGACCTTAACCAGCCCGACCGCGAATCCGCCCGCGCCGG
>JAYELS010000039.1:0-2100 GCA_034717695.1 Pseudomonadota bacterium
CGATGCTGCATTGTTCGGCTTTCGCTCCCAGCGGCGCGTGTGCCACTGCTTGACAGGACGGCACCGTTTGCCATAATACCATCCATATGGATGGTAAGAGGATGGCTGTGAGCGTACATCATCTGCGGTCGAAAGCAGGCGAAACCGAGAAGATTACGATCAACCTAGGGTTCATCGACCTGGGGCAGATCGATTTGCTGGTGCAGGAAGGGTTTTATTCCAACCGCACTGACCTCATTCGCACCGCGATCCGCAACCAACTCGCCACGCATGCGGAGGTGGTCAACCAAATAGTGGCCCGCAAGACCTTGGTCCTCGGCCTGCAGCACTACACCCGCTCCGACCTGGAGGCGGTGCGGGCGGCCGGACAGAAGCTCCAGATCCAGGTGCTGGGCTTGGCCAGCATTGCCGAGGATGTGTCCCCCGAACTGGCCCGGGCCACCATCGACTCCCTCGTCGTGCTGGGTGCCTTGCAGGCCAGTGCGGCGGTCAAAGCCGCCTTGGCCGATCGGATCCACTAACCCGCCTCGCCGCCACCCCATGGAGGCGGACGGGGCTAGCGCCCGCTTCCTGCGGTGGCGGTACCCGGCGACGCGGGGTTTGATGACGCCATCCCTCGGTAGGGGACCAGATCCGCGCTCCTGCCCAGAGCGATGGGTCGTTGTTCCGCAGACAAGGAGACCATGGGTATGAATGAGGGAATGCACGCTGGGATGCTCGAAGCCACTCGCCTGACGCGCGCGGGTCAGCTCCTCGAGGCGACCGCCCTCATTCAACGCACGCTTCGGGGCCAGCTCGCGCCGGACGCTGCGGCCGACACCACCAGTCGGACCACGGATGCGCCCCTCGAGGGCACCTTCCGTGTCATCGATGTCGCCCCACTCCCTACGGAGGTGTCCGTGCGGGGGCCGGACCGGTCCCCGCGGGCCGCGGGGCCCACCGAAGCCCCCACGATTGGCCAGCCTCCCTGCGCGAGCGAACGAAGCGAGGCTCCATCGCGTGTGCCCAGGCCATCCACACGCTTGCGCGCCACACTGCGCCCGCCTTGGCGTGGATACGGCGGGCCAGTCTCCCGGCCCAGACCCCTCCCAGACCGAACACGCGACGTGGTGCCGGACGGGGGGCGGTTTCTCACGGGGTCCTACACCAACCAGGCTGGAACCCGCACCTACAAGCTGTATATCCCCAGTGGCTATCGCGGGCAAGCGCTGCCCCTGGTCGTCATGCTCCATGGCTGTACGCAGACCCCCGATGATTTCGCCGCCGGCACCCGCATGAATGGACTCGCCGAAGAACACCCGTGCTTCGTGGTCTATCCCGCGCAGGCGAGCGCCGCCAATGGGTCGAAGTGTTGGAATTGGTTCAAGGCAGCTGACCAGCACCGTGGCCAGGGAGAGCCATCCATTATTGCTGGCATCACGCGCCAGATCGTCAGCACCTACCCCGTCGACGCGCGGCGGGTCTATGTGGCTGGACTATCAGCCGGCGGGGCGATGGCCGCGATCATGGGGATGGCCTACCCCGATCTCTATGCGGCCATCGGCATCCATTCCGGACTCGCCTACGCGGTCGCCCGCGACGTCCCCTCCGCGCTCGCCGCGATGCAGCAGGGTGGGGCGGCCCCTGCCCGCCAGCGAGATGACGGCGCCCTAGGGGCGAATTCCTGCCCGCGGGTCGTCCCAACGATTGTGTTCCACGGGGATCGGGATACCACGGTGCACCCGCGCAACGGCGACCAGGTGATCGCGCAATGGGCGACGATTCACGCCGGTGGGGGGCCGCACACTGAGGCAGGGACGAATCCGCAGGTGACGGTGCAGCGAGCTCAGGTGCCCGATGGCCATGCCTATACCCGCGCTATCTACCACGACGCGAGCGGGCAGGCCATCATGGAGCAGTGGCTGGTCCATGGGGCCGGCCACGCGTGGTCGGGTGGGAGTCCCAGTGGCTCGTTTACCGATCCCAAAGGGCCCGATGCCGCGCAGGAAATGATCCGCTTTTTCTATGAGCACCCTCAGCGCGAGACACGAGGCCTGTGACCAGGATTGGAACAGATAACCGATTGCGTCGCGGCTCTCGGCACGCGCAACGGGACATCCG
>JAYELS010000040.1:0-2072 GCA_034717695.1 Pseudomonadota bacterium
GTCCTCCGGATGGATCTCGACCCAGTTTTCCGGCCAGCGCTGGACGATATAGGGCCGGCGGCGGTCGTCGAAGCCGGACTGCCAGCGCTCGTTGATGCGCCCCGAGGTGCACCACAGCTCGTCGCCCCTGGGGCGCAGCCACTCCCAGTAGTCGGAGAAGATGTGCCAGGGCGATTTCTGGATGTTGCACTTGCCGGTCTGGGTGTTGAAGTGGGTCAGCTTCTTGTTGAACACGTTGGCACCCTGGGGCCCGGTCTCGGGCAGCTCGCGGGTGGTGTCGTGCAGGCGCTTGGTGCCTTCGAGCGTACCGTCCTCGTGCATGATGACGGGCCCCTGGATGCCGTTGGTGCCGAACTCGGCGAGCTTCTGATGCAGGGTCTTGCCCTCGCGCTTGGCCGCCACCTTCACCATGAAGAAGTCTTTGCGGCTGCCCCGACTGAATCGCGCGCCTTCCTCGAGCACCTCGTTGGAGTCCCGCCAGTCGAAGCCGTCGAAGCCCATACGCTTGGCGAGCTGAGCGATGATCCACCAGTCGGGCTTGGCCGCGCCCGGCGGATCGTAGAACCTGTTGTAGAGGCGGATCCGCCGCTCGCCGTTGGCACGGGTGAAGGTCTCCTCGCCCCAGGTGGCTGCCGGGAAGACGATATCGGCGTAACGCGCGCCGATCGGGTCGACCAGGTAGATGTCCTGGTTCCACACCACCATGCCACCCGAGTCCGCCCGGGCCTTCAGCGTATCGATGATCGACTGCTTGTCGAGGCTGCGCACCTGGTGCGGGTTCTGCGTCACCAGCTCCTCGAACTTCCGGGCCAGGCCCTGGGAGCCGCACATGGCCTGGATCCAGGTGGTTCCGATCACGTGGGCCAGCCGCGTGTGGCCGGAGATCAGATAGCGGTCGACGTCGATCGCCCGGCGGCGCCGTCCGGGCAGTTTCTCCGGGGACTTGTTGCGCGGGTACTTGCCGCCCCTGAGACCGCCACGCTGATGGCCGCCGGCGCGCGCTATTACCTGCCCGGGACGCCCGCCGCAGCCGCAGACGATCCCCAGCGCCGAGATCGCCTGGGTGTTGCCGGTGTTGTTGGACCAGTAGAAGCCCTTCTCGATCATGATCGAGGTCTTCGGCCGCTGGCCGTCGCCGCGCGGCTTGGCCATCCATTCGGCGGCGGTGACGATCTTGTCGGGATCGACCTGGGAAATCTCGGCGGCCTTGGCGAGCTCGAACTCGGGCTGGGCCAGCAACCATTCCTTCCAGTCCTCGAAACCCTTGGTCTGGAACAGCCCCCAGGTGGTGCGCCACTGCCAGGGCGTGTTACGCGTGCCCTGTCCAAAGCCGGAGGAGGACTCCCATTTGTTGTTGACCCACTTCTGGATCCAATCGCTGTCCTCCCAGCCGTTCTCCACGATGATGCGCGCGATCGCGTTGACCACCAGCAGGTCGGTTCCCGGCTGGATATCGATCCACATGCCGCCGTTGGCCTCCGCGTAGGCGATCCCGGCAGTGCGGCGCGGCACCATGAAGATGGTCCGCTGGCCGTTCTGAATTCCCGGCATGATCCACTGGGTGAACAGGATGGTCTTGGTCTCGTAAGGGTCGGTGCCGCAGATCAACAGCGTCTCGGCGTCGCGCCAATCCTCGTAAGAAGGGGCGAAATTGTCGAAACCCGCGTCGCGGAACCCGGGCGTCGAGGTCACGTCCGACGGCGTGTCATGGAAGGTGAAGTTGGCCGTGTTGATGTGCCGCAGGGCGTATTTGGTGATCGCGTAGGTGTTCTCCATGTACTGGTAGGAGTAAGTCTTCATGCCGTAGGCGTTGGCGCCGTGCGTGGCGATCACGTGCTTGCCCACCTCGGCGGCGATGTCGAGCGCGAAGTCCCAGGGCACCGGCATGAGCGCGCCGTAGATCCTGAGCAGCGGCTGGCTCAGGCGGTCGCGCGTCGGGGTCTGCGGGTTGTAGCATTTCTTGGCGATCGCCCCGCCGCGGATCGAGGAATCGCCGTCGATGTTGACGAACTCAGTCTCCTTGTCGGGAATGATGACCACGTGGTGGGGCTGGCCCTTGTGCAGCACGATGT
>JAYELS010000041.1:0-27014 GCA_034717695.1 Pseudomonadota bacterium
GCATGTTCCGCGTCCTTGCAATACTGTGTTTACATACAGTCTATCGCTTAGCGGAAAGTTCTTTTACCCTCAGCCGAAATGCCTGCCGTTGCTAGACATTGCCAGCCAGTGCCCGTCACTCCCACTCAATCGTAGCCGGCGGCTTGCTCGAAACATCATAGGTCACCCGCGACACGCCGCTGATCTCGTTGATGATGCGATTGGACACTTTCTCCAACAGCTCATAGGGCAGATGCGCCCAGCGGGCGGTCATGAAGTCGATGGTCTCCACCGCCCGCAGGGCAACCACGTATTCATAGCGCCGCGCATCGCCCACTACGCCCACCGATTTCACCGGCAGGAAAACGGTAAATGCCTGACTGGTCTTGTGATACCAATCCGCCCTGTGGAGTTCGTCAATAAAGATGGCGTCGGCTTCCCGGAGAATATCCGCATATTCCTTTCTGACTTCACCGAGGATGCGCACCCCAAGGCCAGGGCCGGGGAAGGGATGGCGGTAGACCATATCGTAGGGCAGGCCAAGTTCCAGGCCGATCTTGCGCACCTCGTCCTTGAACAGCTCCCGCAGGGGCTCGACGAGGCCCATTTTCATATCGTCCGGCAGCCCCCCCACATTGTGGTGGGATTTGATGACATGGGCCTTGCCGGTCTTGGAGGCGGCGGATTCGATCACGTCGGGGTAGATGGTGCCCTGGGCCAGCCAGTTGACGTCCTTCAGTTTGGTGGCCTCGGCATCGAACACCTCGATGAAGGTGTTGCCGATGATCTTGCGCTTGGCCTCCGGATCGCTGACACCCTCGAGCTTGCCGAGGAACAGGGCCTCGGCATCGGCGCGGATGACCTTGACGCCCATGTTCCTGGCGAACATGTCCATCACCTGGTCCCCCTCTCCCTTGCGCAACAGGCCGTTGTCGACGAACACGCAGGTGAGCTGGTCGCCGATGGCGCGGTGCAACAGGGCCGCCACCACCGAGGAGTCGACGCCGCCGGAGAGGCCGAGCAGCACCTTGTCGCCGCCCACCTGCTCCCGCACCCGGGCGATGGCGTCGTCGATGATATTGGCGGCGGTCCACAGGGGCTGGCAGCCGCAGATGTGGAGGGCGAAGTGCTCGAAGATGCGCTTGCCCTGGAGGGTGTGCGTCACCTCGGGGTGGAACTGGATGCCGTAGAAGGGTTTGTCGAGGGCATACATGCCGGCGATGGGGCAGCTGGGGGTGGAGGCCATCAAGGCAAACCCGGGCGGCATCGCCGTCACCTTGTCGCCGTGGCTCATCCACACATCGAGGAGGCCCGCGCCGTCGCCGTGGTCGACGTGGTCCTTGATGTCCCGCAGCAGGTCGCTGTCGCCGTGGATCTTCACCTGGGCGTAGCCGAACTCGCGCTGGTCGGAGCCCTTTACCTTGCCGCCGAACTGCTCCGCCATGGTCTGCATGCCGTAGCAGATGCCGAGCACCGGCACCCCCAGCTCGAACACCAGGCCAGGTGCCCGGGGGGCGCTGTCGCCGGCGGTCACCGACTCGGGGCCACCGGAGAGGATGATGCCCCGGGGCTGGAATTCGCGGATCGCCTCCAGCGCCACATCGAACGGGTAGATCTCGCAGTAGACACCGATCTCGCGGATGCGCCGGGCGATCAGCTGGGTGTACTGGGAGCCGAAGTCGAGGATCAGGATCTTGTGGGCGTGGATATCGTGGCTCATGGGGCGTTCTGGCTGCCTGTTGATGGTTGGTTCGTTACCGTGAAGAAAAACGGGGCCCTGGAGCCCCGTCGTTTGTCTTTTCTTTCAACTGCTTGGCGGCCAAATCTCACACCAGACAGTTAAAGTGATCTGTCCCTCAGCGACCGCCCACCGGGTAGTTGGGGGCCTCCTTGGTGATGCTGACGTCATGGACGTGGCTCTCGCCCATGCCGGCGGAGGTAACCCGCACGAAGCTCGGGGTGGTGCGCATGGCCTCCATATCGATGCAGCCGGTGTAGCCCATGGCGGAGCGCAGGCCGCCCATCATCTGGTGGATGATGGCCGAGATGGGCCCCTTGTAGGGAACCCGGCCCTCGATGCCTTCCGGCACCAGCTTCTCGACCCCGGCGCTGGAATCCTGGAAGTAACGGTCGCTGGACCCTTGGGTGCGGGACATGGCGCCGAGGGAGCCCATGCCGCGGTAGGCCTTGTAGGTGCGGCCCTGGTAGAGTTCGATCTCCCCGGGCGCCTCCTCGGTGCCGGCGAACATGGAGCCCATCATCACCGCGTCGGCGCCGGCGGCGATGGCCTTGGCGATGTCGCCGGAGAAGCGGATGCCGCCGTCGGCGATCACCGGCACAGTGCGGCCCTCGAGGGCACGCACCACCTCGGAAATCGCCGAAATCTGCGGGACACCAACACCTGTCACGATACGGGTGGTGCAGATGGATCCGGGGCCAATGCCCACCTTGACGGCGTCGGCGCCGGCCTCGGCGAGGGCCAGGGCGGCGTCACCGCTGGCGATATTACCGCCGATCACCTGCATCTGGGGGTACTTCTGCTTGATGCGCCGCACCCGGTCGAGGACGTTGCGGGAGTGGCCGTGGGCGGTGTCCACCACCAGCACGTCGACACCCGCGGCCACCAGGGCATCGACCCGGTCGTCGGTGTCGGGGCTGGTGCCCACGGATGCACCGACCCGGAGGCGTCCCTGGTCGTCCTTGCAGGCGTTGGGAAATTGCTCGGCCTTGTCGATATCCTTAACAGTGATAAGGCCCTTCAACTCGAACTGGTCGTTGACCACAAGGACCTTTTCGATCCGATAGCGATGCAACAGGCCCTTGATCTGCTCCGACTCCGCACCTTCCTGCACGGTCACGAGGCGATCCTTGGCGGTCATCACATCGGCGACCCGGGCGTCCATGTTGGTCTCGAAGCGCACGTCGCGGCGGGTGACGATACCCACCAGCTCCCCGTTGCGCAGCACCGGCACCCCGGAGATATTGTTGGCGCGGGTCAAGGCCATCAACTCGCGGATGGTGGCGTCGGCGTCGATGCAGATGGGGTCCTTCACCACGCCGCTCTCGTACTTCTTGACGGCGCGCACTTCGAGGGCCTGCTGCTCGACGCTCATGCTCTTGTGGACGATGCCAATGCCGCCCTCCTGGGCCAGGGCGATGGCAAGGCGGGACTCTGTGACAGTGTCCATGGCGGCGGACAGGAGGGGAATGTTGAGGTGAATATCGCGGGTGAGACGGGTGCGGAGGCTGACATCCTTCGCCACCACCTCGGAGTAGCCGGGCACCAGCAACACATCGTCGAACGTCAAGGCTTCGTAGGCAATTCTCGGCATAACCACTCACATCCCGGCGTGTTACAGGAAACGGGCAATTATATCGGCGCGGCCCTGTCCGGTAAACCGGAACTTCTCCCGGGATTTCCCCGTCGCGGGTTACAGCCCAGGCCACCCCTGGCCTACAATGGCCGCCATGACCGAATCCCTGCCGGAACGCCAGATCCTCACCATCTCCCAGCTCAACCGCCGCGCGCGGCAACTGCTGGAGACCCACTTTTCCCTGCTGTGGGTGCGGGGCGAGATCTCCAACCTGTCGCGGCCGAGCTCCGGCCACTGGTACTTCACCCTCAAGGACAACGACGCCCAGATCCGCTGCGCCATGTTCCGCAACCGCAACAGCCTGGTGACCACGCCCCCCCGGGACGGCGACCAGGTACTGGTGCGGGGGCGGGTGAGCCTCTACGAGAACCGCGGCGACTACCAGTTGATCGCCGAGCACCTGGAGGCGGACGGCGCCGGCCTTCTGCAGCAGCGCTTCGAAGCCTTGAAGAAGCGCCTTGCCGCCGAGGGGCTATTCGATCCCGGGCGCAAGCGACCGATCCCCACCCACCCGGCGCGAATCGGGGTGATCAGCTCCCCCACCGGGGCGGCGATCCGCGACATACTCCATGTACTCAAGCGCCGCGCCCCCTGGATTCCGGTGGTCCTGTACCCCGCCGCGGTGCAGGGCAGGGATGCGCCCCGCGAGTTGGTGTCCGCTATCGAACTTGCCAATGAAGACAGCCGCTGCGAGGTGCTGGTGCTCGCCCGGGGCGGCGGCGCCATCGAGGATCTGTGGGCCTTCAACGACGAGGGCCTGGCCCGCGCCATCGCCGCCAGCCGGCTGCCGGTGATCAGCGCGGTGGGGCACGAAACCGATTTCACCATCGCCGACTTCGTCGCCGACCAGCGCGCCCCCACCCCCTCGGCGGCGGCGGAGCTGGTGAGTCCGGACGGCCTCGAACTCCTTGCCCGCCTCGCCCAGGGGCAAGCGAATCTGGCCCTGCGGATGCGCCGCCGGCTGGCGCTCCTCGGCCAGCAGCTCGCCTGGCTTGCAAAACGCCTGCGCAGCCCGGGGGATCGGCTGCGGGAGCAGGCCCAGCATCTGGACCACCTGGAAATCCGCCTGCGGCGGGCCATGCACCGTCAACTGGACCGGCGCCGGTCATCCCTCGCCAATCTCGGCGCCGCCCTGTGGGGTGCCAATCCCGCCAAGCAACAGCGCCTGGCGCGGGTGCGGCTCGACAACCTCGACCTGCGCCTGCGGGCCGCCGAGCGACGCGCCCTCAACCAGCGCCGCGATCGCCTGGCCTCCCTCGCGGCCACCCTGCAGGCCGTGAGCCCCCTGGCGACCCTGGAACGCGGCTACGCCATTGCAAGGGACACAAACAGGAATGTGGTGAGATCGGTGGCGCGGGTAAGGGCCGGCGATCGCCTCGACCTGACAGTGGCGGACGGCGATATCCAGTGCCGGGTGGAGACCACCTCGCCGACCGGCCGGCGGCCCTCCAACGACTGAGCAGCGCCTGGCCCTGCCCCCTCAGAAGCTGTAGTTCAGCCCCACGCTGGTGAGGGTATCGGTGTTCTTGGTGCCGTCCGGGACGTCGGTGTTGTGCTTGACGGTATAGGCCACCTTGAGACCCAGGCTGGCGTTGATCTTCACCCGCAAGCCAAACACCGCCTCGCCGTAGGTGTTGTCGGCACCGGACTCCACGCTCAGGTCATTTTCAAAACGGGTGGTCTCGGTGAGTTCCCGGTGATACTTGCTCGCCAGCAGCAGCACCGGCTCGTTGAAGGTCTCCCCAGTGTCCTGCTCCTCGCTGCGGCGGTAACCGGCGCCGGCCTCCAGGTCGAACAGCGCCCGCTCGGTGGCGATCACATGGACACCGACACCGCCGACCAGCGATGCCTGGTATTCGTAGCCGCTGAAACGGTCGTCCTGGTAGCGACCGTTGCCAAAGGCGTAATAGCGGTCGTCGAGGGCATACTGGGTCTTGCCCCGAAGGACATAGGCCTCGGCACTGCGGCTGTCATCCTCGGAGGCATTCACGGCCTCGAGCTGACCGCTGTGGGTCCAGCGCCCGTCGGTATAGGCCACCATCAGTTTGGCGAGCAGGGATTCATTGCGGGTATTGCCGGAGGACTTGCTGAAGGCGAGATCGCCCTCGCCACTCCAGGGGCTATTGACGCTCTCGGCGGCCACAAAAGGGGCGGCGCCCATGAGTATCAGGGGTACGAGTTTTTTCATCGGCTTTCTCCTTGTCAGAAAATACAGCACCACCCCCGACAGGGGGGATGGTCCGGCATGCAGTGGGGGCTGGCTTACTTGCGGCCCTTGACGTGCTTCATCAGGCGCCGTTTCTTGGCGATCTGCCGGGCGGTAAGGACGTTCTTCTTGCCGGCGTAGGGGTTCTCGCCGCCGCGGAACTCGATCTTCACGGGGGTGCCGTGGAGGTCGAGGGCGCGGCGATAGGTTTTTTCCAGGTAGCGCACGTAGTGGTTGGGGACATCCTCGGTCTGGTTGCCGTGGATGATGATCAGCGGCGGATTGCGGCCGCCGGCGTGGGCGTAGCGCAATTTGATACGGCGGCCGTTGACCAGCGGCGGCGGATGATCCGCGACCGCATCCTCGAGAATGCGGGTGAGGTGATTGGTGCTCAGCTTGTTGGTGGCGGCGGCGTAGGCCTTGTGCACGGATTTGTAGAGATTGCCGACACCGGTGCCGTGGAGGGCGGAAATAAAATGAGTGTCGGCGAAATCCACGAAGCGCAGGCGCCGTTCCAGCTCGATCTTGACCCAGTCCTTCTGCTGTTGCTCGAGGCCATCCCACTTGTTGACAGCCACCACCAGGGCGCGACCGGCGTCGAGCACATAGCCCATCAGGTGCAGATCCTGATCCACGAGGCCCTCCCGGGCGTCGATCAAGAGGATCACCACGTGGGCGTCGGCCACCGCCTGCAGGGTCTTGACGATGGAGAACTTCTCCACCGTGAGGGAGATATTCTTGCGCCGCCGGATCCCGGCGGTGTCGATCAGGGTGTAGGGCTTGCCGTCCCGCTCGAAGTCGATGTAGATGCTGTCCCGGGTGGTGCCGGGCTGGTCGTAGACCACCACCCGCTCCTCCCCGAGCATGCGGTTGACCAGGGTGGACTTGCCCACGTTGGGGCGCCCGACGATGGCGATGCGGATCGCCTGGTCCCCGTCGCCCGCTTCCCCGTCTTCCCCGCCCGCTTCCTCCGGGGGAAGATTTTCGGGGAACTGCTCCAGCACTTCCTGCATCAGGGCGGAGACACCGCGACCGTGGGTGGCAGTGGTGGGGAAGACCTTGTCAAAGCCAAGGCTGTAGAAATCCGCCAGGGCAACATCGGGGTTCAAGCCATCGATCTTGTTGGCCACCAGGTAAAAGCGCTTGCCGCTCTCCCGCAGGTGGCGGGCCAGGGACTCGTCGGTGGCGGTGAGGCCATCCCGGCAGTCGACGATGAACAACACCACGTCCGCTTCCTCCATGGCCTGCATGGATTGCGTCGCCATGGCGGAGTCGATGCCCGCCTCCTCGCCGGTGATACCGCCGGTATCCACCACCATGAAGCGCCGCCCGTTGAGCTCACCCTCGCCGTATTTGCGATCGCGGGTAAGGCCGGCATAGTTGGCCACCAGGGCATCCCGGGAGCGTGTCAAACGGTTGAACAGGGTGGACTTGCCCACATTGGGGCGCCCCACCAGGGCGATTACGGGAAGCATGGGACTCGGGAGGTTGACAATTTCAGGCGGGATTTTACATGAAAAGATGTCTGACGTCTGACGCTGGACGCTGGACATCAGCAGCCTGCGCGGATTGGCAGGCCCAAAGCAGATCTGACGCCGTTTGCTCTTGACCCGTCAGACGTCCAGCGTCAGAGGTCAGACCTTCATCTATTGAGCCTATTGTCGATCAGCTCATCCACCACCGCAGGGTCCGCCAGGGTGGAGGTATCCCCCAGGTTGTCCAGCTCGTTGCAGGCGATCTTGCGCAGGATGCGGCGCATGATCTTGCCGGAGCGGGTCTTGGGAAGGCCCGGCGCCCACTGGATGATATCGGGCTTGGCGATGTGGCTGATCTCGTTGGCACAGAGGGCGATCAGTTCGCGGCGCAGATCGTCGCTGGGTTCGACGCCATTCATCAGGGTGACGTAGGCGTAGATGCCCTGCCCCTTGATGTCGTGGGGATAGCCCACCACCGCGGCCTCGGCCACGGCGTCGTGGAGCACCAGGGCACTCTCGATCTCGGCGGTGCCGAGGCGGTGGCCGGAGACGTTGAGCACGTCGTCCACCCGGCCGGTGATCCAGTAATAGCCATCGGCGTCGCGGCGGGCGCCGTCGCCGGTGAAGTAGTACCCGGGATAGGCGGAAAAATAGGTATCCACAAGGCGCTGATGATCGCCGTACACGGTGCGGATCTGGGACGGCCAGGGGGCCTTGATCACCAGCACGCCCTGGCCGGGGCCCTCGATCTCGCGGCCCTGTTCGTCGAGAATCGCCGGCTGCACGCCGAAGAAGGGCCGGGTGGCGGAGCCCGGCTTGAGATCAGTGGCCCCCGGCAGCGGCGTGATCATGTGGGCGCCGGTCTCGGTCTGCCACCAGGTGTCCACCACCGGACAGCGGCCCCTGCCCACCACCCGGTGGTACCACTCCCAGGCCTCGGGGTTGATGGGCTCGCCCACGGTCCCGAGCAACTTGAGGGTGGACAGGGAGTGCTTCTCGACAAAGTGATCCCCAAGGCCCATCAGCGCGCGGATGGCGGTGGGGGCGGTGTAGAACTGGTTTACCCCGTGCTTGTCGATCACCTGCCAGAAGCGGGAGGCATCAGGGTAGGTGGGCACCCCCTCGAAGATCAGGCTGGTGGCGCCGTTGGCGAGGGGCCCGTAGACGATGTAGGAATGCCCCGTCACCCAGCCCACGTCGGCGGTGCACCAGAAGATGTCGCCGTCCTGGTAGTCGAAGCTGTACCTGTGGGTCATCGCCGCCTGCAGCAGATAGCCGCCGGTGGTGTGCAAAACACCCTTGGGCATGCCGGTGGAACCGGAGGTGTAGAGGATGAACAGGGGATCCTCGGCGTCCATCACTTCCGCCGGGCAGTCGCTTGACATGGCGGATACCGCATCCTGATACCAGAGGTCGCGATCATCCTGCCAGCCGATGGCACCGCCGGTGTGGCGCACCACCAGGCAGGTGTGGACATGGGGACACTGGGCCAGGGCCCGGTCGGCATTGGCCTTGAGGGGAACGACCTTGCCGCCCCGGACGCCCTCATCGGCGGTGATCACCACCCGGCAATCGGCATCGAGGATGCGGTCGCGGATGGCGTCCGGCGAGAAGCCGCCAAACACCACCGAATGCACCGCGCCGATGCGGGCACAGGCGAGCATGGCGTAGGCCGCCTCGGGGATCATCGGCATGTAGATGCACACCCGGTCGCCCTTCTTGACGCCCCGGACCCGCAGCACATTGGCCAGGCGCCCCACCGCATCGTGCAGTTCCCGGTAGCTGATGTGCCTGTGGTTGGCGGGGTCGTCCCCCTCCCAGATGAAGGCGGTCTGGTCGGCGCGCAGGGGCAGGTGGCGATCGATGCAGTTGACCGCCACGTTCAGCTTGCCGCCCACGAACCAGGCCACCTTGCCCGCTGTCATGTCCGCCTCGCAGACCCGCTCCCAGGGCTTTTCCCAGCTGAGGAACTGATGGGCCTGCTCCGCCCAGAACCCCTCGGGGTCGGTGACGGAGCGCTGGTACATGGCCTGGTAGCGGGCTTCGTCGATATGGGTATTGGCTCGCCAACCCGGGAGCACCGGGTGAATGGGAAATTCGCTCATGAATAGTCTCGCCTGTTAAGACAGGCCATTACAAAACATAGGATGCCGGTTATCAAGGGCAAGACTTGCCGCATTTGCGCGGGTTGCTGGCACATCCTGCGGCCGTGGCGACGGGTCACCCAAGCAGACAGTCCGCCAGCAGCGGCAACACCTCGGGCTGGTCGGTGCTGACGATCAGGGTAGTCACATGGCCGCGCTTACCGGCGGCACGCCACACAGCGGCACGCTCCCGTATGCGGGCCTCCGGCCCCACCAGGGAGACTTCGTCCACAAGCTGGTCGGGTACCGCGTCCGCGGCGCCCTCCCGATCCCCGGCGAGGAAGCGATCCTGGATGAGGCGGGCCGCGTCGGCAAAGCCCATGCGGCTGGTGTAATCGTTGTAGAAGTTCTTGCCCCGCGCCCCCATGCCGCCGATATAGAGGGCGAGTTGCGTCTTGACGACGGCACGGCAGGCATCGAGGTCATCCCCCATCACCACCCGCACCAGGGGCGCCACATCGAAGTTGGCAAGGGAGCGACCACTGCGGGCGAAGCCCCTGTCGAGCCCCTCCGCCAGCACCTCGAAGCGCTCGGGGCTCATCCAGATGGGAAAAACCCCGTCGGCCACCTCCGCGGCGGCGGCAAGGCCCGCAGGGGTGATGGACGCGCTGTAGATGGGAATGCCCGGCGCGGCCGCCAGCAGGGATTTGAGCGGCTTGCCAAGGCCGGTGGTACCGGGGCCGGTGAGGGGCAGGCGGTACATCTCGCCCTCGAAGGTCACCGGCGCCTCCCGGGCCATGACGCGGCGCATGATGGCGACATACTCGCGAAACCGGGTGACCGGCTTGCCGTAGGGTACGCCGTGCCAGCCCTCCACCACCTGGGGGCCCGAGGCCCCGAGACCCGCCACGAAGCGCCCGCCGGAGAGCTGGTCGAGGCTCATGGCGGTCATGGCCGCCAGCGCTGGGGAGCGGGACGGCATCTGCATCACGCAGGTGCCGACCCGAAGGGTGGTGGTGTGGGCGAGAAGCCAGGTGGCAACCGTCACACCATCGGCGCCGTAGGCCTCCGGAACCCAGACCGAATCGAACCCCAGGCGCTCCGCCTCCCGCATCTCATCGAGGGGAATCCGCAGTTCACGTCCGTCGACCCCCAGGGCATAGCCTAATTTCAGCATCGTTGTTATCCCGCTATCCATTGAGCGGGAGATCCTAAACGACGCCGGCGCCGACCACCAGAGCGATAGCCGGCATGGGCGCGGGGTGCGTCAGGAAGCGATCTGGACGGGGATGGTATTGGAGGTGCGATCGACGGTATTGTCGGCGTTGAGATAGACGAGCTTGGGCTTGTGCCGGAGCATCTCGTTGTCGTCGTACTGGGCGTAGGTGGCGATGATGACCCTGTCCCCCACCTGCACCTTGCGGGCGGCGGCGCCGTTCATGGAGATGGTACCGGAGCCGGGCTCGGCCTTGATGATGTAGGTGGTGAAGCGCTCGCCATTGTTGACGTTGTAGATGTCGATCTGTTCAAACTCCCGGAGGCCGGCGAGCTCGAGCAGGGAGGAATCGATCGCGCAGGAGCCGTCGTACCATAGCTCCGCCTGGGTGACAGTGGCCATGTGCAACTTCGCTTTCAGCATAGTACTCAGCATATTCAGCCTCGGTTTTCAAGGGTGAGGGAGACGTTGTCGATAAGCCGGGCGGCACTGGTGTACATGGCCCCCAATATCGTGATCTCGGTGTCATCAACGGCGGCGGGTTCGAGGGTCTTGCTGTTGCATACAGCAAGGTAGTCGACCCTGAATCCCGCGGCCTCAATCCGTTTCCCGCCTTCCCCTTCAAGCAGGGAGAAATCCCGGCTCCCATCGCGGATGCTTGCGGCCATCCATTGCAGGGTTTTGTACAAGACGTCGACCCTGGGTCTTTCGGCGGCGGTAATATAGCCATTTCGAGAACTCATTGCCAGACCGTCTGGCTCCCGATGAATGGGTGCGGCGGTGATGGCGACGGGCATGCAGAGATCCTCCGCCATGCGGCGAATCACCGCCAGTTGCTGGAAATCCTTGATGCCGAACACCGCCTCGTCGGGCTGGACGATGTTGAACAGCTTGGTCACCACCGTGGTCACCCCCTCGAAATGCCCGGGCCGGCTGGCGCCGCACAGCACGTCGGTCATGGTGGGGCACACCACCCGGGTCTGGTTGGCGAGGCCGTTGGGGTACATCTCGTTGTCGGCGGGGTTGAACAGGTAGTCGCAACCCGCGCCGGTCAGCTTGCGGATATCCTCCTCGATGGTGCGGGGATAGCGATCCCAGTCCTCGTTGAGGCCGAACTGCAGGGCGTTGACGAAAATCGATGTGACCACCACGTCGCAGTGCTGGCGGGCGATGGCCACCAGTTCCAGGTGGGCGTCGTGGAGATTGCCCATGGTAGGCACGAGGCCAACGCGCCGGCCCTGTGCCCGCTCCCGGGCCAATGCTTCGCGAAGCCCCTTGATGGTATGGAATGTCTGCATGGCGGAAATACCGGATGGAAAGTGGGCGACAGAGGGTTACTGGCTGCCGCCAAAGTAATCCTTGGCGAGGTTTTCAAAGCGGGTGTACTTGCCGAGGAACGCCAGGCGGCAGGTGCCGATGGGGCCGTTGCGCTGCTTGCCGATGATCACCTCGGCGATGCCCTTGTCCTGGGAATCCTCGTGGTAGACCTCGTCGCGGTAGATGAACAGGATGACGTCGGCGTCCTGCTCGATGGCGCCGGATTCCCGCAGGTCGGAATTCACCGGGCGCTTGTTGGGGCGCTGCTCCACATTCCGGCTGAGCTGGGACAGGGCAATCACCGGGCAGCCGAATTCCCGGGCGATGGTTTTCAGTTCCCGGGATATCTGCGAGATTTCCTGCACCCGCCCCTCGCCGGGAATACTGGCACTCATCAGCTGAAGGTAATCCACCATCACCATCGCCGGCTGGCACAGCTCGTCGAGCTGCTCGGCGCTCGCCCCCGGGTTTTGCTGGCGCACCAGCTCGCGGCGCTCCCGCATCAGCTGGCGCATGCGGTTGCGCAGCTCCAGGGGCGTGATACCGGGGGTGTCATCGATGTAGAGGGGGCGATCCTTGAGCCGCTGGGCGGCATTGGAGAGCCGCGGCCAGTCGTCCTCGGTGAGATTGCCGCCGCGGATATGGGTCTGGTCGATCTTGCCGATGGAGGACAGCATGCGGATCACCAGCTGGCTGGCGGGCATCTCCAGACTGAACACCAGCACCGGGCGCTGCTGGTGCAGGGTGGCGTGCTCCACCATGTTCATGGCAAAGGTGGTCTTGCCCATGGAGGGACGGCCGGCGACGATCACCAGGTCGGATTTCTGCCAGCCGGAGGTCATCTGGTCCAGGTCGCTGAAGCCGGTGCTGAGGCCGGTGATGTCGGCGTCGCTGTTGAACAGCTCGTCGATACGCTCCACGGCCTCCCGGAGCAGCTCGTTGACGTGGATGAAGCCGCCCTTCTTGGGGCGGTTTTCCATGATTTCGGTGAGCCGCTGCTCCGCTTCCGCCAGCAGTTTGGCACTGTCCCAACCGAGGGGGTTGTAGCCCTTGCGGGCGATCTCGCTGGTGGCGATGATCAGCTGGCGAACGATGGATCGCTCCAGCACGATCTGGGCGTAGGCCTGCAGGTTGGCGGCGCTCGGCGTGCTGTTGGCCAGTTCCACCAGATAGGCATCGCCGCCCACCTGGTCGAGTTCGCCGTGCTCCTTGAGGGTTTCCGACAGGGTAATGGGATCGAAGGGCTTGTCGCCCGCCGCCAGCCGGTGCATGGTCTTGAAGATGAGCCGGTGGTCCTGGCTGTGGAAATCCTCTTCCCGCAGCACCGCCGCCACGGTGTCGAACAGCTCGTTGGCCAACATCAGGCCGCCGAGCACGGCCTGCTCGGCTTCGAGGGAGTGGGGGAGTTGCTGCCCGCTGATGGGATTTCGCGACAGGTCGGTCATGGAACCCCTACCGGAAAATGACACGAAGCGGCGCCAGCCGAGGGCCGACGCCGCGTTTCGTCAGTGAGTGTGGCAATTACTGACCGACAATCACTACCTTGATGGGCTGGGTCACCTCGGCGTGGAGCTGGATGTCCACCTCGAACTCGCCCAGTTCCCGCAGCACGCCGGCCGGCAGCTTGACCTCGCTCTTGCTCACCTCGACGCCGGCGGCGCTGATGGCATCGGCGATGTCGCGGGTGCCGATGGAGCCGAACAGCTTGCCTTCATCACCGGCGTTGCCGGTGAGGGTCACGGTGGCGAGGGCCGCCAGCTTGGCAGCGCGGGCCTCGGCCTCGGTCTTGCGCTCGGCGGCGGCCTTTTCCAGCTCCGCGCGACGCTGCTCGAAAGCCGCGATGTTGTCGGGGGTGGCGAAGATCGCCTTGCCCTGGGGAATCAGATAGTTGCGGCCATAACCGGAACGCACGGTCACCTTGGCGCCGATGCTACCCAACTTGCCTACTTTTTCCAGCAGAATGACTTCCATCTTCAAATACCTCTTGATCAAAAACCCCGGCTACTGCCCCTTGCGGGCGGGAATCCGGGTGCGAAAATCGAAAAAGCTATCGAGAAAACCGATCCCGATCAGCACCATACTCAGCGGGCCAAACACCAGCAACCCGATATATACAAGCACCAGCCACTGCACACCAAGATGCCAGAACTGCACCAGGTGGTGAATCAACCCCAGCCCCGCCAGCAGCAGCGGCAAACCCAGAAGGCTGACCCAGGTGCTGTAGTCGGCGGGCCCCAGGTTGCAGGCCATGATCCCCAGCACCAATCCGGTGGCCAGGGTCCGGTCGAACCGCAGCCCCTGGAACTCGGCACGAAAGCCCCCCGGGTTGTACAGCAACGCCTGCCACCAGCGCGCCAACAGCAGGCTCGACACCACCTGCATGGCGGTGAGCCAGGACAGGAAGCCGAGCACGAACACCACCGACGCCCGCTCCAGACCCAACCCCACCGCGGTGGCCGCCATCAGCAGGTGAAACACCGGCTGGGGCCCGGGGGACTCGCCGCCCCGGAGGGCCATGAGCACCGGCTGGAGCTCGTCCAGCATCGCCGCCAGCTGCCCTCCGGCCAGGCCCGCGGCCAGCGCCGTGGTGGCGGCGGTCACCGCCAGGGCCACCACCAACGCCAGGGGCCAGGACATCGTGTGGCGCAGCACCGTGGCCGCCGGCACCATCGCCACCAGCCCCACCAACGAGGTGGCGGCCAGCAGGCTGTTGACATCGCTGAGATAAAGCATCATCCCCAGGGGGAAGGCTGCCCAGAGCAGCACCAACAGGGCTTCCGCCAGAGGCAGCCTGAGGGCCACCAGCCCCACCGTGGCGGGGCTTACCAGGGGCACCAGATTACCCAGCAGGGCCACCAGTGACGCCTGGGCGCGACCGCGCATGACAAATGCCGCCAGGGCGCGCACAGAGGCCTACCCGTGACCGGTTACTGTTACTGGTGGCTGTCGGTGTAGGGCAGCAGGGCCAGGTAACGGGCGCGCTTGATGGCGGTGGCCAGTTCGCGCTGGTAGCGGGCCTTGGTGCCGGTGATACGGCTGGGCACGATCTTGCCGGTCTCGGAGATGTAGCCCTTCAGGGTCTCGAGATCCTTGTAATCGATCTCGGGAGCACCCTCGGCGGAAAAACGGCAGAACTTGCGGCGACGATTGAAACGCTGTTGCATGGCTTATTCCTCTCCGGACTCGTCGGATTCATCTTCATCATCGCCCGCCTGTTCGGCTTCCTGGGCGGCCTTGGCGGCGCGCTCGGCCTCACGGCGCTCGCGGCTTTCCTTCTCTGCGCGCTCGGAGCGCTCGGCCTTCATGATGGCGGTTTCGCCAGTCTTGGCTTCGTCGCACTTGATGATCAGGTTGCGCAGCACAGCGTCGTTGTAGCGGAAGTTGGAGGACAGCTCCTCAAGGACGTCCTGGCCGCACTCGATGTTCATGAGTACGTAGTGGGCCTTGTGGATCTTCTCGATCGGGTAGGCGAGCTGACGACGGCCCCAATCCTCCAGACGGTGGATCTTGCCGCCGGCGGCGTCGACGATCTTGGAATACCGGTCGATCATCCCCGGAACCTGTTCACTCTGGTCCGGGTGGACCATAAAGACTACTTCATAGTGGCGCATTGAGCCTCCTTACGGGTTGTAGCCACCCGCAACCGCGGTGTGGCAAGGAGCCCGGGGAGGAATCCCCGGGGGTTAAAAGGGTGCGGATTTTAGGCGATGCGGGGCGGCGATGCAAGACAGATGTGGGCAGGCTGCGTTGCCCGGCGGGACGGGGGCATCAAGGACGGTCGAGAACCGATTGGGCGCTCAGGGTATCAAACCCAGCGCCGTGATGCCCAGCGTCCCCCGCGGCCCACTACATCCGCAGGCTGGGCCTCGCGGCGAGATGGTCCAGCCTCCAGAGTGCCCGCGCCGTGGACGGATCGATGTTGCCACCCGAAAGCACCACCAGCACGGTCTTGGGACCGTCCTGGGCCGCGAGCCAGCGGCTCGCCGCCGCCATCCCCAGGGCAGCGGTGGGCTCGACGCGGACCTTGAGCAGATGATTCAGCCACTGGCACCAATAGGCGATCGCCTCCTCTTCGATTTCGTAAAAACCGTCGAGCTGTCTCAGGTACGCGAAGGTGAGATCGCCGACCGCCAGAGTCGCGGCGCCGTCCGCCAGGGTGTCCGGCGACTGGGCCAGGGGCTGAATCGATCCGGCACGCAGGGACTTCGCGGCGTCGTTGGCGTTCAGGGGTTCGGCGCCGATCACCTTGGCCCCCGGACAAAGGCCCCGGGCGGCGATCAGCGAACCGGACAGCAGGCCACCGCCGCCGCAGGGGCAAACACCGCGTCCACCGCCCCCATGTCACTCAGCGCCTCATAAACCGCGGTGCCCTGGCCCAGGACGACCTGCCGATCATTGTAGGGAGGAACCCAGAATGTCCCCGGCTCCGCCGCCGCGTCCGCCACCCTGGCGTCGGCTTCACGGCGATCCCGGCACGGCACCACCTGAGCCCCGTAGGATTCCGTCGCCCGGGCCTTCACCCCGGAGACGTTGGCGAGCATGTAGACGGTGGCGGGAATGCCGAACAGCCCGGCAGCCCAGGCGACGGCCTGGGCGTGATTGCAGGAACTGCTGGCAACGATCCGCCTCGGGTTACGGCCATTCTCCACCAGCCAGGCAATGGCGTTGCACGCTCCCCGCGCCTTGAACGCGCCGACCTTTTGCAGGCATTCCGCCTTGAAATATATGTCGTGACCCAGCCACTGATTGAGCAGTGACGAAGACAGCAGGGGTGTCCTGGAAACCCGGGATGCTATACGCCGGTGCGCGGCAAGGAGAGATTCGATCGCGGTCATGGTGAACACCGGTTGATTCGCTGTAGTGTCGGCAAGACTCAGCGGCAGCGGGGCCCCTGCCATGCCTGGATTCTGCCCTGCACAAAGGTCGGAACTCATGACGACATTGAGGGTTCGAGCAGAACCAATGGTGGAGCCGCCCAACGGAACCCTCACGCCGCCAGAACCTGCTTGAACCAGATCACGACGGCATAGGCACCAGAGGTTGCAAGGCATGCCAGGGCCAGGGAGGGATAAAAACCGAGGTTGAACTCCAGAAATTTCGGCAACGCCAAAAAGAACACCAAGGACGGCACCACCAACCAGAGTATGTCCCGGGAAAGGGCGGCGATAGCTTCCGTATCCCCGCCCTCATGAAAGCGCCAGATGAGCGCAATCAAGGATGTCAGCGGCAGTGATGCCAACAGGGCCGCGAGCAATGAATGACGCCGCGCCACCTCGGACACCACCGCCACGATGACGCCCGAAACCAGTACCTTGATGACGAAGTATGTCATCCGCGCCGATCCCTCTCCCCCGGGAAGCCCGGGTCAATTCCCGGTTACGATATTAGACCTGCCACCATTGCACAGGCGGTACAGGGCCGGAAGCACCACAAGTGTCAGCAGGGTCGAGGACAGGATACCGCCGATCACTACCGTTGCCAGGGGCCGTTGCACCTCGGCGCCGGTTCCCACGTTGACAGCCATCGGGACAAAGCCGAGGGCAGCCACCAGGGCCGTCATCAGCACAGGTCGCAGCCGACCGAGAGCCCCTTCCCGGATCGCAAGGTCGAGTTGCATGCCCTGGTCCAGCAGCTTGCGGATGAAACTGATCATCACGACCCCATTGAGTACCGCGACACCGGACAGGGCTATGAAGCCCACCCCTGCGGAGATGGAGAACGGTATGTCCCGCGCCAATAGCGCGAAGATACCCCCGGTCAGGGCGAGGGGCACGCCACTGAAAATGATCGCGGCATCCCGACCTGAGCCAAAGGCCATGAACAACAGGCCAAAAATGATGGCCAGGGTCACCGGCACCACGATCTGCAAGCGCTTGCTGGCGGAAACAAGCTGCTCGAAGGTGCCGCCGTAATCCACCCAGTAGCCCTCCGGTAGCTCGATCTCCCGCTCGATTCGCGCCCGGGCCTCCTCGACGAAGGTGCCGAGATCCTGGCCGCGGACGTTGGCGGTGACCACCACACGGCGCTTGCCGTTCTCGCGGCTGATCTGGTTGGGCCCCGGTGCCAGAACCAGTGACGCCACCTCGCCAAGGGGTACGAAGGCCGGTGCAGCCTCCCGATTCGCGGCCATTCCATCCGCGGGACGGGGAATGGGCAGTGATTTCAGATGCTCCAGATCGGTTCGCAGCTCCTCCGGCAGGCGCACCACGATATCGAACCGCCGATCACCCTCGAAGACCTGTCCCGCCACGCGACCGCCCATCGCCGTTGCCAGGGTCTCCTGCACATCGGCCACCGCCAAGCCATGGCGCGCCAGGGCGGCACGATCAGGGACGATCGACAGCAGGGGCAGGCCGGTGACCTGTTCGGTCTTGGCATCGGCGGCGCCGGGAATGTCGGCAATCAAATCCTCGATCTCATCACCAAGGCGCACCAACTCATCCAGATCATCGCCATGCACCTTGATCGCCACGTCGCTCCGCACGCCCGCGATCAGTTCGTTCATCCGCATCTGGATCGGCTGAGTGAACTCGTAGTTATTCCCGGGGATCTCCTTCACGGCCTTTTCGATCTCGGCGACCAACTGTTCCTTGGGTTTCCTCGGATCCGGCCAGTCGTCGCGGTCCTTCATCATGATGAAGGTGTCCGCCACCGAGGGGGGCATGGGGTCGGTGGCCACTTCCGCGGTGCCGATCTTGGCAATCACCAGGTCCACCTCGGGAAATTCCTTGATCCTGCTCTCGAGGCTGGTCTGCATGGCGATGGCCTGGCTCAGGCTGGTGCCCGGGATACGCAGCGCATGCAGGGCGATGTCCCCCTCGTCGAGGTTGGGTATGAACTCGGTGCCCAGCCGGGTGGCGGCCGCGGCGGAAATCCCCACCAGGGCAATGGCCCCCAGGATCACCGGTACCCGCCAGGTGATGGCCCGGTCCAGTAGTGGGGCATACAGGCGCTTGATGCCAAGCACCACCCGATTCTCCTTTTCCTCCACACGACCGCTGACAAAGATGGCGACCGCGGCGGGCACGAAGGTCAGGGACAGGATCATCGCCGAGGTCAGGGCAAAGACCACAGTGAAGGCCATGGGGTGGAACATCTTGCCCTCCACACCGGTGAGGGCGAAGATCGGCAGGTACACTGCGGTAATGATGAACACGCCGAAGAGGCTGGGCTTGACCACCTCCGCGGAGGCGGCGGCGGCAAGTTCAAAGCGTTCCTGGCGACTGAGCAGGCGCCCGAGCCGATGTTGCGCCTCGCCGAAGCGGCGCAGGCAGTTCTCCACAATGATCACCGCGCCATCGACGATGAGGCCGAAGTCCAGCGCCCCCAGGCTCATCAGGTTGCCGGACACCCGATTCTGCACCATGCCGGTAATGGTCATCAGCATGGACAGGGGAATCACCGCCGCTGTAATCAGGGCGGCACGCATGTTGCCGAGCAGGCCGAACAGCACCGCAATCACCAGCAACGCGCCCTCCAGAAGATTCTTCTGCACGGTGGCGATGGTGCGATCCACCAGGCTGGTGCGGTCGTACACTGGCCGAGCCAGGGTGCCCTCCGGCAACCCCCTGTTGATCTCGGCGAGACGCTCCGCGGTGCGGCTCGCCACCGCCCTGCTGTTTTCGCCCACCAGCATGAATACGGTGCCGAGCACGATTTCGTGGCCATCCTCGGTAGCGGCCCCGGTGCGCAACTCGGAGCCTTCCACTACCCGGGCGATGGTGTCCACATGGATCGGCACCCCGTTGCGCCAGGCGACGACGATCCGGCCGATACCCTCGGCGTCGCCGATCTGGCCGGGGGAACGGATCAGGTACTGCTCACCGGCCCGCTCGACATAGCCCGCGCCGACACTGGCGTTGTTGCGCTCGAGGGCATCGGCGACGTCGCCAAGCGTCAATCCGTATGCCAGCAATTTCAGGGGGTCCGGTGTGACGTGAAACTGGCGCACGAAACCGCCGATGGTGTTGACCTCCGTCACGCCCTCCAGGTTGCGCAGCTGGGGCCGTACCACCCAATCCTGGAGAGTGCGTAGATCGGTCGGGGTCCAGGGCTCGCCATCGGCCTTCACCGCCCCGGGCTCCGCCTCCACCGTGTACATGAAGATCTCACCGAGTCCAGTCGCGATGGGCCCCATCTTCGGCTCAATCTCCGCCGGCAGCTGGGCCCGCGCCGCCTGCAGGCGTTCGCTCACCATCTGGCGCGCGAAGTAGATGTCCGTGCCGTCCTCGAAGACCGCCGTCACCTGGGACAGCCCGTAGCGGGACAGCGACCGGGTATATTCCAGGTTCGGCAGGCCAGCGAGGGCGATCTCGACGGGATAGGTGATGCGCTGTTCCGCCTCGAGGGGAGAATAGCCGGGCGCCTCGGTGTTGATCTGCACCTGGACGTTGGTGATGTCCGGCACCGCGTCGATGGGCAGACGGGTGAAATTCCAGACGCCGAGACCACCCAGCGCGAAGGCCAGTATCAACACCAGCCAGCGGTGCGCTATGGCAACGCGAATGATACGCTCAAGCATGACAAGTCCTCAGTGGTCGTGGCTGGCGCCCGATTTTTCGATATCCGCGCGGATGAGGAAGCTCTGTTCGGTGACGTAGCGGGTGCCGGGTTCAAGGCCGCCGAGCACCTCGACGTAGTCGGAATCCCGCCGCCCGAGGTCGAGCATGCGCACCTCATAGGTGTCTCCAACCTGGGCGTACGCCACGGTGAAATCCCGGAACGGCTGGAGCGCGCCCGTCCTGACCGCGAGGGGCACCTGGTACTCGTCGACGGTGACCTCGCCGCGAACCGCCAGGCCCGGACGCCACAGGCCCTCCGGGTTGGCCAGTTCGACGCGGGCGACGACCGTCTGGCTGCCCGGGGTAGCGACGGGCAGCAGCGCGTCGAGGGTAGCTTCGGCGCTCATGTCGCCAACGGTAGTCCCGAGAGTCACCGCCTGACCGACCGCGAGCCGGGGCAGATCGCCGCCAAAGGCGTGAAGATCCACCCAGACCTCGGAGAGATCGGCGACCTCGAACATCACCTCACTGCCCGCCACGTCACCCACGCTGGTGTTGCGCGCGGTGACAACCCCCGTCAGGGGCGCGTTCAATGGATAGGTCCGCAGGCTGTCGCTGGCCTGCACCATGGCCAGCACCTGGCCCTTCTCCACCCGGTCACCCGCGGAGACTCGCACCTCCCGCACCGCCCCAGGGAAGGGAGCGCGGACGCGGGCCACCCTGTCCTGGTTCATCACCACCGTCCCCATCAGCGTCAGGCGCTCCCGCAGCGTCGCCGGCCCGGCGAGTTCCGTGCGCAGGCCCATGGATTCGGCAATATCGGGCGCAATGGTGGTACGGCCCTCATAGGACGCGTACTCCCAACGGTGCTCACGACCACCTTCCCGCGCCTCCACCCTGACGTCGAAGGAATGGGGCTCCACCACCACGCCGTCACCGATCAGCACGTCTCCCTCCGGCCTGAAGGCAAAGGTGTCGGTCCGTCCTCCCAGGCGGCCCAGCTCCACCGTCGCACGCACCTGGTCCGCGGCCAGTGGCTGGTCATCGCGATAGGCATAGAGCCGGTACTGGGGCGGTACTCCACTTTCGAAAATGGTCACTTCGAGGGCGAAATCCCCATTGCGCAGCAGTCTGCCGCCGTGGGGACCGCGCTCGTAATCGCCGCTGGCGGCGGCGCCATCGTCGTCGTGGTGATCGGCGGGCGCGCCGCAGGCAGACAGCAGCAAGGTGAAAAGGATGAGACAGGCGAGACGTGGGATCATGGTGTGGTGACTCCGGAAATTGCCGTCAGGCGTTCAATGTCGATCAAGAGGGCGTGATAGCGGGCAGCGGCGGCGAGGCGCGCGGCGCGCAGCTCGGCAACCTGTTGCTGCGCCTGGCTGAGGGTGAGAAAACTGAAACTGCCCTGTTCGTAGCCCTTGCGGTTGGCCGCCAGGGCGCGTTCCGCCTTGGGTATCAGCTCGGCGTCGTGAACCTCGACCACATGGCGGGCGTGCTCCAGCTCCTGATAGAGGCTGAACAGGCGCTGGTAGACATCCAGTTCGGCGGCCTCGCGTCTTGCGCCGACGGCACTAAGTTCTGCCTCGTAGGCGGCCGCTTCCAGCGCCGCCCGGGAAGCGGTGCCGAGGGGCATGGAAACGCCGAACACCAGGGCCTGATCGCCGACCCCTTCGAGATGGCGCACGCCCGCGGAAAGGGACAGATCCGGCTTGCCCCCGGTAGCTGCAAGGCGACGGCGCGCATCCATGCCAGCGGCCTCCAGAATGAGGGAGCGCTGCTCGATGGTGTCCCCCAGGCCGTCCGCCAGGCTTGCGAGGGGAGCCGTGTCCGGCAGCAGTTCGAGGCTCCCGGCGACAGGGCCGAACCCGGGCTGCCGTTCACCCCACAGGGTGGCGAGGGCAAGCCTGGCGGTGACCAGTTCATGCTCGGCGTCCTCATGGTCGAGACTGGCCAGCCCTAGGGCGATTTCCGCCTGGTAGGTGTCCGCTTCCGACTTGCGCCCCGCGGCGACCGCATTTTTTACCTGGGATTCGACGGCTTCCGCCCGCTCGATCCCCCGCTTTGCCAGATCGACCTCGTACTGGGCTTGGAGTACTGCCAGGAATCGGCGCGCGGTCTCGGCCGTGAGATCGATGCGGGCCCGCTCCAGATCGAGCCGGCGGCGCTCGGTTTCCGTGTCGCCGAGGGCGATGCGGGCTGCCCGCTTGCCGCCGAGTTCGATGACCCGGCTGATGCGCAGGGTCGTCTCCGAGCCCTGGACTCCCTCGAGGTCGCCGCTGCCCGCCACATTTTCCACGTCGGCGCCCACCACCAGCGGCGGCGTCAGCGAGCTCACAGCTGCCCTCCGTTCACTGGCCGCCACCATCGCGCCCTGAGCTCGCAGTTCGGCGTGGGAAGCGAGGGTTCTGGAGACCGCTTCCTCAAGGGTCAGGTTCTGGCCTTGCGACTCGGCACCCGCCGTCACTGGCGAGAGCAGGCCCGCAACCAGCAGGCAGCTGGCCCATAAAGGAGCACGAAACGACTTTCTTCGCACAGGGGTTATGTGGGTGTTGATCATTACGATTTACCTCGTCAACAGACCGAGCAGAGTCTCTGTGAAGTGGTGGAGGCGATCTCCAAACACGATGGGCACCAGCAGCAGCGCCACCGCTGCCGCCAGTCCGGATGCGGGGATCCTCGCAACGGGAGCCGAGGCCAGAAGCGCCTCGACCCGCTCCACCGTGGGATTGCGTGCGAACGCCAACCCGGTTGCCGGCGCGGTGACACCCTGGCGGGCGACTTTAATGATGGTTTCCGCAACCAACACCCGGCTCCCGGCGACCTGCACGGCTGCCTCATCGCAGGCCCGCTCACAGGCCAGGGCGAGGTCGGCCAGCAGCGGGTGGCGGACCCGGGGGAAATGAAACAGGCTCAGCGCACCTGCCACCACCAGACGCAGCGTATCCCGCCGCGCCACATGGGCCCGTTCGTGGGCTATGAGCGCGTCAAGCTGCCGCGGCGAGAGCAGTTCAACCATGCCCCGGGAGACAAACACGCGAGAGCTACCGGCCCCGGCGCAGAATGCCAGCGGCCTTGGGGTATCCAGCAGGTAGCAGTCCCGACCGGCATCGTAGTGGCTGAGGGAAAGACACCGGCGCAACTGGCGGTTGCCCTGCAGCGCGCCGCGGACGAGGTTGCACAGCACAAGGGCCAGGAGCCCCGCCACGGCGGCTTTCATCAACCAGGCTATTGCGCTGTTGACGGCGGCGGGAGCGTGGAGAAGGCAGAGGTGTGGATGGCCCTGGCCATGGGTATCACAGTGATCCGCAATCAGTCCGACATAGCCCAAAAAGGACGGCGAAAGGGTGACCAAGGTCAGACCGAGCCCCAGGATCAATGGCATGGCCGCGAACAGCGTCAGCGCCGCGGCCTGGGTACGGGGTGCCAACCGGGTCAACTGGCGCGCCACCGGAACTTGGATAATCGCCCCGCACACCGCGCCCAAGGCGATGAAGATACCGACGGTGATCAGCGTGAATTGCAATATCCCAAGCCCGGCACTCATTCACCCGCCTCCCGACGTTTGCGCGCAGCCACCAGCTGCTCGAGACGATCGAGACTGTCCGTGTCGATGGCGGCTGCATAATCGACGAAGGCGGCAAGAACGGCTTCCCCCGGGGCGTCACCCAACACCTCGTTGATGACCCTGGCCGCCCAGTCCTCCCGGGACAGGGTGGGCACATACACATAGGCCCGGCTGACCTTGTGGCGCACCAGCAACCCCTTGCGCGCGAGCCGCTCGACAGTGGACTGGATCGTGTTGAGTGAAATGGGTCTGGCTGGCTTCAAGGCGCGGTGAACCGACTTGGCGTCCCCCTGGCCCACGGCCCAAAGGTGCTCCATGACCGCCGATTCCAGCTCACCCAGATTGGGAATATTCATCGCTCACCACCTCCTGAAGACCGCACCGATTATCCCAGAGCTAAAACCGATCCACAATCGGTTTTAGCTCTGACCCCATGACCTGATCAACTCTGACTAAAGCCAGAATCGGACGCCGAACATGATCATGCTGCTCTCGGTGTCCTCACCCTCCTCCCGCAGATAGTCAGCGGTCTGGCCAAAGCCTTTCCCCCAGCTGACACCCACGTAGGGCAGGAACCTTGGCGTCACCTCGTAGCCAAGCCGCAGCGACGCCTCGAAACTCGACAGGCCGGAACCGGTGCCGGTTTCCTCGTCGTTATGGCCGTGAACCTCGAACTCCACTTCGGGCACCAGCTGCCAGCGCTGGGTGAGCATCATTTCCTTTTCGAGGCTCACCCTCAGGCCGCTGCGGTTCTCGCTGCCGGCGAACAACAACACCTTGGTCTCGACGAAGAAGGGCGCCACGCCCTCCAGGCCAACCATGAACCAGTTGCGCTCGGGGTCCGGGTGGATATCACCGCGCCAGCCCGCAACAAGATTCCAGCGGGGTGACACCGCGCGGCTGGCATAGGCGCGCAACTCATGGCTCGCCATAGAGTCCTCGACCCGCTCACCCTCGGACAGGATCCACAGTTTGTTGAGCTCGTTCCCCACCATTGCCGCTATGTCCCACGCCGTCGCATCGTCCCCGGATTCCCGCGACGTTTCGAACTCGTCCACCATCAGCGCGCCATAAAGGCTTTCGGTCTTCTCCATGGCGAAGGCCTCGAAGCAGGCCAAGGCCAGCAGGCTGGCAACCAGCTTTCTTTTCATGCATGAATTCTCCATGGCTCAATCCACCCTGACTTCACGGAACATGCCGTGCATGTGATAAAGCAGGTGACAGTGATAGGCCCAGCGGCCCCTGGCGTCGGCGGTGACGAGATAGGAGATCTTCGATCCCGGCTGGACGATCACCGTGTGCTTGCGGGGAATGAAATCGGCATCGCCGGTTTCCAGGTCGCTCCACATGCCGTGCAGGTGCATGGGATGGTTCATCATGGTGTCGTTGACGAAGGTGATGCGCAGCCGTTCGCCGTAACGGAAATGAAGCGGCTCGGAATCGTGAAAGGGGATGCCGTCAATGGACCACAGGTAGCGGCTCATATTGCCAGTCAGGTGCAGCTGCAGCTCCCGCGTCGGTTCACGGGGGTCCGGGGTGGGCACGCGGTTGCGCAAGTCGCCATAGGTGAGCACCTTCCTGCCATACAGCGCCTGATGGTCCCGAAGGCCCACCCCCGGGTCGTCGAGCCGGTACCCGGGTGCTTCGGCGCGCATATCCACATGGGGGCCGAACTCCGCGGGACCGTGAACGAGGGGATTGGCGCTGCCGAACCCGGCCTTGCCGGACCCCATCCCAGGTTTTGTCACGCCCTGCCCATGCCTCCCGTGACCATCGTGGGAGGGAGCGGACCGATGGCCCTGATGGCCGCCCCCACTCCCCCCCATCCGATGCCCCGCATGGCCGCCGTGGCCGGCGTGGGGATCATTCCCTCCCCCCGAGGTCGCACCGTGGCCGGCGTGGGGGTCAACGGCCCTCGCCACGGGCGCCACCTGAGCGCCGTGACCGGCATGGGCGTCCTGGGACATACCCATGTCCCGATGGGAAAGGATCGGGTTCGGGTCCATTTCCGGAATGACAGCGTGCATGGAGGGATCCGGGGCGAGGGTGCCCCGGGCATAGCCGCTGCGGTCCATGGCCTGGGCAAAGACCGTATAGGCCATGTCCCCATCCGGCTCAACCAGCACGTCGTAGGTCTCGGCGACACCAATGCGAAATTCGTCGACGCTCACCGGTTCGATGTACTGTCCATCCGCGGCCACCACCTTCATCTTCAATCCGGGAATGCGCACATCGAAGAACGTCATGGCGGAGCCGTTGATAAAACGCAGGCGCACGGTCTCGCCCCTGCGGAACTGCCCGAACCACCCCAGCGCCGGGGTGCAGCCGTTCATCAGGAAGGTGTAGGTGTAGCCGGTGACGTCGGAAATATCCCGATCCGTCATGGCCATCTTGTTCCACATCAGGCGCTCGTTCCAGGTAGCCCGCACACCCTTTTCCCGAATGTCCCGGTACAGGTCTGCGAGGGTACGCTCGTGTGTGTTGTAGTAATGGGGTTGAATCTTGAGGGTGCGGACTATGGACTCGGGGGACTGATCCGACCAGTCGGAGAGCAACACCACGTAATCCCGGTCCGCCCGGATGGGATCTTCGCCGGCGGGATCGATGATGATGGCACCGTAGTGGCCCAACTGCTCCTGAAATCCGGAATGGCTGTGATACCAGTAGGTGCCGTTCTGTACCAGATCAAAGCTGTATTCGTAGTAACCACCGGGCTTGATGCCGTCGAAGCTGAGGCCGGGCACACCGTCCATGTTGGCCGGCAGGATCAGGCCGTGCCAGTGAATGGAGGTGTCCTCCGCCAGGTGATTGTTGACCCGGAGGGTTACCCGCTCCCCTTCCCGCCAACGCAACACCGGCGCCGGCAAGGTACCGTTGACCGTGACCGCCGTGCGTTCCCTGCCAGTGAAATTGACTCGGGCATAGCCGACGTCCAGATTGAACCTGTTGCCCCTCAGGGTTTGCGGCGACAGGGGCGCGGTGGGTGCCTTACCGGCCCAGGTCAGCCCCCCCGAAAGCCCGAGGGAGGCAGTCCCGAGTGCCAAACCCGTGACGAACCTGCGCCGGGTAACCCCCGACACACCTGCGTGATGAGACAGAATTCTCGATGTCATGATATCTCCTGAGGGCCTTAGCAAGTTAAGCATCGACTAAATTATGCCAACCTTATGAAATTAAGGAAGGTCTGATCAATTGATGCATACAGCGATGCAATCATTCAATTCGTCAGGACCTTCTCCGTTTTCGTTGATTTTCGGCTCCTGTCGAAGCCCTTTTCTCCATCAGGCCGGTCATTCC
>JAYELS010000042.1:0-2049 GCA_034717695.1 Pseudomonadota bacterium
CTCCGACGGCAACATCACCTGGGGATGGGTTTTGGTGGTCATCGCCGTCTTCGTCGACATTGGCAACTACGGAAGCGGTGCGTACGGGCGGGGCAAGAGCGTCAACGTGCCGGGTACCGGCGGCTAGGTGACTGCTGAGTAATTCTGTTCGTGGTGCTCGCGATTTGGTGGCGGGTTGGCGAGACTGGGGGTATGCAGGGCAACAACGAATCGAATCTGGAGTTAATGGATGCGGGTGCCCTTGTTGGGCATCTGGTTCCGGGGGGCTCGGTGTACGCGTTTTTGGCGGAGCATCGGCAACGGCTGTTTCCCGATGCCATGTTCGCTGACTTGTTCCCGTCGCGGCGGGGCCGGCCATCGGTGCCGGGCGATGTGATGGCCACGGTGATGGTGCTGCAGTCGTTGGAGGGCTTGTCGGATCGGGAAGCGGTGCAGGCGTTCCGCACCGATTTGAGGTGGAAGGTGGCGGCGGGGGTGTCGTTGACCGATGAGGGGTTCCATCCGACGGTGCTGACGTTGTGGCGCAACCGGTTGCGGGCCTCGGAGGCTCCGGAGCGGATCTTCGATACGGTTCGTGCGGTGGTTGCCGAAACCGGGGTATTGGCTAACCGGACCCGTCGGGCGTTGGATTCGACGCTGTTGGATGACGCGGTTGCGACCCAGGACACGGTCACCCAATTGGTGTCGGTGATCCGCCGGGTCAGGCGACAGGTTCCCGTCGCCGCCGCGGTTGACGTGTCGGCTCATGACTACGACTCGGGCGGTAAACCGGTGTGCGCGTGGGACGATCCGGTGGCCCGTGACGAGCTGGTGAGCGGTCTGGTCAACGACGCGTTGGCCATCTTGGATGGGCTGGAAGGAGTGGATCTCGACGCCGAGGAGACGCAGCTGGTGGGGTTGTTGGCGCTGGTCGCCGGTCAAGACGTCGAACCCGGTGATGAGGAAGGGACGTGGCGGATCGGGCAACGCACCATCCCGGACCGGGTCATCTCCACGGTGGATCCGGAGGCCCGGCACATGCACAAGTCCCGGTCCACGTACCGGGACGGATACAAGGCCCACGTGGCGGTGGAGCCGGAAACCGGGATCATCACCGGGGTGGAGCTCACCCCGGCCAACGCCCCGGATGGTGCCACCGGGGTGGAGCTGCTGGCGGCCGAGGCGCCCGGTTTGGAGGTGCTCGGCGACTCGGGGTACGGATCCGGGGAGACCCGAGCTGCGTTGACCGCCGCCGGTCACCGCCAGACCATCAAGCCGATCCCGTTGCGGTCGGCGGTGCCGGGAGGCTTCACCAAAGCCGACTTCGGTATCGACCTCGCCGCCGGCACCGTGACCTGCCCGGCGGGCCAAACGGCACAGATCACCGCAATGGGTCACGCCGTGTTCGGCCGGCGCTGTCGGGACTGCCCGCTCCGGTCGCGTTGCACCACCGCCAAGAGGGGACGCACCCTGACCATCCACCCCCACGAACCCGAACTCGTCGCTGCCCGGCAACGGTCGACCACCCCCGAGTTCATCGCCTCGTACCGGCAGTGGAGACCCATGGTGGAACGCAGCATCGCCTGGCTGGTCGCCAACGGGCACCGCAGAGTCCGCTACCGGGGCGTGGAACGCAACCGGCTCGGGCTCGCCACCAGAGCAGCTGCCATCAACCTGCGACGACTCGTCAACCTTGGCCTGCACCAGGGCCCGGACGGCTGGACGATCGCCGCCACCTGAGCGCCGCCCACCCGCTCCCAACCACACGGCCACATGAAACGACGACGAACCCGACCAACCACACCAAACCACGATGCGCCGCCGCAGCCGGCGCCCCCAACCCCCTTTACTCAGCAGTCACCTAGCGCCCCCGCTCCATCTCCCGCCGGTGCTCCTTCTCGGCGAGCTTCTTCCGCTTGTCGTAGGTGCGGCGTCCCTTGGCGAGGGCCAGCTCGACCTTGGCAAGGCCGCGGGTGAAGTAGATCTGGAGCGGGACCAGGGTCAGGCCCTGCTCGTTGATCTTCCCGGCGAGGCGATCGATCTCGCGGCGGTGCACCAACAGCTTTCGCC
>JAYELS010000043.1:0-1962 GCA_034717695.1 Pseudomonadota bacterium
CCATTTATCTGCGATCAGGCCCTCGGGAGCAAGAGCCTTGCGCCGGTCTAACTGCGGCTCTCCGGCGAGACGTTGCGATCGCCCAAACGCCGCGAAGCCCAGGGCTATCGTAAAAGAGCGATAGCCCTCCCTATTCCTGTTCCCTCAAACGCCGGGCGCGCGCCTCCGCGCGCTCATATGAGGCGTCTGTGTCAATAACTTTAGAAAGAAGGCGCACGAGGACATCCCTGTCAAGCAGGCGCACGCCCGCCCCATGGCGCTGAGTGGTGCGGCGCCTGCTTGACAGGGTGGTGGCACCCGATACTGAAGTGCGGCCCCGAAGGTCTGCTTTCAGGGCCTGCCCGGCGGCGCATGTCCCGTTTATCCGAGGTGAAGCCTTCTGGCTGCGTCACGGCGCCGTGCCATGACCAACTCATATCCGGTCGGGCGCTTTGCCCGTACCACAATTCCGCATGCGATCGCGGGTCGGCTTCCGAGGGGGTGGGATCCATCTTGGCTTCGGCTCTCTTTGGTGCCAACGCACGGAACGATCACGCACCCGCCTCGGAACTCGGGAACAGCCGGCAACGCCGGGGCTCGTCTTTGGGGGCTCGTCTCGCTCAGCGCTTCAAGACGGCGCCCTTGGGGACCAGGCCGGTCTCGAGATAGCGCCACAAGGCCACCAGCAGCTTGCGGGCCAGGGCGACGATCATCACCCGCCGCGCCCGGCCGTTCTCGCCGACGCGGGCGTGATACCACAGGCTCAAGGCGCTCTCGGGCTGATAACGCAGCCACAGCCAGGCTACCTCCACCACCACCCAGCGCACACGCCGGTTGCCCGATTTGGCGATGCCCTGCTCGCGCCGCATCCGCCCGCTGTCGAAGGGCGTCGGGTCCAGACCCGCCGCAGAGGCCACCTGGCGGCGGTTGTCGAAGTCCCGGTAGAAGAACTCGTGAACCAGGATCGTCGAGGTCTCCGGGCCGATGCCCCTGAGCTGCATCAGATGGCGGATCCGCGCCGCCGTGCCGGTCTCGGCCCGCCGCGCCGCCCGGGCCGCGCCCGCCAGCTCCTTGAGCTGCCCGCGCACCAGCGTCAAGCGGGCCAACTCGCGCTCCAGCTCGGCCCCCAAGTGAGCCGGCAAGCCAGCGCCCCGCGGCCCCACCAGATCGGCGAGCTGCGCGCCATCGCCCAGATCCACACCCCACAGGCCATGCAAGGCCAAAAGCCCGCGCAAGCGGTTCTCGTGAGCAACCCGCTCCTTGATCAGGCGCGCGCGCTCTCGGCCCGGGCGTCGCGCGTCTTCTTCCTCCACACTGGGCGCGCGCACCACACGAAGAGCCCGCCGGTCGCCGCGGATATGGGCCAGCAAAGCCAGCACCATGTCCTCAGCGTCCAGACGGTCCGTCTTGGCGCGCCGCCGGCGCCGGTTCACCAGAAGACTCGCCGGGTCGATCACCAGGCTCTCAACACCGGCCCCACACAAAATCCGGTGCAGCCAGAAACCCTCGAAGCCAGCCTCGTAGCAGCTCGCCACGCGAGGCGCCCCGCCAGCGACCCGGACAACCCGGTCGCGGGCCCGCGAAATCAGCGCCAGCAAGCCGGCGTGATCACCCCCCGCCAACTCGTGATGGCTCAGCTTGTCCGTCACGCTCGTCCAAATCACAATCAGCCAGCTGCGCCGGCTCATTTCAATCGAAGCCAAAACCATGCCACACTCACCGCCGGTGGCGGGCTCGATAGCTGTTGGTCCAAACATCAGGCGTCTCCTCTTTCTAGTTGGTTTAAAACCCTCGGAGAATGCCACGGACCAATCGCTACGGCCCGTCACTCGCCTTCATGGTATCTTGGCTTCGCTCGCATAAGCTCGCGGGGCCTCAATGGCCCAGTTTCGCGACAGCTGAACTGCAACAAAGGTTTGCCTCATTTCTATTGCGATTGCCCTGTTGTTGCTGTCGCCACGTCCAGAGCGCGCGCCAAACACC
>JAYELS010000044.1:0-1952 GCA_034717695.1 Pseudomonadota bacterium
CAAGTATAAATACGATATCCACCAGGCGGTTGTAGACGGGGTTATTGACGTGGAGGGCCTGAGAAATATCCCGGCGGTCTTTCGCTCTGCGCCCGACAAAAAAGAGTATAAGGCCTTCCAGGACTTCTTCAAGGGCATCTCGGAGATGAGGGGGATCACCGTCCCCCAGGCCCAGGCCTCTCTCTGGATCGGGGCGGCGAAGATGACCGGGGTGGATGAGGGCAGCCTCCAGACCGTCCTGGGCGTGGCGCGGGTCCAGGTCGCAAAGCAGGCCGCCGATAGGGGCATAAGCGAGACCCAGGTATGGCACGAGCTTCTGTTCAAGGGCGGGATGCTATCGCTGCTGGCGTTCGTCGCGACTGGGGGGCTTGAGGGCTCCCCCGAGGAGCAGGCCCAGGAGACCGGCGAGTTTAGCTACGGCGGGGGGCCTACGGCCGGCCCGCGTGACCTCGCGGCGGCCCTGGGGCCACCGCCCGGCCCGGGGGGCCAGTCGACCGCATTCTCAAGCATACAGCCGCAGCTGATGGGCGCTTAGGAGACACCGATGCCGCACCGACGATTCCACTTCGAGGAGCCCTACGAAACGCCCCTGCTCCCCCCGGGGGGCGTGACGGGAATAGACCCCTATGACGCCGCCGCCCTGAAGGAGCACGAGTTCCAGGTCTGGCTGGAGAATATAAGGGCCGCGGGCCCCAACCAGTTCAGCCTGTCTGACTTTGCCCAGGCCCCCACCCAGCAACCCCTGATGGTGGACCCCCTGCCCGGCGCGGACGTTTCGGGCTACGCCTGGCCGCCTCCGCCGCCCGGCACGCCGCTGACGCCAGACCAGGCCCGGCGCCTGGACGACGCCGGCCTGCTGCGGGACCCCGACACCGGCCAGCCCCTCTACCCCCTTAGCCCGGAGGCCATCCGGGCGCTCAACCAGCCCCTGTCCCCCTTTGCCGAGGCGGGGAAGGAGCTTCTGGGGTACGCCGAGCTGGCTGGGGAGGGGCTCATCTCCATGGGCGCGGACATATTTGATCCGGGGTCCGGCGTCCCGGGGGCCACAACCCCCCGCCGGCTAAGGGAGCTGGACGTGCTGGAGAAGTTCATCGAAGAGCACGGCCGAAACCCCTACCCCCACGAGTGGGCCGGGATTTCAGCGGAGGCGACCCCGCTCCCCACCTTGGCGCGGCCCTTGATTTACGGGATTGTCGACCCCCTGCTGGCGGCCGGCGCCGTGTCCAGGGTGCACAAGGTCTTCCCCGTCGTCAAGGCCCTGGTGGGCGGGGTGGCGACCCACAAGTCCCCGGGGGTCAGAAAAATCATCAACGCCCTGGCCGAGGCCGACCCGATCCGGCAGGCCCAGGAGATTTCCTACAAAGGCCAGCGTGCCGAGAGGATCGAGGCCTTCCTGAAGGACCTTGAGGCGATGGAGGCCATACAGGGCGGGCCCAGCGAGACCGCCTACGCCGAGGCGTTCCGAAATCTCAGGGGTGAGTTTGCCAAGGAGGAATTTGGCTCCGTTCGGTCCCTGCTGGACGACAAAGAGTTCCAGGAGCTGTTTGAGATAGTCCGCTACCACGAAACCAGCCAGGAGGGCTACGGGCTCATCAACAACATGAACGCCTTTAATGGCCTGATGTTTGGCGCCAGCGTCCCCCAGCCCGCGCAGCTCAGGCGGCTGGAGAAGATATTCGGCACCGAGATGGTGAACAGCATCGTCGGCGCCCGCAGGAACGACACCTGGCAGAACGTGATGGACGTGATCGGCCTTCCCAGGGCGATTGTGGCCTCCTTCGACCTGTCGGCCCCCCTGCGGCAGGGCCGGGCGCTGGGGTTCAACAACCCCCGGGAGTTCGGCGGGGCCTTTAAGTCCATGTTCCAGGTCCTAAGCCCCCGGTGGGGGGAGTCCATGACCGTGGCGGTGGAGGAGTCCATCAGGGGCCACAGGCTCTACAACCTCGCCGAGA
>JAYELS010000045.1:0-1914 GCA_034717695.1 Pseudomonadota bacterium
GAGAGCGGTCTTAATGATCTCGAAGCATCGCCGAGTCTGTGCACCGAGGTCCCCCGCACCAACCGTCTCGCCGTCGTCCCCCATCGGTGCTGTGCCTCCGACTGACACGAAGGGTCCGACTCTCACGGCTCGTGAGAAGCCGACAAGCTCCTCATACGGGTTGCCCAACAGCACGTTCTGACGTTCCACGTGGCCTCCAAGTCGAGCGGTGGATGTTGTGAAGCTCAAACGGTACACCCCGCCCATCTAACAATGTTGGGGTCTCGTGAGGCGCTGTTGGTGGCGCCGTAGGGTGCGTCGGGTTCGGTCCTGTCTGGTTCGTCTAACTCCCCGCCCCGGAGCGGGCTTTGGGTTCGACTCCTGAGATATGACGGTCGGATCAGACGGGGCGGCTCGGCGCAGAGCGTGACGGCCCTGTTGAGGTATTCGGGACCGGCGTAGCCGGAGCCCTGTTAGATCGGATGGTCGGGATGTGCGCTGCGACCGGTGGCCCTTTCGGGATCGAGAAACGAGTAGCCGATCCGGGAGGGATGGCAATGGCGATACGAACGTTGGGTGTGGATCTTGGGATCCGGGCGGCGCATGTGGCCACCTTGTGTGACGAACGGGGCGAACAAGTGTGGTCGAAGCGCCGGTTCCGGAACCGTCATGACGAGTTGGAGGCGCTGGTGGGCCAGGTCGGGGAATGCGACGAGTTGACGGTGGTGATGGAACCGACCCGCAATGCGTGGGTGCCGGTGGCGGCCCATTTCATGGCGGTGGGAGCCACGGTGGTGTTGGTGCCTGCGGAGCGGTCAGCGGATCTGCGCCGCTACTACGCCAAACACACCAAGAACGACCGGCTGGATTCCCATGTGCTGGCTCGGTTGCCGTTGCTGCATCCCGAGGGGCTGTATCCGATCGGCGGGTTGGGTCCAGCCGAGCCGCTGCGCCGGGCGGTGCGGCGCCGGGTCAAGCTGGTGGAGTGGCGTGTGGCGTGTCGGCAGCGGATCGATGCCATGTTGGACCTGTTGGGTCCCGGCTACGCCGAGGTGTTGGGAGGAGCCCGTTACGGCAAGACCGCCCTGGAGATCTTGGAACGCTACGGCGACCCCAGGCGGCTGCGCCGCTTAGGGGTGAACCGGCTCGCCGCCCTGATCCGACGGGTCAGCGGTGGCCACTGGGGTACCGACGAGGCCACCGCACTCGTCGACGCTGCCGGTGAAGCCGTCGCGTTGTGGCAACACGACGGGCTCGATTTCGATGAGTTGGCCTGGGACCTGGCTTCTGAAGTCCGGCTGGTTCGCCGCCTCGACGACGAGATCAGTCGTCTCGAGACCCGCATCGGCGAACTCTACGGCAAGGCCGACCCGGCCGGGATCGTCATCTCGACACCCGGGGTCGGGCCGATACTCGCCGGCGGCATCCTGGGCCGGCTCGGTGACGCCAACCGGTTCGCCGACCTGGCCGGGATTCGTTCCTTCTCCGGGATGATCCCCAAGGTGAACCAGACCGGCCACACCGAAACCCGACCCGGGATCACCAAACAAGGAGACCCCGGGCTGCGACGCGACATCTGGTTCGCCGCCGACATAGCCCGCCACACCGACCCCCAGCTCGCCGCCAAATACCACCGCCTCATCGTGGAACGCCGGCTCCACCACTACTCGGCGATCTGCCACCTGGCCACCACCCTGCTCACCCGCATCGCCGCCTGCTGGCGCCGTGACGAACGCTACGTCATCCGCGACATCGACGGCCGGCGCATCACCGCCACCGAAGGCAGAGCCATCGTCAAAGCCCGCTACCGGATCCCACCAGAGATCAGACGCCGCGCCCGCATCCCACAACAGACGAGCGGATCAGCGCAATAAGGAGTCGACCATGGCCGCTCCGACGCTGATCCGCTCACACCCACCCTAAGCAAAAACCCCC
>JAYELS010000046.1:0-1911 GCA_034717695.1 Pseudomonadota bacterium
TCCAGCGCCGCCTTTTGGAGGCCTGCCCGCCGGCCCTCGACCGCCTCCAGGTCTTCGGCTGCCCGGCGCTCGGGCTCAACCCAGCCGGGGATGAGGTCCGCCACCGGCCCCTCGCCCAGGCGCTCCAGTTCGGTGTGGAACAGAGCCCCCAGGTTGGTGGTGGACGTCCGGTCCAGGGCCAGGCCGCGCATTATTTGGGGCGCCGCGTCGAGCAGGGACTCCCAGTTGCGGGCGGCGGAGGCAAGGGCGGCGTCGGTGGCGGGGTCCTCGTCCATCAGGGCGGCGGCGTCGGCCGCGCTTATCTTCCCGCTGACTTCGAGGGCGTAGATCATCTCGCCCAGCTGCATGTCCCGGGTGGGCGCGTTGGGGAAGACACCCAGCTGCCGCTCCACGTCCCACGAGAACCTTATCAGGGCCTGCTCGACGGGGGTTTCGGCGCGAGCCAGGGCGCCGCCGGGGAAATAACGATCGGGGTCGCCGTAGTCCAGCGGCGAGGGCGTTCCCAAGAACAGGTTATTGGCAAGGATTCCCGCAAGCTCGTCCGGATCATAGGAGAGAATCTCGGACGCTAGTTGCGGAGTCTCCCTGGCGAAGACCTCGGCCCAGCTGGCGATGAAGCCCCTAACATCGGTGGCCGTGTAGGGCTTAACGAACCTGCCGGTGTCGGCCACGACTTCGTTGAGGGCGCCGAGGACAAGGCGCACGGTCCCGTCATCGCGGTATCCGCGGCGGTAGTTCAGGGCGTCCGCTATTCGCTGATATGCCCGCTCGTTAGGGTCAGCCATTTCGGGCCCCCCTCGCGGCGGCGCGGACCTCGTCCATCTGGACGCCCCGGCCGCGCATCAGCTCCCGGACCGGGTTGGGGGGCCGGGGTATCCCCAGCTGCTCCTGGAACTCCGCCACCTGCCGGACGAAGGTCTCGGAGGCCTGGGTCACGGGGTCGTTAAGTAGGTCAATCTGCGTTGTTTTTGATGGCATTTAGCTCACCCTCTGCCCGGACGGCATCCGCCGCCCTCCGCCGGTGGGGGTGGACAGGGCGGCGCCCAGAAGGTCAAGGCCTGACTGGCCCCGGGGGAACACCGACTCCCGGCCCGCCTGGCCGGCGACTCTTGCCTGCTGAACGTTTCGCTCCCCGGGCCGCTGTAGCTGCGGCATGCCGGGCATAAAGCGGGACCCGGCGGCCTCGCCGCCGCCCGGCCCGCCCAGGGTGGTGTCGGCGGCCTGGGCCCTCTGCTCGCCCAGCGCCAGCGCCTGCGCCACCTGCTCGGCCTGCTGGGGGCGGACCATCTCCAGGAGCTGCTCGGCCGCGATCTGGTTCTGCTCCTCCAGGGGGGAGGCTATCCCGGCGCGGCGCATGGCCTCGTACTGGGATATTATCCCGGCCTCTTTAAGCTGCCGGGCCAGAAGGGCCTCGCGCTCGCGCTCCTCGGGGGCCTCGGCCTTGAGGGCCACGGAGTTCTCGATAAATGACTTGATGTCGTCGGGCCCGATGGCCTGGTCGAAGTTATGAACCGCCGAGCGGGCGTGGACCGTCACGCGGCCCCGGGCCTTGTTCTTGACCAGCTTGAGCATGTTCTGGTTGGCGGTCTCCATGCCCCGGGCCACGGCCTCGGCGTACTTGCCGAAGACCAGCCGTCCGGTGCCCGCCAGAACGGAGACGGCGAAGCCCGAGGACACCCCGGAGGGCCGCAGGCCCCGCACCACGTTGGGGAAGGTCGCCTCCTCAATCATGGTCTGGACGTTCCCCAGCTGCTGGAGTATCTCCTGGGGGGGCATCGCCAGCGGGGAGGGGCTCACGTCCACGTTGGGGTAGACAATGTTCTTGGAGGCGTACAGCTCGTAGGCGTCCGCCGTGGACTGCGCCGAGGAGGCGGGCCCCTTGAAGTCCAGCGTCCTCCAGGCGTACTGCCG
>JAYELS010000047.1:0-6930 GCA_034717695.1 Pseudomonadota bacterium
CGATTCCCGTCAACCCCTGCTGTCCCTGGCCCAATTCACACAATTTGATGACTGGAAAATACCCATGCGCGAAGCCGTAATCGTCTCCACCGCCCGTACCCCCATCGCCAAGGCCTATAGGGGCGCCTTCAACAACACCCAGCCCCAGGCCCTGGCGGGCCACGCCATTGCCGAGGCGGTGCGCCGCGCCGGCATCGACCCGGGCCGGGTGGAGGACGTGCTGCTGGGGTGCGCCCGCCAGGAGGCCTCCGCCGGCGGCAATATCGCCCGCCAGGCGGCGCTGCGGGCCGGGCTGCCCATCACCGTGTCCGGCGCCACCTTGAACCGCCAGTGCGCCTCCGGCCTCAACACCATCGCCATGGCCCATCACGCCATCGTCCATGAAGGGCTGGAGGTGGCCATCGGCGGCGGCGTCGAATCCGTCACCTTCCTGCAGAACGAACACACCAACAGCTACCGCCGCGCCGATCCCTGGCTGGTGGAGCATCTGCCCGCCATCTACATGGCCATGCTCGAGACCGCCGAGATCGTCGCCGAGCGCTACGGCGTCAGCCGCGAGGCCCAGGACGCCTACGCCCTGCAGAGCCAGCAGCGTACCGCCAGGGCCCAGGGGGAGGGCCGCTTCGACGCCGAGATCGCCCCCCTGAGCACCCGCAAGACGGTGCTCGACAAGGCCAGCGGCGAGACCCGGGAGGAGGCCGTGACCCTCGATCGCGACGAATGCAATCGCGCCGACACCAGCCTCGAGGGGCTGCGCCAGCTGGCGCCGGTGTTCAAGGGCGGGCAGCGCATTGTCGAGGGCCGCTTCATCACCGCCGGCAACGCCTCCCAGCTCTCCGATGGCGCCAGCGCCATGGTGCTGATGGAAGCGGGCGCCGCCGAGCGGGCGGGCCTTGAGCCCCTCGGTGCCCTGCGGGGCTTCATGGTGGCGGGTTGCGAACCGGACGAGATGGGCATCGGCCCGGTATTCGCCGTGCCCAAGCTGCTCAGGGTTCACGGGCTCGGGGTGGACGATATCGATATCTGGGAGCTCAACGAAGCCTTCGCCAGCCAGGTGCTGTACTGCCGTGATACCCTCGGTATCGACAACGACAGACTCAACGTCTCCGGTGGCGCCATCTCCATCGGCCATCCCTACGGCATGTCCGGTGCCCGCATGGCGGGCCATGTGCTGATCGAGGGCAAGCGGCGCGGCGCCCGCTACGGGGTGGTGACCATGTGCGCCGGTGGCGGCATGGGGGCGGCGGGCCTGTTCGAGATTTTCTGATGCCGACCACCGTCAAGAACCCTTCCCAAGGACGCCGCCATGACCCCTGATGGTTCCCAGTCGAGTTCCCCCCTGGCGCCGGACTGGTGGCGCTGGGCCAGGGGCCGCGCGCCCCGGGATGGCATCATCGAGGCACAGGGGGAGCAGGGCAGGCTCCACTATCTGCGCTGGGACGAGGGCGACGGCGACGGGGCCAGGCCGATCCTGCTGCTGATCCACGGGTTTCGCGCCCACGCCCACTGGTGGGACATGGTGGCGCCGTTCTTCACCGAGCACTTCCGGGTTATCGCCCTCGACCTCTCCGGCATGGGGGACAGCGACCACCGGGATCACTACAGCCACCACTGCCATGCCGACGACATCATCCGCCTGGTGGAGCACCTGGGGGGCGGCCCGGTCACGGCGGTGGGCCACAGCTTCGGCGGGGGGCGCCTGCTCAAGGCCTGCGCCCGCCGCCCCGAGCTTTTCCGCCACGGGGTGATCGTCGATACCCACCAGCTGTTCGAGGATATGGTGATTCCCCCCGATCCCATCGGCCACACCAAGCCGCGCTTCTACCCGCGGCTGGACATGGCACTCGACCGCTTCCGCCTGTCCCCGGAGCAGCCCGATGCCCTGCCTTTTCTGGTGGATCACATCGCCCGCCACTCCCTGCGCCCGGTGGACGACGGCTGGACCTGGAAATTCGACCCCACCATGCAGTCACATCTCTTCATCGAGCGGGAGGCGGACAGGCTGCTGCCGACCATCCAGGTATCCTTCGACCTGATCCACGGCAGCGAGAGCCTGGTGGTGCCCGACGACCTGGCGCGGCGGGTTCACGCCAGCCTCGGCAATCCCGGCAAGCGGGTCTGCGTGCCCGGTGGCCACCACCACCTGATGCTCGACCAGCCTGTCGCGCTGATCGCGACCCTCAAGGCCCTTCTCTAACGCACCTGGAATGATTCCCATGACCGAACTGGTACTCAGCGAACCGCACGGCGAAGTCACCCTGCTCACCCTCAACCGCCCCAAGGCCCGCAACGCCCTGTCCATGGACCTGATCCTCGCCATGCAGGCGGCCTTCGACGACTGCCTCGCCAGCCCCGCGTGCCGGGCCATGGTGGTGCGGGGCGCCGAGGGGCATTTCTGCTCCGGCGGCGATGTCAGCGGCATGCAGAACGAACGCAGCATTGCCGAATCCCGCCGCCGCATGGAGATCTTCCACCACCTCGCCCGCACCATCGTCGGCGGCCCCAAGCCGGTGATCGCCGCCGTCGAGGGCTATGCCGCCGGGGCGGGATTCTCCCTCGCCCTCAACGCCGACTATCTGGTGGCGGCAACGGATGCCAGATTCATCTCGTCCTTTGCCAAGGTGGGCTTGCAACCGGATATGGGCATGCTTTGGACCCTGCGCCAGCGGGTGGGCATCGGCCAGGCCAAGCGCATCGTCGCCAGCGCCCGCAAGGTGGAGGCGGACGAAGCCCTGGCCCTGGGGCTCGTGGACGAGGTGGTGGCCAATGCCGACCTGCTCGAACGCGCCATCGCCGTTGCCCGGGAATTCACCGCCGGCGCGCCCCTGCCGCTGGCCATGATGAAGCGGGCCTACGCCCGGGGCCTGCACACCTTCGAGGATGCCCTGCGCAACGAGATGGACAACTCCCCGGGCCTTTACCTCACCCGCGATCACCGCGAGGCGGTCGCCGCCTTTATGGAAAAGCGCCCGCCGCGGTTCACCGGGGAGTGACGCCATGGCCATCGATTACGACAAGCTCATCAACATTGCCCTGCCGGACGTGCACCAGTCCTACAGCAGCCGCGACACCCTGCTCTACGCCCTGAGCCTCGGCCTCGGGGGGGGCCCGATGAACCGCCGCGAACTGCCCTTCGTCTACGAGAAAGGCCAGCGCTGCCTCCCCAGCTACGGCGCCGTGCTGGGCCGCCAGGGGTTCTGGATTCGCGACATGGACACCGGCGTTGACTGGGTAAAACTGGTGCACACCGAGCATCAACTCATCCTTCACAAACCCCTGCCTGTGGAGGCCCGGCTGGTGAGCCAGCAACGGGTGGCGGACCTGATCGACCGTGGGGAGGGCAGGGGCGCAGTGATCGTCTGGGAGCGGAAAATCCACGACGCCGACAGCGGCGAGGCGCTGTGCACCGTGGTGCAGACCATGCTGGCCCGGGGCGACGGCGGCTTTGGCGGGCCACCGGGGCAGTTGCCCCCGCCGCCAACAACCCCGGACCGGGAGCCGGATATGGTGGTTGAGCGCAAAACGGCGGACAACGCGGCGTTACTGTATCGGCTGAATGGCGACATGAACCCCCTCCACGCCGACCCGGAAGTGGCCCGAAAAGCCGGCTTCGAGCGCCCCATCCTCCATGGCCTCGCCACCTGGGGTATTGCCGCCACCGCGGTGCTCGATCGTGTCTGTGATTTCGACAGTGACGCCATCGCCAGTGTCTACGGACGCTTCACTGCGCCGGTGATGCCGGGGGAGACCCTGTGCACTCGGATCTGGGTTGAGGGCGGGGAGGCCCACTACACGGTCGAGGTTGTGGAGCGGGGTGTGCTCGCCATCAAGAACGGGTTAGTAGGGCTAAGAAACCTCTGAAAAAGTGCGTTACCGGGCGCCTCGCGCTGCATCCCGCGATCACGCTCCTAAGATGAGTCCCCTCTGATCCCTTCCCTCGACGTTCCACTACAGAAGCCACAGGTGGCCTGGCCGGAAAGGGCGCCCTCCAGCGTCCCCAACCCGCGACGGGCGTTCCTTGCTGTTTCTTCGGCCGCTCCTGTGGGGGTGAACTCGATACCCGTTTCACCATATGTACAACGCTCAACCCGGTTGAGCACGAAGATTGGGTGCACCAGGGCCATGGGCTGTCCGCTCGCCGGAGAGGTCAACCATGTTCCATCTGACGATCAGCCAATCTATAGATCACAGGTTTGAGCGCGCGGGGTTTTCACCCCGTCTGCTATGTCGGGGTAAGGGGCAGTGATCAGTGGCAAACTTCAACCCTGTATCTCGGCCTGTGGCCGAAATTGACATCTGGTTCAACGCCCCTATTTATGATACATGTATGTGTCAATTTTGATGGTGCAGGTTCAATGAGTCAGACCATAAAGAGGACGGCTACACCTAAGCCTGAAGTCCCTGCAAAAATTACTCACCGGCGTCGAGCGGGCAGGCCAAGCCGGGCAGACGCCGAAAAACTCGATCAACGGATACTGGAAACAGCCCATCGCTCGTTGATTGAACGTGGTTTCAGTCTGACGACGATTGAGAAAATTGCCGCCGATTGCGGTACCACGCGGCGCAGTGTCACCCACCGTTTTGCCGACAAGGATGTGATATTGATAGCTGTCGCGGAGAGCTGGGCGAAAAAAACGCTTGAGAACATCATGGCATGGGATGGCGACTCGGCCGAACCTCTGGATGTTTTTCGAAAGGTATGCCGAAAGCTCCTCTCCATGGCTACAGCTCCCGCCGACGCTGCGCTTTATGGTATTTTTCTCGGTGAGGTAGGCCGAATCCCGGAGTTGACGCAGGTTTTAATTTCGAATAATGACAAGCTCGCCGTGGAGATTGAACGCATTGTCCTGGGTGCCCAGGAAGCGGGGTTATTCAAACAGTACAGTGCCGCCACCATCGCCGCCAGCGCGATCGGCATCATGGTCTCGAACCCGTTGAACCGGGCGATGGTAGGCGACCTCCAATTCCGCAATGATCACCAGATCGATCTTTACTTCAGCAATATGTGGTCAATTTTCCAGACCATGGCCTGACGGATGGATGTTGGCGAACAGGAATGCCTGGTCAGTCCCATGGCTCAGGACCATGGGGCTTATACAGTTTTATCCCGGGAGTGTTGACTGACTTCCATTTAATGATACATTCTAGAGTCATTAATGGGGCTGCGCCGATGGCGCTACATTGGCCTACACATTGGGCTGCACAGGAGAAATGATGGACGAGTTGATCTGGGCCCCGGCCTGGCAAGTGCGGGAACGCATTGTCAGCGGTGAAATCTCGGCTGTTGACGTGGTCGAGGCGGCGCTTGCCCGTCTTGCTGCCGTTGAACCCAAACTGCACGCGTTCCGCACGGTGTGCGCTGATCAGGCCCGGGCTGCCGCCCGGCAAGCCGACGACATGGTCAAGAATTGCCTGCCTCTTGGACCGCTCCACGGTGTGCCGGTGGTTCTCAAGGATGAACCCTGGGTCAAGGGTGTCCCGGCTACTGCCGGTTCGTTATTGTTCGAGGATTTTATACCTGCCGAGGACGGCACACTCGCGGCACGCCTGCGCGCGGCTGGCGCCATCATCATCGGCATGACCAATGTGCCGGAGTTTTATACCTGGAGCCGCACGGCTAATCGCTTGGGTCCTGAGACTCTCAATCCATGGGATACTCACCGTTCACCGGGGGCATCGAGCGGTGGCACCGGCGCCGCCCTTGCGTCCGGCGTCGCGCCGCTGGGTATTGGCTCTGACGGCGGTGGCTCCATTAGGATTCCCTCGGCTGCCTGTGGGTTGGTGGGCCTTTTCCCCACGCCGGGTCGTATTCCGGATACCGGCAGCTTCAGCTATGCCAGGGTTGGCAGCATGGGGCCCATGGCGCGGGACGTGCGCGATCTCGCAATCGCCATGGATGTACTGTCAGGCCCCGACGGCATCGATCCGCGCCCCTGTCCGCCCGCGCGGGAATTCGCCGCCAGTCTCGACGACGGTGTCGATGGCATGCGATTTTTATGGTCGGCGGATTATGGACACATTGAGGTCGACTCTGCGGTCGCCGCCCAGGTCGGCAGCACAGCGGCCAGGCTTTCGGAGGCGGGCGCGGTTGTGGAAAATTCGGTTTCTGAGATCAGTGTCAAGACCGTTTTCAAAATCGAAGACAGCTGGCCCTGGTTTGTCAATTTCATGAGGGGCGAATCCGCGTACGGCAATTTTGCCCCGCGTTATACCAACTCCCCGGACTTTGTCGAACGCTGCCTTGCCCCGGAGAATTTCGAACGGCTGATGGAATATAACCAGGCGGGGATGAAAACGCCGCCAGTTACTCGCGAGGACTATGAAGCCGCCGTAAACTGGGTTTCAGAGCTAGGACGCAAGATCGACGCGTTGTTCGAAACATACGATGCGATTTTGTCTCCGACGTTGCCCGTGGTGGCCCCGCTCCTTCCAGAGGGGATGGCGGATCCCTATCCCAGCTTCTGCTGCGGCACCTATTTCACCGCCATCGCCAACCTGCTGATGCTGCCTGCCTTGTCATTCCCGGCGGGTCTGGTCAACGGCATGCCCGTTGGACTACAGATCATGGGACGCCACGGGCGTGAAGATGAGGTGCTGCGGATAGCCCGCGCGCTTGAGCGAATTCAGCCCTTCGATGCGCATCCCGATCTACTGTGTTAGCACAGGCATGCAGTGTTCAACAGCAAAAATAACCAACCATTCAGCCCGCCAGACGGTGTAACGGATAAATCCACGGATTTTTCCCCGGAATAGCAGGCCCGATCCCTCGGCTGGAATCAGTCGTTGTTTGCGACAGGGCGGCAATTATTGAGAATTACATAACTATATGACATATATTCAGCCGCCACGGTATAATTGCCACATCCTTTCCACTTTGAGGATTTGGCATGGCAGCAGCGATGGACGCAGCATCAAAACGCCGAGTGCGAG
>JAYELS010000048.1:0-139067 GCA_034717695.1 Pseudomonadota bacterium
CTGCCCGCACCCGCCCCGTGCTGCCCCCTCCCCCAAAAATAACAAACCCGGCGCGGGGCCGGGTCTGGGTGCTGCGGTGTGGGGAACTCAGAACTGCATTTCCGGCACATGGTCCGGCACGATCAGCTTGCCGGCGGTCTTGCCGACGATCTCCTCCACGGAGATGCCGGGGGCGCGCTCCCTGAGGATAAAGGCGCCATCGGCGATCTCCAGGTAGGCCAGGTCGGTGAGCACCTTCTTGATGCAGCCGGCGCCGGTGAGGGGCAGGGCGCACTTGGGCAGCAGCTTGGAGTTACCGTACTTGTCGGCGTGGGTCATCATCACGATGATGTTGGGGGCTGCCGCCACCAGGTCCATGGCGCCGCCCATGCCCTTGATGAGCTTGCCGGGCACCATCCAGGAGGCGATGTTGCCCTCCACGTCCACCTCGAAGGCGCCGAGCACGGTGAAGTCCACATGGCCGCCGCGGATCATGGCGAAGGAGTCGGCGGAGGAGAAGATCGACGCCCCCTTGATGGTGGTGACGGTCTCCTTGCCAGCGTTGATGAGGTCCGGGTCGACGTTGTCCTCGGTGGGGAAGGGCCCCATGCCGAGCAGGCCGTTCTCGGACTGGAACATCACCTCGATGCCCTCGGGGATGTAGTTGGCCACCAGGGTGGGGATGCCGATGCCGAGGTTGACGTAGTAGCCATCCTTCAGCTCGCGGGCGACGCGCATGGCCATTTGTTCGCGGGAAAGTGTCATGGTCGGTCTCCTCAGGCTTGGCGCACGGTGCGTTTTTCGATGCGTTTTTCGAAGGTGCCCTGGATCAGGCGGTCCACGTAGATGCCGGGGGTGTGGACCTGGGTGGGGTCCAGTTCGCCGGGCTCGACGATCTCCTCCACTTCCATCACCGTGATTTTGCCGGCGGTGGCGGCCATGGGGTTGAAGTTCTGGGCGGTGTGGCGGTAGATGGCGTTGCCGTAGCGGTCCGCCTTCCAGGCCTTGACGATGGCGAAGTCGCCCTTGATGGCCTCCTCGAGGATGTACTTGCGGCCGTTGAACTCCCGCACTTCCTTGCCCTCGCCGATGGGGGTGCCGTAGCCGGTGGCGGTGTAGAAGGCGGGTATGCCGGCGCCGCCGGCGCGCATCTTCTCCGCCAGGGTGCCCTGGGGGGTGAGGATCACTTCCAGCTCGCCGCTCATCATCTGCTGTTCGAACAGTTTGTTCTCGCCCACGTAGGAGGCCACCATGGTTCTGATCTGCTTGTCCTCCAGGAGGATGCCGAGGCCGAAGCCGTCGACGCCGCAGTTGTTGGATACCACGGTCAGGCCCTTCACGCCCATTTTCTTGATCTGCTTGATCAGGTTCTCGGGGATGCCGCAAATGCCGAAGCCGCCGGCAATCACGGTCATGCCGTCGCCAAGGCCAGCCATGGCCTCCTCGTAACTGTGGACTACTTTGTCAAACCCGGACATCAGGTAATCTCCTGTGGATGGTCGAATGGTGTGTTCGCGTCAAAGGGGGGCGGGAAGCGCAAAGGCGGGTAGTTTGGCGAAGATGGGGGGATTTATCAAATCCCCGCCGCCACCTGGCGAAGGCGCGGCGGGGCAGGTCGGCAGGTCAGCCCAGCAGGGTCTTGAGGGATGCGCCCTCGTCCGCCAGCACGGCCTCGTCGACATCGACCTTCTCGGTGATGAGGCGCTTGCCGAGCATGAATTCCTGGGGCTTGTTGATGGCGTCCACCGCCAGCAGCTTGCCGCCGGCGAGGTAGAAGGCGGCGAAGCTGCGGCCTTTTGCGATGTCGCCGCGGATCACCACCTTGTCGAAGCCCTGGTTGAGGCCGGCGATCTGCAGCTTCAGGTCGTACTGGTCGGACCAGAACCAAGGCAGGGCGGAGTAGGGCTTGAGGTTGCCGCACAGGGTGTTGGCGGCGACGCTGGCCTGGTCGAGGGCGTTCTGCACCGATTCGAGGCGCATGTGGCGGCCGTAGATGGGATTGTAGTGCCAGGTGCAGTCGCCGGCGGCGAGGATGTCGTGGTCGCTGGTGCGGGCGTATTCGTCCACCACGATGCCGTTGTTGACCTCAAGGCCCGCCTTTTCGGCCAGCTCCGTGGCGGGGATCACCCCCACGCCGACGATCACCAGGTCGGCGGGGAAGCGGTCGCCGTTCTCGCACACCACCGTCTCCACGTGCTTGGTGCCCTCGAACGCCTTGGCGATGGTGTCGGTGACGATGGTCACCCCCTCCTCGTTGTGGACCCGGGTGTAGAAGGCGGAGATCTCCGGCGCGGTGACCCGCTGCAGCACCCGGGACATGGCTTCCAGCACCGTCACTTCCATCCCCAGCTTGCGCAGGGAGGCGGCGGTTTCGAGGCCGATGTAGCCGCCGCCGACGATCACCGCCTTCTTGCCCTGGCCGACAAAGCCCTTGATGTGGTGGATGTCGTTGATGTCCCGCAGGTAGTGAATGCCCGGCAGGTCGCTCCCCGGGATGTTGAGCTTGCGCACATGGGCGCCGGTGGTGAGCACCAGCTTGTCGTAGGGGATGCGCTGGTCGTTGTCGAGCACGATCTGCTTGCCGGCGCGGTCGATGGCGGTGACGGTGATGCCGAGGGCGAAGTGGATGCGGGCCTTCTGGTAGATCGCCGGCTGGCGGATGAGGATATCGTCGAGGCTCTTCTTGCCGGAGAGAAAATCCTTGGACAGGGGCGGGCGGTGGTAGGGCAGGGAGTATTCGTTGCCGAGCACGCCGATGGTGCCCTGCCAGCCGTTGTTGCGCAGGGCCGGGGCCAGTTGGGCGGCGGCGTGGCTGGCGCCGATGATGAGGCAGCGTTGCTTGGTCTGGGCGTCTTGGGACATGGGATACACCGACGGTTCGTTATGGGGATCACGCCCGGTCAGGGCGGTCTGTTGGGGGCGAATAGTAGCAGCGTGGCCGGAGGCCCTCAATTTCCGTGGCCGGGCCTTGCCCGACAATTCGGCGAAGTTGTACGGGAATTCGACAACTTCGTGATCTGGCGCAAGCCCGGGCCGTCCGGCGCGGGGCCCAGGGGGCGGCCGGTCGAAACGCTGGAGTCGCCCCCTGCCATTGATTATAGTGGCCCGGCATTCGGCACCGCGGGCTGTGCCGGTTTTCTTTTTCGCCCCCACGAGCAGGTGATCCATGAGTGAACGACCAGCCGCCCTGGTGACCGGCGGCGCCATCCGGGTGGGCTTCCATTTCGCCAGAACCCTGGCAGAGCGGGGCCATGACATCGCCATCCACTACAACAGCTCCGCCGCCAAGGCCGAGGAAGCGGCCGCCGCCATTCGTGCCCTCGGTGTCGAGTGCGCGATCTTTCCCTGTGATTTTCTCTCCGGGGAGGATCCGTCATCCCTGATCGACCGGGTGGTGGAGGTGTTTCCCCGCCTGTCGGTGCTGGTCAACTGCGCCTCGATCTACAATGCGGCGCCGGTGGCCGAGACCTCCATGGCGATGCTGCAAAACGAATTCATGGTGAATTTCTTCACCCCCTTCCTGCTCAGCGGGGCCTTTGCCCGCCGGGTGGAGCGCGGCAATATCGTCAATATTCTCGACAACAAGATCGCCTTCCAGCAGTACCAGTACGGGGCCTATCTGTCCGCCAAGAAGGCCCTGGCGGAGCTGACCAAGATGACCGCCATGGAGTTCGCCCCCCGCATCCGCGTCAACGGCATTGCCCCCGGGGTGATCATGCCGGGGGTGACCCGCAGCGACGATTACATCCGCTGGCGGGTGCAGGGCATTCCCTTGAAGCGCCAGGGGGCGGTGGAGGAGCTGGGCAAGGCGCTGCTGTATATCCTCGACAACGAGTACATCACCGGCCAGCACCTGTTCGTCGACGGCGGCGAGGGGCTGTTCCATATCGGCCAGAACGCCGAGGTGTACCGGCCGGAATAATACCCATCGCACCGCCGCCGGCGCGGCGCCAGGAGAGACCATGGCCACAGCAATCCCCCAGCCGCTGACCGCCAACGTGGTGATGGGCCGCCACTTCCGCTACTACGATCTCATCATGGCGGCTTTTGTGGCGGTGCTGCTGTGCTCCAACCTGATCGGCCCGGCGAAAATCTGCGAGATCCAGTTTCCCTTCACCCTGCCGCTGATCGGCGACAGCCTGAGCTTTGGCGCCGGCAACCTGTTCTTTCCCATCGGCTACATCTTTGCCGACATCCTCACCGAGGTGTACGGCTATGCCCGCGCCCGGCGGGTGATCTGGATGGGGTTTTTCTCGCTGATTTTCGCCACCTTCATGTCCACGGTGATCCTCGGGTTGCCGCCGGCGGCCAGCGAGCCCTTCAACGCCACCCTGCAGCCGGCCCTGGAGATCGCCTTTGGCAACACTTACCGCATCGTGCTGGCGTCGATGATCGCCTATTGGGCGGGGGATTTCGTCAATTCCTACGTGATGGCGAAGATGAAGGTGTGGACGGAGGGCCGCCACCTGTGGATGCGCACCATCGGCTCCACCATGGCGGGGCAGGGGGTGGACAGCCTGATCTTCTACCCCATCGCCTTTGCCGGCATCTGGTCCGGGGAGAGCCTGCTGATGGTGATTCTCTTCAATTTCGTGTTCAAGACGGTGTTCGAGGCGCTGATGACACCAGTGACCTATGTGGTGGTGAACAGGCTCAAGCGGGCCGAGCAGGTGGACGTCTACGATGTGGACACCAACTTCACCCCCTTCTCCATGAAGGATTGACCACCATGGCGGTGCTGGACGTGGTCGAAGGGGATATCACCCGCCTCGCGGTGGACGCGGTGGTCAATGCCGCCAACAGCCGGCTGGCGGGGGGTGGCGGTGTCGATGGCGCCATTCACCGGGCGGCAGGGCACGATCGCCTGCAGGCGGCCTGCCGGGCCATTGGCCACTGTCCCACCGGGGAAGTGCGGGTGACCCCCGGGTTTGACCTGCCGGCCCGCTACATCTTCCACGCCGTGGGGCCGGTGTGGCACGGCGGCCAGCGGGGCGAGGCCGCGCTGCTTGCCAGCTGCTACCAGAACGCTTTGCGCCTGGCGGGGGAGTACGGCGTGCGCACCCTCGCCTTTCCCGCCATCAGCTGCGGCGTCTACGGCTACCCGCCCGAGTTGGCGGTGCCCTGCGCCCTCGACGCCGTGCTGCCTTTCACCGCGCCGCCGACCGTATTGGAGCGGATAGTCTTTTGCTGCTTCTCCCCGGATATGGCCGCCCTGTACCGCGATGCCTTGCGCCAGCGCGGCCTGCCCACCTGAATCTGGAGTGCCACCATGGCCTTGTTTCCCAAGCTGGCGGACGATGCCATCTACCTCGACCGCGGCGACCCCACCAACCCCCTCGCCAGTTACTCCCGCCACGGTTTTGAGCTGGAGGGCTGCGACTGGCCCTCGGTGGAGCACTACTTCCAGGCAATGAAGTTCGACGACCCGGTGCTGCGCGCCCGCGTCCGCCTGGCGCCGAATCCCGCCGCCGCGGCCCGCATCGCCCGCTGGCGCTTCTGGCGGGTGCGCAAGGACTGGAAGAAGGTGCAGCTGGTGATGATGACCCGGGGCACCTGGATCAAATGCCACGCCCACCCGGAGGTGGCGGCGGCCCTGCTCGACACCGGCGAGCGGATGATCGTCGAATCCAGCCTGTACGACTATTACTGGGGCTGCGGGCGGGATCAGCGGGGCCACAACTACTACGGCAAGATGCTGATGGACGTGCGGGAGAAGCTGCGGGCGGAGCGCCGACAGGGGGTTGGCGGCGGATGACGCTGCGCTCCATGTCCCCGGAGGGGGCTTCCGCCCTACGGCCGTAGGGCCGAATAGCCGCAGGCGTCATCGGCCGGAAGCCTGCCGGGGCTCGATATCGCTGGCGGATGACGCTTCGCTTTTCCGCCCTACGGCCGGTAGGGCCGAAAAGCCGCGGGCGTAATCGGCCGGAAGCCTGCCGGGGCTCGATATCGCTGGCGGATGACGCTTCGCTCTTCCGCCCTACGGGCCGGTAGGGCCGAAGAGCCGCGGGCGTCATCGGCCGGAAGCCTGCCGGGGCTCGATATCGCTGGCGGATGACGCTTCGCTCTTCCGCCCTACGGCCGGTAGGGCCGAATAGCCGTAGGCGTCATCGGCCGCGAACCCGCCAGGGCACCGGTAAACAGCGGGGGAGTCAGCCTTGGTAGAGTCGTCGCAGCCGCGCTGGCATGCGGGTGAGCAGTTCGTAGGGGCTGGTGCCGGCGTGGCGCGCCACTTCGTTGACGGACAGGCCCTTGCCCCAGAGCTCAACCGGGTCGCCGAGGGCCACCGGCCCGCAGTCGGTCACATCGAGGGTGATGAGGTCCATGGATACCCGCCCCGCGAGGCTCGCCCGTCGGCCGTTGACCAATACCGGCGTGCCGTTGGCGGCGTGGCGGGGGTAGCCGTCCCCGTAGCCCACCGGCACCGTGGCGATCAGGCTCGGTCGCGCCGCCCGCCAGGTTTCTCCGTAGCCCACCGCTTCCCCCGGCGCCAGCTGGCGCAGGGCCATGATGCGGGAGGCGAAGGTCATCACCGCTTGCAGCTGGTCGGCGTCCGGGTGGGCGGTCTCGAAGGGGGAGCTGCCGTAGAGCATGAACCCCGGACGGTTCCACCTGGCCCGGGCCTCCGGCCAGGCCAGCAGGGCGGGGGAGTTGGCCATGCTGAGGGGCAGGCCCCCGGCCACCTCCCGCAGGCGCCGGATCTGGGTGGTGGTGAAGGGATTGTCGAGCTCGTCGGCGCTGGCGAAGTGGGTGGCGGCGACGATGGCGTCCCGCACATGCCCAGAGGCCCGCAGGCGCCGGGATTGCTCCGCGACGGTGTCGGGGGCGATGCCGAGGCGGTGCATGCCGGTGTCCACCTTGAGCCAGACGGTGAGGGGCGCGGTGGGCCGGCTGGCGAGGACCCAGTCGATCTGGCTCGGGTCCCCCAGCATCGGCCAGAAATCCCGGGCGGCGCACAGGGCGATCTCGTCGCCGCTGAAAATACCCTCGAGCAGCACCAGGGGCCTGTCGATGCCGGCCTCCCTGAGGGCCAGTGCCTCGTCGCAGGAGGCCACTGCCAGGGCCGGGGCCAGGGGTTCGAGGGCCTTTGCCACCGCCACCGCGCCGTGGCCGTAGGCGTTGGCCTTGACCACCGGCAGGGTGTGGGCCCCGGGATCGCCGGCCCGGGACAGCCTGTCCGCCAGCCGGTAGTTGTCCCGAAGGGCGTCGAGGTCGATGAGGGCGTGGGAGGGGCGGGTCATGGGGGTTCCTGAAGGGGCCCGGCGGGAGCCCGGGGTTGGCGGCGCCCCGGGATTATAGGGGCTCGCCGTCGAGGGCGACAGGGCAGCTCGCCAGGTAGCGGCGCCGCGCCGCCCGCAGGGCACGCTGGGCTGCGCCGGGGGTGATGGGCACGAAGCGCAGCGCATCCCCCGGGGCGAGCCGCGCCAGGCGGTCCAGGTCGAGGGACAGCAGGGTGCCGAGGCGGGGGTAGCCGCCGAGGGTCTGGTGGTCCCGCATCAGCACGATGGGCTGGCCGTCGGGGGGCAGCTGGATGGTCCCCGGCACCACCGCCTCCGAGAGCAGGGCCAGGGGCGGGACGTCGAGGGCCGCGCCGGCGAGGCGATACCCCATGCGGTCGCATTGGCGACTCAGGTGGTAGACGGTGTCGAAGAAACGGCGCCGCAGGTGGCGGGGAAGATCGCCGGGCTGGCCGGCGGGAATCACCCTGAGGGCACAGATGTCGTCGCCCCCTTCCGGATAGGCCGGGCGCAGCGGGGCGGGGAGGGCGAAGCGCCGGGCAGGGCCCGGGAGGGGATTCACCGGGAGCAGGTCCCCCCTGGCGAGGGGCCGCCCGGCGATGCCGCCCAGGCCCTCCCGCGCCACGGTGGCGGCACTGCCGAAGGGGGTGGCCACCGCGAAACCGCCCCGCACCGCGAGATACAGGGGGCCGCCCCGGGGCGTTGGGCCGAGGCTCAAGCGATCCCCGGCCGCGAGCCTTAAGCCCTGCCACGGGGGGGCCGGCTGGCCATTCACCGCGAGGGGCGCGGCGGGGCCGGTGAGGGTCGCCAGCAGTGGCGCCAGGGCCTCCAGCACCAGTCCCCCCAGGGCGATTTCCAGGGCCGGGGCATTGGCGGGGTTGCCGCACAGGCGGTTGGCCCAGGCAAAGCTTTCCCCGTCGAGGGGGCCGGCGCTGGTGAGCCCCAGGTGCAGCACGCCGCGCCGCCCCAGATCCTGAACCGAGGTGAGGGGGCCGGGCTGGATGACCCTGAGGCCCGGGGTGTTCACAGCTCGCCCCCCAGGGCGAGGTAGTCGGCCCGGCCGACCGGGCGAAAGCGCACCCGGTCCCCCACCGCGAAGGGCATGGGCGGGTCGGCGCCGGGGTCGAACAGCGGGGTGGGGCACAGGCCGATCAGGTGCCAGCCCCCGGGGGATGCCTGGGGGTAGACCGCCGTCTGGCGGTTGGCGATGGCCACCGCCCCCTTCGGCACCCGGGTGCGGGGTGTCGCCCGGCGGGGCACCGCGAGGCGCGGGTCGAGATCCCCGAGGTAGGCGAACCCCGGGGCGAAGCCGATGGCCAGCACCCGGTACTCCCGCTCGCTGTGGCAGGCGATGACGCCGTCTTCCCCGAGGCCGCTGTGGCGGGCGATGGCGGCGAGGTCGGGGCCCGCCTCGGGGCTGTAGTACACCGGCAGTTCGAGGGTCTTGCCCGGGGGGAGGGGGGCGTCGTCGAGGTCCGCCAGCAGGGCGGCGATGCGCCGCCGCAATGCCGCCGGGGTGATGCGCAGGGGTTCGTGGATCACCAGCAGGGTGGCAAAGCCGGGCACCAGATCCCGGGCCAGGTCGCCGAGGCCCGCCGCCAGCCGCGCCCGGGCGGCGGCGATGCGGGCGCTGGTGTCCGGCCCCGGGGCGGTGGCGAACTCGATGCGCAGGGCGCTGTCGCCGGCGATGCGGATTTTCACGGCCGGGCGTGGGCCAGCTGGCGGATCAGGCGGATTTCCTCCACCCCCGCCGGGTTGTCGCCGTGGACGCAGAGGGTGTCGGCGGCGATGGCCAGGGTGCGGCCACTGGCGGTGGTGACGGTGCCCTCGGCGCACAGCTGGCGCACCTGGTCGAGCATCCGCCCCCGGTCGTGGACCGCCCCCGGCAGGGCGCGGGGCAGCAGCAGGCCGTCGTCCCCGTAGGCGCGGTCGGCAAAGGTTTCGAACACCAGGCCCACCCCGTGGCGGGCCGCCTCCTCCCGGTGGCGCTCGGCATCACCGGTGGCGAGCAGCATCAGGCTGTGGACCTCGGGCAGTTCCGCGAGGGCCCGGAGCACCGCGGCGCGGATGTCGGCGTTGGCCATCATGTCGTTGTAGAGGGCGCCGTGGGGCTTGACGTAACTGACGGTGAGGCCAAAGGCGGCCGCCATGCCGGCGAGGGCCGCCACCTGGTAGTGGATCAGGGCGATCAGCGCCTCCGCCGAGTGGGGCACCGATACCCGCCCCTGGTTGGCGGGGTCGGCGTAGCCCGGGTGGGCGCCGATGGCGACCCCGTGGTCCCGGGCCAGGGCCAGGGTTCGGCGCATGGTGAGGGGGCCGCCGGCGTGCAGGCCGCAGGCGATGTTGGCGAGATCGATATGGGGCATGACCGCCGCGTCAGGGCTGTCGTCCACCGCGCCGGACCATTCCCCCAGGTCACAGTTGAGCAGCACTGTCGCGGCCTCGGGACGGAATGGGGCCAGTGTACCCGATCCGCGCCGACCCGCACCCTGCCACCATGACAGCGGCGGCGCCGTCTGATAGCCTTCGCGGCCCCTTCCCACAGGACGCTTCCGTGAACGATTTCGACCGCGCCAGGGCCGACTTCCGCCTGGCCATCCAGCGCCAGGACCACCCCTTCGCCGCCACCCTCGCCTTCGTCGACCAGTGGTTCGATTACAGCCCGAGCGCCTTCAGCAACGGCCCGGTGAGCAACGCCGCGGACCAGAATCAGGGCAGCTGCAAGGTATTTGCCCTGGCGCGGCTGCTCGATCTCGACCGGGACGAGGCCCTGCGCTGCTTCGGCGAACATTACCGGGAGGTGCTCGCCACCCCCGACGCCGACAACCACCGCAACCTGCGCCAGCTGCAGGCCGCCGGCCTCGACGCCGTCGCCTTCGACGCCTTCCCCCTGCGGCGCAAGGGGCAGGGCTGAGATGGACGGCGGCGACCTGACCCTGCGGGCGGCCCTGGTGCCCCTCACCACCCTGTCCTTCGACAACCTGGACCTCCCCGCCATCCGCGCCATCCTGGCGCAAAAGCAGGCGGATGCCCCGGCGCTGTTCAACAACCTGCCCTGCGTGATCGACCTGGCCGGTCTCGACCCCGGGCTGATCCCCCTCGCCGATCTCCACGCCCTGTGCCTGGACTGTGGCCTGTTGCCCATCGCTGTGCGCAACGTCTCCGAGCCCTGGGCGGGGCAGCTGGCGCCCCTGCGCCTCGCCGACCTCGGCAAGGGCAACCAGCGCCGGGTGGCGACCCCGGAGCCCGCCGCCGGGGATGCCGCCCCGGTCGCCCCCGAGGCCGCGCCGAGCCGGGCGCTCAGGGTCCACACCGGCAATGTCCGCTCCGGCCAGCAGCTCCATTTTGATGGCGACCTGGTGATCCAGGGCATGGTCAGCCCCGGGGCCGAGGTGCTCGCCACCGGCGATATCCACGTCTATGGCGCCCTGCGGGGCCGGGTGCTGGCGGGCATCAAGGGGGATGAGAGCGCCGTCATCGGCTGCCAGCAGTTCGACGGCGAGCTGGTGGCCATCGCCGGCCACTACCGTATCTTCGACACCGACCATCCCCACCGGGACCAGGGGGTGGTGATCCGCCTCGACGATGGCAGCTTGAATATCAGCACCCTTTCATAAATACTGCCGCCCCTTGAGCGCCGGGCCCCGGGCGGGCCCGCGCCAGCGTCTTTTCAGGGTTCCGAGGCCGCCTTTGCCTGCCCTGAAGCATTACTGGCAGAGAGGATGTGAACCGTGGCAAAGATTATCGTTGTGACCTCCGGCAAGGGCGGGGTGGGAAAGACCACCACCAGCGCCGCCTTTTCCACCGCGCTCGCCCTCAAGGGCTTCAAGACCGTGGTGATCGATTTCGACGTGGGCCTGCGCAACCTCGACCTGGTGATGGGTTGCGAGCGGCGCGTGGTCTACGACTTCGTCAACGTGGTGCAGGGCGAGGCCAACCTGCGCCAGGCGCTGATCAAGGACAAGCGGGTCGACAACCTGTTCGTGCTGCCCGCCTCCCAGACCCGGGACAAGGAAGCCCTCACCCCCGCCGGTGTCGAGCGGGTGCTGGAGGAGCTCGGCAAGGAGTTCGACTACATCGTCTGCGACTCCCCCGCCGGCATCGAGCACGGCGCCCACATGGCCCTCTACTACGCCGAGGAAGCGATCATCGTCACCAACCCGGAAGTCTCCTCGGTACGGGACTCCGACCGCATCATCGGCATCCTGCAAAGCAAGTCCCGCCTCGCCGAGAACGGCGGCAGCGTCAAGGAGCACCTGCTCCTCACCCGCTACAACCCCGAGCGGGTGGAGCGGGGGGAGATGCTCTCCGTCAAGGATGTGGAGGAGATCCTCGCCATTCCCCTCCTCGGGGTGATCCCCGAGTCGGAGGCGGTGCTCAAGGCCTCCAACCAGGGCGTACCCGTGGTGCACGACAATGACAGCGATGCCGGCCAGGCCTACGAGGACGCCGTCGCCCGCTACCTCGGTGAGGATCGCCCCCACCGGTTTCTCGAGAAGCAGCGCAAGGGCTTCCTCAAACGCGTATTCGGAGGCTGACATGAGCTTGCTCGATTATTTCCGCAAACAGCGCAAATCCAGCGCCAGCGTCGCCAAGGAGCGCCTGCAGATCCTGGTGGCCCACGACCGGGTGCGCACCAACGGCCCCGAGTACCTGACCCAGCTGCACCAGGAGATCCTGGCGGTGATCCGCAAGTACGTGCCCATCGGCGACGAGGACGTGCGGGTCCAGCTGGAGCAGCAGGGCACCACCTCGGTGCTGGAGCTGAACGTCACCCTCCCCGAGGACAAGTGACACCCGGGGCGCGGCATTCCCCGGTGCCGCGCCCCGCGACCATCCCAAGCTCGCCACCGGGCGCCCGCGGCGGTAAAATGCCCCGCTTAAATCCTGTCATCCACCTCCCCACCCAGGAGTTTCCCCGTGTCTGATATCAAAAAAGTCGTGCTTGCCTACTCCGGCGGTCTTGATACCTCCGTGATCGTGCGCTGGTTGCAGGAAAACTATCAGTGCGAGGTGGTGACCTTCACCGCCGACATCGGCCAGGGGGAAGAGGTGGAGCCGGCCCGCGCCAAGGCCGAGGCCATGGGGGTCAAGGAAATCTACATCGACGATCTGCGGGAGGAATTCGCCCGGGATTTCGTGTTCCCCATGTTTCGCGCCAACACCCTTTACGAGGGCGAGTACCTGCTGGGTACTTCCATCGCCCGCCCGCTGATCGCCAAGCGCCTGATCGAGATCGCCAACGAGACCGGCGCCGATGCCATCTCCCACGGCGCCACCGGCAAGGGCAACGACCAGGTGCGTTTCGAACTGGGCGCCTATGCCCTCAAGCCCGGCGTCAAGGTGATCGCCCCCTGGCGGGAGTGGGACCTGCTGTCCCGGGACAAGCTGATGGCCTACTGCGAGACCCACAATATCCCGGTGGAAATGAAGCGCGGCAAGAAATCCCCGTACTCCATGGACGCCAACCTGCTGCACATTTCCTACGAGGGCGCCATCCTCGAGGACCCCTGGATCGAGCCGGAGGAGGACATGTGGCGCTGGTCGGTCTCCCCCGAGGCGGCCCCCGACAAGGCCACCTACCTGGAGCTGGAATACCTCAAGGGTGACATCGTCGCCATCGACGGCGTCACCATGACCCCGGCGGCGGTGATCGAGCATCTCAACAGGGTCGCCGGCGCCAACGGCATCGGCCGCCTCGACCTGGTGGAAAACCGCTACGTGGGCATGAAGTCCCGGGGCTGCTACGAAACCCCCGGCGGCACCGTGATGCTGCGCGCCCACCGCGCCATCGAGTCCATCACCCTCGACCGGGAAGTGGCCCACCTCAAGGACGAACTGATGCCCCGCTACGCCAGCCTCATCTACAACGGCTACTGGTGGAGCCCGGAGCGCAAGCTGCTCCAGGGATTGATCGACGAGTCCCAGCTGTTCGTCAACGGCTCCGTCCGGGTCAAGCTCTACAAGGGCAATGTCACCGTGGTGGGCCGCAAGTCCGCCGACAGCCTGTTCGACGAGAAGATCGCCACCTTCGACGACGACGCCGGCGCCTACAACCAGAAGGACGCCGAGGGCTTCATCAAGCTCAATGCCCTGCGCATGCGCATCGCCGCCAACAAGCAGCGCTCGCTGCTGTAGTGGGGCAGGGCGGCTGATCGGGCGGGGGATTGGGGGTGCCTTTTCTCCCGTTTTTTTCGCTGTACAATGATTCAGTGTTCTATAGTTGACCCAGGTCATTCGGCGGTCACAGGGGGCCGGCGATAATCCGGCCACGAGACCTAACCCCCCTCGCCGGGCCCCCAGGGGCCCCTTCTCCGACAGAGACAGGATATTTCAATGAGCGGTATTGCTGCGACCGGTCATGGGCCGGATTACAACGTCAAGGTGGTCAAACAGTTCACCATCATGACGGTGGTGTGGGGCATCGTCGGCATGCTGGTGGGGGTGGTAATCGCCGCCCAGCTGGCGTTCCCCGACCTCAATGTCGGCCCCTGGTTTCACTTCGGCCGGCTGCGGCCCCTCCACACCAACGCGGTGATCTTCGCCTTCGGCGGCTGCGCCCTCTTTGCCTCGTCCTACTGGGTGGTGCAGCGCACCTGCCAGGCGCGGCTGTTCGGCGGCTGGCTGGTGCCCTTCACCTTCTGGGGCTGGCAGGCGATCATCGTCGCCGCCGCCATCACTCTGCCCCTCGGCTACACCAGCACCAAGGAATACGCCGAGCTGGAGTGGCCCATCGACATCGCCATCGCCATCGTCTGGGTCAGCTACGCGGTGGTGTTCTTCGGCACCATCCTGCGCCGCAAGCCCAAGCACATCTACGTGGCCAACTGGTTCTTCGGCGCCTTCATCCTCACCGTGGCGATGCTGCACATCGTCAACAGCGCGGCCATGCCGGTGACCCTGTGGAAGTCCTACTCCGCCTACGCCGGCGCCGTGGACGCCATGATCCAGTGGTGGTACGGCCACAACGCCGTGGGCTTTTTCCTCACCGCTGGCTTTCTCGGCATGATGTACTACTTCGTGCCCAAGCAGGCCGGGCGGCCGGTGTATTCCTACCGCCTGTCCATCGTCCACTTCTGGGCGCTGATCGCCATCTACATCTGGGCCGGCCCCCACCACCTGCACTACTCGGCGCTACCGGACTGGGTGCAGAGCCTCGGCATGGTGATGTCGCTGATCCTCCTGGCGCCCTCCTGGGGCGGCATGATCAACGGCATCATGACCCTCTCGGGGGCCTGGGACAAACTGCGCACCGACCCCACCCTGCGCTTTCTGGTGGTGTCCCTGTCGTTCTACGGCATGTCCACCTTCGAGGGGCCGATGATGGCCATCAAGACGGTGAACGCCCTGTCCCACAACACCGACTGGACCATCGGCCACGTCCATTCAGGGGCGCTGGGCTGGGTGGCGATGGTGTCCATCGGCGCCCTTTATCACCTCATTCCGGTGCTGTGGCGCAAGCGGGAGATGTACAGCGTGCCGCTGATCAACCTGCACTTCTGGATGTCCACCATCGGCACCGTGCTGTACATCGCCTCCATGTGGGTCAACGGCATCGCCCAGGGGCTGATGTGGCGCGCCTTCAACGCCGACGGCTCCCTCACCTACAGCTTCGCCGAATCCATCGAGGCGAGTTACCCCGGCTACCTGGTGCGGCTGCTCGGCGGCTTCATCTTCTTCGCCGGCATGCTGGTAATGGCCTACAACGTCTGGCGCACGGTGAGGAGCGAGGATGAACCCGCCCCTGCCGAGGCCCGGGTCCAGGCAGCCTGAGGAGAGCGCCCATGAAACACGACATCATCGAAAAGAACCTCGGCCTCATGATCGTGCTGATCCTGATCGCGGTGAGCTTCGGCGGCCTGGCCCAGATCGTGCCGCTGTTCTTCAGCAAGGAGACCACCGAGCCCCTGGAAGGCCTTAAGCCCTACACGGCGCTGCAGCTGGAAGGCCGCGATATCTATATCCGCGAGGGCTGCCACGTGTGCCACACCCAGATGGTGCGGCCGCTGCGGGCCGAGACCGAGCGCTACGGCCATTACTCGGTGGCGGGGGAGGGCGTCTACGAGCGGCCCTTCCTGTGGGGCTCCAAGCGCACCGGGCCGGATCTCGCCCGGGTCGGCGGCCGCTACAGCGACGACTGGCACAAGGCCCACCTCTACAACCCCCGGGACGTGGTGCCCGAGTCCAACATGCCGGCCTATCCCTGGCTGTTCCGCAATCTGGTGACCGGCGAGGACACCGCCGCCAAGATGACCGCCCTGCGCAAGCTCGGGGTGCCCTACTCGGACGAGGACATCGCCAACGCGGCGGCACCCTTCGCCGGCGGCCAGGTGAAGGAGGTTGATGCCCTGGTGGCCTACCTTCAGCAGCTCGGCGTGCTGATCAAGCAAAAGCGCTGAGGGCCGGGCCATGGACCAGGGTACCTTGCAGGGCATCGCCACCATCCTCGCCATGGTGGCATTTCTCGGGGTTTGCTGGTGGGCCTACAGCGGCCACAAGAAGCAGGATTTCGAGGAGGCGTCGCAATTGCCCTTCGCGGACGACGCCAGCGACAGTGGCGCCGACGGTGACGGGGCGTCGGACAGCATCAACAAGCAGCGAGGCGGAGCATGAGCAGTTTCTGGAGCTGGTGGGTCATCGTACTGGTGGTCATCAACATCGTCGGCGCCCTGTGGCTGCTGTTCGCCAACCGCAAGGTGGAGGTGCGCGGCCCCAGCGGTGACGCCCCCAAGACCGGCCACGTCTACGACGGCATCGAGGAGTACGACAACCCGCTGCCCGGCTGGTGGTTCAAGATGTTCGTCGGCACTGCCGTGTTCTCGGTGATCTACCTGATCCTCTACCCCGGGCTCGGCAACTTCAAGGGCGTGCTCGACTGGACCTCCACCGGCGAGTGGCGGGCCGACGTGGCGGCGGCGGATGAAAAGTACGGGCCCCTGTTCGCCCGCTACAAGGATACCCCGGTGGAAGACCTGGCCCTCGACCCGGAGGCCATGAAGATGGGCGCCCGGCTGTTCGCCAACAACTGCTCGGTGTGCCACGGCACCGACGGGCGGGGCGGCTACGGCTTTCCCAACCTCGCCGACGGCGACTGGCTCTACGGCGGCAGCCCGGACAACATCCACGCCTCCATCGCCCAGGGCCGCGCCGGCATGATGACCCCCTTCGGCCAGATCCTCGGCGAGGCCGGCGTGGTGGACGCCGCCAACTACGTGTTCAGCCTGAGCGGGCGCGACCACGATGCCGAGAGCGCGGCGCGGGGCGGCAAGCTGTTCGCCACCTACTGCGTGGCCTGCCACGGGGCCGACGCCAAGGGCAACCAGCTGCTCGGCGCCCCCAACCTGACGGACAACATCTGGCTCTACGGCGGTTCCCCGGAGATCGTCAAGCACACCATCCGCAACGGTCGCCAGGGCAACATGCCCGCCCAGCAGGATCTGCTCAAGGACGACAAGATCCACCTGCTGGCCGCCTACGTGTACAGTCTGTCCCACCAGGACTGACAGCGGGCCCTGCCGGGGGCGGAGGGCCCATCCTCTCTCCGCCCCCCGCCCACCAGATCCAACCCCATCCCAGTGGAGAACCCCATGAGCGAGGGCAACGGTCAGCACCAGGGAGCCAACGGCCAGGGCGTGGCCAACGAGGAGGTGGTACGCATCCTCGACCTCTACGAAACCCGCGAGAAGATCTACACCCGCCGCCTCGAAGGGTTTTTCCGCACCCTGCGCAACTGGACCTGGATTCCCCTGCTCGGCGGCTACTTCCTGCTGCCCTGGTTCAACATCGACGGTCGCCAGGCGGTGTGGTTCGACCTGCCGGCCCGCAAGTTCCACATTCTTACCCTGACCTTCTGGCCCCAGGATTTCATGCTGCTGGCCTGGCTGCTGATCATCGCTGCCTTCGCCCTGTTCACGGTGACGGTGCTGGTGGGGCGGGTGTGGTGCGGCTTCACCTGTCCGCAGACGGTGTGGACCATGCTGTTCATGGGCGCCGAGCACCTCTGGGAGGGGGATCGCAACCAGCGCATCAAGCTCGACAAGGCCCCCTGGGACGCCAACAAGGTGATCCGCAAGACCGGCAAGCAGGCCAGCTGGGTGCTGATCGCCCTGGTCACCGGTTTTACCTTCGTCGGCTACTTCAACCCGATCCGCGAGCTGGTGCCCGATGTGCTGACCCTCGAGGCCCACCCGGCGGCGGTGTTCTGGACCGGCTTCTTCGCCTTCATGACCTACATGAACGCGGGCTTCCTGCGGGAGCAGGTGTGCATGTACATGTGTCCCTATGCCCGCTTCCAGTCGGTGATGTTCGATCGGGACACCCTCATCGTCTCCTACGATGTCGGGCGGGGCGAGCCCCGGGGCGCCCGCAAGAAGGGCGCCGACCACGCCACCGAGGGCCTCGGCGACTGCGTCGACTGCAGCCTGTGCGTGCAGGTGTGCCCCACCGGCATCGACATCCGCGACGGCCTCCAGTACGAATGCATCAGCTGCGGCCTGTGCATCGACGCCTGCGACTCGGTGATGGACAAGATGGGCTACCCGAAAAAGCTCATCAGCTTCACCACCGAAAATGCCCAGCAAACGGGCAAGACCCATATCCTCCGCCCGCGCTTCATCGGCTACGTGCTGGTGCTTGTCGCGATGGCGTCCCTGTTCACCTGGACGGTGGCCACCCGGGTGCCCCTCGACATCAACGTCATCCGCGACCGCAACCAGCTTTTCCGGGAAACGCCCAACGGCCTGGTGGAGAACATCTACACCCTGCGCATCAACAACATGGACAACGACGCCCACCGCTACCGCATCACCGCCCGGGGTGACTACGATTTCAACCTCAAGGGCGACCTGGAGGTGACCGTGGCCGGCGGCGAGGTCCATTCCAGCCTGCTGCGCCTGGAGCTCGACCCCGGCCTTCTGCGGGAGCCCAACAGCCGGGTCGACTTCGAGGTGATCGCCGTGGACGACCCGGGCCTGGCGGCGCGCCAGGAGAGCCGCTTCATCGGGCCCGCCCTGCGCGCCCCGCGCTGAACAACCCTTTTGCCGGAGAAGCCCTTGTCCCTCGCCCGCACCGACACCAAGCCCTGGTACCGCCACTTCTGGCCCTGGTTCATCATCGCCCTGCCGGCGACGGTGGTGGTGGCGGGGATTTCCATGGTCTTTATCGCCTTCAAGCACGCCGACACCGTGGTGATCGACGATTACTACCGGGAGGGCCTCGCCATCAACCAGCGCCTCGCCCAGGATGAGGCCGCCGCGCGGCTGGGGCTGGCCGCCGAGCTCAGGGTCGATCTCGTCACCGGGGAGGTGCTGGCAAGCCTCGACGGCGCCCACCCGGCCTCGGACGGCCTCCGCCTGCTGTTGATCCACCCGGTGGACGCCGACCGGGATCAGACCCTGACCCTCACCCCCGTCGCCGGGGGGCGCTACCGGGGGGAGCTGCAACAGGCGCCCAGGGGCCGCTATTACCTGCGCCTGAAGCCCGCCGCCGACCCCCTCTGGCGACTGTCGGGGGAGGCGGACTTCAGCGCCGGGAACACCGTGCGACTCGCCCCTGCCGGAGGCCCCTGAAAGGCCCATGAACAGCCGCCCGGAGATCGCCCTCGACTGCTACCACTGCGGCCTGCCGGTGCCCGCCGGGGCCGACTTTGTGGTGGCGATCGACGGCGCCCCCCGGGCCATGTGCTGCCCCGGCTGCCAGGCGGTGGCGAGCGCCATCGTCGACGGCGGCCTCGACCGGTTCTACCGTTACCGGGGTGCCCTGTCGCCTACGCCGCCAGCGGCGGCGACGGAATCCCTGGCGAGCTACGACCTGCCGGAGGTGCAGCGGGATTTCGTGCGGGCGGCGCCGGACGGCAGCCATAGCGCCGAGCTGCTGGTGTCCGGTATCACCTGCTCCGCCTGCGCCTGGCTGATCGAGCACCACCTGGCCCGGGTGCCCGGGGTGGAGGCGGTCTCGGTCAACGCCTCCACCCACCGCTGCCTGCTGCGCTGGCGCCCGGAGGCTGTGGCCCCGAGCCGGCTGCTCGCCGCCTTCGAGGCCATCGGCTACGAGGCCCGCCCCGCCGGGGACGAGGGCGCCGAGCGCAAGCGCGGCCGCGAGGCCAAGCTGTTCCTGTTGCGCCTCGGCGTCGCTGGCCTTGGCATGATGCAGGCGGGCCACGCCGCCATCGGCCTCTACGCCGGGGCCTACACCGGTATCGACCCGGAGTGGGAGGCGCTGCTGCGCTGGGTGAGCCTCGTCACCGTTACCCCGGTGGTGCTGTTCTCCGCCCAGCCGTTCTTCGCCGCCGCCTGGCGCAGCCTCAGGGCGCGCCACCTGGTGATGGATGTCCCCGTCGCCCTGGCGGTGGCCCTCGCCTTTGTCGCCAGCGCCTGGGCCACGGTGACCCATAGTGGCGAGGTCTATTACGACTCGGTGTCGATGTTTGTCTTTCTGCTGCTGCTGGGCCGCTACCTGGAGATGCGGGTGCGCCACCGCAACGAGCATTATTCGGCGAGCCTTGCGCGGCTGATTCCGCCGGTGGCCACCCGCCTCGACCAGGGCGGGGAGCAGGCCGTGGCGGTGAAAAGCCTGCTGCCCGGGGATCTGATCCGGGTGGCGAGCGGCGCCACCATCCCCTGCGACGGGGTGGTGGAGGCGGGGCAGGGGGCGGTGATCGAGGCGGTGCTCACCGGCGAGCAGAACCCGGTGGTGAAGGGCCCGGGCAGCGCCGTCAGCGCCGGCACCGTCAACGGCGACAACCCCCTGCGCATCCGGGTGGCGAGCACCGGCCAGCACACCCGCCTCGGCGCCATCCTCGACCTGGTGGCGAGCGCCCAGGGCGAGAAGCCCCGCATCGCCACCCAGGCGGATCGGGTGGCCAGCGGCTTCGTCGCGGCGGTGCTGGTGGTGTCGGTGGCGGTGGCCGCCATCTGGTGGTGGATCGATCCGGCCAGGGCCCTGTGGGTGACCCTCTCGGTGCTGGTGGTGACCTGCCCCTGCGCCCTCTCCCTGGCGACCCCCACTGCCCTTACCGTGGCCAGCGCCGAGCTGCGCCGCCGGGGCTTTCTGATCCGCCGCGGCCATGTGCTCGAGACCCTGGCGGTGGTGGATCGCTGCGTGTTCGACAAGACCGGCACCCTCACCCTCGGCGCCATGGGGGTGAGCGGGGTGCTGCCCCTCGCCGATCTCGCCCCCGAGGAACTGCTGGCCCTGGCGGCGGCCCTGGAGCGGGGCTCGTCCCACCCCATCGCCCGGGCCTTTGCCGGCGTTCCCGCCGTGCCGCCGGTGGAGGATCAGGCCAGCGTATTGGGGCAGGGGGTTGCCGGCACCGTGGCGGGGCGGCGCCTCGCCTTCGGTACCCCCGAGTTTGCCGCCGGGCGCTTTGGCTTCCCGGCCCCGGCGGTGCCGGCGGGGGCGGGCCTGCCGCTGCTGCTCGCCGACGAGGGCGGACCGCTCGGCTGGATTGTCCTGGAGGATACCCTGCGCCCCGGTGCCGCCGACGCCATCCGCCAGCTGGAGGCGGCGGGTGTCGCGGTGGAATTGCTGAGCGGCGACCGGCCGGCGGCGGCCGCCGCCATGGCCGATCGCCTCGCCATCCGCCAGTGGCGGGGCGGCGCGAGCCCCGAGGACAAGCTCGCCCATATCCGCCGGCGCCAGGGGGAGGGCCACCGGGTGCTGATGGTGGGGGACGGCATCAACGACGTGCCGGTGCTGAGTGGCGCCGACGTCTCGGTGGCCATGGGGGATGCGGTGGACGTGACCCGCCTGCACGCCGACAGCCTGCTGGTGTCCGGCAATCTCGACACCCTGGCCGCCGCCGTGGTGCTGGCGCGCCGTACCCGGGCCATCATCCGCCAGAACCTCGGTTGGGCGCTGCTCTACAACCTGCTCGCCCTGCCCCTGGCGGCGGCGGGGATGATCCCCCCCTGGGTCGCCGCCATCGGCATGTCCCTCAGTTCCCTGCTGGTGGTGGTCAACGCCCTGCGCCTCGGGCGGCGGGGCGGGGGGCGTTGATGGAGAGCCTGCTGTTTCTCATTCCCCTGTCCCTGGTGGTGCTCGGCTTAGCCGTCTGGCTGCTGTTCTGGGCGGTGAATTCCGGGCAGTACGACGACATCGACCGGGAGGGGGAGGAGATCCTCTTCGACGACGATCCGGCGCCCGCCGCCGCCGATTCCGCCAAGGAGGCCCGGCGCGATGACCCCTGAGCCCGCGGTGTTGTCCCTGCTGGCGATGCTCGCCATCGGCCTCGCCGGCGCCGGCCACTGCGTCGGCATGTGCGGCGGTATTGCCACGGGCCTCGGCTTTGCCAGCGCCCCGGGGGGCGGGGCGCCCCTGGTGCTCGGCTACAACCTCGGGCGGGTGCTGAGCTATGCCATTGCCGGGGTGCTGGTGGCGAGCCTCGGCTACTGGGGGCGGGAGCTGCTTGCCCTGGGGCCCGCGTTGCGGGTGCTGGCCGGGGTCATCCTGTTGCTCATGGGCTGCCAGCTGGCGGGCTGGTGGAACCCGCTCGCCCTGCTGGAGCGGGCCGGCGCCCGGCTGTGGCGCCGTATCCAGCCCCTCGGCAGGTACCTGTTGCCGGTGACCGGTCCCGGCCAGGCGCTGCTGGTGGGCATGCTGTGGGGCTGGCTGCCCTGCGGCCTTGTGTATTCCGCCCTCGCCTACGCCGCCACCGCTCCGACCCCCTGGCAGGGCGGCCTGATGATGGCGGCCTTCGGCCTTGGCACCGCCCCGGCGATGGTGGCCGGCGGGCTCTTTTCCGCCCGGGCGCGGCGCCTGCTCCAGGGCCGGCGGCTGCGCCTTGCCATGGGCCTGGCGATGATCGCCTTCGGCCTTTGGACTCTGCTGTCGGTGGCCCTCCACGGCGCCCCGATGGGGGCGCACGGGGACCGGGGTGGGGAAATGCACCATACTCATTGAGCGCGGTGAATGGCTAAGCATGGCGAATGGCGTGGCGGCGGTGTCCGCCAGTTGATATTTATCAATACATCCCGTTCACTTCGCCGTTATAAGACGACGACAACCCTCAAGGAAAATGATTATGTTCGGGCACATGTTTGGAATACTGCTGGAGCCGGAGAAGACCTGGGGCAAACTCGCCGCCCTGCCCGACAGGGAGATCAAGCGGCTGTTGCCCTATCCCATCGTGATGGCGCTGATTCCCGCCATCGCCTTTTATTTCGGCACCACCCACTACGGCTGGAAAGTCCTCGGCAATGATGTCACGCGGCTGACCCCGGAGAGCGGCTTCCCCATAGCCGTGCTGTTCTATGCGGCGCTGATGGGGGCGGTGATCTTCATCGGCTGGATGATCCACTGGATGTCGGCCACCTACGCCGCCAGCTCCTTCGTCATCAAGGGGGTGGTGCTGATGGGCTACGCCTGCACCCCGGTATTCCTCGCCGGCGCCTTCGCCATCTACCCGGTGTGGTGGTTCGACATCCTCCTCGCCACCGCCGCCTGCGGCTACGCCTGCCGCCTGCTCTACCTCGGCGTGCCGCCGGTGATGAAGGTGCCGGAGGAGCGCGGATTTCTCTACGCCAGCGCGGTGTTCATGATGGCCCTGGTGTACGTGGTGTTGGTGCTGGTGGCCACCGCCATTCTCTGGGAGTATGTGGCGACGCCGGTGTTTACCGATTGACGGAGTGAGCGACCCAACGGTCAGGGCCATAAAAAAACCGGGAATTTCCCGGTTTTTTTATGGCTGTCCCGTGGCGATGCCCGGCTACTTGACCAATCCGAAGGTGAACCAGCGCCACCAGGATTTCTCCTCCCCTTCGTTGGGGATCATTTCCTCCTGATCCGCCAGGGCGGTGGGGTTGTAGAGGTGGCGGGTGTCGAAGCGGGGTGGCTTGCTGTTGTCGTAAAGGCCGAGGGTCAGGCGGCGGATCCAGGGCTTGCTGTCGTCGGGGCTGATGCCCTGGTACTGGAAGCTGCCGTCCTCGGCGAAGGCGGGGTACTCGGGGTAGTTGGCCGCCAGCACCTTGACGGCATCCGCCGACAGGTCGTGGAGGCCGAGGAGGTGGTAGGCCTCCGCCATCACCGCGAGGCCGTCGGGCACCGCCGGGGTCTGCTGGAAATTCTCCACCACATAGCGGCCGCGGTTGGCGGCGGCCAGGTAGGCGCCCCGCTCGAAGTAGTAGTTGGCCACGTGGATCTCGTAGCGGGACAGGACATTGCGCAGGAAGATCATGCGCTTGCGGGTATCGGCGGCGTAGGGGCTCTCGGGGAAGCGGGTCAGCAGCTCGGCGAAGGTGGCGAAGGATTCCCGCGCCGCGCCGGGGTCGCGGCTGGTGTTGTCGGTGGGCAGGAAGTTGCCGAAAAAGCCCCGGCTCTGGGCCAGGGACGACAGGCCCTTGATGTAGTAGGCGTAGTCGACGTTGGCGTGGCGGGGGTGGAGGCGGATGAAGCGGTCGGCGGCGGCGATGGCGGCTTCGTAGTCGGCGGAGCGGTAGTGGGCGTACATCAGTTCGAGCTGGGCCTGCTCGGCGTAGGTGCCGAAGGGGAACTGGGCTTCGAGGGCCTGGAGGTTCTCGATGGCCACCTTCCAGTTGCGGGCGTTCAGGTTGCGCTGGATGACGTTGTAGAAATCCGTCTCGGTGTAGCCCGCGGTCTCGGATTCCTTGTCCTCCTCTTCGTCCCCGAAAAAGGGCATCCAGGAGCAGCCGGTAAGGGTCAGCATGACCACAAGCGCAAGGGTGAAGGATCGCATAAGGTCTCGGATTCTCGTCGATTCGTGTTGTGCCGGGGTTGGCGCCCTGCAAAAATGATGTCCGTCCCCCGCGCCGCAGGCCCGGGGCCTGTATTTAACCACAGCTGCCAGGCAAGCTAAACAATGACCGATACCCAAATCCGCCTGGGCGCCAGGGTGCCCGCCGAGTGTTTCGGCCAGCGTCTCGACCAGGTGGCGGCACGGCTCTTCCCCGACTTTTCCCGCACCCGCCTGCAACAGTGGATCAAGGAGGGTGCCATCACCCTGGACGGTCAACCCTGCAAGGTCCGCGACAAGGTGGCGGGTGGCGAGCAGCTCGACCTCCATGCCGAACTGGAGGATCAGGGTGACTGGGTGGCGCAGGCCATCGACTTCGCCGAGGTGTACGTCGACGAGGATATCCTGGTGATCGACAAGCCGGTGGGGCTGGTGGTGCATCCCGGGGCCGGCAACCCCCAGGGCACCCTGCTCAACGCCCTGTTGCACCATTACCCCGACCAGGCCCTGTTGTCCCGCTGCGGCATCGTCCACCGCCTCGACAAGGACACCTCGGGGCTGATGGTGGTGGCCCGCACCCCCCGGGCCCAGACCGCCCTGGTGGCCCAGCTCCAGGACCGCACCGTCAGCCGCGAGTACGAGGCGGTGGTGCAGGGGGTACTGGTGTCCGGCGGCACGGTGAACGCCGCCATTGGCCGCCATCCCACCCAGCGCACCCGCATGGCGGTGCAGCGCCACGGCGGCAAGGAGGCGGTGACCCACTACCGGGTTATCGAGCGCTTCGCGGCCCACACCCATGTGCGGGTCAGCCTCGAAACCGGCCGCACCCACCAGATCCGCGTCCATATGGCGCACCTGGGGTTTCCCCTGGTGGGGGACAGCGTCTACGGCGGCCGCCTCAAGCTGCCCGCCGGGGCCAGCGCGGCGCTGATCGCCGCGTTGCGGGGTTTTCGCCGCCAGGCCCTGCACGCGGCGGCCCTCAGCCTGGATCACCCCGCCAGCGGCGAGCGTCTGCGCTTCGAGGCGCCGCTCCCCGCCGATATGGTGGCCCTTCTTAAAGCCCTCGGGGAGGGCTAATGGACCCCGGGCTGCTGCGGCCGGACTGGCCCGCCCCGCCCTCGGTGGGGGCGGCGGTGAGCACCCGGCGGGGCGGCGTCAGTGTCGCCCCCTGGGATTCCCTGAATCTCGGCGGCCATGTGGGAGACGATCCCGCCGCGGTGGCGGAGAACCGTCGTCGCCTGACGGCTGCCCTGGGGCTCGGTCGCGAGCCGGTATGGCTGGAGCAGGTCCACGGCACCCGGGTCCTGACCCTCGATGCCAGCGAGCCGGTGGACAGGGTGGCCGACGGGGCCCTCACCCGAACCCCCGGTGTGGCCTGCGCGGTGATGACGGCGGACTGCCTGCCGGTACTGTTCTGCGACCGCGCCGGCACCGCGGTGGCGGCGAGCCACGCCGGTTGGCGGGGCCTCGCCGCTGGGGTGCTGCGGGCCGCGGTGGAGGCCATGGGGGTGCCCCCCGGGGATATCCTCGCCTGGCTCGGCCCGGCCATCGGCCCGGCCCGCTTCGAGGTGGGAGAGGAGGTGTGCGCCGCCATGGTCGACAACGCCGTCGATGCCCGTCACCGCGCCGCCATTCCCTCCTGCTTCGTTCTGTCGCCGGCGAGCCCCGGCAAACTGCTCGCCGATATCTATGGCCTCGCCCGGGCGGAACTGGGCGCGGCGGGAGTCGGCGCCACCTTTGGCGGCGGGCTCTGCACCGTCACCGACAGCGCGAACTGGTATTCCTATCGCCGGGATGGTGTCACGGGGAGGATGGCGGCGCTGGTTTGGCTTGAGGAGGTCGGACCTGTGATGCCTGAAGTCTGAAGTCTGACGCTGGACGCTGGACGCTGGACGCTGGACGCTGGACGCTGGACGCTTGAGTTTGCTTGGTTGCTGGCGGCAATGGCCACCCAACTTCCAGGGCCAACCCGGCCTTCTCGGCGTCAGACGTCAAGCGTCAGACTTCACACCTCAGACCCCCCTCACTCCCTCGGAATCACCAGCGGCGCCCCCTCGCTACCCAGGGCAAAGACGATCAGCCGCACGTCCTTGTTGCCCCGGTTGACGCCGTTGTGCCAGCTATCCACCACTTCGTAGACCACGTCCCCGGCGCCGTAGCGGGCCAGTTTTCCCCCCTCCAGCTCCACTTCCACCTCGCCGGCCACCACGTAGGTGTAGAGGGGCGCGGGATGCTTGTGCCAGCCGGTTTCCGCGCCGGGGGGGATGACGATCTCCAGGGTGGAGACCTCGGGGTGGTCGCTCGCGGGGTAGCGGATGGGGGCGCCGTCGGCGGTGGTGGTGGCGCGGTGCAGCAGGGTGCTGGCGATTTCGGGGCGATACCCTTCGTCGGCGAGGGCCAGGGGGGCGGCGAGGGCGACAAGGAGCGGCAAGGTGGCGAGGCGGAATGATGGCTGCATGATGCGATCCTGTGATTGTCGGGGTGTCGGACAGCTCCCAGTATGGGCGCAACCAGGCATTTCGCCAGGGATCGTCCGCTCTCGGATTCCCCGGGCGGACGCGGGGGCCATGGGGACGGCACCTTGGGCGCCGCCCCTGCCGGCCTGTACACTTGCCGCCCCATCGATCCTCGGAGCCTCGCCATGGGTGAGACCAACCCGCGCCTGATCGCCGTCGCCCTGCTGGCGGTGACGGCCATGTCCCTGGTGCCGGTGCTGATCAAGTTCACCAGCGCCAATATCGAGACCATCGGCACCGCGCGGCTGGCGATCTCGCTGCTGGCCCTGACGCCGCTGATGCTGTTCAACCGCGCCTTGCGCGGATTGACCGCGGGCGACTGGGCCTGGCTGGTGGCGGCGGGGTTGTGCTTTGGCCTGCACTGGTGGACCTACTTCTACGCCATCAAGGCGGCGGGGGCGGCCGCCGGTGCCATCGCCATGTCGACCTTCGGTATCCACCTGTTGCTGCTCAACCGCATTGTCCATCGCCACCCGGTGCGCCTGTTGGATGGCGTCCTGGTGGCGGTGTGCATCCTCGGTTGCTACCTGGTGGTGCCGGCGCCGAGTATCGACAGGGGCGCCACCCTCGGCTTTCTGGTGGGGGTGTTCAGCGCCTTTCTCTACGGGGCCATGCCGCTGATGCACCGGCGCATCATCCACCTGCCCACCAGCACCCGCACCTGGGGGCAGTTCGCCTTTGCCGGGCTGTTCTTTCTCGCCCTCTGGCCCGGCACCGACTGGCGGCTGTCCAGCGCCGACTGGTGGGCGCTGCTGGTGCTCGGCACTGTCTGCACCCTGTTCGCCCATTCCCTTTGGGTCAAGGCCAGCTCCGAGCTGCCGGGCATCGTCACCAGCAGCATCCACTACCTCTACCCCCCCATGACGGTGGCGCAGAGCTATTTCTTCCTCGGCGAACGCATCACCGTCGCCACCCTCGTCGGCACCGCGCTGATCATCGGTGCCAACCTGATTTTGCTGGCGGCGCCCTGGGTGCGGCTGCGGCGCCGGGACCGTTGATCCACTACTTGCCGTCGACGGCATAGACCAGCAGGGCATTACCCGGCTTGAACATGGCGTAGGAGTAGCCGGAGTTGACGATCAGGTGGCCGTCGGCGATGGCGGGGCCGGGGCCGCTCATGGAGCCACCGGTGGCGGTCAGGCCATTGACGGCGGTCACGGGGCGGGTGGTATCGGTCTCCCAGAGGACCGCGCCGGTGGCGCCGTCGTAGGCCCGCAGAACCCCGTCGAGGTGGCCGGCGAACACCACTCCGGGGATGGCGGTCAGGGCCGAGGAGATGCCCGGATGACAGCCCGGATCACTGCAGTTGGCGGCGGCATTGGGGGCGTGCCAGAGGAATTCCCCGGTGGCGGCGTCCAGGGCGTGAAGGCCCGCGTTGCCGTCGTCCGGGGCCATCTCCCCGTAGGCCTGCAGGCGGGTGTCCACCACCGGCACGTAGACCCTGGTGCCCTCGGCGGCCATGCCGAAGTGCACGCCCCCCATGAGGCTGCCGCGCCCCACTTGCCGCTGCCACAGGATCCGGCCCCGGTCGTCCGGGTCGAGGCCGTGGACCGTCCCGGATTTCTGTCCCGCCACCAGGATTTGCCGGTCTCCGTTCACATCGATGAGCAGGATGGACGCGGCCACATCGTGGTCGCGTCCGGTGTCCACGGTGCAGTTGGCGGACTTGAGCACGCAGGCCGGTGTCCAGACGTCGTCGGCGGTGAGCTGGCGGTGCCAGACCCGCTGGCCGGTGCCGGCATCCACGGCGAACACCGCGTCGGAGTTGTCGTCGGCGGGGGCGGAGTAGTTCTGGCCGCTGCCGTGGTAGACGAGGCCCCGCTTGGGGTCGGGGGTGGGGCTGGTCCAGACGCCGCCACCGGAGGGGGCCATGATGGTGGTGCCGGCGCTGGTCTTGCCCCGGGGGCTCGGCGTGCCCCGCACCGAATAATGGCGCCATTTGATGGCGCCGGTGGCTGGGTCCAGGGCCACCAGGGAGCCCCGGAAGGTGCAGCAGGGGTAGGCGGGGTTGGCCGCCGTGGTCACTTCAAGGGACGACACCGGCACATAGAGGGTGCCATCGTGGAGCAGCGGCGTGCCGGTGATGGTGGCGGTGGGGTGGTCGTCGAGGCGCACCCGCCACAGCACCTCGCCGCTGATGGCGTCGAGGGCGTAGGCGCGGCCCAGCAGGTCGCCGAAGTAAAGCCGGGGATTGCGGGGCGGCGTTTCCCCCGCCGGCCAGGTTTCCACCACCGGGGCGGTGCGCACCTCGGCGCCGACGTTGCGGGTCCAGCGGGCGCAACCGCTGGCGAGGTCGAAGGCGTAGACGGTGCCGTCCTGGCTGCCCACGAACAGCGCCCCCATGGCCACCACCGGCTGGGAGCGGGCGCGGGTGGTATCCGGGAAGGCGAAGGCCCATTTGAGCCTGAGCCTTGGCACCTCGGCGGCGTCGAAGCCGGCCACATCGTCCGGCACGAACCGGCGCGGATCGTAGCCCCAGCCCTGGGGGGCCGGCGGGCGGGTCAGGTCGAAGCGGTCGGCCTCCCCCTCGCAGGCGGGGGGCGCGGGGGGCGGCTGGTAGTCCGCCAGATCCATGCGCGCCAGGTACTCCGCCACCTGGCGCTTCTGGTCGCCGTCGAGGGCCGCCGCCTCCCGGCGCATGATGCCGTCGGTGAGGGCGTCGAGGATCCCCTGGGGGGGCAGGGTTTCGAGAAATTCCCGGTGGGGGGCCTTGGGCATGGCGCCCTCGTGGCAGCTGGCGCAATGCTGCTGGTAGAGGCCCTTGCCGGGGTGGGTGTCGGGGTCAAAGGACTTGTCCTGGTGGAACAACGCATCCGCTGGCGGTGGCTGGGCGGACAATACCGGGGCGGCGAAGGCGACGAGGACGGCGGCCAGGGCCAGGTTGGCGATGGGGTGGCGGGCTGGGCTGGGGGTCATGGGGGAGACTCCGTGGTCGTTGTCGGGGGGTGGCTCAGAGCAGGGTGCCGCCGTCCACCTGGAGCACCTGGCCGGTGACGAAGGCGGCCTGGTCGGAGGCCAGGTAGAGCACCGCCGCGGCCACCTCCTGGGCCTGTGCCACGGTGCGGGGCAGGGGCCCGGTGCGCTGCAGCTTGGCGATTTCGCCGGGGTCGATGGCGGGGATCGCCCGGCTGAAGAAGCCGGTCTCTGGGTGGAAGCGGCTGCCGCTGCTCATGGCCTCCGCCCCCTCGGGGGCGGTGAGGTAGGGGGCCACGGCGTTGACGGTGATGTTGTGCTGGCCCACCTCCCGGGCGAGCACCCGGGTAAAGGCGTGCACAGCCCCCTTGGCGGCGGAGTACACCGCCAGCATGTAGTCGCCCACCAGGCCCGCGGTGGAGCCCATGTTGATGATGCGCCCCTGCCGGCGGGCGATCATGGAGGGCAGGGCGGCGCGGGTGACTTTCAGCACGGTGCCGAGGTTGATGTCGATATCCCCCTGCCAGCTGGCGGGATCGGAATCGGCGAAGAGCCCCATGGCGCTGTTGCCGCCGACGTTGTTGACCAGCACATCGATGGCGCCGAAATGTTCCAGGGCCGCGGCGACGATGCGCTCGCCGGCGTCGGCCTCGAGCAGGTCGACCGCCAGGAACAGGGCACCGGCCGCGCCCCGGCGCCGGGCTTCGCCGATCAGTGCGGTGCCGGCGACCTGGTCGCGGCCCACCGCCACCAGGTTGGCGCCCTCGGCGGCGAGGGCCAGGGCCACGGCGCGGCCGATGTTGGAGGTGGCGCCGGTGACGATGGCGGTCTTGGTGGCGAGTCCGAAGTCCATGATTGTCCTTATTGTGGTTGTCGGTGAGGGCCATTGTGGCACGGACCAAGGCCCGGCGGCGCGGCCGGGCTTTCGCCAAAACGGCCAGACATTTCCCGAAAAGGCCAGGCCCGAAACGGCCAGGCGTTCCCCGAAGCCGCTGGCCTTTCCCCAAACCGCTGGGTTTTCCCCGAAGCTGCTGGTCTTTGCCCGCAACGGACAGCTTTTGCGATCCGGCGGATCTGTCGGCCGGCTTGTCAGCCCCCCAGCACGGCGTAGGAGGGGTCGGTCGTATCCCGCCGCCCCCAGCCTTCGGTGATGCTGGCGGGGACGTCCACCAGCTCGTCGAAGTCGTGGATATAGGTGCGGTGGTCGATGGCCCAGCGCCCGTCCCGGCGGGACCAGCGGTCCACATAGCGGCCCCGGGCGATGGTCTGCATCAATCTGCCCTCCTGGCGGAAACGCAGGGTGGCGGTGACATAGGCCTCGCTGCCGGCGCGGTCGCCGTCCAGCTGAATGAGGATATTGGCCACCTGATGGGAGTGGCCGAGCATGGCGCTGTGCTGCTCGCACACCCAGTCGATAAAGCCCCGGCCGCTGCCGCTGTACATCGGGCCGTAATCGGCGCTGCCGTCGGGGTGCCAGATGCCGTAGCCGAGCTGGTGGTCGATGCGGTCCATGGCCCGGCAGTAGCGGTAGATCTGCTCGCGGATCGCCTCGCGGTCGGCGAGGGCTTGGTGGCTGTCGTTCATGGTGGCTCCTCGGGTTGTGAAAGGTCGCTTCAGTCCCACACCAGGGGCAGGGCGGTGGGTTGCACCATGCCCCCCAGGTGGGTCTTGATGATGGCGCCGGGTGCGATGCTAAAGGGGGGAATGGCGGCGAGAAATTCCCGCAGCGCGACGCGCATTTCCCGCTTGGCCAGGTGCACGCCGAGGCAAAAGTGGGGGCCGTGGCCGAAGGTGAGGATTTGCGTGGGCCGGCGGTCGAGGATTACCTCGTTGGGCCTGTCGTATTCCTCTGGATCGCGGCAGGCGAGGATGGTGGAGGTGAGCACCTTGTCCCCGGGCTTGATGGTGACGCCGTTGAGGGTGCGCTCCTTCACGCAGGTGCGGAAGGTGCTGGTGGCGGCGTAGGCGCGGAGCAGTTCCTCCAGGGCCACCGGGATAAAGTCCGGGTCATCCCTCAGGCGCTGCTGGTGAGCGGGGTTTTCCGCCAGGTGGCGAAAATGCAGGCCCATGTTGGTGGTGACGGTATCGAGACCGCCGATGAACAGATTGAAGGTGTAGCCGATCAACTCGTCATCGGTGAAGGGCCGGCCCTGGATACCGGTCTTGAGGGCGTGGCTGATGAGGTCGTCCCCGGGACGTTCGCGGCGCGCGGCGATGACGTCCCGCATATAGCCATTTACCGCCCGCACCGCGTTGCCGATGGTGCCCAGATCCCCCTCGTGGAGCAGATCGTGCTCCCATTGCAGGAACAGTGCCGTCTTGTCGTGGGGCATGTCCATCAGGTCGAGAAACACCGACACCGGGAACGGGAAGGCAAAATCGCGGATGAAGTCGCAGTGCCCCCTGTCCTTGATGAGGCCGACGTAATGGCGCGCCGCATCCCGCACTTTGTCCTCCAGGGCGCGCATTCGCGGCGGTGAGAACAGCGGATTGAGCAGGCTCCTGACCGCGGTGTGGAAGGGCGGGTCCAACTCCGTGGGCACCATGTTCCAGGATTCTCCGACGATGGCGGCGAACGGGTTGCCCCCCTGGCTGGAAAAGTGCTCGGTATCGCTGTACGCGTCCCGCAGGTCCGCCGCGCGGCGGATCACCCAGGCCGGGCGCTCACCGGGGTAGGCGTTGGTGGCCCAGAACACCGGCGGCCAGTCGTGGAGGGCGGGGATGATCGTCTTGTAGGGATCCTCCTGGACGTAGCGGCCCTGGATGATGGGGTAGTCCCGCACCAGATGGGCGGGGACGTGGTCGGGGATCGGGTGGGTCGCGGTCATGGGGCACCCTTTTGGGATTTGTTTTGGGGTTTGTTTTATAGAATATATTCTGTATCGTAGGGCCTGCCGGGGCATTTGACCAGCCCCGCGGGAGCAATCCCCCAACCGATAACCCGCCAGGGCCCGGCGTCAGAGCCGGGCCAGCGCAACAGGGGTAGCAGAACCATGACAGAACTAGTGAACATCGGCAGTCTTTACGATCTCGGCGGCCAGGTGGCCATCGTCACCGGTGGCGCCGAGGGCATGGGCAGGGAAACCTGCCGCTTTCTCGCCAGCGCCGGCGCCACCGTGGCGGTGGCGGATATCAATTTGCCCTGGGCGGAACAGACCGCCCGGGACATCGTTGCCGCCGGCGGCAAGGCCCGCGCCTATCAGGTGGATCTGGGCAGCGAACAGTCGGTCGTCGAACTGGTAGGCGCGGTGCGCACTGATCAGGGTCGCCTTGACATTCTGGTGAATGTCGCCGGTTTGCAGGACCGGGAATTCCTCGAGGAGACCTCGGTGGAATTGTGGGACAAGCTCCATCACGTCAACTTGCGCGGCTCCTTTCTCACCATCCGCGAGGCAGCGAAGGTGATGAAGGCTGATGGCCGTGGCGGGCGCATCGTCAATATCGCCTCCATGGGGGCGGTGCACCCGATCTTCGAAGGGCTGGTGGCCTACAACGCCTCCAAGTCCGGGGTGCTCGGCCTTACCCGCAACGCCGCCTATGAGCTGGCCCCCCACGGCATCACCGTCAATGCGTTGCTGCCGGGCAACGTCACCACCGAGGGCCAGGCCCGCTCCCCGGGCCCGCCCATCGACATGGAAAAGATCAAGCACATGACGCCGCCCCTGGGCCGTACCGGCAAGACGTCCGATATCGCCAGCGCGATCCTCTTCCTGGTGGCCCCCGCCTCCCAGTGGATGACCGGCCAGACCCTGGTGGTGGACGGCGGGCACCTCAACAAATAACGACGGCTTCGCCGCAAGGAACCCACCATGACCACAACCAACCATTTAGACACCGCCTTCAGGGACAGATACGGCCCCTGGGGGGTGATCACCGGAGCCTCCGACGGCACCGGCGCCGCGTACGCCCGGCAGCTGGCGGCCCGGGGTCTCAATCTGGTGCTGATCGCCCGGAGGCCCGGGCCATTGGCCGCGCTCGCCGCAGAGCTGGAAGAGCAGCACGGTATCGCTACCCGCACCGCCAGCGTCGACCTCTACACCCAGGGCGCGGCGGACCAGGTGCTGGGGGCGGCGGAGGGGCTCGAGGTGGGCCTGTTGATATCCAACGCCGGGGCGGACGCCAACGGCAAGCCGTTCCTCGATGCCCCCGTCGATGCCTGGCGGCAGCTTATCCATCGCAATGTGATGACGGTGATGGAACTCGCCCACGGGTTCGCCGGGCCGATGCGGGAGCGGGGTCGTGGCGGCATCATCCTGATGTCATCCGGTGCCGGGCTCGGTGGTCAGCCGGGGGTTGCGGTATACAGTGGCACCAAGGCCTTCGACCTGAATCTGGCGGAGGGCCTCTGGGCCGAGTTGAAGGATCAGGGTGTCGATGTGCTCGCCGGTGTCTGCCCGGCCATGGATACACCTACTTTCCGGCGCAACCACGACATCGATATTCCCGGCATTTTCAACCCAGAAGAGGTGGTTGCCACGCTGCTGGACCGCCTGCCTGATGGCCCCACCCATATCTTCGCCTTCGGCCCCGATGCCCCGAAGGTGCCGGCGCTCGAAAAGGCGCGGCGGCAGCGGGTGGTGACGGTCAGCGAAATCACCAAAAAGTTTTTCGGCAAGCACTGATTTTAGGGAAATTCCGCTATGAGTTACTCCATCGAACCCCTGTTTCAATCCTTCAATCTCGGACCACTCACCCTGCGCAGCCACTTTGTGATGTCCCCCATGACCCGGAGCTTTTCGCCCCAGGGCGTGCCCGGCCAGAACGTGGCGGATTATTACCGCCGCCGCGCCGAGGCGGAGGTGGGGCTGATCATCACCGAGGGGGTCGGCATCGATCATCCCTCCGCCATCGGCGGCGGCCCCGGTGCCTTGGGGGAAGAAAACATCCCTATGATGTTCGGCGACGCGGCCCTGGCGGGCTGGAAGAACGTGGTGGATGCGGTGCACGGCGCCGGCGGGCTGATCATGCCCCAGCTGTGGCACATGGGCGTCATGCGCACCCCGGGCACTGGGATCTACAAGGATGCGCCGTCCCTGCGGCCGTCCGGCCTCTGGGGGCCGGCGGGCAGGGCCGTGTTGCCGCCGGACTATCTCGACCAGATGCTGCCCCCCACGGCGCCGATGACGGAGTCCGACATCGCCGATGTGATCGCCGCCTACGGCCGCAGCGCCGCCAACGCCAAGGCGGTGGGATTTGACGGCATTGCCATCCATGGCGCCCACGGCTACCTGATCGACACCTTTTTCTGGGCCGAGACCAACCATCGCACCGACCGCTGGGGTGGCGATATCGCGGGCCGGGCGCGGTTCGGGGTTGAGGTGGTGAAGGCCATCCGCCAGGCGGTTGGCCCCGACATGCCCATCGTGCTGCGCTGGTCCCAGTGGAAGCAGCAGGATTACGACGCCCAGCTGGCCCGCAATCCGGCGGAACTCGAGGCCCTGCTGGGCCCCCTGGCGGACGCCGGCGTCGACCTGTTCGACACCTCCACCCGGGTCTATTCGAGGCCTGCCTTCGAGGGCTCCGACAGGACCCTCGCCGGCTGGGCGCGGCAGATTACTGGCAAACCGTCCATGGCGGTCGGTGGCATCGGGCTTTCGAAGGATCTGCAAAGCTCCTTCGCCGGCGGCACCGTGCCGGTCAACAACCTCGACCAGGCCCTGGCCCTTTTCGAGCGGGGCGAATTCGACCTGCTGGCGGTGGGGCGCTCCCTGCTGGTGGACCCGGAGTGGGCCCGCAAGGCCCGCGCCAACGAACCCTTCAAGCCCTTCAGTCTGGAGCACTATGGCAATCTCTACTGAGCCCGCCGGGCTTGCCCGGCTGAAAACCCCGGCCACCCTCAACGCGGCGGCATCCGACCAGCTGCGGGAGGCCATCGTCACCGGGCGGCTGGCCCCGGGCGCCCAGCTCAAGGACGGGGAAGTGGCCGCCTGGCTCGGCCTCAGCGCCACGCCGGTGCGGGAGGCCCTGGTGCGCCTCGCCGCCGAGGGGCTGGTGGAGATCGAGCCCAATCGCTCAAAGCGGGTGGCCCCCATCGATCACCAGGCCATGGTGGAGTTGCTTCAGGTGCAGAACGAACTCTGGGCCCTGGGCTATGCCTGGGGCGCGCCGCGCATCGGCAAGGCCGAACTGGCGGTGCTCGACCAGCTGTGCGGCGTGCACCGGGACGCCATCGATGTCGGGGATCCGCGGGGGGCGGTGGCGGCCGCCCACGGATTCCACCGGGTATTGATGGAGGCCTCCGGCAACCGGGAGCTGGTGCGGGTGTCGGTGGACAGATTGCCGCTCATCCAGCGCTATGTGCTGCTCTGCGTGCCGACCCTTATCGTGCCGGAGATGAGCCGCCAGCACCGGGCCATGGTAAAGGCTCTCAGGGGCGGGGACAGCGCCGCCGCCATCGCCATTTTCCGGGCCATCAGCGAGGATCTCCTGAGGGCCGCGGAGCGCCTGCGGGATCAGGGGGCCTGACCGCCCGCTGGCCTACAGCCCCACCAGCCGCTCGCTCGCCGCCCACAGCGCCTCCGCAAGCCCCGGTTCGTTCACCTTGGGGTGGGTGGGCGCGAGCTTCGAATCCACGTAGTAACCGCCGCTCCTGCCCGCCACCTCCGGCGACGTGGCCAGGTAAATCATGGTGCGCGCGCCCTGTTCCGGGGTTTTCAGCAAGGGCCCGGCCAGCCTATAGAAAATGCGGGTGACGGTGGCCTCGTGGCCGAAGTTGGAGCGGATGGTGCCCGGGTGCAGGGCGTTGGAGGTGACGTCGGTGCCCGCCATCCGCCGCGCCAGTTCGTTGCTGAAGAGGATATTGGCGAACTTGGAGCGGCCGTAGGAGTGGATTGGCTTCACCTTCTCCGACATCAGGTCGTCGATGTCGAACAGGGGCTTGAATTTGTGGCCCACGGAGGACACGTTCACCACCCGCGCGGTGCCCGCGGCCCTGAGCTTGTCGAGCAACAGGCTGGTGAGCAGGAAGGGGGCGAGGTGGTTCACCGCGAACACCAGTTCGTGGCCATCCTTCGACAGCTCATGGCTGGCGGCGGGCCCGCGCCCGGCATTGTTGACCAGTACGTCGAGGCGCGGCAGGCTGTCGTCGAGCTCTCTCCCCAGCTGTCGCACCGCCTCCAGTGAACTGAAATCCGCCTGCACGAAGCGGGGGGCCTTGCCCGTTTCCCCCTGAATGGCGGCGATCGCCTTGCGGCCCTTGTCGGCACTGCGCCCGTGGATGATGACATCGGCCCCCTGGCGGGCCAGTTCCCGGGCGGTGATGAAGCCGATGCCGTCGGTGGCGCCGGTCACCAGGCAGATCTTGCCTTGCAGGTTCATGGTGGTTCTCCTCGGATTGGTGGGCACGGGGGTGGATTGTTCAGGGCTGGCGATCGTCGAAGTGCTCCTCGAAGTTGCCGAATACCTTGGCGGCGGTGTAGCTGCAGCTGTACTCCCGCACCTCGGTGATCCTGCCGTCGCGGATCTCGAACACGAAGTGGTAGCTGTTCTCGTAGACCCGGCCATCGAGCAGTTCGCCGTGGGATTCCGTCTCGGCGCACACCCTGTCCCCCTCGGCGGTGAGGCCGAGCAGGGTCATCACCAGGGGCTTTTTCATCTGCTCGGCCATCATCCCGGGAATGGCGGCGAACTCGTCCGGGCCCCAGCGGTATTTCATCCACTCGGGGTTGCGGGGCATGCTCTTGAAGAGAAAGTCCTCGCTGAGCAGGTTGCGGATGGCGGTGCCGTCGCCGCGGTTGACGCAGTCGATGTAGTCGCGCACCAGTTGCTTGTTGTCGTCGAGATTCATGCCGTGGCCCTGTGTTGTGGTTATGGTGGGTGCCGCCCCGTCGGGGCAGGGCGGGGAATGGCGATGCTAGCAGGTTGGCGGCGCCAGGGGCACCGGGCTGCTGCGCTGGGTGGGCATATGCCGGGCGGGGAATAGGTGGCGACAGTCCGGGGGTTTTGTGGTATAAATCGCGCCCCCGAAGGCATCCGGCCGGCGGGGACAACCACGCACACGGGCCGTCACGGCGAAATGGGTGCCCCGCAAGGGGTTTTTCGTCGGGGTTCGTGGAGGACTAACCCAGGGGAACCGCGCACGGCGCAGGTAGCCCTTTACACAGGTAATACAGCATGACCGCAGTCAGCATGAGCGAAATGTTGCAGGCCGGCGTCCACTTCGGACACCAGACCCGCTTCTGGAACCCCAAGATGGGCAAGTACATCTTCGGCGCCCGCAACAAGATCCACATCATCAACCTCGAGCACACCGTGCCGGCCTTCAACCAGGCGCTGGAAGAAGTCCGCAAGATGGCCGCCCGGGGCAACAAGATCCTCTTCGTCGGCACCAAGCGCGCCGCCCAGAAGGTGGTGATCGAGCAGGCGCAGCGCGCCGGTATGCCCTATGTCAGCCAGCGCTGGCTGGGTGGCATGCTCACCAACTACAAGACCATCCGCGCCTCCATCAAGCGCCTCAAGGAGCTGGAGACCCAGAGCCAGGACGGTACCTTCCAGAAGCTCACCAAGAAGGAAGCGCTGATGCGCAGCCGCATGATGGAGAAGCTGGACCGTTCCATTGGCGGTATCAAGGACATGGGCGGCCTGCCCGATGCCCTGTTCGTGATCGATGTCGACCACGAGCGCATCGCCATCCAGGAAGCCAACAAGCTGGGCATTCCGGTGATCGGCATCGTCGATACCAACAGCGATCCCGCCGGTGTCGATTTCGTGATTCCCGGCAACGATGACGCCATCCGCGCCATCAAGCTCTACCTGACCGCCGTCGCCGACTCCGTGCTGGAAGGCAAGAGTCAGGGCAATGCCGTCTCCACCCGCAACGAGTTTGTCGAGGTGAACGACACCGCCGCCGGCGAGAGCGCTGCCGAGCAGGCTTGAGGGCCGGCGCGACAGGGCCTCGCCCCCTGGGGGCCGGCCCTGTACTACCGAAAAGGGGGCTATGCCCCCTTTTTACCAACTTCTTATCAGGATTGAGGATCAACCGATGGCAGAGATCACTGCTTCCCTTGTAAAAGAACTGCGCGAGCGCACCGGCCTTGGCATGATGGAGTGCAAGAAGGCGCTGGTGGAGGCCGCTGGCGACATCGAGAAGGCAATCGAGGACCTGCGCAAGTCGAGCGGCATGAAGGCGGCCAAGAAAGCCGGCCGCACCGCCGCCGATGGCGCCGTGGTGGTCAAGATCGCCGACGACAGCAGCTTCGGCGTGGTGGTGGAGGTCAACTCCGAGACCGACTTCGTGGCCCGCGACGACAACTTCCGCGCCTTCGTGCAAAGCGTGGTGGACAAGGCCTTCGCCGAGCGCCAGGACGATGTCGCCGCGCTGATGGCCGGCGAGCTGGAGGCGGCCCGGGAGGCCCTGGTGCAGAAGATCGGCGAGAACATCTCGGTGCGCCGTATCGCCAAGGTCGAGGCGCCGGTGGTGGGCGGCTACGTCCACAGCAACGGCCGTATCGCCGTGCTCACCGCCCTCACCGGCGGCGGTGCCGAGCTGGCCAAGGATGTCGCCATGCATGTGGCCGCCGCCAACCCCCAGGTCACCAAGCCCGAGGAAATGTCCCAGGAGCTGATCGCCAAGGAGAAGGACATCTACGCCGCCCAGGCCCGCGAGAGCGGCAAGCCCGAGGAGATCATCGAGAAGATGATCGCCGGCCGCGTGTCCAAGTTCCTCGCCGAGAACAGCCTGGTGGAGCAGCCCTTCGTCAAGGATCCCGATGTCAAGGTCGGCCAGCTGGCGAAGAAGGCCGGTGCCGATATCCTCTCCTTCGTGCGTTTCGAGGTGGGTGAGGGTATCGTGGTGGAGAAGGCCGATTTCGCCGCCGAGGTGGCGGCCCAGGTCAACGCCTCCAAGTAAGCGACAACTCCGGGCGGAATCCGCGGTTCCGCCCGTTTTCCCGCTGGCAATCTTTATTCAGGTGGAACCCCATGGCCGAGACCAGTAGCGCGAAGGACAAGAAGTTCAAACGCATTCTCCTGAAACTCAGCGGCGAGGAGCTGATGGGCACGGAGGGCTACGGGATCGATCCGAAGGTGCTGGATCGCATGGCCCTGGAGATCGGCCAGCTGGTGGGGATCGGCGTCCAGGTGGGGCTGGTGATCGGCGGCGGCAACCTGTTCCGCGGCGCCGCCCTCCACGCCGCCGGCATGGACCGGGTCACCGGCGATCACATGGGCATGCTGGCCACGGTGATGAACGCCCTCGCCATGCGCGACGCCCTGGTGCGCACCAACATCTCCGCCCGGGTGATGTCCGCCATCCCCATGAGCGGCGTGGTGGAGCATTACGATCGCCGCAACGCCATCCGCAACCTCGCCAGTGGCGAGGTGGTGATCTTTGCCGCCGGTACCGGCAACCCCTTCTTTACCACCGATTCCGCCGCCTGCCTCAGGGGCATCGAGGTGGGCGCCGAGCTGGTGCTCAAGGCCACCAAGGTGGACGGGGTCTATTCCGCCGATCCGAAGGTGGACCCCTCCGCCACCCTCTACACCCATCTCACCTACGACGAGGCGCTGGACAAGAAGCTCGGCGTCATGGACCTTACCGCCATCTGCCTGTGCCGCGAGAGCCGCATGCCGTTGCGGGTGTTTCGCATGTCCAAGCCCGGCGCCCTGCTCAATATCGTCATGGGCGGGAACGAGGGCACCCTGATCGAGGAACAATGACCATGATTGATGATTTGAAAGCCGACGCCAAGGAACGCATGGGCAAGAGTGTCGAAGCCCTTTCCCACGCCTTCAACAAGATTCGCACCGGCCGCGCGAGCCCGAGCCTGCTCGACGGCATCATGGTGCCCTACTACGGCACCGACACCCCCCTGAGTCAGGTGGCCAACATCGGGGTGGGGGATGCCCGCACCCTGACGGTCACCCCCTGGGAGAAGAACATCGTCCCCGCGGTGGAAAAGGCCATCATGAAGTCGGACCTGGGCCTAAACCCGTCCACCGCCGGCAGCGTGATCCGCATCCCGATGCCGCCCCTCACCGAGGAGACCCGCAAGGGCTATATCCGCCAGGCCCGCGCCGAGGCGGAAAACGCCCGGGTGTCGGTGCGCAATATCCGCCGCGACGTGCTGTCCGATGTGAAGGAGCTGCTCAAGTCCAAGGAGATCACCGAGGACGACGAGCGCCGCGCCCAGGACGATATCCAGAAGATCACCGATTCCTTCATTGCCAAGATCGACGCTGCCCTCAGCGACAAAGAAACCGACCTGATGGAAATCTGACGGCGATAACAGCGCGGGCGCGACACCGCCGGCCCCGAGGACCGGGGCCGGGTTTTCCCTTACAGACGGGGCGAGTATGACGCAAGCGATTGCGACCCAATTCAATGGCCACCCACTGCGCCACGTGGCCATCATCATGGATGGCAACAACCGCTGGGCCCGCCAGCGGGGCCTGTCCGGCATCGCCGGCCACCAGGAGGGCGTCGAGCGGGTGCGGGAAATCCTCGACGCCTGCGCGCGCCACGATATCGGGGTTTTGACCCTGTTTGCCTTCAGCAGCGAAAACTGGAGCCGCCCGGTCACCGAGGTGCGCGGCCTGATGTCGCTGTTTGCCTCCTACCTCAAGTCCGAGGTGCCGGAACTTTGCGAGCGCAACATCCGCCTGCGGGTGATCGGCCAGCGCGCCCGTTTCAGCGAGCGCCTGCAAAAGCTGATCGCCGATGCCGAGGCCCGTACCCGGGGCGGCAGCCGCACCCTGGTGCTGGCGGTGGACTACGGCGGGCGCTGGGAGATCGCTGCCGCCGCCCGCAAGCTGGCCTCCCGGGTGCAGGCCGGCAGCCTGCGCCCCGACGACATCACCGAGACCCTGTTCGCCAGCCACCTCGCCACCGCCGATCTGCCGGAGCCGGACCTGTGCATCCGCACCGCCGGCGAGCAGCGCATCAGCAACTTCCTGCTCTGGCAGCTGGCCTACAGCGAACTCTATTTCGCCCCCATGTACTGGCCCGACTTCGATGGCGCGGCCTTTGACCGGGCGGTGGAGGAGTACCACCAGCGCCAGCGCCGCTTTGGCCAGTCCTCGGAGATGCCCGCCCCGGGCCGCCTGGAGAGCGGCGGTGCTTAAGCAGCGCATCCTCACCGCCCTGGTGCTGGCGGCGCTGTTTCTGGGGGCGCTGTTCGGTTTCGGACCCGTCCAGTTCGCCCTGTTCGCTGGCCTTGTGATTGCCGTGGGCGCCTGGGAGTGGTCCCGCCTCGCGGGGCTCTTGGGCGCGACCGCGCGGCTTGCCTACCTGGTGCTGGTGGCGGGCGTGATGGCGGCCCTGTTCCTGCTCAGCGGCCTGGCGGAGGGCCGCGCCGACCCCGCGGTGGTGCGCCCGCTGCTGCTGCTCGGCTGCCTGTGGTGGGCCCTGGCGCTGCTCTGGGTGCAGGGTTATCCCAGCAGCGCGCTGCTCTGGGGCAGCGTGGCGGCACGGCTGGTGATGGGGGTGCTGGTACTGGTCCCCGCCTGGCTCGCCATGGGGGTGCTGGTGCAGCGGGACGACGGCTACTGGTTGATCCTGCTGGTGGTACTGGTGGTGGCCGGGGCCGATGTGGGCGCCTACTTCACCGGGCGCGCCCTCGGTCGCCACAAACTGGCCCCCGCCGTGAGCCCGGGCAAGACCCTGGAGGGGCTCGCGGGTGGCCTTGCCACGGTGCTGGTGCTCGCCAGTGTCTTTCTGGCCGCGAGCCCGCAGCACCGCGACCTGTGGTGGCAGTGGGCCCTGGTGGTGGCGACCACCGCCCTCGCCTCGGTGCTCGGCGACCTGTTGGAGAGCATGGTCAAGCGCCACCGGGGCGTGAAGGACAGCGGCGTGATTCTCCCCGGCCACGGCGGCATCCTCGATCGCATCGACAGCCTCTGCGCCGCGCTGCCGGTGTTCTGCCTGCTCTACCTGCTGCTCATCGCGGGGGGGCCATGGCGGAGCTGATCACCGTGCTCGGCGCCTCCGGCTCCATCGGCGTCAGCACCCTCGACATCGTCGCCCGGCACCCCGATCGCTACCGGGTGCTGGCCTTGACCGGCAACAGCCGCATCGACGTGTTGGCGGCCCAGTGCCGCCAGTTCCAGCCCCGCTATGCGGTGGTGGGATCGGCGGCGGCGGCCAGTTCCCTCGAACCCCTGGTGCCGCCCGGCTGCCGGGTGCTTTGGGGCGAGGATGCTCTGGTGGAGGTGGCGTCCCATCCGGAGGTGGACACGGTGATGGCGGCCATCGTCGGCGCCGCGGGCCTCGTGCCCACCCTCGCCGCCGCCAGGGCCGGCAAGAAGGTGTTGCTCGCCAACAAGGAATCCCTGGTGATGGCGGGCGGCTTGTTCATGGATGCGGTGCGCCAGGGCGGTGCCACCCTGCTGCCCATCGACAGCGAGCACAACGCCATCTTCCAGTGCCTGCCGCCGGGCTACCGCGATCCCGGCTCGGCGGGGGTGAGCCGCATCCTGCTGTCCGCCTCCGGCGGGCCCTTTCGCCGCCGCGACCTGGCGAGCCTCGGGGGCGTGACGCCGGACGAGGCCTGCGCCCATCCCAACTGGGCCATGGGCCGCAAGATTTCGGTGGATTCCGCCACCATGATGAACAAGGGCCTGGAGCTGATAGAGGCCTGCTGGCTGTTCGATGTGCCCGCCGACAGGGTAGAGGTGGTGATCCACCCCCAGAGCGTGATCCATTCCCTGGTCGCCTACGTGGACGGCTCGGTGCTCGCCCAGCTCGGCAATCCCGACATGCGCACCCCCATCGCCCACGCCATGGCCTGGCCGGAGCGCATCGACGCAGGGGTCCAGCCCCTCGACCTGGTGGCCCTGGCGCGCCTGGATTTCGAGGCGCCGGATCTCGCCCGCTTTCCCTGCCTGGCCCTCGCCGCCGAGGCGGCCCGGGCAGGGCGCGACTATCCGGCGGCGTTGAACGCGGCCAACGAGGTGGCGGTGGACGCCTTCCTCGCCGGGCGGCTGCGCTTCACCGACATCGCCGCCGTGGTGGGCGCCGTGCTCGACCGCTGGACGGCGGGCGAACCCCGCGACCTCGACGCAGTCCAATACGCCGATCGGCTGGCACGGGCGCTGGCCAGACAACATACCGAGGCATTGCACCCTTGATCGACACCCTGCAAATGATTTTCTTCACGCTGCTGGCACTGGGCGTTCTGGTTACCATCCACGAGTTCGGGCACTTCTGGGTCGCGCGGCGCTGCGGTGTCAAGGTGCTGCGCTTCTCCATCGGCTTCGGCGCGCCGCTGCTGCGCTGGCACGACCGCCGGGGCACCGAGTACGTGATCGCCGCGCTGCCCCTCGGCGGGTACGTCAAGATGCTCGATGAACGGGAGGCCCCGGTGGCGGAGGCGGAGCGGGGCCAGGCCTTCAATACCAAGACGGTGTGGCAGCGCATGGCGGTGGTGGTGGCGGGGCCCCTCGCCAACTTCCTGCTCGCCGTGGCGGCGTTCTGGGTGGTCTACCTGCTGGGTGTGCAGGGCGTCGCCCCGGTGGTGGGGTCCGTCGTCGAGGGGTCGGTCGCCGACCGGGCGCGGCTCGAACCCGGCCAGGAGATCGTCGCCGTCGATGGCGAGCCGACCCCCACCTGGCAGGCCCTGGGGGAGCAGCTGCTCCACCGCATCGGGGAGGAGGGCACCATCCTGTTCACCGTCAAGTACCCGGATTCCTCCCTCGAATACCACACCGAGGCGGATCTCCAGGGCTGGCAGGTGGACGCCGATCGCCCCGATCCCATCGCCAGCATCGGCATCGACCTGTTTCGCCCGGAGATCCTGCCGGTGGCCGACGAGGTGGTGAAGGGCGAGCCCGCCGATCTCGCCGGTCTGCGCCCCGGCGACCGTATAGTGCGGGTGGATGGGGTCGCTATCGAGAGCTGGGCCGCCTGGGTGGAGTATGTCCGCGCCCGGCCGGGCCAGGCCCTCGCGGTGGAGGTCGCGCGGGAGGGCCAGGTACTTGCCCTGAGCCTTACGCCCCGGGTGGCGGAACAGCCCGACGGCACCGCCATTGGCCAGGTGGGCATGGCGGTGAGGATGCCGGAGTGGCCCCCGGGCCTGTTGCGCCAGATCGACTACGGGCCCCTGGAAGCCCTTGGCGCCGCTGCCCACCAGACCTGGAAAACCACCGGCCTGGTGCTCGATTCCATCCAGAAAATGATCACCGGACTTATTTCCCCCAAGCACTTGAGCGGCCCCATCACCATTGCTAAAGTGGCGGGCGCTTCCGCCCAGTATGGTGTGGCCTCTTACCTGGGCTTTCTGGCCCTCCTCAGTGTCAGTCTCGGCGTTCTCAATCTCTTGCCGGTACCCGTGCTGGATGGCGGCCATCTGCTCTATTACATCGTCGAAGCGGTAAAAGGCAGCCCGGTCTCGGAAAAAATCCAGATGGCCGGCTACCGCGTCGGACTTTTTTTGGTGATTGGCTTGATGGTGCTGGCCCTTTACAATGACGTGACGAGGCTTTAGGGCCAAAAGACAGCCCGGTCCCCGACAACAACAAACCGCGAATTTGATCCGATATGAAGCGACTCCTGCTGCCACTGGTTCTTTGTCTTGCCGCCTCCCTCGCCAGTGCCGAGGTGTTCCAGGTGGAGGATATCCGCCTCGAGGGTCTCCAGCGCGTCAGTGCCGGCACCGTGTTCGCTTCCATGCCGGTGAATGTCGGCGACCTGGTGGACGACAACAGCCTCAAGCAGATCACCCGCACCCTGTTCCGCTCCGGGTATTTCGATGATATCAAGGTGGCCCGGGATGGCTCGGTGCTGATCATCGCCGTCACCGAGCGGCCCGCCGTCGCCGAGATCAGCTTCGAGGGCAACAAGGCCATCAAGACCGAGGACCTTATGAAGGCCCTTAGGGACAATGGCCTTGCCGAGGGACAGATTTTCCGCCAGACCATCCTCGAGGGCATGATCCAGGAGCTCCAGCGCCAGTATGTCGCCCAGGGCCGCTACGGCGCCGTGGTCAAGACCGAGGTGGAGGAGTTGCCCCGCAACCGGGTGGCCATCAAGGTCAATGTCAGCGAGGGCGATGTCGCCAAGATCAAGCACATCAACATCATCGGCGCCCGCGCCTTCGACCAGGAGGAACTGCTCGACCTGTTCGAATCCGGCACCACCGGCTGGTTCTCCTGGCTGCGGGGCAACGACAAGTACGCCCGCGAGAAACTCTCCGGCGACCTGGAGCGGCTGCAGTCCTGGTACCTCGACCGCGGCTATCTGAAATTCGCCATCGATTCCACCCAGGTATCCATCAGCCCGGACAAGCAGGCGGTATTCGTGTCCATCAATGTGGTGGAGGGGGATGTCTACACCGTCAGCGACGTCGCCCTGGCCGGCGATCTGGTGGTGCCGGAGTCGGAAGTGCGGCGCCTCATTCTCCTCAAGGAAGGCGATACCTTCTCCCAGCAGCTGATGACCAGCACCAACGAGCGAATTTCCCGCCGCTTCGGCGACGAGGGTTACACCTTCGCCGAGGTGGAGGGCTTCCCCGAGGTCAACGACGCCGACAAGACCGCCAAGATCACCTTCTTCGTCAATCCCGGCAAGCGCGCCTATGTGCGCCGCATCGAGTTCCGCGGCAACACCAAGACCACCGATGAAGTGCTGCGCCGGGAGATGCGCCAGATGGAGGGTGGCTCCGCCTCCACCGCGCTGATCGACCAGTCCAAGGTGCGCCTCGAGCGCCTCGGCTTCTTCAAGAGCGTCGAGGTGGAGACCCGCGAGGTGCCCGGCACCGGCGACCAGGTGGATGTCTTCTATACCGTCGAGGAGCAGCCCTCCGGCAGCATCGGCGCCAGCGTCGGCTTTGCCCAGGGCACGGGTCTGGTGCTCGGCGCCAACCTTCAGGAAAACAATTTCCTCGGCACCGGCAACAAGGTGGGTATCGGCCTCAACCGCAGTACCTACCAGACCAACCTGCAATTTTCCTACAGCGATCCGTACTACACCTCGGACGGTGTCAGCGCGGGCTTCAATGTCTTTTACCGTTCCACCGACTACGGTGAGTTCAACCTGGCCAACTACACCACCGACAGCTTCGGCTCCGGGGTGAACTTTGGCTACCCGCTGTCGGAGATCTCGAGCCTCGGCTTTGGCTTCAACTACGAGAACCTGAGTATCGATCTCGGCTCCTTCACCTCCCGGGAGATCGAGAACTTCGTGCTCGACAACGGCGACAACTACAACATCTTCACCCTCAACACCAACTGGGTGCGCTCCACCCTCAACCGCGGCGTGTTCGCCACCCGCGGCACCAACCAGCGCATCAGCCTCGACATCGCGGTGCCCGGCAGCGACGTGGAGTACTACCGGCTGTCCTACTCCGGCCAGTATTATCGCCCGCTCACCGACAGCCTGACCCTGAAGCTGCGCACCGACCTGGGTTACGGCGACGCCTTTGGCACCACCACCCGCCTGCCGTTCTTCAAGAACTACTACGGCGGTGGTTTTGGCTCCATCCGCGGCTTCAAGCGCAACACCCTCGGCCCCCGCGATACCCCCGCCAATTTCTGCCCGGGGCAGAACGAGAGCGTCCCCGATGGCGCCCTCTGTAATGATGGCTCTACCCCCGTGCCCATCGACGATTCCGATCCGTTCGGCGGCAACGTGCTGGTGGAGATGGGCGCGGAAATCATCTTCCCGCTGCCCTTCCTCAAGGATCAGCGCTCGGTGCAGGCGGCATTCTTCTTCGACGCCGGCAACGTCTTCGACACCGACTGCGGCGTCACCCAGACCAACTGTTTCAAACCCGATGGCGGTGAGCTGCGCTATGCCGCCGGCATCGGTGGTACCTGGCTCAGCGGCTTTGGCCCCATCACGGTGAGCCTCGGCAAGGCGCTGAACGCCAGCGATGACGATGACGAAGAGTTCTTCCAGTTCTCTCTGGGCCAGACTTTCTGACCTGCAACTGGATAACATCAAACCTACAACCAACGGAGATCTTGTGTGCGCAATCTAAAACCTGTTCTGTTTTTCGTGCTGGCGACCCTGCTGAGCGGCTCCGTGTTTGCCGAGACCAAGATCGCCGTGGTCGACCTGGGCGCGGCCATCTTTGGCTCCGAGGTGGCAAAGAAGCGGCAGAGCGAACTGCAGGCCAAATCCGAGTACGCCGCCCTGCAGGCCAAGTACGACAGCACCGCCGCCGACATCAATGCCCTGCAGAAGGAAGCCGAGTCCAAGCGCCTCACCTGGTCCGAGACCGAGGCCGGCGAATTCCAGAAGAAAATGGAATACCTCCGCGCCGATATCGAGCTCACCGCCCGCAAGCTGGAGGCCGAGGTCCGCGCCCTGCAGAACAGCATCGTCAAGGAACTGCAGCCCAAGGCCCAGGAGGCCCTGCAGGAGCTGATCAAGCAGGAAGGTGTCACCGTGCTTTTGCGCTCCGAGGCCGTGTTGATGGCCGAGCCCTCCATCAACCTGACCGCCAAGCTCACCGAGCGGCTTAACCAGAAAGCCCAGTGACAGCGGCCGACATCGCCACTTACCCCTCCGGATGACTACTTCGTTCGCCCTGCGAGAACTGGCCGATTACCTGAAGGCCGACTTGCAGGGCGACCCCGGGGTGCACATCCATCGCCTCAATACCCTCAAGGATGCGGGCCCTGGCGAACTCGCCTTTCTCGCCAGCCGCGCCTACCAGTCCCAGCTGGCCGCCACCCGGGCCTCGGCGGTGATTCTCGCCCCCGGGGATGCCGGCGCCTGCCCCTGCGCGGCGCTGATTCACCCCAACCCCTATGTCGCCTATGCCCGGGTATCGGCGTTGTTCGATCCCGCCCCGGTGGCCGTTGCCGGCATTCATCCCAGCGCGGTGGTGGATGGGAGCGCCCAGGTGGATCCCTCCGCCGCCGTCGGCCCCCATGGGGTGGTGGGCGCCGGGGTGCGTATCGGCGCCGGCACGGTGATCGGTGCCGGCTGTGTCATCGGCGAGGATGCGGTGATCGGCGATCACTGCCACCTCCACGCCAACGTCACCCTCTACCACGGCGTCAGCCTCGGCCACCGGGTGGTGATCCACGGCGGCGCGGTGATCGGCGCCGACGGCTTCGGGTTCGCCAACGGGGCGGGCCGCTGGGTCAAGATCCACCAGCTGGGCAGCGTGGAGATCGGCGACGATGTGGAGATCGGCGCCGGCACCACCATCGACCGGGGTGCCCTGGGCAATACGGTGATCGGCAACAATGTGATCATCGATAACCTGGTGCAGATCGCCCACAATGTGCGCATCGGCGATCACAGCGCCCTGGCCGGCTGCGCGGCGATCGCCGGCAGCACGGTGGTGGGGGCGCGCTGCGTGCTGGGTGGCGGCGCGGGGTTGGTGGGCCATATCGAATTGTGCGACGGGGTGACCGTGACCGCCCGCAGCATGATCACCCATTCCATCACCCGCCCGGGGGTGTATTCGTCGGGAACGCCCTTCGATGACAATGGCGCCTGGAAGCGCAACGCCGTGCGCTTCGGCCAACTGGACGATATGGCGCGCCGTCTCAGGGCGCTGGAAAAACAGCAGAAACGCTAAACCACCCAGAGATATTTCGAGGGAAATCCATGGATATCAACCAGATCAAAGAACTCCTGCCGCACCGCTATCCATTTCTGCTGGTGGATCGGGTGGTGGAGATCGTCCCGGGCGAGCGGATCCTCGCCTACAAGAACATCACCGCCAACGAGGAGGTGTTCAACGGCCATTTCCCCAGGGCGCCGATTTTCCCGGGTGTGATGATTATCGAGGCCATGGCCCAGGCCTCCGGCGTGCTGGGCTTTGCCACCGTCAACAAGGGCGCCGAGGACAACATGCTGTATCTCTTCGCCGGTGTCGACGGGGTGCGCTTCAAGCGCCAGGTGGTGCCCGGCGACCGGCTGATGCTGCACGCCGAAATCGACTCGGTGAAGCGCAATATCTGGCGCTTCAACTGCAAGGCCACCGTCGACGACCAGCTGGCCTGCGAGGCACAGCTGCTGTGCGCCCTGCAGGAAATGCGCTGAGGGCGATGGTTTTGATTGATCCTCGCGCCATTATCGACCCTTCCGCCCGCATCGGCGCCAACGTCGAGGTGGGTCCCTGGACCATCATCGGCCCGGACGTCACCATCGGCGACAATACCCAGATCAGCTCCCACGTGATCATCAAGGGCCCCACCGTGATCGGCGCCCATAACCGCATCTACCAGTTTTCCACCGTGGGGGAGGACACCCCGGACCTCAAGTACAAGGGCGAACCCACGCGGCTGATGATCGGCGACCACAACGTCATCCGCGAGGGGGTCACCATCCACCGCGGCACCGTGCAGGATCGGGGCGAGACCACCATCGGCGATCACAACCTCCTGATGGCCTACGTCCACGTCGGTCACGATTGCGTGGTGGGCGATCACTGCATCCTGGTCAACAATGCCTCCCTCGCCGGCCACGTGGTGGTGGGGGACTGGGCGATCCTCTCCGGCTACGTGCTGGTGCACCAGTTCGTCACGATCGGCGCCCACAGCTTTGCCGGGGCCTCCACCTTCCTCACCCAGGATGTGCCCCCCTACGTGATGGTGGCGGGCAACCCGGCCGCCGCCCGCACCATCAATGGCGAGGGTTTGAAGCGCCGCGGCTTCAGTCCCGAGCAGATCGCCCTGCTCAACCGCGCCTACAAACTCCTCTACCGCAAGGGCCTGAAGCTCGACGAGGCCATCGTCGCGCTGTCCGAGCTCGGCGACGAGGGGGGCGTGGTTGCCCGCCTGGTGGACTTTCTTCGGGCATCCACCCGGGGCATCGTCCGGTAGGGGCGATGCCGGCACCATCCACCCATTCCGTGCGCATCGGCATCGTCACCGGCGAGGCCTCCGGCGACCAGCTGGGGGCAGGCCTCATGGCGGCGCTCCGCGAGCACTTTCCCGATGCCCTGTTCGAGGGCATTGGCGGCGAGCGCATGATCGCCGCGGGTTTCCACTCCCTCCACCCCCAGGAGCGCCTCGCGGTGATGGGGGTGGTGGAGCCCCTGAAGCGCCTGCCGGAGCTGCTGCGTATCCGCGGGGCTCTCTACCGCCACTTCGCCGCCAGTGGCGCCGACCTGGTGGTGGGCATCGACTCGCCGGATTTCAACCTGGGGCTGGAGTTGAAGCTGCGCCGCCGGGGGCTGCTCACCGCCCATTACGTCAGCCCCTCGGTGTGGGCCTGGCGCCAGGGGCGGGTGAAGAAGATCGCCCGGGCCGTCGACCGGATGCTGACCCTGCTGCCCTTCGAAAGCGCCTTCTACCAGCGGCACCGGGTGCCGGTGACCTTTGTCGGCCACCCCCTCGCCGACGAGATTCCCCTCGCACCGGACCCCGCCGCCGCGCGCCAGCGCCTGGGGCTCCCAGCCGAGGGCCGGATTCTCGCTGTGATGCCCGGCAGTCGGGGCGGTGAGGTGGCCTTGATGGGGCCGTTGTTCCTCGACGTGATGGCGTGGCTCCTGGCCCGGGCGCCGGCCCTGCGCTTTGTGGTTCCCTCCGCCAACGCCGCCCGCCACCGCCAGCTCGAAGCCCTGTTGGCGGCGCGGCCGGAGCTGCCCGTCACTCTGGTGAAGGGCAACTCCCACACCGCCATGGAGGCCGCCGACGGAGTGTTGCTCACCTCGGGCACCACCGCCCTCGAGGCCATGCTGCTGAAAAAGCCCATGGTGGTGGCCTATCGCATGGGGGCGGGCAGTTACTGGCTGCTGTCGAAGCTGGTCAAGACCCCCTGGATCTCCCTGCCCAACCTGATCGCCGGCAAGGCCCTGGTGCCGGAGTTGATCCAGGGGGCCGCCACGGTGGAGGCTCTGGGGGAGGCGACCTTGCGCCACCTGGACGATGACGACCTGCGCAGCCACTTGGTGGCGACCTTTACGGACATGCACCGCCAGCTGCGCCGGGACGCGAGCCGCACCGCCGCCAGCGCCCTCGCCGCCATGATCCGCGAGCGCCGGGAGGGGAGGGGATGACCGCGCCGGGATTGCCCCCGGTGGCACTGCTGGCCGGGGTCGACGAAGTGGGTCGCGGCCCCCTGGCGGGGGACGTGGTGGCGGCGGCGGTGATCCTCGACCCGGCGCGGCCTATCCCGGGGCTGGCCGATTCCAAGGCCCTCAGCGAAAAGCGCCGGGAAGCCCTCTATCCACTGATCGTAGAGGGCGCCAGGGCCTTCCACGTGGCCCGCGCCACGGTGGAGGAGATCGGCCGCCTGAATATCCTCAAGGCCACCCTGCTGGCCATGACCCGGGCGGTGGAGGGCCTCGGCATCGAGCCGGAGTTCGTCGCCGTGGACGGCAACCGCCTGCCCCCCTGGCGCTACCCGGCCCTGGCCATCGTCAAGGGGGACAGCAAGGTGGCCGCCATCAGCGCCGCCGCCATCCTCGCCAAGGTGACCCGTGACCGGGAGATGGCGGCCCTCGACGCCCTCTACCCCGGCTACGGTTTCGCCGCCCACAAGGGCTACGGCACCCCCGACCACCTGGCGGCCCTCGCTGCCCTCGGGCCCTGCGCCATACACCGCCGGTCGTTTCGGCCGGTGCGGGAGTGTTGCGTTTCAGGTGCAGGGTTTAATGTGACACGTAACACGTAACACGTAACACGTAACACGTAACACGTAACACGTAGGTGACCACTCTTCGTTGGGAGTGCGTCCTGCCAACGAAGAGCCCCAGGTGCCGTTTGCCCGCGATGGTCGAACCAAGACTTCGGGTGGGGGCCGCTGCGCCTTGCTACGTGTTACGTGTCACGTGTCACGTGTCACGTGAAACTCACAATCCCCAATGCTACCCTTCACCCCCGTTCACCACTGATTGCCGATAACGAGATCCCATGTCCTCCGACCCCGCTTTTGTCCACCTCCGAGTCCACACCGAATACTCCCTGGTGGACGGCATCGTGCGCATCAAACCGCTGATCAAGGCGGTCGCCGGCCAGGGGATGCCGGCGGTGGCGGTCACCGACGTGTGCAATTTCTTTGCCCTGGTGAAGTTCTACAAGGCCGCCATGGGGGCCGGGATCAAGCCCATCTGCGGCGCCGATTTCCAGGTGCAGAGCCCGCTGGCGGATGGCCAGCCGTCCCAGCTCACCCTGCTGGTGCAGGACAACACCGGCTACCGCAACCTCACCGCGCTGATCTCGAAGGGCTATCTCGAGGGCCAGGTGCAGGGCCGCCCCACGGTGCGCCGGGAGTGGATCGCGGCGCATGCCGAGGGCCTGATTGCCCTGTCCGGCGGACGCCACGGCGATGTCGGCCAGGCGCTCCTGGCGGGCAAGGAGGGGCTTGCCGAGGAACTGCTGGCGGGCTGGCAGCGGGATTTCCCAGGGCGCTATTACCTGGAACTGATCCGCACCGGGCGCCAGGACGAGGAGGATTACCTCCACGCCGCCGTGGCCCTGGCCACCCGCCGCGACTGCCCGGTGGTGGCCACCAATGAAGTGTGCTTTCTCACCGAGGAGCAGTTCGACGCCCACGAGGCGCGGGTGTGCATCTTCGAGGGCCGCACCCTCGACGATCCCCGCCGCGAGCGCCGCTACAGCCGCGAGCAGTACCTGCGCTCCCCGGCGGAGATGGCGGAGCTGTTCGCCGATATCCCCGAAGCCCTCGCCAACAGCGTGGAGATCGCCCGGCGCTGCAACCTCGACCTGCGCCTCGGCGAATACTTCCTGCCGGAATACCCGGTGCCGGCGGGCAAGACCCTCGAGGAGTATTTCCGGGAGGTCTCCTTCGAGGGCCTGTACGAGCGCTTCAGGGTCATCCTCCCGGAAGGGGTGGAAAACCGTGCCGAGAAGGTGACGATCTACGAGGACCGGTTGCGCTTCGAGCTGGACATCATCATCCAGATGGGTTTCCCGGGTTACTTCCTGATCGTCATGGACTTCATCCGCTGGGCCAAGCAGAACCAGATCCCGGTGGGGCCCGGGCGGGGCTCCGGGGCCGGCTCCCTGGTGGCCTACGCCCTGCAGATCACCGATCTCGACCCGCTGGCCTACGATCTTCTCTTCGAGCGCTTCCTGAACCCCGAGCGGGTGTCGATGCCGGACTTCGATATCGACTTCTGCATGGACAACCGCGACCGGGTGATCGCCTACGTGGCGGATCGCTACGGCCGCGATGCGGTGTCCCAGATCATCACCTTCGGCACCATGGCCGCCAAGGCGGTGGTGCGGGACGTGGCCCGGGTGCAGGGCAAGTCCTATGGCCTTGCCGACAAGCTGTCGAAGATGATCCCCATGGAAATCGGCATGACCCTGGAAAAGGCCCACGAGCAGGAAGAGGTGCTGCGTGAGTTTCTCGCCGGGGACGAGGAGGCCCAGGAGATCTGGGAGATGGCCCTGCAGCTCGAGGGCATCACCCGCAACGTGGGCAAGCACGCCGGCGGCGTGGTGATCGCCCCCACCACCCTCACGGATTTCGCGCCCCTGTACTGCGACGAGACCGGCGGCGGCCTCGTCACCCAGTTCGACAAGGACGACGTGGAGCAGGCGGGACTGGTGAAGTTCGACTTCCTGGGCCTGCGCACCCTCACCATCATCGACTGGGCGGTGAAGATGGTGAACGCCAAGCGCCCCCCCGGGCAGGCCATCGACATCAACCTCATTCCCCTCGACGACAAGCCGAGCTACGAGCTGATGCAGCGGGCCGAAACCACCGCCGTGTTCCAGCTCGAATCCCGGGGCATGAAGGATCTGATCAAGCGCCTGCAGCCGGACTGCTTCGAGGATATCGTCGCGCTGGTGGCCCTGTTCCGCCCCGGCCCCCTGCAGTCGGGCATGGTGGACGACTTCATCAACCGCAAGCACGGTCGGGCGGAGGTGGCCTATCCCCATCCCCAGTACCAGCATCCCCTGTTGAAGCCGGTGCTGGAGCCCACCTACGGCATCATCCTCTACCAGGAGCAGGTGATGCAGATCGCCCAGGTGCTGGGGGGCTTCACCCTCGGCGGCGCCGACCTGCTGCGCCGCGCCATGGGCAAGAAGAAGGCCGAGGAAATGGCCAAGCAGCGCCAGATCTTTACCGAGGGTGCCGTCGCCAACGGCATCGACGAGGACCTCGCCAGCAACATCTTCGACCTGATGGAAAAGTTCGCCGGCTACGGCTTCAACAAGTCCCACTCCGCCGCCTACGCCCTGCTGGCGTACCAGACCGCCTGGCTCAAGCACCACTACCCGGCGGAATTCATGGCGGCGGTGATGTCCGCCGATATGCAGAATACCGACAAGGTGGTGACCCTGGTGGAGGAGTGCCGGGCCATGGGGCTCACCATCACCCCGCCGGACGTCAACCGCGGGCAGTACACCTTTACCGTGTCCCCCGGCGGCGAGATCATCTACGGCCTTGGCGCCATCAAGGGCCTGGGGGAGGGGCCGGTGGACAGCATCATCGCCGCCCGGGGCAACGGCAAGCCGTTCCGCGACCTCTTTGATTTCTGTGCCCGGGTGGACCTGCGCAAGGTCAACAAACGCGCCCTGGAGGCGATGATCCGCGCCGGCGCCCTCGATCGCATCGGCCCGGAGGGCGACCCCGGTTTCGGCCGGGCGGTGATGCTCGCCGCCATGGAGGAGGCCATCAAGCTGGCGGATCAGCAGTCCCGCAACGCCGAGAGCGGCATGGGGGACCTGTTCGGCGACACGGTGGCGGCGAGCGCCCCGGAAATCGGTTACCACGGGTTTGGCTCGGTGCGCCGCTTCACCATCAAGCAGCGTCTGCAGGGGGAGAAGGAGACCCTCGGCCTCTACCTCACCGGCCATCCGGTGGACGAGTACATCGACGAGCTGGCGTTCTTCGTGCCGGACCGCATCAGCAACCTCAAGCCCTCCCGGGAGCCCCAGCTGGTGGCGGGGCTGGTGGTCAGCATGCGCGCCATGAAGAACAAGAAGGGCGACAACATGGCCTTCGTGGTGCTGGACGATCGCTCCGGTCGCCTCGAAGTCGCCATCTTTGCCGACAAGTACCGGGAGTACCGGGACAAGATCGTCAAGGACGCCCTGCTGGTGATCGAGGGCTCGGTGAGCGAGGACGACTACAGCGGCGGCCTCAAGATGCGCGCCGACGGCGTGCGCACCCTCTACGAGGCCCGGCAGAATTACATTCGCGGCATCACCCTCGATATTCCCGTGGAGAAATTCCAGGTCAGCGGCGTCGACAACCTGGCCCGCCTGCTGGAGCCCTACCGGGCGGGTGGCTGCCCGATCACCGTCCACTACCGAGGGGACAGCGCGGAGGGGGATGTGCGGCTCGGCGGCGACTGGGCGGTCAACCCGGAGGACGAGCTGCTCCACAAGCTCAGGGACAGCTACGGCCTCGGCGCGGTGCGGCTGGACTACGGGCGCTAGAAGGGGTGCGGGCCGGTGCCCGCCCCGTGTCAGCCGGTCACCGTTTTCGAGAACAGGTTCATCACCGCCACCCCGGCGATGATCAGCGCCATGCCGATAAGTGCCGGGCCGTCCGGCACCTGGCGGAACATCACCACCCCCACCAGGGTGATCAGCACGATGCCCATCCCCGACCAGATGGCATAGGTCACCCCCACGGGCAATGTCCTGATCACCAGGGACATGAAGTAGAACGCCAGCCCGTAACCCAGGACCACCAGCAGTGACGGCAGCGGCCGGCTGAAGCCGTCGCTGGCCTTGAGGGCGGTGGTGCCGATCACCTCGGCGACGATGGCAATTGCCAGTTGCAGATAGTGCATGGATGTCCCCCGGCCGCTCAGCGGCGCTGCAGTTCGGCGTGAATCTCGATGGCGACCTCGTCGTCCACCACGGGAATGTGCTTGTCGATCCCCCAGTCCGAACGCTTGAGTGTGGCGTTGGCGCTAAATCCCAGGGTGTAGGTGCCGGTGATCACATGGCGGGTCGCGCCGTGGAAGGTCACATCCAGGCTCGCCGGGGCGGCGATCCCCTTCAATGTCAGGATGCCCTCGACCCGGGCGTGCCTTTCGTCCCGCCAGATGACAGCGGTGGAGACGAAGGTGGCGGTGGGGTGCCGGGCGCTGTCGAGCCAGCCGGGCCCCGCCAGGGTGCTGCTGAAGGCGGGGTAGTTGACGTCGATACTGGCGGTGTCGATGGTGGCGTGGAGCCGGGTGGCCGCGGGCTTCTCCGGATCGAAATCCAGTGCCACGTCGAAGTGGTTGAAGCGGCCCACATAGGGGGCGAGGCCCATGTGGCGGACCTTGAACAGCAGGGTGGCGTGGTGAGGGTCGAGGCGGTACTGCCCCTCCCGGGTGGCGCCGGCGGCGCGTTCCACCGCTTCCGGGGCGAAGCCGGCGCAGGCGGCCAAAATGGTCAGCAATACGGCGAGGGCAAGGGCGGCGGCCCGCGGGCCGGGGTTGGTGGCGGCCATGCTGCCCGTCAGCTCCGGGGGGGCATCTGCTGGGGATAGCTGGGTACGCCATCGGGTATCCGGTACCAGGCCTGCTTGTTCTCGGTCCAGATATGCACACTGGGATTGATCACCCGGGTGTCGTCGAGGGTGCCGAGTTTCAGCCGCACCAGATCCGGTTGCAGCGGGTTGAGGTGGTAGATCCGGTTGCCGCAGCGGGGGCAGAAGTAGCAGTCGATGCGGTTGCCGGAGTCGGCGGTCTTGGTCCACTTGGCGGGGGTGCCTGCGGTCAGGGTGAAGTCGGCGGCCGCCACCGTGCCCACCAGGGAGAAGGCGCTCTGGGTGTGCTTCTGGCACTGGATGCAGTGGCAGGCGATCTGGGCGCGGAACGGGCTCGCCACCCGGTAGCGGATATCGCCGCAGTTGCAGGAACCGGTGAGGGGGTATTGGACGGCGTCGTTCATTGCGATCTCCCAGGGTGGGTGGGGACAGTGCCCGACCAAGTTACCGCAGCGCGGCCAGCCTTGCCAGTGGCATCCGGGCGATGCCGCCGCCTGTCTTGCAATTTACCCGGTGGGGACATTAAATCGGGCAAAGCCGGTTGCTGGCCCCTATAGGGATGGCTGGCGGACAACGATAAATAACAGGAGGATCCATGCCCAGAGTGCACACCGAAGTGGATATCGACGCGCCGGCGGAGCTGGTGTGGTCGGTGCTGACGGATTTCGACAACTACCGGGACTGGCACCCCTCCATCGCCGGGGTCGCCGTCTATGGGCCGCTGATGGAGCACACCAAGGGCAGCCTGTCGGTGCGCACCAAGCCCGGTGCCGCGCCGTCCCGGGTCGACATGGTCCTCACCGAGGTGGAGCCGGGCAGGGCGCTGTGCTGGAAGGGGGGCGTCGGCCCGGAGTGGCTGGCGCGGGGATTCCATTACCACTACCTCGAACCCCTCGCCTCCGGCGGCACCCGGCTGGTTCAGGGGGAGACCTTCACCGGGCTCATGTTCCGCCTGCTGTGGCCGCTGTTGCGGACCCGCCTGGGGGACGAGTACCAGCGGGTCAGGGGCATCCTCAAGCAGCGCTGTGAGGGCCTGCACGGCCAGTCCTAGGTTTTGCGCCAGCAGGTGGCGTATACTCCCGCGTTTGCAAAAACACCCTCGTGCAACAGGATTTTGACCCGGCATGAACCTGAACTATCTCGATTTTGAGCAACCCATCGCCGAGCTCGAAGCAAAGATCGAAGAGCTGCAATTGGTGGGCAACGACAACGAGCTGAACATCTCCGAGGAGATCAGCAAACTGCGGGACAAGTCCCGTCGCCTCACCGAGAACATCTACGCCGACCTCACCCCCTGGCAGGTGGTCAAGGTGGCCCGCCACCCCCAGCGCCCCTACGCCCTGGACTACATCAACCGGGTGTTCGACGAGTTCGACGAACTCCACGGCGACCGCCACTTCGGTGACGACAAGGCCATCGTCGGCGGGATCGCCCGCCTCAACGGTCGCCCGGTGATGGTGATCGGCGAGGAGAAGGGCCGCGGCGTCAACGAAAAGGTCTACCGCAACTTCGGCATGCCCAAGCCCGAGGGCTACCGCAAGGCCCTGCGCCTGATGGAAATGGCGGAGCGCTTCAAGATGCCGGTGCTCACCCTTATCGACACCCCCGGCGCCTACCCGGGGATCGACTCCGAGGAGCGCGGCATCAGCGAATCCATCGCCCAGAATCTGGCGGTGATGTCGCGCCTGCGCACCCCCATCATCTGCACCGTGATCGGCGAGGGCAGTTCCGGGGGCGCCATCGCCATCGGCGTCGGCGATATCCTCAACATGCTCCAGTACGCCACCTACTTCGTGATCTCCCCCGAGGGTTGCGCCAACATCATCTGGAAAACCGTCGAAAAGGCCCCCCTGGCGGCGGAGGCCATGGGTGTTACGTCCTCGGTGCTGAAGGATCTCGGCATCGTCGACGAAACCATTCCCGAGCCCCTGGGCGGCGCCCACCGGGACCTCGAGGGCATGGCGGTGACCCTGAAGGACACCCTGTCCCGCCAGCTCGACCGCCTGGCCGGCATTCCCCTCGACGAACTGCTTGCCCGCCGGTTCGACCGCCTCATGTCCTACGGCAACTGAGGCGAGGGCCAGCGGCGCGGGGCGGCAATGGACGGAGATTGCGCCGATCTGCTCGCCCCCTGGCTGCCCCGCCTGCGCGCCGCCCGCCACTGTTTCGTCGCCTACAGTGGCGGGCTCGATTCCACCCTGCTGCTCCACGCCCTTCACCCACAGCTCCCCCCCGGGCGCCTGACGGCGGTCCACGTCAACCACGGCCTCTCCCCCCATGCCGACCGCTGGCAGGCCCATTGCGCGGCCCGCTGCGCGGCCCTCGGCGTGCCGCTGGTGGCCGAGCGGGTGGTGGTCAGCCCCGCCGGCGAGGGCCTCGAACAGGCGGCCCGGGCGGCGCGCTATCGGGTGTTCGAGGCCCTGCTCGGGGCGGGAGACCTGCTGCTGCTCGCCCACCACCGGGACGACCAGGTGGAGACCGTGCTCTACCGCCTGCTGCGGGGCTCCGGCCCCCGGGGCCTGGCCGGCATGCCCGCCAGTCGTCCCCTCGGGGCGGGCACCCTGGCCCGACCGTTTCTCACCCTCGACCGGGCGACACTGGACGCGCGGGCCCGGGCCCTGGGGCTCGACTGGATCGAGGACGAATCCAACACCCGGGTGGACGCCGACCGCAACTATCTGCGCCACGAGCTGCTGCCCCGGGTGGCGGTGCGTTGGCCCGCCTACCGGGTGCGGGTGGCGCGCAGCGCCCTGCATTGCGCCGAGGCCGACGAGCTCGCGCGCCAGGTGGGTCGGGAGGATCTCGCCGCCCTCGGCGAGCGCCCCGAGCGGCGCGGCTTCAGTCTCTGCCTCGCGGGCTTTACCCGTTTGACGGCGGAGCGCCAGGGCAACCTGTTGCGGGTCTGGCTCGACGAGCGGGGCCTGCCGGTGCCGGGCCACGGCACCGTCCGGGGGGTGATCGCGGAACTGCTCCCCGCCCGGGACGATGCCGCCCCCCTGGTGGAGTTCGGCGGGGGCCGGTTTCGCCGCCATCGGCGGCGCCTGTACCTGGAACCCGGTGAGCCTTCCACGGCGGCGCCCGGCGTGATCCTCCCCTGGGATATCCGTCACCGGCTGCCCCTCCCCGGGGGCTTCACCCTGGAGGCGGTGCCCGGCGTCGGCGGGTTGCGGGTGGCCCCGGGGGATCGGTTCGAGGTGCGTTTTCGCCGCGGCGGCGAGCGCTGCCGGCCGGCCGGGCGCGGCGGCTCCCACCCCCTCAAGAAGGTGCTCCAGGAGCAGGGGCTCGAGCCCTGGCTGCGGGATCTGGTCCCCCTGGTCTTTTGCAACGGCGAGCTGGCGGCGGTGGGGGATCTGTTCCTGTGCGAGGGCTTCGCCGCCCCGCCTGATACCCCGGGCCTGGCCCTGCGCTGGCGCTGAAAAACCGCCAATTTCCCTCGCTGGCCGGTTTTCAATTGAGCCAAAAGTGCCTTTCTGGTAGTCTGGCGTCCCATCTCCTGGAAGGTGGCTGCCGACTATTTTTCCCCGCAGGCGCGCCCGCTTTCTGGCACGGTTTTCCAACAGCCAGCACTAGACAAGGGTCTCGATGACACGTTTTATTTTCATTACCGGTGGCGTGGTTTCCTCACTGGGGAAGGGCATCGCCGCCGCGTCCCTGGGCGCCGTCCTCGAGGCGCGGGGGCTCAAGGTCACCGCCCTCAAGCTCGATCCATACCTCAACCTCGATCCCGGCACCATGAGCCCGTTCCAGCACGGGGAGGTGTTCGTCACCGAGGATGGCGCCGAGACCGATCTCGATCTCGGCCACTATGAGCGCTTCCTGCGCTCCAAGATGACCCGCGCCAACAACTTCACCAGCGGCCAGGTGTACGAGACCATCCTGCGCCGGGAGCGCCGCGGCGACTATCTGGGGGGCACCGTGCAGGTGATTCCCCATGTGACCGACGAGATCAAGAGCCGCATTCTCCAGGGCGGCGCCGGCGCCGACATCACCCTGGTGGAAATCGGCGGCACCGTGGGTGACATCGAGTCCCAGCCTTTCCTGGAGGCCATCCGCCAGCTGAAGATGGAGCTGGGCTCCAACCGCGCCCTGTTGATTCACCTCACCCTGGTGCCCTATATCGCCACCGCCGGTGAGACCAAGACCAAGCCCACCCAGCACTCGGTGAAGGAGCTGCGCTCCATCGGCCTGCAGCCCGACGTGCTGCTGTGTCGCTCCGAGGTGGAAATCGACCTGGGCCAGCGCCGCAAGATCGCCCTCTTCACCAGTGTCGAGGAGCGGGCCGTGGTGCCCCTCATGGACGCCGACACCATCTACCGCATTCCCCAGCACCTTCACCACTGGGGGCTCGACCAGTTCGTGGTGGAGCGCTTCAACCTCGATTGCCCGCCGGCGGACCTCGGCCAGTGGGAGTGGGTGGCGGAGAACAAGCTCCACCCCGAGCGGGAGATCACCATCGCCATGGTGGGCAAGTACATGGACCTCTTGGACGCCTACAAGTCCCTCAACGAGTCCCTGGAACACGCCGGCATCCACACCCGCACCAAGGTCCGTATCCGCCACCTGGATTCCGAGGACCTGCAGGAGGACATGGGCCTGCTGCGGGGCTGCCACGCCATCCTGGTGCCCGGCGGCTTCGGCGAGCGGGGTGTCGAGGGCAAGATCAGGGCGGTGCGCTTCGCCCGGGAAAACAACATCCCCTACCTCGGCATCTGCCTCGGCATGCAGGTGGCGGTGATCGAGTTTGCCCGCAACGTGGTGGGCCTCGCCGGCGCCAACAGCACCGAATTCAAGAAGGACACCCCGCACCCGGTGGTGGGCCTGATCACCGAATGGATCGACGAGAGCGGCAACGTGGAGCGCCGCTCCGAGGATTCCGACCTCGGCGGCACCATGCGCCTCGGCGCCCAGCTGGCCACCCTGGTGCCCGGTTCCCGTGCCCGGGAGATCTACGGCACCGACACCATCAAGGAGCGCCACCGCCACCGTTACGAGGTCAACAACCACTATATCGCCCAGCTCGAGGAGGCCGGCCTGCGCATCGGCGGCTGGTCCGACGTCAACCACCTGGTGGAGACCATCGAGCTGCCCGATCATCCCTGGTTCTTCGCCTGCCAGTACCACCCCGAGTTCACCTCCACCCCCCGGGAGTCCCACCCGCTGTTCCTCGGCTTCGTCAAGGCGGCCCTGGGTTATGCCGATCAACACCCCGAGGGTGTGCGCTAGTGCCGGTGACCATCGCGGTCGCCGGGATCCCGGTCGCCAACGACCGGCCCTTCGTGCTGTTTGGCGGCATGAATGTGCTGGAATCCCGTGACATGGCCATGAGGGTGGCCGAGCACTATGTGGCGGTGACCGCCGAGCTCGGCATCCCCTATGTGTTCAAGGCCTCCTTCGACAAAGCCAACCGCTCCTCCATCCACTCCTTTCGGGGGCCCGGGCTGGAGCAGGGCATGCGTATCTTCGAGGAGATCAAGGCCACCTTCGCGGTGCCGGTGATCACCGATGTTCACGAGCCCTGGCAGGCCGCGCCGGTGGCCGAGGTGTGCGATGTCATCCAGCTGCCGGCCTTCCTCGCCCGCCAGACCGACCTGGTGGCCGCCATGGCCGCCACCGGTGCGGTGATCAATATCAAGAAGCCCCAGTTCATGAGCCCCTCCCAGGTGTCGCATCTCACCGAGAAATTCCGCGAGTGCGGCAACGACAAACTGCTGCTGTGCGAGCGGGGCAGCTGTTTCGGCTACGACAACCTGGTGGTGGACATGCTCGGGTTTCGCACCATGAAGCGGGTCAGCGGCGATCTGCCGCTGATCTTCGATGTGACCCACGCTCTGCAGTTTCGCGATCCCATGGGCGCTGCCTCGGGGGGGCGCCGCGGCCAGGTGGCGGAGCTCGGCCGCGCCGGCCTCGCGGTGGGTCTCGCCGGTCTCTTCCTCGAGGCCCATCCGGATCCGGACAGGGCCCTCTGCGACGGTCCCAGCGCCCTCGCCCTCGACAAGCTCAAACCCTTCCTGCAACAGATGAAAGCCGTGGACGACCTGGTAAAGAACCTGCCGGCCCTCGACACGGATTAACCGGAGAACCCCAATGACCAAGATTGCCGACATCCGCGCCTGGGAAGTCCTCGACTCCCGTGGCAACCCCACCGTCAATGCCGACGTGATTCTCGACAGCGGCGAAGTGGGCAGCGCCTGTGCCCCGTCCGGGGCCTCCACCGGCTCCCGGGAGGCCCTGGAGCTGCGGGACGGGGACAAGGCCCGCTACCTGGGCAAGGGTGTGTTGAAGGCGGTGGGCAACGTCAACAGCCGTATCCGCGAGCTGCTGCTGGGCAAGGATGTCACCGACCAGCGGGAACTCGACCGCCTGATGATCGAGGCCGACGGCACCGACAACAAGGCGGAGCTGGGGGCCAACGCCATCCTCGCCGTGTCCCTGGCGGCGGCCAAGGCGGCGGCGATGGCGAAAAAAGTCCCCCTCTATGCCCATATCGCCGATGTCAACGGCACCCCTGGCGTCTACAGCATGCCGGTGCCGATGATGAATATCCTCAACGGCGGCGAGCACGCCGACAACAATGTCGATATTCAGGAGTTCATGATCCAGCCGGTGACGGCGCCCAGCTTCGCCGAGGCCCTGCGCCAGGGGGCGGAGATCTTCCACCACCTGAAGAAAGTGCTGTCCGCCCGGGGCCTTGCCACCGCCGTGGGCGACGAGGGGGGCTTCGCACCCAACCTGCCCTCCAACGAGGCCGCCATCGAGGTGATCGCCGAGGCCATCGCCAACGCCGGCTATCGACTCGGGGATGACATCACCCTCGCCCTCGACTGCGCCGCCTCGGAGTTCTACCGCAATGGCAAGTACGATCTCGCCGGCGAGGGCAAGGTCTACAGCTCCAGCGAATTCGCCGACTACCTCACCGCCCTGGTGGACCGCTACCCGATCCTCTCGGTGGAAGACGGCATGGACGAGAGCGACTGGGAGGGCTGGGCCGACCTCACCGCCAAGGCCGGCAACCGCTGCCAGCTGGTGGGGGACGATCTGTTCGTCACCAACACCCGCATCCTCCAGCGGGGTATCGACGAGAAGATCGCCAATTCCATCCTCATCAAGTTCAACCAGATTGGCTCCCTGTCGGAGACCCTCGATGCCATCGCCATGGCCAAGCGGGCGGGCTACACCGCGGTGATCTCCCACCGCTCCGGGGAGACCGAGGACACCACCATCGCCGATCTCGCCGTGGCCACCGCCGCCGGCCAGATCAAGACCGGCTCCCTGTGCCGTTCCGACCGGGTGGCCAAGTACAACCGCCTGCTGCGCATCGAGGCGGAACTGGGGGGGCTTGCGCCCTACCGGGGGCGGGAGGAATTCCGCCGCTAGACGGGGTTTGCTAGCAAAGGGCGGCCTGGCCGCCCTTTTTTATCGCCATCCGCCCGGGTGCGCGGCGCGGTGACAGGCGGTAGAATCCGGGACGATCATTTTGCGGATAGGGTTATGCGCTGGTTGGTGTTGGTACTTGTCCTGGTCCTGCTCGGCCTGCAGTACCGGCTGTGGTTCGGCGAGGGCAGCCTGGCCCAGAAGGCGGGCCTCGAGAAGCAGGTGGCGGAGCAGGCGGCCCGCAACGAACGGCTCGCCGAGCGCAACCGGGTACTGGCGGAGGAGGTCAACGGCCTCAAGTCCGGCCTCGACGCCGTGGAGGAGCGGGCGCGCAGCGACCTCGGCATGATCAAGGAGGACGAGACCTTCTTCCTGGTGGTGGACAGCGAGCTGGGCCAGCGCCGCGAGCCCGCTCCCGCCGCTCCGCCCCCGGGCACCGCCGCCGACGAGGACGTGGTGGACAGCATTCCCACTGACCTGGTGACGCCCCCTTGAACCTGTGGGTGGTGGTGCCGGCGGCCGGTATCGGCCGGCGCTTTGGCGGGGCCGTCCCCAAGCAGTACCAGGCGGTGGCGGGGCAGCCGGTCATCGCCCACAGCCTCGCGCGGCTGCTGGCCCTCGATCCCGCTGCGCTGGTGGTGGTGCTCCATCGGGACGACCCCCATTGGCCTGCCCTTGCCGTTGCCCGCGATCCCCGGGTCATTGCCGTCAGCGGCGGGGAAGAGCGCGCCGATTCGGTGCGCGCCGGTGTCGTGTCCCTCGCCGGGCGTGCCGCCGCCGATGACTGGGTCCTGGTGCATGATGTGGCGCGGCCCTGCGTCACCGCCGCGGATATTCGCAAGCTGCTTGCCACCCTGGTGGACGACCCGGTGGGGGGCATTCTCGCCGCTCCGGTGAGCGACACCCTGAAGCGGGTGGTGGACCACAACCAGATCCAGGGCACCGAGGATCGCAGCCACCTGTGGGCGGCCATGACCCCCCAGCTGTTTCGCTTCGGGCTGTTGCAGAGGGCCCTTGCCGAAGCCCGCGCCAACGGCGCCAACCCCACCGACGAAGCCGCCGCCGTCGAGGCCCTTGGCCTCGCGCCCCGGGTGGTGATCGGCCGCCGCGACAATATCAAGATCACCCGCCCCGAGGACCTCGCCATCGCCGAGGCCATCATTGCCTATCAACAGGGAGAAATTGCCTGATGCGCATCGGCCACGGATACGACGTCCACGCCTTTGGACCCGGCGACGGGGTGGTGATCGGCGGGGTGCGCATACCCCATCAGCGGGGCCTGGTCGCCCACTCCGACGGGGATGTGTTGATCCACGCCCTGTGCGACGCCCTGCTCGGTGCCGCCGCCCTCGGTGATATTGGCCGTCATTTCCCCGATACCGATCCCGCCTACCGCAATGCCGATAGCCGGATGCTGTTGCGCCATGTGATCGGGCTGGTGGCGGCGCGGGGCTGGGTGCTCGGCAACGCCGATATCACCCTAGTGGCCCAGGCGCCGAGAATGGCGCCCCATCTTGCGGAGATGATCGCGGCGCTTTGCGCCGATCTCGACTGCCAGCCCGGACAGATCAATATCAAGGCCACCACTACGGAGCGCCTTGGCTTCGAGGGGCGGGAGGAGGGAATTGCCTGCCACGCGGTGGTGCTGCTGGTGGCGGCAGCCTAGCCGCCGGGCTCAGGCCGCGTCGGGGGTGGCGGCGAACTTGTCGCGGATGAGGGCGACCCGTTCCTCGGCGTGGAGGTCGAAATGCTCGAGGGCCTCGATGGCTTCGAGGCGGGTCTTGAGGCCGATGCCGTTGGCAATCTGCACCGCGAGGCCAGGGCGGGCGTTGAGTTCCAGGATCATCGGCCCCCGGGTCTCGTCCAGCACGAAATCGCAGCCGATGTAGCCGAGGCCGGTCATGTCGTAGCACTTGGCGGCGAGCATCAGAATCTCATCCCAGTCGGGAATCGCCAGGTCGGAAAAGTCCACGCCGGTGTCCGGGTGGCGGTCCACCAGCACGTTGCGCTGCACGGCGCGGATCGCCCGGCCGGTGCAGATATCGAGGCCAACCCCCACGGCGCCCTGATGGAGGTTCGCCTTGCCGTCGGACTGGTGGGTGGGGCAGCGCATCATGGCCATCACCGGGAAACCCCGGAAGACGATGACGCGAATGTCGGGAAGCCCCTCGAAGCTGTACTTGAGCATGTCCGGGCGGCCGCGGATCAGGGACTCGATGATGGCGGTGTCGGGCCGGCCGCCGAGGCTGTAGACGCCGCTCAGGATGTTGGAGATGTCGTGGCGGATGTCCTGCAGGCTCATGGCCTTGCCGCTCGGCTTGAGGAAAAACTCGCCGTCCCGGCCGGTGATGATGATGATCCCCTTGCCGCCGCTGCCCCTGAGGGGCTTGACCGCGAAGCCGGTGAGGGGGTTCAGCAGGTCGCCGAGGTCGTTCATTTCCGCCGTGTAGCGAATCACCCCGTAGAGGTCTGGCACCTTGATGTGGTGCTTGCGGGCCGCTTCCTTGGTTTTCAGCTTGTCGTCCACCAGGGGGAACAGGTGCCGTTCGTTGTAGCGGGCGATGTAGGCGACGTTGCGGGCATTCATGCCGAGAATGCCCTTCTTCTTGAACTTGGCGATAGTGTCCCAGAACATCATTTTTCAATCAGGAAGCGGAAGCGTTTCAGTTCAGTCAACCGGTAGCCGGTGTACTGGCCGAGCATCATGATGATACCAAGTTCGATCAGGAGGATTTCCGGGAAGTTGTAGGTGAGGTGCTCGATGTAATTGTTGGTCATCAGCAGGTAGGCGATGATCGACACGATGAGGCTGCCGCCCCCCTGGGTCAGCACTTCCCGGGGGCCGTCCTCCTCCCAGATGATGGACATGCGCTCGATGGTCCAGGCGATGATGATCATCGGGAAGAAGGTGATGGTGAGCACCTGGTCGAGCCCCAGCTTGTAGCTCAGCACGCTGAATCCGGCCATCAGGATCACCACGGTGATCAGCACCGCGCCGAGGCGCGCCACCATCAGGAGATCGAGCTTGCTCAGGTAGGAGCGGATCCACAGTCCCACCGCCACCAGGCTGACGAGGATGATGACCCCGGCCACCAGGGTGGTCTGAATGAATGCCAGGGCGATCAGCACCGGCATGAAGGTGCCGGAGGTCTTGAGGCCGATCAACACCCGGAAGATCACCACCACCAGGGCGCCGATGGGGACCAGCAGCAGCATCTTGAAGATGTTCTGCTTGTCGAGGGGCAGGCTGTAGATGTTGAAATCCACCAGGGCCACGGCCTCGCTCTGGGCTTCCTTCAGGGCCACCGCCTTGGCGGAGATGTCGTTGCCGAGCACGGAGAAGCTCACCCGGGAGTTGTAGCCGCCGATGGTGTCGAGCAGGGACTGGCCGCCCCGCTGCCACATGAAGAAGTTGTTGGGAATGCCCTGGGTGGCGGTCTTGGGATCGAAGAATATCCACTGCTTGCCGTCGTAGATCTCGATGATCTCCTCGGCGCGCTGGTTGTAGAGGCGGTTTTCCAGGTAGATGCCCCGCACCATGCGGGCGGGGATCTCGGCGGCGTTGAGCAGCTTGATGGCGATCTGCGCCACCGAATCGCCGCGGCTCGCCTCCATCAGCAACTGGCCGTCCTGGGAAATGGACTGGCCGCTGAGCATTTTCAGCAATTGCTGGGTGAAGCTGGCGGGGTCGGCGGAGAGCTCCGTGGCGGCCCGGATAAGGCCCGAGGCGGCGGTCTCCTCGGCCGGCGTCCAGATCGGCTGGATCACTGTTTCGGGCAGGTCGGTGGCCGGTGGCGGCGGGGCGTCATCGCTGCGGTCGGTGATTTTCAGGCGGTAGTAGAGGGTTTGCGAGCCCTCCGCCTCGCGCCGCGTCCAGATGGCGCGGCGCTGCTTGTTGTCCTCGATGGCGAAACCGTAGCCGGCGGAGGCAAAGATCTCGTCGAGGACCTTGTACTGGGATTGCTTCTCGGGGAGCGCGAGGCTCAGGGTGAGAGGTTCGCCGGTGGCCTCGAAGGTGAGCTTGGCCTCGATGTCCCACACGGTGCGCTCGGTGTCCGGCAGCAGGGGGAAGTTGAGAATCGCCGATTTGTAGGCCGTGAGGCCAAGGCCAATCAGCATGAACAGCGTGGCAAAAAGGTAGACCTGCCCTTTGGGTGACATAGGGATTCCGTTATTTGGCGATCATTTCCTGGCTCACATCCACGATCGCAATGTTGCGAAGGAAGTTGCGGCCAATCAGTACGGGGAACTCCATGGAGGAGCGGTCGGTGAGGGACATCTCCAGCTGGTCGGTGATGGAGCCGAGGGTGACGGTCATCATCACCACCACGCGGCGCTCGAAACCTTCGAGCTCCGCCTGGCGCACGCGGATGCGGCGCACGATCTTGCGCTCGAGGGTGACCGGCTCGCCGGCCGGGTCGTCGATACTGAATCGCACCCAGCGCTCGCCGTCCCGCTCGAAGCGGACAATGTTGGTGGCGTGGATGGACGAGCCGGTGGCGCCGGTGTCGATACGGGCCTTGTACACCACGTCGGGTGGGGAGAGGCTGACATGTTCGATGGCGCCGATCACCAGCTTGCCATCGATACGGGCGGTGGCGGCGGGCTTGGGGCACACCGGGCACTTGACGGGCTTGGGCTCGGGGCAGGCGGGGGCAGGGGGCTGCGCCTCCGGCTCGGGGCAGGTGAGGATGGCATCGGCGGGGAAGACGTCGTAGCTGATGGCGCTGCCGTCATCCTGGGGCGCGGTGGCGCCGCCGTTGCCCGGGGCGGACTTGTCCACGGGTGCGGTCTGGCACGCGGCCAGGAGGGAAAATACCAGTATCAGGCCACACTTCGCGAGCGGACCGCTTGCTACCCCATTCTTCATAAGCACAATTCTTCCGCCGAAAAAGCCAGTGATCCGTGTATTTATAGGCGATTAATCATAATGCTTTGCAGAATGCTTGGAAAGAAATAGTCTGGCGCCTGGCCGAGAAACCGGGCAGGCGCCGCAGCCGCGGCGAGGGGCTTCCGCCCGGAAGGGCATGATCGAGGTGGTGATGTGGCAGTAGACGTGGAGGGGGAGGAGGCTCTGGATCTGGATTTTCCGAGGGCCCATGGCGAGGTGCCGGGTGCGGCGTTGTTCCGCCAGGCGTGCGCCGATTTTCAAGTGGACGAGGATCTCGGGATCGAGCCGGAGGGGCGCGGCGAGCACCTCTACCTGCGGATTCGCAAGACCGACCAGAACACCCGCTGGGTGGCGAAGCTGCTCGGCGAGCATTTTGGCGTCGATCCCGGCCTGGTGGGCCACGCCGGGCTCAAGGATCGGCGGGCGGTGACCACCCAGTGGTTCAGTCTGCAACTGCCGGGCACCGAGGGGGTGCCGCCGCTGCCGTCCCTGGCGGGGTGCGAGATCCTCGCCGCCGCCCGCCACCCCCGCAAGCTGCGCACCGGCAGTCACCGGGGGAACCGCTTTGTCATCCGCCTGCGGGATTTCACCGGCGATGTCGACGGGCTGGAGGCGCGCCTGGGGCTGATCGCGGCGGAGGGCGTGCCCAATTATTTCGGCGAGCAGCGCTTTGGCATCGATGGCGGCAATCTCGCCGAGGTCCGGCGCATCCTCGCCATGCCGTCGCCCCGTTTCAAGGGGCAGCGGGGCGGGCTTTACCTGTCCGCCGCCCGCTCCTGGCTGTTCAATCAGGTGCTGGCGGCGCGGGTTCGGGACGGCTCCTGGCACGCGGTTGCCGATGGCCCGCTGTGGGGCAGGGGGCGCACCATCGCCGCCCCCGAGGTGGCGGTGTACGAGGAGGCTGTGCTGGCCCCCTGGCAGCCCTGGCGCCACGCCCTCGAGCACAGCGGCCTGCGCCAGGAGCGGCGGGCCCTGGTACTGCGTCCGGAGCAGTTGACCTGGTGGTGGGACGGCGCCGACCTGGTGCTGGCCTTCGCCCTCGCCCCCGGCTGCTACGCCACCGCCGTGCTGCGGGAGCTGGCGGTGCTGACGGCTCCGGAGCCTATGGTATAGTTGCCGGCGTTCTGGGGTGAGTTGGGGGAGACGCGGTGAATTCCACCGATCTGAGTGGCATAGGCATGACATCGCAGCGCACCCGGGAGCGGCTGGTTCAGCGCCTCCAGGAGCAGGGGATCGGCAACCAGAAGGTGCTGGATGTGATGCGCATGATGCCCCGCCATATCTTCCTCGACGAGGCGCTGTCCCACCGCGCCTATGAGGACACCGCCCTGCCCATCGGCTACTCCCAGACCATTTCCCAGCCCTATATCGTCGCCCTCATGACCGAATTGGTGCTGTCCAGGGGCCCGCGCCAGAAGGTGCTGGAGATCGGCACCGGCTCGGGCTATCAGGCGGCGATCCTTGCCCAGCTGGTGCCCCAGGTGTACACCGTCGAGCGCATCAAGCCGCTGTTGATGAAGGCCCGGGAGCGTTTTCGCCGCCTCGGATTGCGCAACATCGTCACTTCCCACGGCGACGGCGCCGTCGGTTGGGCGCAGCACGCCCCCTACGACGGCATCATCAGCACCGCCGCCCCCGCCAAGGTGCCCGACGAATTGCTCGAACAGCTGGCCCCCGATGGGGTGCTGGTGATCCCCGTCGGCCCCGAGGGGGATCAGGAGCTGCGCCTGATCCAGCGGGTCGGCGAGTCCGCCAAGTTCGAGGAGGAAGCCATCACCCGGGTGCGCTTCGTGCCCCTCCTGGGTGGAGTGGCGCGGTGACGGAGGACAGCATCGCTCCCGCCCCCAGGCGCAACTACCCCCTGCTGTTCGCCAAGGGCATGGCCATGGGCGCCGCGGATGTGGTGCCCGGGGTGTCCGGCGGCACCATTGCCTTCATCAGCGGCATCTACGACGAGCTGGTGGATACCCTGCGGGGATTGACGCCGGGGACCTTGTCCTGGCTGTTTCGCGAGGGGTTGCCGTCCTTCTGGCGCCGTATCAATGGGGGCTTTCTGCTGGTGCTGCTGGCGGGCATTCTCACCAGTATCTTTTCCCTGGCGCGGGTGGTGATGCACAGCCTCGAACATTATCCGCTGCTGATCTGGTCGTTCTTTCTCGGGCTGATCCTCGCCTCCATCTTTCATGTGGGCAGGGGCCTTGGCCACTGGCGCCCGCCCCAGTTGCTCGGTCTCGCCGCCGGTACCCTTGTCGCCCTGCTCGCCTCCTTCGCGCCGCCGGTGGCGGTGGGGGTGGGCCCACTCACCGTGTTCGGCGCCGGGGCGCTCGCCATCTGCGCGATGATCCTGCCGGGGATTTCCGGCAGCTTCATCCTGGTGCTGATCGGCATGTACCCGGTGCTGATCCAGGCGGTGGCGAGCCTGGATTTTTCCGTGCTCGGGATTTTTGCCTGTGGCGCGGTGATCGGGCTGCTGGTGTTTTCCCACCTCTTGTCCTGGCTGCTGCATCACCACCGGGCCACCACCCTGGCGGTGATGGTGGGTTTCATGGTGGGCTCCCTCGGGGCGCTGTGGCCCTGGCGCATCGATCTGCCCGCGGATGTGGTGGCCGCGAGCGACGGATTCACTCCGGTGCGCCAGCTGCTCACGCCGGGAGGGTATCAGGCCCTGGTGGGCGACCCGCGCATTGCCCTTTGCATCGCGGCCACGGTGACCGGGGTGGTGCTGGTACTCGGTCTCGAGTATCTTGGCAACCGGTTCAAGCGCGCGGAAAATTGTAAGGGGCAGGGCTAGTGTTGGAGCGCGACGGCAGCAACGGCGGATTGCAAACCCCCCAGGGGCGGATGACCGGTCGCACCTGGCTGGCACTCGCGGCCCTGTCCCTGCTCGGGGCCTGCATGGCGCCGCCCCCCGCGCCGGTGATCGAGCGGGACCAGCCCCCCGGCATCCGCATCAATTATCATCTGGTCTCCGCGGGGGATACCCTGCACACCATTGCCTGGCGTTACGAGATCGACCACCAGCAACTGGCGACCCTCAACAACCTGCAACCCCCCTACCGGCTGGAGCCGGGCCAGCGTCTGCGCCTGGCGGATGTGCCGGCCTATGTGCCGCCGCTGGAGGACAGCCTTGCCAGTGGTGCCCGCGCCGTGCCGGTCACGACAGGGGAAATCACCGCCGAAACCCTTGAGGTCGAACCCATCAGTGTCGAACCCGCCCCCGCCCCCGCCGCCGGGGCCCCCGCGCCGTCGGCGCCCGCCGACGCGCCCCCCGTTGCCGCCGCCACGGCTCCAGGTGCGATGGCCACCGCGCCAGCGCCCGAAGCGCCTGCCCCCATGGCCGCGACCCCCGGCAGCTGGCAGTGGCCGGTGAACGGCACCGTGACCCGGGAGTACGACGCCAACAAGGTCTTCAAGGGCATCAATATCCACTCCAGCCCCGGCACCCCCGTGAAGGCGGCGGGCGCGGGCACCGTGGTCTATGCCGGCAGCGGGCTGCGGGGCTACGGTCAGCTGATCATCCTCAAGCACGACGACACTTACCTCAGCGCCTACGCCCATAACAGCAAGATTCTGGTGAGCGAGAACGACAGCGTCAGCCAGGGGCAGACCATCGCCGAGGTGGGGGGCGATCCGGCGGATCCGTCCCGCCTGTACTTCGAGATTCGCGAGCACGGCAAGTCCGTGGATCCGGAGCCCCTGTTGCCCCCGGTGCGCTGAGATCGCGCCAGACGGCTGAAATACAGCCCGCGGGACATATTCCCGGGGTTTCTCCAGGATTGGCTATTGTGAAGCCCGTCGCCCTGGGTACAATCAACCGACACTGGCCGGATCGCTGGCGGATCAGCCTATAAAAACAGTAGTGGGGCAGTTGATATGAGCGATGAGGAAAGCCTTTTCGAGGAGCCGGACGAAGCGTTCGAGGACGGTGAGGAGGACAGCGAGGAGGCCGCCGAGGAAGAGCTGATCGCCAGCCACTTCCCCAATGAAGAGGTGATGGACGCCGCCAATCTCTACCTCAGGGAGATCGGCTTCGCAGCCCTGCTCACCGCCGCCGAAGAGGTGCACTACGCGCGCCTCGTGCAGAAGGGCGACCAGGACGCCCGCCGCCACATGATCGAAGCCAACCTCCGCCTGGTGGTGAAGATCGCCCGTCGCTACGTCAATCGCGGCCTCGCGCTGCTGGACCTGATCGAGGAGGGCAACCTCGGCCTTATCCGCGCGGTGGAAAAATTCGACCCCGAACTCGGTTACCGCTTCTCCACCTACGCCACCTGGTGGATACGGCAGACCATGGAGCGGGCGCTGATGAACCAGACCCGCACCATTCGCCTGCCGATCCATGTGGTCAAGCAGCTCAACACCTATCTCCGCGCCGCCCGCCAGCTGGCCCAGGAACTCGACCACGATCCCAGCGCCGAGGAGATCGCCCGCCTCCTGGAGCGGCCGGTCACCGAGGTCTCGCGCATCCTCGAACTCAACGAGCGGGTCACCTCCGTGGATGTGCCCATGGGCCGCTCCGGGGACAAGACCGTGGTGGAGACCATCGCCGATACCTCCCTGTCCGATCCCGAGGAGTTGCTGGAGGAGGACGACATGGCCCTCGCCCTGGAGAATCTCCTCGGCCAGCTCACCGACAAGCAGCAGGAGGTGCTGGCCCGCCGGTTTGGCCTGCGCAACCACGACCCCCAGACCCTCGAACAGGTGGGCCGCGAAGTGGGCCTTACCCGCGAGCGGGTGCGCCAGATCCAGGTGGAGGCGCTGCGCCGTCTGCGCGCCCTGATGCTGCGGGACGGGCTCGATCCGGGGGTGGTGTTCGGCGACCGTTTTTGAGTGACCGCTCCACCGGATTCCCGTGCTGTGTGACAATTGGCGCTGTTGGCCGCGAGGCCGTTGCCGTTTCACCTGTCACAGGGTTTCACCATGTCCATTTCCGTCATTCCCCCCTACAGCCAGCCGAGCCGCAATCGCCAGGTATTGCTGGTGGAGCGCCCCAGGGGCATCCCGGCGCCGCACCATTTTGCCCTCGATGAGGGCCCGGTCCCGTCCCCTGGCGAGGGCCAGTTGCTGGTCCGCAATATCTACCTGTCCGTCGATCCGGCCCAGCGGGGCTGGGCGGCGGATGTGGCGAATTACGCCGAGCCGGTGGCCATCGGCGCAGTGATGCGCGCCCTGGCGGTGGGGGTGATCGTCGAGTCCCGCCACCCCGGGTACAGGCCCGGTGAGTTCATCTACGGCTGGCTCGGCTGGCAGGACTATGGGGTGATAGCACCCGCCCAGATCCTCTGCCATGTGAAAAATCCCGCTGTGCCCCTATCGGCCTATGCCGGCGTGCTCGGCATGAATGGCGCCACCGCCTACCTGGGTCTCACCAAACTGGGTCGGCCCAGGGCCGGGGATACCGTGCTGGTGTCCACCGCCGGTGGCGCGGTGGGCAGCGTGGTGGGGCAGATCGCCCGCAACCTCGGTTGCCGCACCCTGGGTTTGACCGGCACCGATGCCAAGGTGGCGCTGTGCCAGCAGCGCTTTGGCTACGACCTTGCCATCAACTACAAATCCGCCCCGGTGGCGGAACTGCTGGCCACCCATCTGGCGGACGGCGCCGACGTGTTTTTCGACAATGTGGGGGGCCGGGTACTGGATGCGGGGCTTCGGGCAATGCGCGTCGGCGGTCGCGTCGTGCAGTGTGGCACGGCCTCGGTGGCATCCTGGAACCCCCCGCCGGAGGGGCCCCGCAACGAGCGGGAAGTGTTGACCCGGCGCCTGGTGTGGAGCGGCTTCGTGATCTTCGATCACCTCGCCGACTTTGCCGGCGCGGTGGCGGAGCTGGAAGCCATGGTGGTGGCGGGCACCTTGCACTACGAGGAAGACATCGACCCCGGCATCGACTCGGCGCCGGGGGCCATAGAGGCATTGTACGCCGGGGAAAACGTCGGCAAGAAGCTGATCTATGTCGGTTGATGCCGCCGGCCACGGGGCGGCGCGCCAAGCCCTTGGGGCCTGGGGCGCCCCCGGATCAATCCGTCTGACGGTAGGTTTCAGGCCCCATGACCCGGGCCACGTCGCAGGTAGGGGTGGCTATGCCCAGCTGCTCCGCCAGCTCCCGGGCGGCGTCCATGTCCTTCTGGTGGTAGGTGAGGGTGTGCTTGCCGATATCCTTTGGATCCGTGCCCGGCGCGATGCGGGTCGGGTCCATCCAGAAGGTGACGCTGGCGCCGTGCTTGTGGGAGGCGTTTTCCACCAGCTCGATGAACTTGCCGATGTCGACCCCCGCCTGACTTGCCAGCCGCGCTCCCTCGAATCCCGCCCGCCACACGGTGAAGTGGATCATGTTGCGGGCGATCTTGGTGGCCATGCCGGCGCCGGTGCCGCCCATGTGGTGCACCTCGGCGTTGAACTCCTTCAGGACCGGCATGATCCGCGCCACCACCGCGTCATCGCCGCCGATCATGCTGATCATCTCCCCCTGGGCGGACAGCCCGCCGGCGGTTACCCCGCAATCCAGCAGCGGCACCCCGTGGCCCTCGGTCAGTGTCACCAGGTCCCGCAGCTCATCCATGGTGATGGTGCTCAGCATCACCAGGGTGAGGCCGGGGTGGGCGGCCGCGAGTACGCCGTTGGGGCCCTCCAATACCTCCCGCGCCTGCTTGCCGTTGAGCACGGCGATCATCAACACATCGCTGGCCCGGGCCACGGCGGCGGGGGAGTCCACCACGGGGGGGACGCCTTCGAGCTTGTCGGCCGCGTCAGGGCGCACGTCGTAGACGGTGAGGGGGCGGTTGTGGCGGGCGAGGCAGACGGCGACGCCGCCGCCGATCTGGCCGAGGCCGATCACGCCAGCGCGCAGGGTATTGTCGGATGTGGTCATCGGGATTCGTGCTCCTTCCAGTTGTCAATTTGCAGGGATGGCGAGTGCCGTCGCGACACGGGGCCACTGATTAAAACGACTGTCTTAACGCCGGGACTGTAGCAGACTTGCCGGAGATTTGCCCGGTTGGCCGCGGGGAGTGGCTTTGGCGTATCCTTGGGGTCGCACGCCGCCCGCCGGCGCCTCACACCCAGGACCCACAGCACAAAGGGGTAGACCCATATGACCAGTCTCGCCACCGTCAGGGCGTTCGTTGCCGCCATGGAGGCCAACGACAAGGATCGCATTCTGGCCTTTTTCGACGACAAATCCGTATTTACCAATATGCCGGTGGGCTCCGTGACCGGGCGCGAGGAGATCTGGAAAATCCTCGCCTCCATCCACGATCATGCCCTGTCGGTGCGCTACATTCTCCACAATATCGTCGCCGACGAGGACCGGGGCGTGGTGCTCACCGAGCGCACCGACTGTTATGAGCTGCCCGACCGGATGATCAAGTTCCCCGCCATGGGGGTGTTCGAGATCGACAACGGCATCATCCGCGAATGGCGCGATTATTTCGATCTCCAGCAGTGCATGGGGCAGATGCCCCAGGGCACCGAGTGGCCGACCTAGTCCACGCAGTTCCCGGGGGCGTCGCCGCGCTCGGCAATCCGCACCGCGTTGCCGCGAAAGGTGCCGAGCCAGACTCGGTCGCCCAGTGGCAGGGCCACGGTGGCGCCGCTGAAGCCCCCGCTCGCTGGCAGCGGCTCTGTGCAGTCGATGGCGAGGGTGGTGCTGTTCACCCGCGCCAGGGCCGAGTCCAGTCCGCAGTCGGCGCGCTCCGACAAATAACAGCTCATCACCGCCTCGGTGGAGGCTGACTGGCCGGCGAGCCACAACCCTCCGTCGGCGTCCAGGCGCAGGTTGTCCACGCCAAAATCCACCGCCACCCGGCGTTGGATGGCGCCATCCTCCGTGGCGATCTCCGCCACCTGGCGGCCGAGCCACTCGGCGGCGTAGAGAAAACGGTTGTCCCGGGATATCACCAGGCCGTTGGAGAGGGCGAGGCCCTCGGTGAACACCCGCCAGCCCCCGTCCGGGCGCCAGGCCAGCACGCCGCTCCCGGGAATGGGGGCCGGCGTTTTCTCGGGGTCGGGCTCCGGGCCTTTGGCGAACGGCGCGCCGGCGGCGGTGACATAGACGGTGCCGTCATCCGCCACCGTGACGCTGTTGGCCTGGGCGCCCTCCGGCAGGGGAATGCAATCCCGCCAGTGAACGCGGGGAAAGTCGCCCCCTTCCCCGGGCACGACGGCAAAAATCTCGACGGATTCCCGCCCACCGTGGTTCACCACATACAGGGTTTGCTCGCCCTCTCCACCCTGGAGGCTGATGCCGTGGGGCGCGAAGGTGGTCGCCGTGGGCGCACCCCCCGGGCATTGGGTTGTCGCCGGCGCCGCGGCGGTGTCGTTGGGGTACAGCGCCCCCACCCGCTCGCCGCCGCTGGCGATGGCGTAAAGGGCGCCGCCCCTGCCGGCGGCCCTCATGGCGCTGCCGATCACCCAGCGGTTGTCCCCTGTGGCATGCAGGTCTTCCAGGTTGGGCAAATCGGCAATCAGGGTTTCGGCGCAAAGGACGGAGATCTGGGCGGCCGCGAGCAGGGCCGCGGCGGCGATCGACAATTTCGAGGGCATGGGGGCTCCTTGATCGTTGTTATGGTTCAGTCGGTGCTGACGGATTGGTCCCGGAGCAGTCGCAAGGCCTTGGAGTTGAACTCCCGGCCGTAAAGCACGGCAATCACCCAGAGGGTGGCGAGCAGCAACAGCCAGCCGTTCACCAGCCAGCCGAGCAGGGCGAGGGCAAAGTAGTAGGCGCGCAGGCCATGGTTGAAATCGTGGTTGGCGAGGTCCGACATCTTCGCCGCCTGAAGGGCGACGCTCTCCAGGGTCGCATTGTCGAGCCGCGCCAGGTCGCTGGCCTGGGGCGCGCTGCCGATCAGAATGGAGCTGAAGATATGCTCCCTGACACTCCAGGTGAACTTGAAAAACGCATAGACGAAAATCAGCGTCATCACCAGCAGTTTAAGCTGGATGGTCTCGACGCTGGTGGTGGACGAGAGGTGCAGGCCGGCGAGCACCCGAAGCAGATTCTCCGAGGCGAAAATGGCGGTGATCAGGCCCGCGAGGATGAGGATGGTGGTGGAGGCAAAGAAGGTGACCACCCGCTCGAGGTTGCCGATGATGGTGGCGTCGCTGATGCGATTGTCGCGGCGCAGCATTTCCCGCATCCACTGTTCCCGGTGGCGGCGCATGAGGCTCGACAGGGTGTAGGAGCGCTTGGCGCGGTACTTGGTGTAGAACGTGTAGGCGATCCACGCGGCCAGAAACAGCACGAATGCCAGGGCGTCGGCGATGGAGAGGGGGAAATACACTGGCGGCCTCCCGGGTTGGATTGGCCGCAGTGTATACCGAAAGCCGGGCCCCGGTAATCCCGGCGACTCAGCCGAACAGGCGGCCGAAAAAGCCTTTGCGCGGGACTTTCGAGGGCATCGTCATGGCGATCTTGACGGTTTCGACGTAGTCGGCGTCGTCCCGTTTGATGTGGTTCACCAGCCAGGTTCTCAGCAGGGTGATCAACGGGCGGGCAACCTCCTCACCCAGTTCGAAACGCTGCTGAAAATCGCCGATCTTGCGTTTGAAGAGGTCGTGGACCTTTTTGTGGGCGTGGAAGAACGGGTAGCCGGATTGCTCCTGGAGATCTTCCTCGAAGGCGAAATGGGAGAGGGTGTACTCCACCAGCTCTTCCAGCACTATGCCCACCTCCTCGCGGCTGTGGTGTTCGATGGCATCGTGCAACTCGTTGATGTACTCGACGATGCGGCGGTGCTGGTTGTCGATCACTTCGATCCCGGTTTCCAGATCGCTCGACCATTTCAGATAGCTCATTGTGTCACTCCCTCGGCTGGCATGGCTTGTCGCGGGCATGATGCCAGTGGGGGTATCGGGCGGAATTAATCCAGATCAACTTGCGCCGGATTCCCGCCCTCCAGGCTCGCGGCAAAGGCGTCGAAGCTGTAGGGACGGCCGAGAAAATCCTCCACCAGTTGCGCGGCGGGCTTGCTGCCGCCGGGCGCCAGCACCCGGTCGCGAAAGCGCACGGCCACGGCGCGATCGTCGAGTCCGGCCCGGGCGAATTCGCTGAACAGATCGACGGCGATCACCTTCGACCACATGTAGGTGTAGTAGATGGCGGAGTAGCCGTTCAGGTGGCCGAGGTTGGCGTAGAAATAGGTGTCCTCCTGGTGGGGCATGGGAGAGTAGTGGGCCTCCAGTTCGAGCATCCTGTCGAGCAGGCTGAAACTGGCGGGGTCGTCCCGGTGGTAGGCGAGGGAGAGGGCGGCGTAAAAGATTTGCAGGTTGCCCATCAACCCTTCACCGAAATGGCGCGCGGCGTTGAGGCGGCGGATGCTGTCCTCGGGGATGGTTTCGCCGGCGCTGTTGATGGCGAAGGATTGCAGGGTCGCCGGGTCGTACATCCACTCCTCCAGCATTTGCGAGGGGGCCTCGACGAAGTCCCACTCGGTGGCGATGCCGCTCAGGGTCGCCCAGCGCTGCTGACCGCCGAACAGGGCGTGGAGCAGGTGGCCGAATTCGTGGAGGAAGGTGCGCACCTCGGAAAATTCCATCACCGCCATGGGATCCTCCCCGCCGGCGAAATTGCATACCAGGGTGGAGATGGGCAATTGCTTGCCGGCGATGCCGACCTGGGTGGAGAAGGCCGCGGCGTGCTGGTACTTGCCGTCCCGGGGGTGCATGTCGAGGTGGAAGTAGGCGATCACCTCGCCGTTCTGGCGCATGGCGTAGGATTCGACGCTGGGGTGCCAGGTGTCGGTGCGCCAGGGGATTATCTCCACGGCGAAGAGGTTTTCCACCAAGGCGAAAATTCCGTCCCGCACCCGGGCGTAGGGGAAATACTGGCGAATCTCCGCCGCGTCCACCTGGTACTGCTCGCGGCGCACCAGTTCCTCCAGGTAGGTGGCCTGCCAGCGCTGAACCTCGGTGGCCTCCGGCTCGATCTGGCGCAGGCGGGTGAGGAGGGCGGCCATGTCCCTTTCGGCGGCGGGGGTGATCAGCTCGTGGAAGCGGTCGATGAACCCCTGGGCATTGGTGGCGTTGCCCACCATCTTGTCGGCGGTGATGAGATCGGCGTAGCTGGCAAAGCCCAGCAGGCCCGCCAGTTCATGGCGGGCGCCGAGCAGCTCCGAGAGGATCCTGTCGTTCCGCGGATAGCCCCGGGAGCGCTCCTGCTGGCGCAGCAGGCGGCGCACCTCGTCGGAATGGGCGTAGGTATAGACCGGGATGATGTCCACGTAGCGGGTGGAGATCCGCACCTTGCCGTTGGCCTCCACCTTTTTGCCCGCCATGAAATCCTCCGGCAGACCGGCGAGATCCGCCGGGTCCACCTCGATGTAGCGCACGTCCTCGAGGATGTTCTTGTCGAAGGCCTGGCCGAGGCGGGTGATCCGGTCGTTCAGTTCCCGCACCCTGGCACGGGTCTGCTCGTCCTTGTCGACCCCGGCGAGGCGAAATGCCCGCAGGGTGATGTCGTGGTAGCGGCGGGTGTCCGCTGCCTCGCCGGCCACGTCCACCTCGACCACCGCCTCGTAGATGGGACGGGACAGGGACAGGCGGGTGCCCATGTCCGACAGCGCGGAGGTGCAGGCGCCGGCGGCATCCCGGGTCGCCTCGTCCGGATGCACCGCCTCGTAAAGGCTCGCCTGGCTGGCGCCGTCGAACAGGGCGGTCTGAATGGCGTTGAGGGGCTCGAGTACCCGCGCCACGGTGCGGGGCGACTCGACCCTCTCCAGGGCGGTGATGGCCTTGTCCAGGTCCGCCAGCCAGCTGTTGCACTGGGCGCGGAACCCCTGGGCGGTGGCGGACGGCGGCGCGGCCTGTGTCCCGGTCGGGGCGGCGGCAGGGGCATTGGCGGCGAGCAGCAGCGGGGCGAGCAGCAGGGCGAGCAGGGGCTTGAGTGCCGGGGGCATCGACGTCTCCAGGGGCCGGGGCGGAGCCCTATTGAGGGCAAAATCCCGGGCCAGGTCAACAGCGCCTGACGGTCCTGTCGGATCGGGGGGCGAATCCGCCGCAACCGCCTTGCATGGCGCCCGGCATCGACATTTAATAGCCCGGTCCCAACGCCCACATCCTCGCGGAGACCCTTCATGATTCAACCCAAGATCGGCAACCTTGCCCCCGTCTTCACCCTCCTCAACCAGCGCGGCGAAAAAGTCAGCCTCAAGGATTTCAAGGGCAGCAAGCGCGTGGTGCTGTACTTCTATCCCCAGGCGATGACCCCCGGCTGCACCACCCAGGCCTGTGGCATCAGCGCCAGTCGCGAAGCCTTCGACGCCCTCGATACGGTGGTGCTCGGGGTCAGCCCCGACCCGGTGGCGAAACTCAAGAAATTCGAAGACAAGCAGGGGCTGCGCTTCGACCTGCTCTCGGACCCGGATCACGTTGTGGCGGACAAGTACGGGGTCTGGGGGCCGAAAAAGTTCATGGGGCGGGAGTACGACGGTATCCACCGCATGACCTTCATCATCGGTCGGGATGGGCGCCTCGGCCACATCATGGCGAAGGTCAACACCAAGACCCACCACGACGACGTGATCGCCTGGCTCCGGGCCAATCCCTGATCCGCAGCCGCCCGCCGACGACATTGTTCGCCGGCGGCTAAACGGGTAAAGTGCCGCCTCTTTCGTTTCAATCTCGAGGTTTTCATGAGTCTGCCCACCGAACTGTTGACTTTTGCCCAGGCCGCGCCGGCGCCGGAAGCCAACCCCATGATCACCCTGCTGATGTTCGCCGGGTTGTTCCTGTTCATGTACTTTCTGATCATTCGCCCCCAGCGCAAGCGCCAGAAGGAGCATCAGCAGCTGGTGGCCAACCTGGCCAAGGGGGACGAGGTGGTGATGACCAGCGGTATCCTCGGCAAGATCCTCAAGATCGAGGGGGACTACGTCGAGGTGGAAGTCCACGACAACGTCAATCTCAAGTTCCAGAAGGTGGCCGTCCATGCGGTACTGCCCAAGGGCACCATCAAGTCGATCTGATTACCACCACTGTGCCAGGGCCGCTTTCGCGGCCCTTTTTGCAATGGGCTGGTTTTATTCAGGGCCTTTTTGTCGAATGGAAACAGCGCCATGACCCACGCCACCACCGCTGGGGTGGTGTTTCCGCCCCGCCTCTCCCTGTCCCGGGCGCCCACCCCCCTTGTGTCCCTCGATCGCCTGTCCGCGCGCCTCGGCGGGCCGCGCATCTGGGTCAAGCGGGACGACCTCACAGAGTGTGCCGCCAGCGGCAACAAGATACGCAAGTTGGAGTTCGTCCTCGCCGCGGCCCTGGCCGCCGGCTGTGACACCCTCATCACCAGCGGCGGCGTGCAGTCCAATCACTGCCGGGCCACCGCCCTGCTGGGGGCGCGGCTGGGCCTTGCGGTACACCTGGTGCTCCGCGACGAAGGGGATTTCCAGGACCCTCCCGCCGGCAACCTGCTGCTGGATTACCTCGCCGGCGCCGACCTGTCCCTCTATCCCCGGCAGCGCTACCTGGCGGAGCACGACCAGCTGGTGGCGGAGTGGCGGCGGCACTACGAATCCCGGGGTGGCAAGGTCTGGGTGATCCCCGTGGGGGCCAGTGACGGCCACGGCGTCTGGGGTTATATCGATTGCGCCCGGGAGCTGGCGGCGGACTTCGCCAGCGCCGGTATCCGCCCTGGCCTTATCGTCCACGCCACGGGGTCCGGCGGCACCCAGGCGGGCCTCACCCTCGGGGCCCGGCTGTTCGATCTCGGCTGCCCGGTACTGGGCATGGCGGTGTGCGACGACGCGGCCTATTTCCGCGCCAAGGTGCGCGCCGACCTCGACCACTGGTCCGCCCTCGCCGGCCGCGACCACGGGGTCGCCCCTAACGCCATCCGGGTCGACGACCGTTACATCGGCCCGGGCTATGGTGTGGCCACCGAGGCGGTGTTCGAGACCATCCGCGAACTGGCGAGCCTCGAGGGGTTGCTGCTCGATCCGGTCTACAGCGGCAAGGCGTTCCACGGTTTGGTGAGCGAGATCCGCGCCGGCAATCTCGCGGCCATGACCGATGTGGTGTTTGTCCACACCGGCGGTCTGTTCGGGCTGCTGGCCCAGGGACATCGCCTCGGCTTCCGTCGCCCACCCCGTTAGCCTTCGGTTGTTGTCCCGGGGATGGGGGCGCATAATTCCGTCCACCCATCCTGGTACGATTTTCACGGAGAGAAGCCCATGGCAAGCAGCTTTGGCGACAAACTGGTGATCGCCATTTCCTCCCGGGTGCTGTTCGATCTGTCGGAGAGCGACCGCATCTACCGGGAGGAGGGGCTCGCCGCCTACACCCAGCACCAGATCGATCACGAGAACGAGGTGCTGCAACCGGGGGACGCCTTCCCGCTGGTGCAGAAGCTGCTGCGCATCAACGAGAAACTGGGCGGCGAGCCGCGGGTGGAGGTCATCCTGCTGTCGCGCAATTCCGCCGATACCGGGCTGCGGGTGTTCAATTCCATCGAGCACCACAGGCTCAATATCAGCCGCGCGGCGTTTTGCGGCGGCTCATCGCCGTACCGCTATGTGTCCGCCTTTGGCTGTCATCTGTTTCTCTCCACCCATGCCGAGGATGTCCGCAACGCCCTCGATCACGGGGTGGCGGCGGCGACCCTGCTGCCATCGGGCAAGGTGCAACGGGAGGGGGATGAATTGCGCTTTGCCTTCGACGGCGACGCGGTAATTTTTTCCGACGAAGCGGAGAAGATCTTCAAGAGCAAGGGGCTTGAAGCCTTCGCCAAAAGTGAGAAGGCCTCCGCCCGCCAGCCCCTCAATGCCGGCCCCTTCAAGAATTTCCTCGCCGCGCTGCAGAACCTTCAGGCCGAATTCAAACCCGACGAATGCCCGATCCGCACCGCCCTGGTCACCGCCCGTTCGGCGCCGGCCCACGAACGGGTGGTGATGACCCTGCGCTCCTGGAATATCCGCATCGACGAATCCCTGTTCCTCGGGGGGTTGCCCAAGGGCGAGTTCCTCAAGGCCTACGGTGCCGATGTGTTCTTCGACGACCAGCAGCAGCACTGCGAATCCGCGAGCCCCCACGTGGCCACCGGCCATGTGCCCCACGGCGTCGCCAACGAGAAACTGGGATGACCCTCCGCTCCGCGGCCCTGGTCTGCATGGCGGCACTGGCCGCCGCGCCATCCCCGGGGCTCGAGGCGCAGCCCTGGCGCGAGCAGCTGGTATTGCCGTCGCCCACCGCTTTGCCGTGCTGCTGGCGGCAGGAACAGGCGCTGCGCATCGCCGTCCCCGGCAAGGCCCTGGCCGGCACCGCCACGGTCACGCGGGACGGGGAGGGGCTCGCCGTCGTGGTTCGCGATGGGGGCGGGGCGCGGATCGCTTCCCTGCGCCAGGGCATCGACGGGCAGGTGCGCAGTGGCGATGGTGAGGACTGGTCCCCGGGCCTCGATCAGCTGGTGCTGCTCGCGATTCACCTTCATCGGCGAGGCCCCGAGGCCTGGCTGGTGTCCCAGCCGGGCTGGACGGCGCAGACCCGGGGCGGGCGCGGGGAGTTGTTCCACGGGGGTGTCCTCCAGGCCCGAATCGATTATCGCGACCCCCCAGAGCCCGGCCGCGCCCGGGGCTTCAGTTTCGCCGCCAAGGGGCATGCCCTCGACACGGAGGTGACTGCGAGGGCGCTGTTGCCCCAGCGCTGACAGGGCTCGCGGATGGCGATTTTTCCAGTGTTTGGGCGATGCGTGTTTGGGGATTGTATCGCCCGCGCGGCCTGGTATAGAATGCGCGCCTCTCGACAGGACCATAGCTCAGTTGGTTAGAGCGCTACCTTGACATGGTAGAGGTCGGCGGTTCGAATCCGCCTGGTCCTACCACTTTCCCCGCGAAAGTGCTTGCAGGCGACGCCTGTATCCCGAATCACCCATGTGGCCTTTGGTAGGGGTCACCACTGGAAAAGGAACGAAAAATGCCCGTTATCACCCTCCCCGATGGCAGTCAGCGCCAGTTTGACGCCCCCGTTTCCGTTGCCCAGATCGCCGAGAATATCGGCCCCGGCCTCGCCAAGGCGGCCCTGGCCGGCAAGGTCGATGGCAAGCTGGTGGACACCTCCCATCTGATCGCCGCCGACGCCGAGCTCGCCATCGTCACCGGCAAGGACGAGGACGGCCTCGAGGTGATCCGCCACTCCTGTGCCCACCTGCTGGCCCAGGCGGTGAAGGCCCTGTTCCCGAGCGCCCAGGTCACCATTGGCCCGGTGATCGAGGACGGCTTCTATTACGACTTCGCCTTCGAGCGGCCCTTCACCCCGGAGGACCTCGAAAAAATCGAGGCCAAGATGGAGGAGCTGGCCCGGGCGGATATTCCCGTGGCCCGGGAGCTGATGGATCGCGACGACGCGGTAACGTTCTTCAAGAACATGGGCGAGGACTACAAGGCGGAAATCATCGCCTCCATTCCCGCCAACGAGGCCATCTCCCTCTACCGCCAGGATGATTTCATCGACCTGTGCCGCGGCCCCCATGTGCCCAGCACCGGCAAGATCGCCGCCTTCAAGCTCACCAAGGTGGCGGGTGCCTACTGGCGCGGCGATTCCCGCAACGAGATGCTGCAGCGCATCTACGGTACCGCCTGGGCCAACAAGAAGGATCTCGCCGCCTACCTGCACCGCATCGAGGAGGCGGAGAAGCGCGATCACCGCAAGATCGGCAAGAAGCTCAACTTCTTCCACATGCAGGAAGAGGCGCCCGGCATGGTGTTCTGGCACCCCCGGGGCTGGACCCTGTACAAGACCATCGAGCAGTACATGCGCGGCCAGCAGCAGCGCCACGGCTACAGGGAGATCCGCACGCCCCAGATCGTCGACCTGAGCCTCTGGCGCCGCTCGGGCCATGCCGACAAGTTCGCCGCCGGCATGTTCACCCTGGAGGCGGAGGAGCGCGACTTCGCCATCAAGCCCATGAACTGCCCCTGCCATGTGCAGGTGTTCAACCAGGGCCTCAAGAGCTACCGCGAACTGCCCCTGCGCCTCGCCGAGTTCGGCTCCTGCCACCGCAACGAGCCCTCCGGCTCCCTGCATGGCATCATGCGGGTGCGGGGCTTTACCCAGGACGATGCCCATATTTTCTGCACCGAGGCTCAGATCCAGCCCGAGGTGTCGAGCTTTATCGACTTTCTCCATGACGTCTACGCCGATTTCGGTTTTGACGAGGTGATCTACCGCCTCTCCACCCGCCCCGAGCAACGGGTGGGTTCCGACGAAATCTGGGACAAGGCCGAGAAGGCCCTGGCGGATGCCCTCGACAGCAAGGGCCTGCCCTGGGAGCTGTTGCCGGGTGAGGGTGCCTTCTACGGCCCCAAGATCGAGTTCTCCCTCAAGGACTGCATCGGTCGGGTATGGCAGCTGGGCACCATTCAGGTGGACTTCTCCATGCCCGGGCGCCTCGACGCCCAGTACGTGGCGGAGGATGGCTCCCGCCAGGTGCCGGTGATGCTGCACCGCGCCATCCTCGGTTCCTTCGAGCGTTTCATCGGTATCCTCATCGAACACTACGAGGGCGCCTTCCCCACCTGGCTCGCCCCCGAGCAGCTGGTGGTGATGAATATCACCGACAACCAGGCGGATTATGTCAGGGAGGTCACGGAATCTTTGCAAAACAAGGGCTTCCGGGCCATAAACGACTTGAGAAACGAGAAGATCGGCTTTAAAATCCGCGAGCACACGATTCAGCGCATCCCCTACCTGGTGGTAGTGGGTGACCGCGAAGCTGAAACGCAGACCGTGGCCGTTCGTACCCGCACCGGCGAGGATCTTGGCACCATGAGCCTCGATGCCCTTGTCAGCCGGCTGCAAGAGGATGAACAACGCCGCGGTCGTTTTCATAAATAGGCAGGAGAAACACTATTAAAAAAGATTACGCCAAAGGGCGGGCCAACCGGTCGCGCATCAACGACGAGATTGATGCGCCCCAGGTCCGTTTAATCGGCGCGGATGGTTCGCAGGTTGGCATCGTCAGCCTCCGTGAGGCGCTCGACGCCGCGGCCGCCGCAAACCTGGACCTGGTTGAAATCTCCGCTGATGCCGAGCCGCCCGTCTGCAAGGTGATGGATTACGGCAAGAAGCTGTTCGAGATCAAGAAGCAGCAGGCAGCCCAGCGCAAGAACCAGAAACAGACCCAGGTGAAGGAAATGAAATTTCGCCCAGGGACGGACGAAGGAGACTACAAGGTCAAGCTGCGCAACCTTGTACGTTTTCTGGAAGATGGGGACAAGGCCAAGGTAACCTTGCGGTTCCGCGGTCGGGAAATGGCCCATCAGGAGCTCGGTATGGAAATGATGAAACGTATCGAGCACGACCTGGAGGAGATGGGCACGGTGGAGCAGCACCCCAAGATGGAAGGTCGCCAGCTCACCATGGTCATCGCCCCCAAAAGCAAAAAGAAGAAGTGACAGCACGTACCGCGTTCAGCCTGTGGCTGGCTGACCGGGCGTCTTCTTCGTCAATCAACCCTGCAATCTGGAGTTATTCCAATGCCAAAAGCCAAAGTACACAGTGGAGCCGCCAAGCGGTTCAAGAAAACCGCCGCGGGCTACAAGCACAAGCATGCCATGCGCAGCCACATTCTCACCAAGATGTCCCAGAAGCGTAAGCGCAATCTGCGTGGCACCAGCGTCATGAATGCGTCCGACAAGCCGCTTGTCGACCGTATGCTGCGCGTCTGATAGGGGGAGAATGACATGGCAAGAGTAAAGCGTGGTGTCACCGCACACCGTCGTCACAAGAAGGTTCTCAACCTGGCCAAGGGCTACTACGGCGCCCGCAGCCGCGTCTACCGCGTTGCGGTCCAGGCCGTCACCAAGGCCGGTCAGTACGCGTTCCGCGACCGTCGCGTCAAGAAGCGCACCTTCCGTACCCTGTGGATCGCCCGTATCAATGCCCAGGCCCGCGCCGAAGGCATCACCTACAGCCAGCTGATCGCCGGTCTCAAGAAGGCGGGCATCCAGCTCGACCGTCGGGTGCTCTCCGATATCGCCATCCACGACAAGCCCGCGTTTGCGTCCATCGTTGACAAAGCGAAGGCCGCCCTGGCTTGATCGATTGCCGGCTCCCGCCGGCCAGTAAGGCAGTAAACGAATGGGGAAAGGGCTGGTGTCCTTTCCCTTTTTTTTTTCACGAAAGGAAACTGCAATGGAAAACCTGGCGACCCTCGCCGACGAAGCCATCAATGCCGCCAACGCCGCTCAGGATGAAGCCGCCCTCGATCAGGTGCGGGTCGAGTACCTGGGCAAGAAGGGCAAGCTCACCGAGTTGCTGAAGGGCCTCGGCCAGCTCCCCGCCGAGGAGCGCCCCGCTGCTGGCGCCAGGATCAACGAGGCCAAGGAGCGGGTGCAGGCGCTGATTCAGGTCCGCAAGGCGGCCCTGGAGCAGTCCGCCATCAGCGCCCAGCTGGCGGCGGAGTCCATCGATATCACCCTGGCCGGTCGCGCCGTGGAGCGGGGCGGCCTGCACCCGGTGACCCGCACCCTGGCCCGCATCGAGGAATTCTTCGTCAATGCGGGCTATCAGGTGGAGGAGGGGCCGGAGATCGAGGATGACTACCACAACTTCGAGGCCCTCAACATTCCCGCCCATCACCCGGCGCGGGCGATGCACGACACCTTCTACATCAGCGCCTCCACGGTGCTGCGCACCCACACCTCCCCGGTGCAGATACGCACCATGGAGCGCCAGGCGCCGCCCATCCGCATCATCTGTCCGGGCCGTGTCTATCGCTGTGATTCCGACCTGACCCACACCCCCATGTTCCACCAGGTGGAGGGCCTGGTGGTGGACCGGGACCTGAGCTTTGCCGACCTCAAGGGTACCGTGGATCAGTTCCTCAAAGCCTTCTTCGAGGCGGATCTGCCGGTGCGGTTCCGGCCCAGTTATTTTCCCTTCACCGAGCCCTCCGCCGAGGTGGATATTCAGTGCACCAACTGCCGGGGCGCCGGTTGTCGGATCTGCAAGAATACCGGCTGGCTGGAAGTGATGGGTTGCGGGATGGTGCACCCCGCGGTCTTTGCCCACTGTGGCGTCGACAGCGAAACCCACAGCGGGTTTGCCTTCGGCATGGGGGTGGAGCGCCTCGCCATGTTGCGCTACGGGGTGACGGATCTGCGTCTCTTCTTCGAGAACGATCTGCGATTCCTTCGGCAGTTTTGATTTTAATCAATACGTTGCAGATTTTTTGTCAGCCAATTACCAAGGTTCTTTCCCGTTATGAAATTCAGTGAATCCTGGCTCAGGGAGTGGGTGAATCCCCCGGTGGATAGCGCAGAACTGGTGAGTCGCCTCACCATGGCCGGCCTCGAGGTCGATTCGGTGGAGCCGGTGGCACCGCCCTTCGACGGCGTGGTGGTGGGGGAAATCATCGCCATTGCGCCCCATCCCGATGCCGACAAGTTGCGGGTCTGCCAGGTGGCCGGTGGCGCCGAGGGCCCGGTCCAGGTGGTCTGCGGTGCCCCCAACGCCCGCCAGGGTCTGAAGGTGGCGTTCGCCACCCTCGGCGCGACCCTGCCCGGGGACTTCAGGATTCGCCGTGCCAAGCTGCGGGGGGTGGAGTCCTTCGGCATGCTCTGTGCCGAGAAGGAGTTGGGGGTGTCCGACGCCGACGCCGGGCTCTGGGAATTGCCGGCGGAGGCACCGGTGGGGGAGAACCTTCGGGACTACCTGGATCTCGACGACAACCTGATCGAGGTGGATCTGACGCCTAACAGGGGTGATTGTCTTAGTATCAATGGGTTGGCTCGCGAAGTTGGAGTGCTTTGTAATATCGGGGTGGCGGTGCCCCCCACGGCACCGGTGGCCGCTGTCCGGGATGACAGCTTCCCGGTGCGTCTGGATGCCGGTGGGCGCTGCCCCCGGTATGCCGGCCGGGTCATTCGCGGGGTGGATATTTCCCGCCCGAGCCCCCGCTGGCTGGTGGAGAAGCTGGCCCGCAGCGGTGTGCGCAGCATCGATGGGGTGGTGGATGTCACCAACTTCGTGCTCCTCGAACTCGGTCAGCCCATGCACGCCTTCGATCTCGCCCGCTTGAGCGGCGGGATTCGGGTGCGCACCAGCCGCGCCGGCGAGGAAATCGTCCTGCTCGATGACAGCAAGCGCACCCTGAACGAGGGAACCCTGCTGATCACTGACGAGTCCGGCCCCATCGCCCTGGCGGGAATCATGGGCGGCGCCGCCACGGCGGTATCCGCGACCACCCGGGATATTTTCCTGGAAAGCGCCTTCTTCGACCCCATGGCGGTGGTGGGTCAGGCTCGCCAGTACGGCCTGCACACCGATTCCTCCCACCGCTTCGAACGGGGCGTGGACCCGGAGCTGTGCCGGCTCGCCATCGAGCGGGCGACGGCACTGCTGGTGGAGATCGTCGGCGGCGAACCCGGCCCGGTGGTGGTAAGCGAGTTGCCGGACGATTTGCCCGAGGCGAGGACCCTGCGACTGCGGCGGGCACGCCTGGCCCGGCAACTGGCCTGTGATCTCGATGAGGGAACGGTCACCGGGATCTTTGCAAGGCTTGGTTGCGAGGTGCTTGAGGCCGACGCCGAGGGCTGGACGGTGCGGGTCCCCAGCTGGCGTTTCGACATCGCCATCGAGGTGGACCTGATCGAGGAGATCGCCCGGGTCCACGGCTACAACAACCTGCCCTCCCGGGTGCTGGCCGCGCCCATCGCCATCGCCCCCCGGGACGAATCCCGCCTGCCGGTGGCCCGGTTGCGCCATGAACTCGCCGCCCGGGGTTTCCGCGAGGCCATCACCTACAGCTTTGTCGATCCCAAGGTTCAGCAGCTGGTGGATCCCGACGCCCGCCCGGTGGAAGTGGCCAACCCCATCTCCAGCGACATGGCGGTGATGCGCACCTCCCTCTGGGCTGGTCTCATTCCGGTACTGGCGCGCAACCTCAATCGCCAGCAGAGCCGGATCTACCTGTTCGAGACCGGTTTGCGCTTCGTCGAGGATGCCGGCGGGGAGCTGGCACAGGAGCCGATGATCGCGGGCCTGATACAGGGGGAACGCCATGTCGAGGGCTGGACGGGCGGCAAGGAGCGAGTGGATTTTTACGATCTCAAGGGCCATGTCGAGGCGCTGCTGCAACTGGGTGGCGAGCCGGAAGCCTATCGTTTCGTCCCCGCCTCACACCCGGCCCTCCATCCCGGCCAGAGCGCTGCCCTGTGGCGCGGCGCGGAGCTGGTGGGCCATCTCGGTCGCCTCCATCCCGGGGTGCAGAAGCAGCTCGATATCGACCATCCCGTCTACCTGTTCGAGTTGCGCCTGGCGCCCCTTCGCCAGGCCGCCGTGCCCCGTTTCCGCGAGATCAGCCGGTTTCCCGGTGTGCGCCGCGACATCGCTGTCCTGGTGGACGAGGCGGTGCCCGCCCAGGCGCTGCTCGATGCCGTGCGGGGCGCCGCGGGGGATTTGCTGTCCGAACTTAGAATCTTTGACGTTTATCAGGGCAAAGGTGTTGAAACTACACGAAAAAGCGTTGCCATGAGCTTGACCTTTCAGGATGAATCGCGCACCCTAAATGAGGCCGAAATTGCGGCGGCAATGGACGCCGTGGTGGCGGCACTCAACGATAAGTTTCAGGGCACGCTGAGGGGGTAAGTGGATGTCAGCCTTGACCAAAGCCGACATGGCGGAAATGTTGTTTGAAGAGCTCGGTCTCAACAAGCGCGAGGCGAAGGAAATCGTCGAAAGTTTCTTCGAGGAAATCCGCCGGGCCCTGGAAAACAACGAACAGGTCAAGCTCTCCGGCTTCGGCAACTTCGATCTGCGTGACAAGAGCACCCGCCCGGGGCGCAACCCCAAGACCGGCGAGGAGATCCCCATCACCGCCAGGCGCGTCGTGACCTTCAAGCCGGGGCAGAAACTCAAGGCCAGGGTGGAAAGCTATGCTGGAACCAAGTAACAACGAACAGCTCCCACCGATTCCCGGCAAGCGCTATTTCACCATCGGTGAAGTCAGCGAGTTGTGCGATGTGAAGCCCCATGTGCTGCGCTATTGGGAACAGGAGTTTCCCATGCTCAACCCGGTCAAGCGCCGCGGCAATCGCCGCTACTACCAGCGTCAGGATGTGTTGCTGATCCGCCAGATCCGCTCGTTGCTGTACGACCAGGGCTTTACCATCGGCGGGGCGCGGCAGCGGCTCGGCGGCGAGGATGCCAAGGAAGAAGCCACCCAGGTGCGCCAGCTGATCACCCAGACCATCAGTGAGCTCGAGGATATTCTCTCCGCGCTGAAAGGCTAAATCCCCGGGAAATCGGCTTGCAATGACGGCTGAATCCAGTATGATTGCGGCCTCTTGAAACCAGCACCATTCAAGAATCGGAGCGTAGCGCAGCCTGGTAGCGCACTACACTGGGGGTGTAGTGGTCGTGGGTTCAAATCCCGCCGCTCCGACCAATAAACCCGCGAAGGGCCAGAGCGTCAACACTCTGGCCTTTTTGCTTTTTAGGCCCTGAACGGGCCCGGCGTTTGGCCCCGCGGTCCCTCGCGGGGGTAAAGTCTGAACCCTCGATAGGGTGGGATCATGCCGTGAATCGCCGCGCCCCCGTGATGCTCCTTTCTGTGCTCCTGGCCCTGGGCTTCCTGGTGGTCGTGGATCCCATTCCCCAGCCCCTTGCCTACCATGCCTTTGCCGACACCCGTCGTCTGCTGGGTATCGACCATGGCTGGAATGTGCTGTCGAATCTGGGCTTTCTGGTGGTGGGTATCTGGGGGTTGGTCGCAGATTGGCGGGGCAGGCTCGTCCATGATGCCGTGCCCGGATTTCCCCAGTGGCGGTTGTTCTTCGCCGGTGTGGCCCTGACGGGATTGGGATCGGCCTGGTATCACCTCGATCCGAGCAACGCTACCCTGCTGTGGGACCGGTTGCCGATGGCCGTGGCATTCATGGCCCTGACCACGGCGCTGTTGTCCGAGCTGTGGGGCAGGGAGCTACAGCGACGCCTCCTTTACCCACTGCTGCTGGCGGGCATCGGCTCGGTGCTCTACTGGCACTTTACGGAGTCCGAGGGCGCGGGGGATCTGCGTCCCTATCTTCTGGTTCAGTTTCTGCCGATGCTGATCATTCCCCTCGCGGTATTCACGGGGCGCCCGCGCTATACCCGGGCGGGCGATCTTGGCTGGGTGTTTGGCGGCTATGGCCTTGCCAAGGTGCTGGAAATGCTGGATGGCCCCATCCAGGCGGCCCTGGGGGTGGTCAGTGGCCACAGCCTCAAGCACCTGGTCGCCGCCCTCGCGGCGGGCGCGGTGCTGGCGATGCTCCACCGCCGGCGCCCCCTGGGGTGAGATTGGGGCCGTGGCGATGCTCCCGAGGTTCGTCAAGCCCTGTGGGGTTTGCGTAATGCCCCTGGCTTGCATAAGCTGGAGCCTCGCCACCACCGGGGGAATTTCATGCTCAATCAATCGCAACAGGCATTGCAGCGCTGGAAGGGGTTTGACGAGGCGATTGATCGCTGGCTGGAGGAGCGCCACCAACTGATCGTGCTGCTCAGCGATTTTGCCACCCGGCGGGATTTCGACGTCCACCATCCCCAGCTTGCCCGCCGCCTTGCCGCCTTCAGGTCCCTGCTGATCGATTACATTTCCGCCGGGCACTTCGAGTTCTACCAGCGTCTGCTCGACGAGGGCAGGGAGTTTCACGACGAGCAGGCTGTTGCCCTCGGCGGCAAGTTGCTCCGCGCCATCGAGGGCAGCACCCAGTTGGCGCTGGCGTTCGACGAGAAATACGATGCCGGCGGCGGGTTTGCCGAACTGGAGCAGGATCTCTCGGCGCTGGCGGAGTCCCTGGTGGCGCGCTTTGGCGCCGAGGATCAGATGATCCGGGTGCTCCACGATGCCCATCTGGCGGGTAAAACCGCCTGAGGGAGCGCACACGTCACCCCGGGCGCGGGGATCCCTTCGCCGCTGTCCGCCCCCGCCCCGGTCATTCCTCCGCCCCGTCGCTGCTGGTCGACGGGCCGTAGAGGCCATCCCCGAAAGTCCGCTGCACATAGGCCGTGTCGAAGTACTCCCTGAAGCGGTGGATCAGTCCGTCGCGGAACTCCAGCACGTGATGGTAGCTGTTGCGATAGGGCCTGCTGTCCGCGAGGATCATGTCACCCACTGCTTCCACGCAGACCTTGTCGCCTTCCGCCACCGTGTCGAGAATGGTGAGCCTCGCCGAGCGGTGCCCGCCCTCGGTTTGGTGGGCAATTTCGCGGACCCGCTCGTGGGACATGTCCCCCTGGCCGATGATCCACCAGCGCGCCTCGGGGTGAAAGTAGGCGTCGGCGCTGTCGAAATGATGCTCGAAGAGCGCCCGCATGGCCTTGATGGCGGTGGCGCGGTTTTGCTCGATGTCGGACACGATGACCTCCCGGGCGGGATCAGTGCCTGCCGATGATTTCGTCGTCGGCGCTGGCGGGATAGATGCTCAAGGGGACGCGCTGCACGGTGGCGCCAAAATAGTAGGCATTGCCGCCGCTGGCGAGGGGGCGGACGTGGCGAACCGGATACCCCGCCGCTTCGATCCGCCGGCGGCTCGCTTCCACGTCATCCACCGCAAACTCGATGGCCGCCAGCGGCAGCTCGTAGTCCGCCAGCCGTTCCGGGGCGGGGCCTTCCACCAGCTTTACCCTGTGGGGGCCCACCAGGGCCCGGGCGCCGAGGCCCGCCGGGTCGGTATCGACGAAGGTCATCCCGAACAGTTCGGAGAGGTCGTCAGCCACTCCGGCGAGGTTGTCGACGATCAGGCTGACGCAGCCGATCTTGGGGTTGGGGGCGGCGTCCAGCTCGCGAAAGGGGCCGTCGAGGCGCATCTGGGCCTCGTTGTCCCCCGCCGTGCACACCATCAGGGGCAGGCCGTGAAAATCCCGGCCAAAGAGGTACTCGTAGGCCCCGGGGGCCGGCAGGAAGTTGTTGACGATGGGCCTGTAGCCCCGGGCCTCGAACTTGCGGCGGGTTTCCTCGGCATCGGCGACATCGATGGCCACTTCGATAAGGCGACCGAAGCTGGCGAAGGGTACCGCCTCGTGCAACTGGATGGGTTCCAGGCCGTGCTCGCCGAAGGTCACGGTGATGCTGGAAAATTCCTTGTCGAGGGACGGCGAGACGAAGCGGATACCGAGCAGGGCGCCCAGTTCCTCGGTGAAGCTGGCCATGTCGTCGGCGATCACGGCGATGCGGCAGAATTTGGCTGTGGTCATGGGATATCTCGCGCTGGTGTGGAAGGGGAAAACAACGGGGGATTTGATCGGCAACGTCATCCTCGGGTGCCGAAAACCTCCCGGGCAAGGGCTGTGTCCATGTACTCGCAGGCGCGAATGATCAGGCCGCCGTCGAACTCGAACAGATAATGGTAGCGATTGTTGTAGTCGCGGCCATCGTGGAACCGAAATTCCCCGGCCGCTTCCACCGCCACTCGGTTGGCCTCGGCGGTGGTGTGGCGGACCTTCAGGCGCCGGCTGTGACTCAAGGCGATGGTGTGGGCAAGGCTTTCCAGGAATGCCTCGCGACCATAGGCGCCAAAGCCCGGGATCTCCCAGCTGGCGGCGGGGGAGAGTGTTGCCCGCACCGCCGCGATATCCCCCGCCTCGATCCCCCGCAACAGGGCCAGGGCGATCGCCACCGGGGTTTGCTGTCCGCCGTCGCTCATGGGTGTCGGCTGCCTTTGTCCACCGGGCCCCGCATCCTCAACCCCGCGGGCGAATCGCCTGCAGCAACATCCCCGTGCCCCAGGACGAGCTGCCGCAACCCCGCAGCAGGAAATCCTGGCGCAGCAACCAGCGGTGGAAGTAGCGGACCAAGTTGGCGTCCCTTTCCGGGCCGGCCCCCTGAATGAAATCCACCAGGGCGATTTCCGCGTCCTCCGGGCTGGCCAGGGGGCGGCCGAGCAGTTGCGCGGCATCGGCGAGATTGTCCGCCTGCACGGCGCGACCGTGGAGATTGGCCCGTTCCACATAGCGTGCCAGGGAATCCGCCTTGCCCATCTCGTAGTCCGCCATGTCGCCGTGCCCGCCCAGGCGCGGCAGGCTCTCCCGCAGATGGCGGGTGGCGGCGTCGTAGACGAGGGGTGCCGCCGCCGGCGGATCGATGTCGCGGAGATCGACGCCGAGAATCTCGGCGATGGCGTTGATGGCCCAGCGGGTTGTGCCAACACTGAAGCTCAGGTAGGCCACATAGTCGTCATTGATGTCCGGGTCGAAGGCGAGGGGCCACAGCAAGAAACCGTTCACCGCGCAAAAACCGGCGGTGTGGAATTCCACGGTGTTCTTGTCGAGCCTGTCCCCGGTGAGCTGCTCGTAGTGGTCCATCAGGGTGTTGATGTCGCCGAGGGGCTCGGTGCTGTCGCGAAGGCGCATGCCGGCGAACTCGGCGATGGGGTCCCCCACGTAGCCCACTTCGAAATCGATAAGGCCCGTCAAGCGGTCGTCCTGGAACAGGAACTGGCCGGAATCGGCGGTGATGAAGGCCGCCCGTTGGCGATGCTCCGGCACGTTGCGCACCACCCATCGCCAGATGAACTCCATCAGGGCGAAGGGGCGACCGGCCATGCGCTGGCGATAGATCTTCTCGCAGGCTTCATAGAGGCCGAGGGCGATCTCCCGGGGTGTGCCGGGCACCGGCAGGCCGATGGCGCTGAATTCGGCGGTGGGCACCTCATGGAGGGCGGCGAGGGCCTCGATATACTGGGTGCGGATGGCTTCCCGGGCACCGTCGCTCCGGGCTGTGGCGAGGTTGATCTGCCCGGGGATCAGGTCCATGACGATGGCGACAGGGTCCTCCATCATGCCGTACACATGGGGTACCGGGATGCCGTGGCGCTCGAGGATGTCGTGGACGGCGGCCTCCTGGCGCAGACCCATGGGCCCCACGTAATTCTTGCCCTTCTCGGCGCGCACGTGGATGCGGCGCGGCTCGCCGTCGATGATCATGTCCACATCCCAGGCTGGCCGCCAACGGGCCTGGCGGGCAAAGCGGGTAATGGTGCCGGGGATCATGCGCAGCAGGTTGTCGTGGATGGTCTGGTCGAGGGGGTCGGCGTGTGCTGTGAATGTGGATTGCGAGGTCATGGGGCGCTGTCCTGGCGGCTGCCCGGGCCCCCCGTCCCTCGACGCGGGGGCCAACGGCAAGCGGATAATGGGTTGGAATCAGGATTTCAGTACGTCGAAGCCGCCGATCACCGTCAACTTCTCGACTCCCTGCTGCTTGATCACGCTGGCCATGTCCATGTATTCACGCCAGCCGCTAATGAGGTTATCGCTGTTGAGCTCGAACACCGCCACCAGGGGGATTTGCAGCCATCCCTGGTCGGTCAGGGCTTCGTCTAGCCGCTCGGTGAAGACATGGTTGCCGCCGGAGCCGATGGCGAGGATGGTGCTGCGGTTCGAGCGGTAGTTGTCCATCATCGACTGGATTTCGGCGCGGATCGCCTCGCGGCCGTGGAGCGGTTCGGTGACGGGCACCGCCATCTGGTAGACGGCATTCTCGGCGATATAGGACATGGTCTTGTCGAGGTTCTCGGGCCAACCCTTGTCGAATGTGCTGATCAGATCCCTGACCACTTGTTCCTGCTGCATACCCATGGGCTGCTCCTGTTATGGTGTTGTGTGGGTGTCGCCGCCGGCGAATCCGGCGCTGCCGGTGCGGACTTAAGCAAATCGACTCTAGGCAAATCAGGCCCGCCGGTACAGGGTTCGCGCTATCCCTCAAACCCCCATTGCCATTGCTGAAAAGCGGCGCCTTATTGCCTCAGTGACGGGCCAGGCCCGCCCCCTCGCGGAACTCCTGGGGGGTCAGGGCCGTGGCCTTGCGAAAGGCGGCGGTGAAGGCCGCGGCGTTCTGGAAGCCGCAGATATAGGCCACCTCCTTGATCAGCAGCTGATCATCCTGGAGCAGGGCGCGGGCCTTGTTGATGCGGGATTCGGCGATGTATTGGCGCAGGGTGATGCCCAGGCTGTTCTTGAATCTCTCCGACAGCTGGCGGGGTTGCAGGCCGCAGGCCGCCGACAGCTCAACAAGGGACGGGCCGAGCCCCCGGGACGCTTCGATCAGATCCCTCAGGGTTTGCAGCTGGGACGGGCTCAGCCGGCCGTTGTCGGCGTGGGCGGGGCAACCGAGCCCCGGGTAGTGGCGGCGCAGCTCGAAGGCGATCAGGGTGAGCAGGCTGTCGGTCTGCAGCTTGCTGGCAAAGCCGGGTGATGCGGTCTCCTCCGCCAAGCGGCGCAGCAGGGACTCCAGGAACGGGTTGTGGATGTTGATGGTGGACGCCAGGTCGATGTTTTCCCAGCACCATTCGAAGCCGCCAAGCAGCCCCAGCTTCGACAGGTCGAACATGCACGACAGGGTGCGCTGGTGGCCCCGGGTCCAGGCGGCGTAGAGTGTCGCGCCGGGGGGGACCAGCAGGATGTCGTCGATGGTCTGGCGCTTGCGGTGATCGACCCCCGGGTCGTAGGAGCAGAAGATATTGCGGGCGGGGAAGTAGGGCAGTTCGATAAAGCAGTAGTTCCTCGGCTCGAAGGTGGCTTCCCCGGGCTCCGTCCAGTCCACGTTGTGGATCTGAATGTCGTAGGCGTCGTCGCAGATGCGCCCCTCCACCCGGCGTCGGTCGGGGAGACGTTCGGCCTTGAATGACTTGCTGTGCACACTTTCCATCACGACCTCGTCAGCGGGTAATAGTTATTTGTCGCGGCTTGGGGCATATTAATACGCCTGTCTCACGGGGACAAATGCCGGGGGGTTATATGCAGCCGCTTTACCGGGATCAAATGAAAGCCGTTGAGACGCGGGGAGGGTGAGCCTAGGATGGTGTCCCGCACCCTGTCGATCGGTGCATTCCCGTCATCCAACCTGTCAGAGGTTCCAGCCACCATGATAAAAGCCATTGGCCTAGGCAAGAAGCGCGCGGGCATGACCCGCGAGCAAGCCCAGCAATACCATATCAACCACCACGCGCCCCTCGGCAAGCGGGTTGCCGGCCCCCTGGGGCTGAGCCGCTATGTGGGCTACTACCCCCAGCTGGCCACCAATATTGCCGGCGAGGTGCTGGCGGACGTGCCCTGGGATTTCATCGTCCCGGAGTGGTACACCGAGGAGCTTTACAACAACTTTGAACACTGGCGCAGCAACGATCCCGACGGTATTGCCATCGTCGAGGACGAAAAGCGCTTCTGCGACCACGCCAACGGCTATCTGCTGCTCTGCGACGTCAATGTCATCGTCCCGGACAGCGGCAAGACAGGGGTCAACATCTTCTTCGGTGCCAAGCGCAAGCCGGGGTTGACGCCCCGGGACCACCACGACAAGCACCGCACCCTGATCGGCCCCTGGGCCAAGCGGGTGTACGGCGATGCCCTGCTGGACTACACCGCCTACTACATCCACGAGGCCCACAACCTGGAGCGGGGCCGGGTGGACGAGGCGCCCTACGACGTGATGGTGCAGGCCCGCTTCGACGAGGCCGCCATGGCCAACATGAGCGAGTGGATGGCGCGCCCCGACGTGGTGGAGTTGCTGGAGGAGGAGAGCAAGTTCATGGACACCGGTACGCTGGTTTCCATGGTGTGCACCTACCATCCCTATATCGTTTGAAGCGGGTTCTGACGGCCCGGCATAACCATAAACCAACAGAGACCTGACCATGCAAAGACTCAAGGGCCAAGTGGCCATCATTACCGGCGGTGCCGGCGGCATCGGCGCGGTGACCGCCGAGCGCTTCATCGGCGAGGGCGCCACCGTGGTGGTGGCGGATATCGATCTGGCCCACGCCCAGGCCGTTGCCGACAGGCTCGGCCCGAATGCCCTCCCCATGGCCCTCGACATTGGCGACGAAGCGGCCTTCAAGGCCGCCATCGATACCACTGTCGAGCGCTTCGGCAAACTCGATATCCTGTTCAACAACGCGGCCCTGACCAGCCCGGAGACCCTCCACCAGGACACCGACATCACTGCCATCCCCGCGGAGGTGTGGACCCGCATCCTCCACGTCAATCTCACCGGCTACATGTTCGGCTGTCGCCACGCCATTCCCCATATGGCCGCCAACGGCGGCGGCACCATCGTCAACATGGCCTCCGGGGCGGGGCAGGCGGCGGACGCCAGCCGGGTCGCCTATGGCGCCTCCAAGGCGGGGGTGATCTCGCTCACCCAGTACGTCGCCACCCAGCACGCCCACCAGCGGGTGCGTTGCAACGCCATTGCCCCGGGCCCGGTGATCACCCCCACCTTCCGCAAGGTGGCGCCGGAGCTGATTGCCATCATCGGCCGCCACGCCCTTACCCCGGAGTTGGGGGAGCCCGAGGATATCGCCGCCCTGGCCACCTTCCTCGCCAGCCGTGAATCGAAGTACATCAACGGCCAGGTGATCACCATCGACGGCGGCATGAGCGCCCACCATGCCCATGTCATGGATCTTCAGGACCATATGCGCGGTGCTTGACGGGGAGGGCCCCGGGGAGGAGTGGCTCAGCGCAGGGCGTTGAGGGCAAAGTCCAGGGACGCCGCCCGCCAGCGCTCGATGCCCTCCTGGGAGGTGAAGTCGATGCTGGTGGCTTCCGACATCACCACGTCGTTGAGGAAGCAGGCGGTCGCGAGGTGAAACAGCATCCAGAAGGTGATCTCCGGATCGAGGCCCTGGCGGAACTCGCCACTGGCCATGCCACGCTCGAGGACCGGTTTGAAGACCTGGTCGACGGTGGCCCGCATGGTGGGAATGAAGCGGCTCGACTGGGTGATGTGCTCGCCGTGGTGGAGGGCCTGGTCGAGGGTCAGGGCGGCGTAACTGGGGTGGCTGATGAAGTCGTCGATGATGGTGTTGATCAGTCGCGCGATGGCGTCCCGGGGTGCCAGGGTGGCGTAGGACTGCGCATCGTCGAGAATGCCCATGCCCTCGGACACCGTTTCGAGGGTCGCCCGGTAGAGCTGGTCCTTGGTGCGGAAGTAGTGGTACACCAGCTGCTTGGTGACCCGGGCCTCCCGGGCGATGTTCTCGATATTGGCCGCTTCAAAGCCCCTGGCGGCGAATTCCCCCTCGGCGGCCTTGATGATTCGCTCCAGTGTGTTTCCCTTGTCTCTTTGCGCGCCCACAGTGGTCCACCCCGTTGTATAAGCCGCGCCATGGTAGCAGGCCGGGACCCGGTGGCAACAACGGCGTCCGGGGGAGGGGTTCGCCGATATCCCCTTTCCGGGCAACTCCCGGCGGCGCGGCCTCGCGCCGTGGCGTGAAACACCCGGCCCATGCCCGTATAATGCCCCACTCGTTTCCCAAGCAGGTTGCCCATGAGCTATCAGGTCCTCGCCCGCAAATGGCGCCCCCGCACCTTCGACGAGATGGTGGGGCAGGAGCATGTGCTGAAGGCCCTGGTCAACGGCCTCGACAACGGGCGCCTGCACCACGCCTATCTCTTCACCGGCACCCGGGGCGTGGGCAAGACCACCCTGGCGCGGATCATCGCCAAGTGCCTCAACTGCGAGCGCGGCGTCAGCTCCACCCCCTGCGGTGAGTGCGGCGCCTGCAGGGCCATCGCCGAGGGCCGTTTCGTCGACCTGCTGGAGGTGGACGCCGCGTCCCGCACCAAGGTGGAAGACACCCGGGAGATGCTCGACAACGTCCAGTACCTGCCCACCAGCGGCCGCTACAAGGTGTACCTCATCGACGAGGTGCACATGCTCTCCACCCACAGCTTCAACGCCCTGCTGAAGACCCTGGAGGAGCCGCCGCCCCATGTGAAGTTTCTCCTCGCCACCACCGATCCGCAAAAGCTGCCGGTGACGATTCTCTCCCGCTGCCTGCAATTCAACCTCAAGAACCTCGGCCCTGAGCGCATCGTCGGCCACCTCAAGCACGTGCTGGGGGAGGAGAAAGTCCCCTTCGAGGAGGAGGCCCTGTGGGCCCTCGGCCGCGCCGCCGACGGCAGCATGCGGGATGCCCTGAGCCTCACCGACCAGGCCATCGCCCACGGCGGCGGCCAGGTCACCCAGGCCGAGGTGGCCGCCATGCTCGGCACCATCGACCGGGGCGCTGTGGTGGACATCTGCGAGGCGGTGGCCCGGGGCGATGCCGCGCAGGCCCTGGCCCTGGTGCAGCGCCTGGCCGATCACGCCCCCGATTACGGCGAGGCCCTGGCGGAGATGCTGTCCTTCTGGCATCGGGTGGCCATCGCCCAGACCGCCCCCGACGCCCTCGACCAGAGCCACGGCGATCACCACCCGGTACTGCAACTCGCCGCCCAGCTGAGCCGCGAGGATGTGCAGCTTTACTACCAGATCGCCCTGCTGGGGCGACGCGACCTGCCGTTTGCCGCCGATCCCCGCTCCGGGTTTGAAATGGTGCTGTTGCGCCTGCTGGCGTTCCAGCCCCAGTTGCCCGATGGTGTGATGGATGAGCCTCCGCCGCGCCGCGCCCCGGCCAATCCCCAGGCGCCCGCGCCATCCCCAGCGCCCCCCCGCCCCGAAGCCACGGCACCGGTGGTCGCCAGTCCCGTCGAGCCGGCCCCGGCGGGGCAGGGGGGTGGCCCTCGCCTGTCCCTGGTCAAACCGGCGCCGGTGGAGGCGCCCCCTGTCGGCGACCAAGAACCCGATGGCGATCGCCCCCCCTGGGAGGAATACGACGAGACCGCCGCTGTCAGCCCGCCGGCCCTGGTGCGGGAGCAAAAGCCCACCCCGGCCCGCACCGAACGGGCCCAGGCCGCGGTGGCCCTGGCGAGCCCGCCGGACGTGGCGCCGGCCGCCCCCGCACCCGCCAGCGACACCGCCCCCGATATCGCCCCTGCCATGCCCCGGGGAGCGAGGCCCGCCCCGCTGGCCCTCGCCGAGCTGCGGCCCGGCAACTGGATCGACGTCTACCTCGGGCTGGAGGTGGGGGGCCTGCTGCAGAATATCGCCGCCAACCTCGAACTGGTGGCGGTGGAAGGCAGCCAGCTGCGCTTCAATCTCGACAGCGGCAATAGCACCCTCTACAAGGACGACCATCAGGGCCGCCTGGCGGAGGTGCTCGGGGACTACCTCGGCCAGCCGGTCCAGGTGGCCATCGACGTCGGCCCGGTGATCCACGAGACCCCCTGGATGATCCTCCAGCGGCGCCGCGCCGAGCGCCTCGCCGAGGCGGTGGCGAGCCTGCGCCAGGACCCCCACGTCCGCGCCCTGGAGAGCCTCCTGGGGGGCGAGCTGGTGGACGCCAGCGTCAAGCCCATCGACTGAAACCCCACCCCTATCACGAGGAGTTGCCCCGCCATGAAAGGTTTGAATGACCTGATGAAGCAGGCCCAGCAGATGCAGGAGAACCTCCAGCGGATGCAGGAGGAAGCGGCCAAGGCCGAGGTTACCGGCGAGTCCGGGGCCGGTCTGGTACAGGTGGTGATGAACGGCCGCCACGATGTGCGCAAGGTCACCATCGCCCCGGAACTGCTGTCGGAAGAAAAGGAACTGCTGGAGGATCTCCTCGCCGCCGCCGTCAACGACGCGGTGCGCAAGATCGAAGTCCAGACCCAGGAGAAGATGTCGTCCCTGACCTCGGGGTTCAACTTCCCTCCTGGCTTCAAGATGCCTTTCTAGCTTGTTGAATTTTAATTATTTCAAAGTCGAGGCTCTGCCGTGTTCGGTCCTGTAATCGATGAGTTGATCGACGCCCTGCGCTGCCTGCCGGGGGTCGGGCCCAAGTCCGCCCAGCGGATGGCCCTTCATCTTCTGGAGCGCAACCGGGAGGGCGGGCTGCGGCTCGCCACCGCCATCGACAGCGCCGCCCGCCAGGTCAGCCGCTGCCAGCGCTGTCGCAACCTCACCGAGAACGATCTGTGCGCCATCTGCGCCAATCCGCGCCGCGATGACAAGCGGGTTTGCGTGGTGGAGACCCCGGCCGATCTGTTCGCCATCGAGCAGTCCGGCAGCTATCGGGGACTCTACTTCGTGCTGATGGGGCATCTTTCCCCCATCGACGGTATCGGCCCCGAGGCCATCGGCGTCGACCAGCTGATGCGCCGCCTCGACAGCGACGGCGTCGAGGAGCTGATCCTCGCCACCAACCTCACCATCGAGGGGGAGGCCACCGCCCACTACATCGGCGAGCGCGCCCGGGGCGCAGGGGTCAGCGTCACCCGCATCGCCCACGGCGTGCCCCTCGGGGGCGAGCTGGAGTACGTGGATGGCGGCACCCTGGCACACGCCTTCAACAGCCGCAAGCAACTCTTCTAGTGCCCGCCAATCCAGCGCCCGCCAACTTCAAGGATATGTCCCAATGGATGCCAGCCTGACCCTCCCCGCGCCGCGCCTGGTCGCCTCCGACAGTGCCCTGGCGGAGTGTTGTGCCGCCTGCGCGCGGGTGCCCCGCATCGCCTTCGATACCGAGTTCATCCGCACCGATACCTTCCACCCCAAACTGGGGCTGATCCAGCTGTGCGACGGCGACACCGTGTGGCTGGTGGACCCCCTCGCCATCGGCGATTTCGCGCCCCTGGTGGATCTGCTGCGCAATCCGCGGGTGATCAAGGTATTTCACTCCTGCTCGGAGGACCTGGAAGTGCTGCAGGGCGCCTTCGGCACCCTGCCGAGCCCCCTGTTCGATACCCAGGTGGCCGCCGCCTTCGGCGGGCTCGGCTTTTCCCGGGGCTATGCCCGGCTGGTGGAGGCGGTGCTCGGCATTGCCCTCGACAAGCACGAGACCCGCTCCGACTGGCTGCAGCGGCCCCTCACCGAGGCCCAGTGCCGCTATGCCGCCGAGGATGTCCACTACCTGATCCAGGTGTACGACCACCTGCTCGCCACCCTCGACGCCGAGCGCCTCGGCTGGATCGCCGAGGACATGGAGGAGCTGCTCGCCGGGGCGGGGGAGAACGCCGACCTGGCCCGCTACTACCTGCGCATCAAGGGCGCCTGGAAGCTCCCCGTCGCCGACCAGTATGTGCTCGCCCGCCTCGCCGAGTGGCGGGAGCGTCTGGCCCGGGAGCTGGACAAGCCCCGGGGCCACATCGTCCCCGATGGGGTGCTGGTGGAGGCGGTGCGCCTCTGGCCCCTGTCCCGCAACCAGCTGTTTCGCGTCGAGGGGTTCCATCCCCGCTCGGCGCGCCAGTTCGGCGATCAGTTGCTGGGCCTGGTGGAAGCCCTCGCCGGCGAGCCGGTGCCGGCGGATTTCCTCGCCATTGCCCCGCCCCTTGAGCGGGAGGCCCGGCAGCTCCTCGCCGGCCTGCGCGGGGTGATCGACAAGCGCGCCGAAGCCCTCGGCCTGGCCCCGGAACTGCTCGCCCGCAAGCGCGACCTGGAGGCCCTGGTGCGCTCGGTGATGGAAGGCCACCCACAACTGCCCCCCGCCCTGTCGCGGGGCTGGCGCCACGCCGCGATCGGCCAGGAGTTGCTCGCCCATGTCAGCTGACAACAGCCCCGGCACCGACAGGTGCCTGTGCGAGGTCTACAAGAGCCCGCGGGAAGCGGAGATGTACCTGTTCGTCGACAAGCGCGAGGGCCTTGCCCGGGTGCCGGCGGCACTGCTGGAAAGGTTTGGCACGCCACAGCTGGTCACCACCCTGGTGCTGACCCCGGCGCGCAAGCTGGCACGGGTCCAGGCGTCCCGGGTGCTGGAAGCCCTCAAGGAGCCCGGCTACTACCTGCAGATGCCGCCCCCCAGGCACCTCCATGTCGACACCGCCATGGGGGAACTGGGCGGCAAGAACGAGAAGCTCCCCCGGTGAGCATGGCGGTGAAGCCCTTCTGGGTGCGCAAGACCCTCGCCGAGATGACCGCCGAGGAGTGGGAATCCCTGTGCGATGGCTGCGGGCGCTGTTGCCTGGCGAAGCTGGAGGACGAGGACGACGGCGAGGTCTACTTCACCTCGGTATCGTGCCGGCTGCTGGATACACAGACGTGCCGTTGCACCGACTACGCCAACCGCCTCGCCCAGGTGCCGGACTGCGTCGCCCTCGGCCCCGATACCGTGGCGGCCATCCACTGGCTGCCGGGCACCTGCGCCTACCGCCTGGTGGCGGAGGGCAGGCCCCTCTATCCCTGGCACCCCCTGCTATCCGGCTCCCCGGAGTCGGTGCACCGGGCGGGTATCTCGGTGCGGGGCAGGGTAATATCGGAAGCCTACGTCCCCGAGGCCGACCTCGAGGACCACATCATTCACTGGGTGGACTGACGCATGTACACGTACGAGAACTATATCTGGGGACTGGTGGCCTACGGCCTCGGCTGTCTGCTGGTACTGCCCCTGACCTGGAAGCTGACTCGCCTGGCGATTCCCTGGTCGCCGCCGCGGATGATCCTGCGCCTGCTGCTGGCGGCGTTCTTCCTCACCCCCATCAAGGCCTACCAGGACATGGATTATCTCGCCCCCGCCTGGGTGGTGGCTGCCTTCGAGATGGTCCGCCCAACCACCGTGGAGGGGCCGTTCCGCGCCATCATGCCGATGCTGGCGGTATTCCTGGCGTTGGTGGGGTTATACGGCCTGGGTATGCTGGCGCGCTATGTGGTGGCTCGGAGGTTGGTGGGGGCCTGACGCCGTTACCGCCATCCCTCCGAGGAAAGGCCGCCTCCGGGCGGCCTTTTTGCATCCCGGCGGCGCGCTCCCGGGGCTTGGCGGTGCGCAATATATTTGCAGATATGTAAAATTACTTGTAGTCTTGGCCAGGCCTGCAAGCAGTTGCGGAGCCGGCCCTCGAACGTGCTTCACCCACCCCATTCCAATAACGATGCGGAGTACCCCCATGACCACCCAGCCCGAGACCCCTGAGGTCACCGACCCCACCCGCCGCACTTTGCTCAAGGGCATTGGCGCCACTGCCCTGGCTGCCTCCGCCGGTGTCGGCCCCCTTGCTTCCGCGGTCCATGCCGCCGGCGGTTACGCCGTGGTGGCGGATACCACCCACGGCAAGGTGGGCGGCATCAGCCGCGATGGGGTGCATATCTTCAAGGGAATTCCCTACGGCGCCCCCACCGGCGGCGCCAACCGCTTCAAGCCGCCGCAACCCCCCGCCCCCTGGCAGGGCGTTCGCGATGCCACCCGGTTCGGCCCCACCGCCCCCCAGATCGGCCACGCCGAGGCGGGGGGTGGCAAGCCCGGGGATGAGGCCGCCGCCGGCCGCATGGCGGAGTTCGCCAAATTCATCCACGGCCTTGCCGGCGACGAGCCCGCCCAGGGGGAGGATTGCCTGGTGCTCAATGTCTGGACGGCGGGACTCGACACCCGCAAGTCCCGGGCGGTGATGGTGTGGCTCCACGGCGGCGCCTTCGAGACCGGCTCCGGCTCCTGGCCCCTGTACGAGGGCACGCCCCTGGCCCAGCGGGACGACGTGGTGTTCGTCACCGTCAACCACCGGCTCGGGGTGCTGGGTTTCCTGCATCTGGAGGAGATCGCCGGGGAGGAGTACGCCGGCTCCGGCAATGCCGGGATGCTCGACATCGTCGCGGCCCTGGAGTGGATTCGCGACAACATCGCCAATTTTGGCGGCGACCCTTCCAAGGTGATGGTGTTCGGCGGCTCCGGCGGCGCCTCCAAGACCGCGTGCCTGCTGGGCATGCCCGCCGCCGAGGGGCTGTTCCACCGGGGCGCCCTGATGAGCGGCCCCTACACCCGCGCCCGGGAGGCGGATTACGCCACCCAGCTCAGCCGCCAGCTGCTGGAGCGGTTGAAGCTGACCCCGGCGGAGGTGCACAGGCTCCACGACATTCCCTACGAAACCCTGCTGGCGGAGGCCAAGCACCTGGCCATACCCATCTCCGACGGCCTCGCCGGCGCCGCCAGCCCCGATGCCTTCATGCCCATGCAGCCGGTGGTGGACGGCAAGACTCTGCCCGCCCACCCGGTTTATCCCGTTGGCTCTCCCCACGGCAGGAATGTGGCCATGATGGTGGGTTCCACCCAGGACGACATGAAGATGATGATGTTGTCCATGCCCTGGTTCGGCAAGATGGACGATGCCGGCCTTGCCAAGATGGCCGCCGCCACCTTTGGCGAACTGGCCGAGCCCATGCTCGCCGCCTACCGCAGGACCTACCCCGACGCCAGCCCCACGGATCTCGCCTGCCAGTTCGTCACCGATCGGGTGATGTGGGCGGGCAGCATCGACTGGGCGGAGCGCAAGAATGCCGCCGGTGGCGCCCCTGTGTATGTCTACCGCTGGGACTACACCACCCCGGTGATGGGCGGGGTGCTCGGTGCCACCCACGGCGGCGATCTGCCCTTTGCCCTTGACAACTACAGCTATACGCCGATGGCGGGTGAGCGGCCGGAAAACGCCCGGATGGCGAAGATCACCAGCGAGGCCTTCGTGCGTTTTGCCCACGGCGGCGATCCCAACTTCGATGGCCTGCCGCCCTGGAAGCCCTACACCGAGGCAGAACGCAACACCCTGGTGTTCGATGTGCAGCCCCGCGCCGAGGTGGACCCCCGGGCCGAGTTGCGGGTGCTCTACGGCAAGCTGCTGAAGGGTTGAGGAGCCCGTCGGCGGTCCCTTGCCATCGCTTTTGCCCCGAGCCTGCTGGCACAATCGGCCCATCGCCTCGACCTCGACAAGGAGTAACCGATGACCCAGCAGGCAACCCTACTGATCGGCGGCAACGGGCAGCGACAGCTGTCCCTCGCCCCCCGTTTCGCCAACCGCCACGGTCTCGTCGCCGGTGCCACCGGCACCGGAAAGACGGTGACGTTGCAGGTGCTGGCGGAAAATTTCTCCCGCCTCGGGGTGCCGGTGTTCATGGCGGATGTGAAGGGCGACCTCGCCGGCATCAGCCAGCCGGGCATGCCCCACCCCAAGGTGGACGAGCGCATCGCCCATATCGGCGTCGAGGGTTTTGCCTTTGCCGCCTCCCCGGTGGTGTTCTGGGACCTGCGGGGCGAGCAGGGCCACCCCATTCGCGCCACGGTATCGGACATGGGGCCGCTGCTGCTGGCGCGGCTGCTGGATCTCAACGACACCCAGGAAGGGGTGCTCAATCTCGCCTTCCAGGTGGCCGACGACGAGGGCCTGTTGCTTCTCGACATGGCGGACCTGCGCACCCTGCTCGGTCATATCGGCGACAACGCCGCCACCTTCAAGACCCGCTACGGCAATGTCTCCGCCGCCAGCATTGGCGCCATCCAGCGCAGCCTGCTGGTGCTCGAACGGGAGGGGGGCGATCAGTTCTTCGGCGAGCCCATGCTCGACTTTTGGGACCTGCTGCGCAGCGCCCCCGATGGCCGGGGGATGGTCAATATCCTCGCCGCCGACAAGCTGATCCACAGCCCCCGGCTGTACGCCACCTTCCTGCTGTGGCTGCTTTCGGAGCTGTTCGAAAACCTGCCGGAGGTGGGGGACCCGGACAAGCCCCGCCTGGTGTTCTTCTTCGACGAGGCCCACCTGCTGTTCAACGATGCCCCCAAGGCCCTGCTCGCCAAGATCGAGCAGGTGGTGCGACTGATCCGCTCCAAGGGGGTGGGGGTGTACTTCATCACCCAGAGCCCCCTCGATGTCCCCGAGTCGGTGCTCGGCCAGTTGGGCAACCGGGTGCAGCACGCCCTGCGGGCCTTCACCCCCCGGGATCAGAAGGCGGTGCGGGCCGCCGCCACCACCTTTCGCCAGAACCCGGCCCTCGACACCGAGACCGCCATTACCCAGCTCGGGGTGGGGGAGGCCTTGGTGTCGGTGCTGGAGGATAAGGGACATCCGGGCATGGTGGAGCGGGTGCTGGTGTGTCCGCCCCGCTCCCGTATAGGCCCCATCAGCGCCGAGGAACGGGCCCTGATCCTCCGCCAAAGCCCCCTGGCGGGCCGCTACGACCGGCCCCTGGATCGCGACTCCGCCCACGAGGAGCTGACCCGGCGGGCGGCGCAGGCCCTGGAACAACAGGCGGCGAGGGCGGAGAACGCGCCGGCCAGGGGCCGCGCGGCCCCCCGGGGAAGGGGCCGGCAGTCCATGGGCGAGGCCTTTGCCAAGAGCGTCACCCGCACCGTCGGCAGCGCCATCGGGCGGCAGATCGTGCGGGGTATTCTGGGTTCGCTGTTCAAGGGGCGCTGAGGCGCTTTGTTTCTCCCTGGCGCGAACCCACCGGATTTCACCACCATAACAATCAGGAGAAGACCATGAGTTCACCCCAGGATGATCAGCAAAGCCCCGCCGACCCCCAGCGCCGCACGGTGCTGAAGGGCATGGGTGTCGGCGCCGCCGTGGCGGGGGCCGGCCTGCCCGGCGTCATGCTCGCCCAGGGCGGGGATGACTACGGCCCCGCCGGGATCAGCGCCGAGGGCTACAAAGTCACCGACGGTTATTTCGGCAAGCCCTATATCGACCAGGACGAATTTCGCGACAAGCCCTCGCCCCACCGCTTTATCCACGGCGGGTTCGAAAACACCGACACCCGCTTTGCGTTCTATTTTCCCAAGCTGTCGTCCTATCGGGGACGGATGTTCCAGCCCCTCGAAGGGGGCCACGGCGGCAACGAGGTGACCTTCGGCGGCGGCATGCTGGGGCAGATGTTCCAGCGCATCGCCCTGAGCGAGCGGCTCGGCGGCTACATGGTGGAGTCCAACCAGGGCCATATCGGCGACAACGTCGACCCCCGGGCGGGGGACGATCCGGGCCTCTACGGCTGGAGGGCCAGCGCCGAATCGGCCCGGTTCTCCAAGTTCATCGCCGCCCAGGTCTACGGCAAGGCCCCCCACCACGCCTATATCTACGGCGGCAGCGGCGGCGGGCGGCGCTCCCCCATGTGCCTCGAGAACGCGCCGGACGTGTACGACGGCTGCATGCCCTCCACCAGCGGCGGGGAGATCGCCGAGCCCGGCAACAACAAGCGGGTGGCGACCGGCGGCCCCATCGGCTTTGGCCAGATGTTCAATGTCCAGCGCATCCTCGGCAAGGCCAGGCTGATGGCGGTGGCCGATGCCATGGCGCCGGGGGGCAGCGGCAATCCCTTCGCCGGGCTCGAGACCACCGAGGCGGAGGAACTGGCGCGGCTCTACCGGCTCGGCTTCCCCCGGGGCAACGAGAGCATGATCCTCGAACCCATGGGCCAGATCTGGCTGTGGACCTCCATCGCCGACGACCTGCAGCGTGAGGACCCCGAGTACTTCGCCAACTTCTGGACCAAGCCTGGTTACGTGGGCCACGACCGGCCGGACGCCGTCAAGGGCGACCTGATCAACATCACCGCCACCGTCAAGCGCCTGCTGTCCGCCCGGGACCTGAACGAATCCCCGGAATTCGCCGGCCCCGAATACCAGACCATGCGCATCTTCGCCGCCATGATCGGCGGCGCCGGCCCCGCGTACGAGATGCCCTACGCGGTGGAGCTGGAGGGCGTCGGCCCCGGTTATCGCCTCGGCACCGGCCTTCGGGTGCTCACCGGCAAGGCCGCGGGCCGCCAGCTCTACGCCACCGGCATTGCCGGGGACGTGTTCGCCGGTGACGGCCACGGCGACGCCAACCTCAAGCGCTTCACCGATGTGGCGCCGGGGGATAAGGTTGAGGTGGACAACCGGGCCTTCCTCGCCTTCTGCTACTACGCCCGCCACCACGTGATCGACGAGCGCCAGTTCGACTTCCTGCTGCTCGATGGCCAGCCCATCTACCCCCAGCACCCGGTGCCGAAAATGTCGCCCCTGATGGGCAATTGCTACTCCGCCCAGTACGAGGGAAAGCTGCTGTGGATTCACCACACCCACGATTCCTCGGTGTGGCCCGCCAACGGTCTGCTCTATGCCGGGGCCGTGGCCAGGGTTCAGGGGGAGGAGGCGGCGGCCCGCAAGTTCCGCATCCGCTGGACCGAGAACGCCGAGCACGGCCCGCCCTCCATCGTGCCCCCGGAGCCGAACCGCGCCAGCAATACCCGGCTGGTGGATTTCACCGGCATCTACGAGCAATCCCTCGCCGATCTGGTGGACTGGGTCGAGAACGGCGTCGAGCCCCTGGGCAGCCGCTATGCCTACGCCGACGGCCGCATCCTCCTGCCGGATAGCGCCGATGAGCGGGGCGGTATCCAGCCGGTGGTGAAGGTCAGCGCCAATGGCGGGGCCCGCGCCGAGATCAAGGCGGGCGACACCGTCAACCTGGAAGTGGACGCCGGCGTGGCCGAGGGCGCGGGCACCATTGTCAGCATCCAGTGGGATTTTGACGGCGCGGGCAAGTTTCCGGTCAGCCAGGAGGGGGTGGACGGCACGCAACGCACGCTCAGGTTGCAGACCACCCAGCGGTTCGACAAGCCCGGCACCTACTTTGTGTCGGCGCTGGTCCACGCCCACCGCGAGGGCGACATGGCCGCGACCCGCCAGCGGGTTGCCAACCTGGCCCAGGCGAGGGTGGTGGTGAGCTGACGGCGCTTCGCGGCCCGCAAGCACAGGGGCGCATCCGGCGATGCGCCCCCTTTATTTGGGTCCGGGATTCCTCGCGCTGACCTGAGCCAGATGCCCTTGAGGTCCGATTGCCGACTGCCTCTCCCCCGAGAAGGCCCGGGGTGCTTTACCGCCGTCCATGGGTTGGGTAACGTGCCCCCTCAAGCCACAGGCCGGGAGGCGACGTGCGGGATCTGGGTACCTTTGACTACGTGATCGTCGGCGCCGGCGCCGCCGGCTGCGTGCTGGCCAATCGGCTCTCCGCCGATCCGGATGTGTCCGTGCTGCTCCTCGAAGCGGGCGGCAAGGACGACTGGATCTGGATTCATATCCCGGTGGGCTATCTCTTTTGCATCAACAATCCCCGCACCGACTGGTGCTACAAGACCGAGCCGGAGCCGGGCCTCAATGGCCGCGTCATCAACTATGCCCGCGGCCGTGGTTTGGGGGGCAGCACCTCCATCAACGCCATGATCTACATGCGCGGCCAGGCCCGGGATTATGACCAGTGGGCGCAGCTGACCGGCGATTCAGGCTGGGGCTGGGATAATGTGCTGCCCCTGTTCAAGGGCGCCGAGGATCACTGGCGCGGCGAGAGCGAATTCCACGGCGCGGGCCACGAGTGGCGGGTGGAAAGGCAGCGTCTGCGCTGGGACATTCTCGACCGCTTTGCCGTGGCGGCGCGCCAGGCGGGCATTCCCGCCAGCAGCGATTTCAACACCGGCGACAATCACGGCGTCGGCCAGTTCGAGGTCAACCAGAAGCGCGGGGTGCGCTGGAGCAGTGCCAAGGCCTTCCTGCGCCCGGTATTGCATCGCCCCAACCTCACCCTCATCACCGGGGCCCTCACGGACAGGCTGGTGATGGACGGGCGCAGGGCCGGGGGCGTGGAATTTTCAGTCAAGGGCGAACGCCTGGTGGCCCGCGGCCGGATCGAAACGGTGCTGGCTGCGGGCAGCATCGGCTCGCCGGCCATTCTCCAGCGTTCCGGGATAGGCCCCGGGGGGCTTCTCAAGGATCTGGGTATCCCGGTGGTGCTGGATGTTCCGGGCGTCGGGGCAAACCTCCAGGATCACCTGCAGTTGCGCAGTGTTTTCAAGGTGCGGGGCATCAAGACCCTCAACCGCCAGGCCAACAGCCTCTGGGGCAAGGCGTTGATGGGGCTGGAATACGCCGTGCTGCGCCGTGGCCCCCTCACCATGGCGCCGAGCCAGCTGGGGCTCTTTACCCATTCGGGCCCCGATCAACCGACCCCCGACCTGCAATACCATGTGCAGCCCCTGTCCCTGGACAAGTTTGGCGATCCGCTCCACGACTTTCCGGCCTTCACCGCCAGCGTCTGCAACCTGCGGCCCCGCTCCCGGGGCTGGGTGCGCATCCGCGACCGCGATCCGGCCACGGCGCCCGCCATCGCCCCCTGTTACCTCAGCGACCCCGAGGATCGCGCCAAGGCGGCGCGGGCCATTCGCCTCACCCGCCACATCGCCAGCCAGCCGGCCCTGGCGCCCTTCGGCCCGGAGGAGCACCTGCCGGGGAGCACCTTTCAGAGCGACGAGGAACTGATCCGGGCGGCGGGCAACATCGGCACCACCATCTTCCATCCGGTGGGCTCCTGCCGGATGGGTGCGGACGGGGAAGCCGTCACCGATAGCCGCCTGCGGGTGCGGGGCATCGACGGGCTCCGGGTAGTGGATGCCTCCATCATGCCCACCATCACCTCCGGCAACACCAGCTCGCCCACCCTGATGATCGCCGAGCGGGGCGCGGCGATGATACGGGAGGATCGGGGCTGATTCTTCTTCTTCCGCTGCCTGGGAGTTGCACGGTTCAGGTTTCAGGTTACAGGTACTCGCAGTGACACCGGGCCCTGCGCATTAAGCCTGTTAAGCGCAACGTGTTACCTGAAACCTGAAACCTGAAACCTGAACCTGTCACAAATGAATCCCGCCCAGGCCGCGACTGACCACCGGGGAGGGGTAATCCTGAATCAGTTGCAGCCGCGCCCGGGTGCGGCGGTGGAAAAACTGCAGCAGGGCCGCGGTGTGTTCATCACCGCTGTCGAGTACAAAGCGCTCCAGGGCCGCTTCACCCTCGGCGATGCTGGCCGGGCGCTTGCCCAGCAGCTCCGCCATGCCCGCCAGTTCCAGTTCCTCGATCGCCGCGCCCAGTTGATCGGCGCGGCGGGCGTAATGGGCGAGGGACAGGGCCGGGTGCTGGCGGAAGAAGCCGCCCATGTCCGGCAAGGCCTCGCACTGCGCCACCAGGTCCGCCAGGGCGTCGCCGTGGGGGGATGACCGCTCCGCCAGCACGGGGGCGGGTTCGAGGCTGATACCCAGCGCCTCCGCCATGGCCTGCAGGGCGCAGCGGGTGCCGGACAACCCCCAGGACAGGTATTCCACAAAGGCGGGGTGGGGCTTGATGGTGCGCAGGCTCGGGCCGGAGATCATCGGCACCGCGATAAATTGCAGCACCGAATAATAATTGATGGTGTCCACATCCAGGGCTTCCCCCGAACAGCGGGCGTAGTGGGCAAAAACCTGGGGAAGATTGCCGGTGGGCTCGTTGGTGTCCCGTACCCGCAGGGAGGCGAGATCGAACATCGGGTCGCCGATGCGGGCCATCTCCAGGTCGAAAATACAGGTCAGGGCGCCCTTGTGGTGGAGGAATTGCGGGGCATCGCCGATCAGGAAGCAGCGCCTGTTGCGACCTGTCGGCACGTTGCGGTGCAGCCAGCGGCGCACAAACTCCACCAGGGGGTCGGGGCCGGTCTTGTTGTCGAGGTAGGTTTTTTCCGCCATCCGCAGATAGGCGAGGGCGTTGTCATCCTCGCCGCCGTGCAGCACCAGCCCCGCCTCGACAAAGGGCGCGATATCGAGGCGGTGGATATCCGCCATGATCGCCACGTAGTCCTCCACCAGGGGCAGCAGGGCCGGGTCGATCTCGGCCCCGGCGTAGGGCTCCCCCGGCACATTTTCCATGACGATGGCCCGGGGGTTGTCACACCAGCCGTACACCCTGGGCACCGGGATGCCGTTGGCGAAGAGTATCTGCAGGATGCGCATTTCCATATCGAGGGGCTGGGTTTCGAGCCCCGCGCCCCGCTCCCCCCGCACATGGAGGCGCAGGGCGGAGCCATCCTCCAGGGAGACATCGACATTCCAGGACGGACGCCAGCGGGGCAGTTGTTCGATGCGGGTGACGGTGCCGCCGAGGTGGGCGACTATCCACTGCTGGATGCCGGCGGTGTCCGGATCCCGGGGGGCGTTTTCTTGGGTCATGGTGTGCTGGCCGATAGGTTGGTTGAGGCGCCATGGTCACCAGTCTCGTCCACGGGATCAAGCTCGGCCGCCATCTTCGAGTGCCCGGGGGGTATTGCCGAGTGTCGGTTTGGGTGCGGGGTGCGGGGGGCAGGGGGCAGGGGGCGATGGATCGGACGGATGGATTAGCGGTGGTGCTTTGGCGGTTCGGCGGCCTTTGTCGCGGTGTTTGGCAAGAGCACGGGAAGGATCCCGGCGGTCTACCGGGCGCGCGGCTGTTGACGACGGGCGCTGACCAGCACCGGGGTGCCGGTGCGGTCAGTAGTCCTCCAGCCCGTAGAGGGAATCCGACTCGATGCTGGACAGGGGGTCGTCGAACAGCTCGGGGTTGAACTGGCGATCCGGGTCGAGACTGTCGTCGTCGCCGGCTTCGTCGTAGGACAGCCGCCAGTCCTCCGGGGCCTCGGCGGGCAGCACCACCATCTGCATCCAGGTGTCGAAATCGAATTCGTCCACCGAGCCGTCCTCGTACTGCACCTCGATGGTGGCGGCGGCTTCGTCCACCGCGACCACTTCGAACAGTACGTCCTCGACGGCGTCCTGGTACCACTCGTTGATGACCGGAATCTGTTTTGCCATGGCGAATCTCCCGCGTGAACCTGTGGAGCCAACATAGCACCACCGGGAGGGGCGTTGTAGTGCCGGCGGTCCCGGCAGGTAGCTGTAGCTGCCACCTGCGACTCAGGTGGCCCGGCAACAGTCGCCGCTAACTGGCTTGATTTTCGATGGTTTCCGGTGGTTGCCGGCGCGGGGTTAAGACTCGGTCGGCATATCCGCCACTGTCGACATGAACAATTTATCTAAAGCCGGGCCTTTACAACGCCCGGGTTGACATTGGTTGCCACGGTTTTTACTGTCCCCGCTCGTTGTCGCGGCGTCGCCGCGATTCATCCATCCAGGCTTGCGCCTGCCCACCAGGATTTTTCCGATGACTGCCGGTCCCCTGATGCTGGATCTGGAGGGCACCAGCCTCTCCGCCGAGGACAAAGCCCTGTTGCGCCACCCGAACGTGGGGGGCGTGATCTACTTTGCCCGCAATGTGGAGTCCCCCGAGCAGGTTCTGGCCCTGTCCCGGGAGATCGCCGCCATTCGCCCCGAGCTGCTCATCGCCGTCGACCAGGAGGGGGGGCGGGTGCAGCGTTTTCGCGCGGGGTTCACCCCCCTGCCGCCGATGCAGCGGCTCGGCGATCATTTCGTCGCCGAGCCGGAGGCGGGCGCCGCGCTGCTGCGGGACTGCGGCTGGCTGATGGCGGCGGAGGTGCTGGCGGTGGGGGTGGATTTCAGCTTCGCCCCGGTGCTCGACCTGGACCGGGAGCACTGCGCGGTGATTGCCAACCGCGCCTTCAGCGACGATCCCCATGTTGCCGCCGCCGCGGCGCGGCACTTTATCGATGGCATGCACGGGGCGGGCATGGCGGCCACCGGCAAGCACTTCCCGGGCCACGGCGGGGTGCGGGGGGACAGCCACCTGGAGACCCCCTTTGACCACAGGGATCTGGCGGCCCTGGAGGCCCGGGACCTGGTGCCATTCCGCGCCCTGGCCCCGGAGCTCGACGGGGTGATGCCGGCCCATATTGTCTTTCCGGCGGTGGATGGGGACTGCGTGGGATTCTCCCGCCGCTGGTTGCGGGACATTCTCCGGGCAGACCTGGGTTTTGACGGGGTGATCTTCAGCGACGACCTGTCCATGAAGGGCGCCGACCACGCCGGGGACTACGCCCGCAAGACCTCGCTGGCCCTGGCGGCGGGCTGCGACATGGTGCTGGTGTGCAATGACCGGCCCGGGGCGCTTTCGGTGATCGAGTGCCTCGACCGGCTGAACCCCCCGCCCTCGCCGCGCCTGGCCAGGATGAAGGCGCGGCGCACCTGGGACTGGGCCGGGCTGCAAGCAGACCCCCGGCGCCTTGCCATCCAGCGGCGCCTGGAGGCCCTGGCATGAAGGCATTCGAGAGCTGGGTCGCGGGGGTGCTGGGTAGCGATGCGGTGCTGTGGGTGGAGATTTTCCTGCTGGTCTTCGCGTCCCTCACCTTGGGCTATGTGGTCAACCGGGTGATCCTCGCCCTCGAAAGCCGCGCCCGCCGGACCCGCACCGTGTGGGATGACGCCCTGCTGGAGGCCTGCCGCAAACCCGCCGTGTGGCTGGTGTGGATTCTCGGCACCAACATCGCCGTGGGGCTGGCGGTGCGGCGGATCGGCTCGGAGTGGTACGAGCTGATTCTCCAGGGCAACAAGGTGGCGGTGGTGTTCCTCATCACCTTGTTTCTGGTCAACCTGGTGAAGCGGGTGGAGGCCAACCTGGTCAACCCCGACTATGTGTCCGAACCCATGGACGAAACCACGGTGCGCGCCATCGGCAAGTTGCTCCGCGCCACGGTGATCATCACCGCCGGATTGATCGTGCTGCAGCTCTTTGGCTACAGCATTTCCGGGGTGCTGGCCTTTGGCGGCATCGGCGGCCTCGCGGTGGGTTTTGCCGCCAAGGATCTGCTCGCCAACTTTTTCGGCGGGCTGATGATCTACCTGGACAGGCCGTTCTCGGTGGGGGACTGGGTGCGCTCCCCGGACCAGGAGATCGAGGGCACGGTGGAGGATATCGGCTGGCGCCTCACCCGCATCCGCACCTTTGACAAGCGGCCGCTTTACATTCCCAATGCGGTGTTCAACACCATTGCCCTGGAAAATCCCTCCCGCATGCTCAACCGGCGGATCTTTGAAACCGTCGGGGTGCGCTACGACGATATCGACCGGGTCAAGGCCATTGTCGACGACATCCGCGCCATGCTGCGCAGCCATGACGAGATCGACCAAAATCAGACCCTGATCGTCAACTTCAACCGCTTCGCCCCCTCGTCCCTGGACATCATGGTGTACTGCTTCACCCGCACCATCCAGTGGGTGCGGTTCCACGAGGTCAAGGAGGATGTCCTGCTCAACATCGCCGCCATCATTGCCCGCCACGGGGCCGAGGTGGCCTATCCCACCTCCACCGTGCACCTCCCCGAGGCGCCCTTTGCCGTGCCGGGAAGCGCCCCGGCGGAGCCGTCGTCGTGAAGAGGCTGGGGTTGATCGGCGGCACGGCCCTGGAGCACCTGGCCCTGGACGAGCCGCGCCGGCGTGCGGTGGAGACTCCCTGGGGGGCGCCCTCGGCGCCGCTGACCCTGGGTCGGCTCGATGGCCTTGACATCGTCTGGCTCAATCGCCATGGCGACCATCACCGGATCCCCCCCCACCGGGTGAACTACCGGGCCAATATCGCCGCCCTCGCCGCGGAGGGGGTGGACGGGGTCATCGCCCTCAACGCCGTGGGTGGCATCACCCCGGCCATGACCCCGGGCAGCCTGGTGCTGCCCCACCAGTTGATCGACTACAGCTGGGGCCGCGCCCAGAGTTTTTGCGACGGGGACGATCAGCCGGTGGCCCATGTGGATTTCACCCATCCCTATGACCGGGACCTGCGCCAGGGCCTGCTGGTCGCCGCCCGGGGGGCCGGGCTCGCCCTGGTCGATGGCGCCGTGCACGGCGTGGTGCAGGGCCCCCGGCTGGAGACCGCGGCGGAGATTGTGCGTCTGGAGCGGGACGGCTGCGATATCGTCGGCATGACGGGTATGCCGGAGGCGGGACTGGCGCGGGAGCGGGGTATTCCCTACGCCGCCCTGGCGGTGGTGGTGAACCCGGCGGCGGGCAAGAGCGATCGCCTGATCAGCCTCGACGAGATCGGCCGGGTGATGGCGGCGGCCACGCCGCGCCTCTTGGCGCTGCTCGGGGCGTTTGCCGCCGGCGCGGTGGGCTGAAGGGCGCGCCGCCCGCCCCTCAATCCCTCGGCTCGTCCCCCTCGGGGGGCATGTCCTCGATGCCTGCTTCCTCGGCACCCTCATCCAGCAACGGTCCGGCGTCGTCCCCCGCCGCTTCATCCCCGGGCAGCTGGTAGGGCACCACCCGGACCAGCGCGCCCAGGCGGGGATGGTCCAGGTAGTGCAGCTCACGGCTGTTGATGATCTGGGCGTGTTCCAGCACATCCAGATCCACCAAGGTCTGGGTGGGAGGCGGCGCGGATTGCTGCGCCGGCTGAAGACCTTCGTCGCCGTCATCCAGGGCAAAAAAAGCCGGCAGGGCCTTGCGGGGCGGTGCGGGCGGCAATGGCAGGGTGGGCCATTGGATGGCGGCGGACGCGGGTTGCGCAGCCGCTGCGGTCTCGCTGCCAGGGGCGGTGGCGGTGCCGAAACGGGGCCGCCACAGGCGGGTGGCCACATTGATATGGCCGTCGTTGCCCCGGTAGATCCGAAGGCTGCCCTCCAGCTCATGGTGTTGACCCAGGGGCCGGCCGCCCCGCACCACTACCCAGGGGCTGGCGCTGGCGGAGTCCAGGGTCTGGCGCCAGGCCTGGTGGTAGAGCACCTGGTAGGTGCCGCCGCCGAGGGCCCGGGCCTCGCCGGCGAGCAGGCGCTCCCCCGGTTCGAGGCTGACATAGGGCAGGGGTTCACGGGGGTTGCGCCAGCGCAGTTGCGATTCCGGCACCATGGCTCGGTAGAGGCGGAGGTCCTCCGGGGAGAGGTGGGCGAGCTGCGCCGGGTCCACCACCGGATCCCTGGCGTCGAGGAAGATGCGGTTGTCCGGGTAGGCGGGGCGCACCGATTTGAGGTTGGCCTCCGCCCTGTAGGGATCGCTCTGGGCAAAGACGATGACTTCCACCTGGTACCAGGGGCTGTCCTCGGCGATTGCGGCGCCGACCGGGGTCAGGGCGACCCAGAGGGCGGCCAGGAGCCGGGTGACGGCCCGCGCCGGGCGGCCCGGGGCGTTGTCTGGGTTGGCGAGGGTGGGAATTGTGTCCATTGTCATCCGATGGGGCCTGATCAGTGTCGGGTTTTGTGGCCGGCGGCCTTCTTGCCGGTCGGGGCGCCGCTCGCGGCCGGTGCCTGCAGAGTGTCCAGCAAAGCCGCCACGGTTTCCAGCCGCTCTTCGGCGCTTTCCATGGGGGCTGTGAACTTCATTTCGGTGGCCCCGGCGAGGCGGTAGCGGTTCGGCTGTTGCTGCACCAGCTGGACGATGGTCATGGGGTCCACCGGGGTCTCGCGGCCGAATTCCACCTTGCCGCCGGTGGGGCCGGCGTCGAGGCGGCGGATGCCGAGGGCCTCGCAGCGCTGGCGCAGCAGCGCCACCCGGAACAGGGTCTTGGTGGCTTCCGGCAACAGCCCGAAGCGGTCGATCATCTCCACCTGCAGCTCCCGCAGCTGGTCCTCGCCGGTGGTGGCGCTGATGCGCTTGTAGAGGATCAGGCGGCTGTTGACATCCGGCAGGTAGTCGTCGGGGATCAATGCCGGCAGGTTGAGGTTGACCTCGGTGCTGTCCCCGAGGCCGGCGTCGAGGTCGGGAATGCGGCCGCTCTGGATCGCCTTCACGGCCTTTTCCAGCAGGGTCATGTAGAGGGTGAAGCCGATGCTGTGGATATGGCCGCTTTGGTCCTCGCCGAGCAGTTCCCCGGCGCCGCGGATCTCCAGGTCGTGGGTGGCGAGGGTAAAGCCGGAGCCGAGGTGATCCGCCTCCGCCAGGGCGTCGAGGCGCTTCACCGCATCGTCGGTCATGGCCTTCGGTTCCGGTGTCAGCAGGTAGGCGTAGGCCTGGTGGTGGGAGCGCCCCACCCGGCCCCGCAGCTGGTGCAGCTGGGCGAGGCCGAACTTGTCGGCCCGCTCGATGATGATGGTGTTGGCGGAGGGGATGTCGATGCCGGTCTCGATGATGGTGCTGCACACCAGAATGTTGAAGCGCTGGTGGTAGAAGTCCGACATCACCCGTTCCAGCTCCCGCTCCCGCATCTGGCCGTGGGCGAAGCCGATGCGCGCCTCGGGCACCAGGATGCGCAGGCTATCCACCGTGCGCTCCATGCTCTTCACATCGTTGTGGAGGAAGTACACCTGGCCGCCCCGCAGGATCTCCCGCATGATCGCCTCGCGGATCACCCGGTCGTCCCGCTGGCGCACGAAGGTCTTCACCGACAGCCGCCGCGCCGGGGGGGTGGCGATGATGGACAGGTCGCGCAGCCCCCCCATGGCCATGTTGAGGGTGCGGGGGATGGGGGTGGCGGTGAGGGTGAGGATATCCACCTCGGCCCGGAGGGCCTTGATCTTCTCCTTTTGCTGGACGCCGAAGCGGTGCTCCTCGTCGATGATCAACAGCCCCAGTTGCTTCAGGTCCACGGTGTTGTGGAGCAACTTGTGGGTGCCGATCAGGATATCCACCTTGCCGTCGCTCACCTGGCGCAGCAGGGCGTCCTGCTCCTTGCCGGTCTTGAAGCGGGAGATCACCTCGACGGTCACCGGCCACTGGGAAAAGCGATCGCGGAAATTCTCGTAGTGCTGCTGGGCGAGCAGGGTGGTGGGCACCAGCACCAACACCTGCTTGCCGCTCGCCACGGCGATGAAGGCGGCGCGCATCGCCACCTCGGTCTTGCCAAAGCCCACGTCGCCGCACACCAGGCGGTCCATGGGCTGGGGGGCGAGCATGTCCTTCAATACCGCGTCGATGGCATCCTGCTGGTCGGGGGTCTCCTCGAAGGGAAACTCGGCGCAAAAGCGCAGGTAATCGGCGCCGGGATCACCGAAGGCGTGCCCCACCCGGGCGGCGCGGCGGGCGTGGATGTCGAGCAGTTCCGCCGCGGTGTCGCGGATCTGCTGGCTGGCCTTGTCCCGGGCCCGCTGCCACTGCTCGCTGCCGAGGCGATGCAGCGGCGCCAGCTCCGGGTCGCCACCGCCGTAGCGGCTGATGAGGTGGAGGTTGGCCACCGGCACATAGAGCTTGGCGTCGTCGGCGTAGGCGAGGGTGAGGAACTCCTGGCTGGCGCCGTCCACCGCCAGGGTTTGCAGCCCCAGGTAGCGGCCGACGCCGTGGTCGAGGTGCACTACCGGGGCGCCGGGCTTGAGCTCGGTGAGATCCCGCACCAGCATCTCGCCGCCCTCCCGGGCGCGGCCCCGGCGGCGGCGCTGCATCACCTGCTGGCCGAACAGCTGGGATTCGGTGATCACCCGCAGGGCCGGTTGGTCGAGGGTCAGGCCCCGCTCCAGGGGGAAGGTGGTGACGGCGAGGGTCTCCTCCCCGGCGACGAATTCCCCCCAGTGGGCCACCCCGGCGGGCTGGATGCCGGCGCGGCCGAGCAGTTCCAGCAGGGCCTCGCGGCGACCGGCGGACTCGGCGCAGAAGAGCGTGCGGTGGGGGCTCTCCATCAGCAGGGTTTCGAGGTGGAGGAGGGGGTTGGTGGCGCGGCTGTCCACCGCCACGGTGTCCGGCGCCCGGGCCGGGAAGTTGGTGGCCCCGGCGCGGGCCGGTGCCGTCTCCGCCACAAGATCGGTGCGGGGGTGCCGGCCGATGGCGGCGAACACTTCGCCGGCCCCGAGGTAGAGTTTGGCGGGCGGCAGCAGGGGGCGCTGGCGGTCGCCCCGGTACTCCTCGTAGCGCTCGCTCACTTCCCGCCAGAACTGCTCGATGGCCTCCGGCAGCTGGCTGCCGGTGAAGATCAGCGCATCCTGGGGCAGGTAGTCGAAAAGGGTGGCGGTCTGGTCGAAGAACAGCGGCAGGTAGTATTCGATGCCCTGGGGCGCGATGCCGCCCTTGACGTCCTGGTAGAGGGTGCACTTGCGCACGTCCACGTCGAAGTGGTCGTGCCAGTTGTCGAGAAAGCGCTTGATCCCGGGTTTGTCGAAGGGGAATTCCCGGGCCGGCAGGAGGCGGATCTCGTCCTGCTTGTGGAGGCTCACCTGGGTCTCCGGGTCGAAGGTGCGCAGGGAATCGATCTCGTCGTCCATGAGGTCGATGCGCAGAGGCTCGGGGCTGCCCATGGGGAAGATATCGATCAGGCTGCCCCTAACCGCGAACTCGCCGTGCTCGTAGACCGTGTCCACCGCCCGGTAGCCGGCGGACTCCAGCTGCAGGCGCAGCTTCTCCACATCGAGGCTTTCCCCCACCCGGTGGACGAAGCTGTTGCCCACCACGTGGCTCGGCGGCGCCAGGCGCTGGAGCAGGGTGGTGATGGAGGCCACCAGAATGCCCTGGCGGGTCCGCGGCAGCCGGTAGAGGCTGTGGAGTCGCTCCGAGACGATGTCCTGGTGGGGCGAGAAGACGTCGTAGGGCAGGGTCTCCCAGTCCGGCAGGTGGAGTATCTGCAGGTCGCTGCCCGCCGCGAAAAAGCGCAGCTCCGCCTCCAGCTGGGTGGCGCTCGCCGCCGAATCGGCGATCACCAGGCACAGGCGCCGGTCGCCGAGGGCGGCCTCGACGATGGCCAGGGACTGGGCGGCGGCGGACAGGCTGCCCCAGGCGCGACGATCGCCGGGGACATTGGCGGCGGGGGTGTGGAGAACGGTGCGGGTCATGGGGGCAGTCGCTGAAAAAGTGGGCCATTGTAGCCGCTGCGGCGCGGAGCGTCATGGCCGCGGGCGTCGCCGCCGGTCGGCCCTTGTCCTTGCGCCCCATGGGGCGAATCACGATAATAGCGGGCCTTTCCCCGATCCCCGCAACCGCAGAAAAGGTACCCCCACGTGAAACGACCGCAACCCGCCGATTTTTTCAAGGACTGGAAAGACCGTGAAGCGCTGGCCGAGGGCATGATCCCGCTGATCGGCAAGCTGTATCGGGGGCACAATGTATCCCTCTACATCTACGGTCAGAACCTGGTCAACCGCTCGGTGACGGACATCATGCAGGTGCACCGTTTCGTGCGCCAGATCGAGCACAACGAGTTGTCGGAGTTCGAAACCTTTCCCGTGGTCAAGGCCCTCGCCGCCATGGACCTCGGCCCCGCCCACATCGACATCGGCAAGCTGTCGGTGCTCTACCAGGAGAAGGGCAATGGCCGCGACCTCGAATCCTTCCTCAAGGACGAAGTGGGGGACGACATCGGCAGCACCCGCAAGCCCATTCCCCAGCCCCAGGACGTGGTGCTCTACGGCTTTGGCCGCATCGGCCGCCTGGTGGCGCGCCTGTTGATCGAGAAGGCCGGCGGCGGCGACGTGCTGCGCCTCAAGGCCATCGTGGTGCGCAAGGGCAAGAGCGAACAGGATCTGCAAAAGCGCGCCAATCTGCTGCGCCACGACTCGGTGCACGGCCCCTTCAAGGGCACCATCCGGGTCATCGAGGAAGAGAACAAGCTGGTGTGCAACGGCAATGAGATCCCGGTGATCTACGCCAACTCACCCGCCGAGGTGGACTACACCGCCTACGGCATCAACGACGCCATCGTGGTGGACAACACCGGCGTGTGGCGGGACGAGGACGGCCTCCGCCAGCACCTCAAGTGCCCCGGTGTCGCCAAGGTGCTGCTCACCGCCCCGGGCAAGGGCAACATCCCCAATATCGTCTACGGCGTGAACCACAGGGACATCACCCCCGACCAGCCCATCATCTCCGCCGCCTCCTGTACCACCAACGCCATCGTGCCGGTGCTGAAGGTGCTGCTCGACGACTACGGCATCGTCCAGGGCCATGTGGAGACGGTGCACTCCTACACCAACGACCAGAACCTCATCGACAACTACCACAAGGGCGACCGCCGCGGCCGCAGCGCGGCCCTCAACATGGTGCTCACCGAGACCGGCGCCGCCAAGGCGGTGTCGAAGGCGATCCCGGAGCTGGCCGGCAAGCTCACCGGCAACTCCATCCGGGTGCCGACCCCCAACGTCTCCATGGCGATCCTGAATCTCCAGCTGGGTCGCGACACCAGTGTCGAGGAGATCAACGAATTCATGCGCCACAAGGCGCTGTATTCGCCCCTGCAGCAGCAGGTGGGTTATTCGGTGTCCGACGAGGCGGTGTCCACCGATTTCGTCGGCGACCGCCATGCCTGCGTGTTCGACGCCAAGGCCACCATCGTCAATGGCAACAGCTGCGTGCTGTACTGCTGGTACGACAACGAGTTCGGCTACAGCTGCCAGGTGGTGCGGGTGCTGGAGAAGATGGCGGGTGTCGAGTGGGCGATCTACCCCAAGGGGTTTTGAATCCCGCCAAGGCGCAGACCCAGAAGGCCCCGGTATCCCCGGGGCTTTTTTTGGGCCCGGGGCCGCTCCCGGGTCGCGCTGGGGTTGACCCTGCGCAGGAAAAACCCCGATCCCTGCCCGGGGCTTGCTGGCATTGGCGGGGTGCAGTCCTTATAATGGCGCCCCATTCAGCAGGGGTATTGACGACGACTATCCGACATGACCCCGATTCACCCAGGTGAAGACCTGTCGGATCTCGGCCACAAAATTTTCAGCCGCTCCCCCGAGGGGGTGGCCCGGTTTATTTTAACTTTGTGAGTGCTGCTTCTATGATCAAGATCCGTCGCGGTTTGGACGTGCCGATAGCGGGAGCTCCCGCCCAGGTCGTCCAGGATGGACCTGCCGTCAGATCAGTCGCCATTCTCGGCAACGACTACGTGGGAATGAAGCCCACCATGCGTGTCAAGGAGGGTGAGCGGGTCAAGCTCGGCCAGGTTCTCTTCGAAGACAAGAAAAATCCCGGTGTCCTCTTTACCTCCCCCGCCGCGGGCACGGTGATTGCCATCAACCGCGGCGAGCGCCGCGTGCTCCAGTCGGTGGTGATCGACATCGACGGCGACGAGGAAGAGACCTTCCCCGCCCCGGGCGAGGCGGCCCTGGCCTCCCTCGACCGCGCCGCCCTGGTGGACCTGCTGGTCCGTTCCGGCAGCTGGACCGCGCTGCGCACCCGGCCCTTCTCCAAGGTGCCCGCCATCGACAGCACGCCCCGCTCGATCTTCGTCACCGCCATCGATACCAATCCCCTGGCGGCGGACCCGGCGGTGGTCATCCCCGGGCGCGAGGCGGATTTCGTCAATGGCCTTCGGGCCCTGACCCGCCTCACCGATGGCGCCGTGCACCTCTGCACCGCCCCCGGCGCCGCCATCCCCGGCGGGGATGTGCCCGGGGTCAAGCGCCACGAATTCGCCGGCCCCCACCCGGCGGGCCTGGTGGGCACCCATATCCATTTCATCGATCCGGTGAGCGAGCACAAGACCGTGTGGCACATCGGCTACCAGGACGTCATCGCCTGGGGCCGGCTGGTCACCAGCGGCCGCCTCGACGTCAGCCGCGTGGTGGCCCTCGGTGGCCCCCAGGTGGAGAACCCGGTACTGCTGCGCACCCGCCTGGGGGCCCAGCTGGAGGAACTCACCGCCGGCGCCCTGCTCGGCGGCGAGAACCGTCTCATCTCCGGCTCCGTGCTGTCCGGTCGCAAGGCCGCCGGCGCCTTTGCCTACCTCGGCCGCTACCACGTTCAGGTGTCGGTGATCGCCGAGGGCCGCGAGCGGGAGTTCATCCACTACCTGTCCCCCGGGGTGAACCGCTATTCCGCCATGCCGGTGTACTTCACCGCCTTCAACCGGCTGCGCAAGTTCAAGCTCACCAGCTCCACCAACGGCAGCGAGCGGGCCATGGTGCCCCTCGGCAACTACGAGCAGGTGATGCCCCTCGACATCCTTCCCACCCAGCTGCTGCGCTCCCTGATCGTCGGCGACACCGCCACCGCCCAGCGCCTTGGCTGCCTGGAGCTGGACGAGGAAGACCTGGCCCTGTGCACCTTCATGTGCGTGGGCAAGTACGAGTACGGCCCGATCCTCCGGGACAACCTCACCCGCATCGAGAAGGAGGGCTGACCGATGGCATTGCGCAAGTTGCTCGACCGCATGGAGCCCCACTTCCACAAGGGCGGCAGGTACGAGAAGTGGTACGCCCTCTACGAGGCGGTGGATACCATTTTCTACTCCCCCCCGGATGTCACCAAGAACGCCGCCCACGTGCGCGACGGCATCGACCTCAAGCGGGTGATGATCACCGTGTGGCTGGCGGCCTTTCCCGCCATGTTCTACGGCATGTACAACCTCGGCTTCCAGGCCAACACCATCCTCGCCGGCATGGGTGCCACCTCGGTGGAGGGTTGGCACGGCGCCCTCATCAGCCTGCTGGCGGGCCACGATCCCAACAGCATCTGGGACTGCTTCTGGTACGGCGCGGTGTACTTCCTGCCCATCTACGCGGTGACCTTCATCGTCGGCGGGTTCTGGGAAGTGCTGTTCGCCATGATCCGCGGCCACGAGATCAACGAGGGCTTCTTCGTCACCTCGATCCTGTTCGCCCTCACCTGTCCGCCGGACATGCCCCTGTGGATGGTGGCCCTCGGCATCAGCTTCGGCGTGGTGATCGGCAAGGAGGTGTTCGGCGGCACCGGCAAGAACTTCCTCAACCCCGCCCTCACCGGTCGCGCCTTCCTGTTCTTCGCCTACCCGGCGGAAATGTCCGGGGACGCGGTGTGGACCGCGGTTGACGGCTACACCGGCGCCACCGCCCTGTCCCTCGCCGCCAGTGACGGCATGGCGGCGGTGATGGCCAAGATGAGCTGGTTCGATGCCTTCCTCGGCAACAAGCACGGCTCCATCGGCGAGGTGTCGACCCTGGCGATCTTCATCGGCGGCGCCATCCTGCTCGCCACCCGCATCGCCTCCTGGCGCATCATGCTCGGGGTGATGCTGGGCATGGTGGCCCTGTCCACCCTGTTCAACCTGATCGGCTCCGACACCAACCCCATGTTCGCCATGCCCTGGTACTGGCACCTGGTGCTCGGCGGCTTTGCCTTCGGCATGGTGTTCATGGCCACCGATCCGGTGTCGGCGGCCATGACCAACACCGGCAAGCTGTGGTTCGGCGCCCTCATCGGCGTGATGGTGGTGCTGATCCGGGTGGTCAACCCGGCCTTCCCGGAAGGCATGATGCTGGCCATCCTGTTCGCCAACCTGTTCGCTCCCCTGATCGACCACTTCGTGGTGCAATCCAACGTCAAGAGGAGGCTCGCCCGTGGCCAGTAATGATCGCATCAGCAAGGTGTTCGGGGTGGCCGTCACCCTGTGCCTGGTGTGCGCCGTGGTGGTGTCCGCGTCGGCGGTGCTTCTGCGGGACGCCCAGCAGGCCAACAAGGCCCTGGACAAGAAACGCAATATCCTCGCCGCCGCCGGCCTTCTGCAGGAGGGCGTGAGCGTCGAGAAGCAGTTCGAGAACGTCGAGACCCGGGTGGTGGATCTCGCCACCGGCAAGTTCACCGACGCGGTGGACCCGGCCAGCTACGACCAGAAGAAGGCCGCCAAGGTGCCCGCCCTGTCGGACAGGCTGCCCGCCGAGGAGGATATCGCCAAGATCGGTCGCCGCGAGAAGTACGCGCTGGTCTACATCGTCCGCGACGGGGAGGGCATCGACAAGGTGATCCTGCCCATCAAGGGCTATGGCCTTTGGTCCACCCTCTACGGCTTCCTCGCCCTGGAGGCGGATCTCAACACCGTCGCCGGTATCGGTTTCAACGAGCACGCCGAAACCCCCGGCCTCGGCGGCGAGGTGGACAACCCCCTGTGGAAGGCGAAGTGGCCCGGCAAGGCGCTGTATGGCGACGACGGCGATGTCCAGCTCACGGTGATCAAGGGCACGGTGGACGAGACCCGTCCCGAGGCGGGCCACCAGGTGGACGGCCTGTCCGGCGCCACCCTCACCACCCGCGGCATCGACAACCTTATCAAGTTCTGGATGGGTGAACGCGGCTTCGCCCAGTTCCTGTCCAACCTGAAATCCGGGGAGGCCTGATCGCCATGAAAATCAAGGATATCGTCGTCAAACCCATTTTCGACAACAACCCCATCGCCCTGCAGATTCTCGGTATCTGCTCGGCCCTGGCGGTCACCTCCAGCATGAAGGTGTCCCTGGTGATGTGCGTTGCGCTGACCCTGGTAACCGCCTTCTCCAACCTGTTCGTGTCGTTGATCCGCAACCATATCCCCAGCAGCATCCGCATCATCGTGCAGATGACCATCATCGCCTCCCTGGTGATCGTGGTGGATCAGATCATCAAGGCGGTGGCCTACGACATCAGCAAGCAGCTGTCGGTGTTCGTCGGCCTCATCATCACCAACTGCATCGTGATGGGCCGTGCTGAAGCCTTCGCCATGAAGAACCCGCCGATCCCGAGCTTCCTCGACGGCATCGGCAACGGCCTCGGCTACAGCTTCATCCTGATTGTGCTGTCGGTGATTCGCGAGCTGTTCGGTTCCGGCAAGCTGATGGGCTACGAGATCCTGCCGGTGGTGAGTGCCGGCGGCTGGTATGTCCCCAACGGCCTCCTGCTACTGCCCCCCAGCGCCTTCTTCCTGATCGGTATGATCATCTGGGCGCTGCGCACCGTGAAGAAGGGCCAGGTTGAAGAACCTGAGTTCAGGATTGCCCCCAATTCCTCCCTGAAGGAGGTGGTGTGATGGAACATTATCTGAGTCTTCTCATCCGCTCGATTTTCATCGAGAACATGGCGCTGGCGTTTTTCCTGGGGATGTGTACCTTCATCGCTCTGTCGAAGAAGATGGAAGCGGCCATTGGCCTCGGCATCGCGGTGATCGTGGTGCTGACCATCACCACCCCGGTGAACAACCTGATCTACAAGGGCTTACTGGCGGAAGGCGCATTGTCCTGGACCGGCGTCGAGGCCTTGGCCAAGCTCGATCTGAGCTTCCTGGGCTTGCTCAGCTACATCGGCGTGATCGCCGCCATTGTGCAGATCATGGAGATGTTCCTCGACAAGTTCGTGCCGGCGCTCTACAACGCCCTCGGCGTGTTCCTCCCCCTCATCACGGTGAACTGCGCCATCATGGGTGCTGCCCTGTTCATGGTGGAGCGGGATTACAACCTGCCCGAGAGCGCCGTGTACGGCCTTGGTGCCGGTGCCGGCTGGGCGCTGGCCATCATCGCCCTGGCCGGTATCCGCGAAAAGCTCAAGTACAGCGATGTCCCCGCCGGCCTTCAGGGGCTCGGTATCACCTTTATCACCGTCGGTCTGATGTCCCTTGGCTTCATGTCCTTCGGCGGTATCGACCTGTAACCGGTGAAGTGGAGTATCTGACGCTATGAATTTTGAAATTGTCCTTGGCGTTGCCATGTTCACCGCGATCGTGCTCGGGCTGGTGGTGATCATCCTCAGCGCCCGGGCCCGGCTGGTGAGTTCCGGCAACGTCGAAATCGTCATCAATCACGAGAAAACCATCACCGTCCCGGCGGGCAACAAGCTGCTGCAGACCCTCGCCAACGAGGGCATCTTCCTCGCTTCGGCCTGCGGTGGCGGCGGCAGCTGCGCCCAGTGCAAGTGTATCGTCGAGGAGGGCGGCGGCGCCATGTTGCCCACCGAGGAGCCCCACTTCACCCGTCGCGATGCGAAGGAAGGCTGGCGCCTGTCCTGCCAGGTGCCGGTCAAGCAGAACATGAAGATCGAGGTGCCGGAGGATGTCTTCGGCGTCAAGCAGTGGGAGTGCACCGTCGAGTCCAACCCCAATGTGGCCACCTTCATCAAGGAACTGACCCTGCGCCTGCCGGAGGGGGAGAACGTCAACTTCCGCGCCGGCGGCTATGTGCAGCTCGAGGCGCCGCCCCATCATGTCCACTTCAAGGACTTCGAGATCGGCGAGGAGTACCGGGGGGACTGGGAGCGGTTTGGATTCTTCAACCTGGAGTCGAAGATCACCGAGCCTGTGATCCGCGCCTACTCCATGGCCAACTACCCGGAAGAGCGCGGCATCGTCAAGTTCAACATCCGTATCGCGACGCCCCCCCCGGGCAGCAAGGGTATCCCTCCAGGGCAGATGTCCTCCTACGTGTTCAGCCTGAAGCCCGGCGACAAGATCACCGTGTACGGACCCTTTGGCGAGTTCTTCGCCAAGGACACCAAGGCGGAGATGGTGTTCATCGGCGGCGGTGCCGGCATGGCCCCCATGCGCTCCCACATCTTCGACCAGCTGCGCCGGCTCAAGACCGACCGCAAGATCTCCTTCTGGTACGGCGCCCGCAGCCTTCGCGAGTGCTTCTACACCGAGGAATACGACGAACTGGCGGCGGAGAACCCCAACTTCCAGTGGCACCTGGCCCTGTCCGATCCCCAGCCGGAGGACAACTGGAGCGGCCTTACCGGCTTCATCCACAACGTGTTGTACGAGCAGTACCTGAAGGACCATCCGGCCCCGGAGGATTGCGAGTTCTACATGTGCGGTCCGCCGATGATGAACGCTGCCTGCATCAAGATGTTGCTCGACCTCGGCGTGGAGCGGGACAACATTCTGCTGGATGACTTTGGTGGCTGATCGCCGGCCACCCGCGGCGACAGGAACGGGGCTTTGCGCCTCGTTTTTGTTTGCCCTGGCGGTGCTGCTCGCCGGCTGCGGCGGGGAGCAGGCGGCGCTGGTGTTCAGCGGCCAGACCATGGGCACCAGCTACCACATCAAGGTCGTCCCGGGGGAGGTGCCCGTGCCCGGGGATATCGAGGCGGGTGTGTTCGCCGCCCTCGACGCCGTCGACCGGGCCATGACCACCTACGACGACCAGTCGGAGCTGATGCGCCTCAACCGGGCGCCGCTGGGGGAGGCTTTTCCGGTCTCCGCGCCGCTGTTCGAGGTGCTGGCCATTGCCCACCGTGTGTATCGCGACAGCGCTGGCGCCTTCGACCCCACCGTCGGGCCCCTGGTGGACCTGTGGGGTTTCGGCCCGGCGCCGGGTGACGACCGGGTGCCGTCCGACGGCGCCATCGATGCCCTGAGGGCCAATCTCGGCTACGACGCCCTCGGCCTCGACGCTGAACCGCCCCGGGCCACACGCCGGAGGGATATCCGCCTCGACCTGTCGGCGGTGGCCAAGGGCTATGGCGCGGACCGGGCGGCGGCGTATCTGCGCGGTCTCGGCTTCGACGATTTCATGGTGGAAGTGGGGGGCGAGATGGCCCTCGCCGGCCATAACGCCGAGGGCAAGCCCTGGCAGGTGGCGGTGGAGACCCCCACCAGCGACGGGCGCGGTATCCAGCGCATCATCGGGGTGAGTGATGCCGGGGTGGCCACCTCCGGGGACTACCGCAACTATTTCGAGCGGGACGGGGTGCGGTTCTCCCACACCATCGATCCCCGCAGCGGTCGGCCCATCCGCCACGGCCTCGCCTCGGTGACGGTGATCATGCCCACCGCCGCCGAGGCCGATGCCCTTGCCACCGCCTTCATGGTGATGGGGGAGGACGAGGCCCTGCGCCTGGCGGAGGCCCGGGATATTCCGCTGTTTTTGCTGGTCAAGGAGGGTGACGGGTTCGCCGAGCGCTGGTCCCGCGCCTTTGCCCCCTATCTCGGCGCGGCCGGGGAGGAACAACCGTGATCGAATTTGCCATTGCCCTTGTCGTCATGCTGTTGATCGTCGCCGCCATGGCGGTCGGCGTGATGATGGGGAGATCCCCCCTCAAGGGGTCCTGCGGCGGTGTCGGCGCCGCCCTGGGGGAACCCAACTACAGCTGCGAGATCTGTGGCGGCGACCCCGCCAAGTGCGACGCGGAGGCGGTGGACGAAAAGCCCGCAGCCGACAAGCCCGCTGAGGGCGGCCCCAAAACCGCTCTCGGCTATGACGCCAGTGGGAAAAGGCCCTGAGCGGGGCCGCCGTTGGCGTTCCGGGGCCGCCCACCCGGTCCGCTTGTGGCATGCCGGCCTTTTCGGTTAAATGCCGGCGATGATCAACCCACTGCCCCTTTTCATCGGTCTTCGCTATGTGCGCAGCAAGCAGAGCGAAGGCTTTTTCTCGATAGTCTCCGGGCTTTCCTTCGGCGCCATGACCCTCGGGGTGATGGCGCTGATCATCGTGCTGTCGGTGATGAACGGCTTCGACCGGGAGATCAAGACCCGCATCCTCAACGTGGTGCCCCATCTCACCATCGAACACCCGATGCCCCTCGCCGGCTGGCGCGAGACCCTTGCGCCGGTGCTGGACCACCCCGATGTGGTGGCGGCCTCGCCCTATGTGGAGGCCCAGGGCATGCTCTCCACCGGCGATGGCTTCGAGGGGGCCAGCATCCAGGGGCTCGACCCCGCCAATGCCGCCACCCTGGCACTGCTCGCCGACAGCCTGGTGGCGGGTTCCCTCGACGGGCTTGGGCCCGGTGAATACGGGGTGGTGCTCGGCAGCCTGCTCGCCCGCTCCCTCAAGGTGATGACCGGCGACAGCGTCCTGCTCACCCTGCCGGAGATGACCGTCACCCCGGTGGGGGTGTTCCCCCGGGTCAAGCGCCTGCGGGTGGTGGGGGTGTTTGAGGTGGGGGCCCAGGTGGACGGGGGTATTGCCTTCATCCACCTCGTCGATGCCCAGAGGCTGTTGCGCACCGGCGACGCCATCCAGGGGGTGCGCCTCGGTCTCGCCGATCCCTTCGCGGTGGAGCGGGTGCTCGCCGAACTCGCCCCGGGCCTGCCGGAGGGCGCCCGCGCCAGCAGCTGGCAGCAGTCCCTGCGGGCCCTGTTCGACGCCATCAAGATGGAGAAGCTGGTGGTGGGGGTGCTGCTGGCGGTGATCATCATGGTGGCCGCCTTCAATATCGTCGCCAGCCTGGTGCTGATGGTGGCGGACAAGCGCAAGGATATCGCCGTGCTCCGCGCCATGGGGGCCACCAGCGCCACCGTGACCGGCATCTTCCGGGTCCAGGGGGCCGCCGTGGGCCTTTCCGGGGTGCTGCTCGGCACGGTGGCGGGCTGTCTGCTGGCCTGGCAGCTGGGGGCCATCGTCGCCTTTTTCGAAGGTCTGTTGGGGGTGGCGGTGTTCGATCCGGAAATCTATTTCATCAGCGAGCTGCCGAGCGACCTGCAATGGCCGGATGTGGCCATCGTCGCCGGTCTCGGGGTGATCATCAGCCTGCTGGCCACCCTCTACCCCGCCTGGCGGGCCGGGCAGGTCAGCCCCGCGGAGGTTTTGCGCTATGAACACTGAGTCCCGGGAGCCGGTGCTCCGCTGCCAGGGGGTGGACAAGTCCTACCGCCAGGGCTCCCAGCTGGTGAAGGTGCTGGGGGACGTCAACTGCGCCATCGCCGCCGGGGAACTGGTGGCCATCGTCGGTTCCTCCGGTTCCGGCAAGTCCACCCTGCTGAATCTGATGGGGGGCCTCGACGACCCGGACCGGGGTGAGATCCACGTCAATGGCCAGTTGCTCCAGCCCCTGTCGGAATCCCGCCGCGCCCGCTGGCGCAATGCCCACCTCGGCTTCGTCTACCAGTTTCACCACCTGCTGGGGGAATTCACCGCCCTGGAGAACGTCGCCATTCCCAACCTCATTGGCGGCAAGGGCCACGGCGAGGCCAACGCCATCGCCCGGGGTCTCCTCGAGCGGGTCGGCCTCGGCGAGCGCATCGGCCACAGGCCCGCGGCCCTGTCCGGCGGCGAGCGCCAGCGGGTGGCCATCGCCCGGGCCCTGGCCACCAGTCCCTCCTGCGTGCTGATGGACGAGCCCACCGGCAACCTCGACCCCACCACCGCCGCCACGGTGCTGAACCTGCTGCTGGAACTGAACCGCGACCTGGGCATCAGCTTCGTGATCGTCACCCACGACATGTCCATCGCCGCCCGCATGGATCGCATCCTGCGCCTCGATGGGGGCCGCCTGGAGGCCGCCGTTGCCTAGGCCCTCGCTGTTGGCTAGCCCGGCGCTGTACCTGGGGCGGCGCTATTTCGCCTCCGGATCCAGCTCGCGGCTGGCGTCGTTCATCTCACTGCTGGCCATGACCGGGCTGGTGATGGGGGTGGCGATGCTGATCATCGTGTTGTCGGTGATGAACGGTTTCGACCGGGAGATGCGCGAGCGCATCCTCGCGGTGGTGCCCCATGTGCAGCTCTTCGACCGGGGTGGTATCGCCGACTGGCAGCGCCTCGCGGCGCGCATTGGCGAGCGGCCCGGGGTGGTGGAGGCGACCCCGTTCACGGGTTTTCAGGGGATGATCAACGCCCGGGGCAGGATTCAGGCGGTGACGGTGCAGGGCCTGTTGCCGGAGGCGCTGGACAGCACCATGGCGCGTGTACTGCCCGCCGAGACGGGCCAGTGGCTCGCCGCCGGGGGCGCCGGCAATGGCCTTGTGCTGTCCCGCTCCCTCGCCGACAAGCTCGGCGTCGAGCCCGGCCATCGCCTCACCCTGATCGTGCCCCGGGTGGGGGAGGGCGGGCGCCAGTTGGCGCCGGTGGTGAAGGTGTTCAGCCTCGCCGGTATCTTCGACACCCACACCGCCGAGGACGTGGGCCTCGCCCTGGTGCACCTCGACACCGCCGGGGCCCTGACGGGGCTGGGCGATCGGCCCCAGGGGCTGCGGGTAAGCCTCACGGATGTGTTCGCGGCCCGGGAATTCGGCTACGGCCTGCTGCGGGAGCTGCCCGGGACCTTCACCTTCATGGACTGGTTCCAGACCCACGGCAACCTCCACCAGGCGATCCAGATGTCCCGCCAGATGGTGGGGCTGCTGATCCTTCTGATCGTCGCCATCGCCGTGTTCAACGTGGTGTCGATGCTGATCATGACGGTGGTGGACAAGCGTCCGGCGATCGCCACCCTGAAAACCCTCGGGGCCGACAACGGCACCATTCTCGGCATCTTCTTCGTGCAGGGATCGCTGATCGGCCTTGCCGGCGTGGGGGCCGGGCTGGTGCTGGGGGTGCTGGGGGCGCTCTATGTGCCGGATCTGGTGGCGGGGCTCGAGGCCTTGTTCGGCCTGCGCTTTCTCAACACCGAGATCTACCCCATCGACTACCTGCCGTCCCAGTTGCGGGTGGCGGATGTGGTGACGGTGGCGGTGACAGCCCTGGTGCTCAACTTCCTCGCCACCCTCTACCCGGCCTGGAAGGCGGCCCGGGTGCGGCCCGCCGACATTCTCCGCTACGAGTGACCCCTCAGCCGCTGTCGTCCCCGGGGCGTACCAGACGCTTCCTGCGGCGGCTCTCCCAGTTGCGCACTACGGTCCAGCGCCACAGCCCCTGAACCGCCAGGTAGCCGAGGGCCCCCACGGCGAGGCCGGCGAGCACGCCGCCGGTGAAGAGGGGCGCCATGATTCGCTTGCCCTGGTCGCTGAACCACTCCCAGGTGAGGTGGAAGTGCATGTCCACCGGGGGCGTGCCCAGCACCCAGCTGCCCAGCTTGTAGGTGAGGATCAGCACCGGGGTCATGGTCAGGGGGTTGGTGAGCCACACCAGGGCCACCGACAGGGGCAGGTTGCAGCGCAGCAGCAGGGCCATGACGGTGGCCACCAGGGTCTGGCCCGGGATCGGCAACAGGGCGGAGAACAGGCCGACGAAGAACGCCACCGATACCGAGTGGCGGTTCAGATGCAGCAGGTAGGGGTCCTCCACCAGGGGCTGGAGCCAGCGGGGCAGGTTGTGTTCACCGGGTTTCTTGGGCTTGGGCAGGTGGCGGCGCAGGAACTTCTTGGGCATGGTGGGGTGGCTTCATGGCGATGGCGCATTATGCCGATTAGCGCCACCCGCCTCCACCTCAAACCGCCGTGGCCCGTTCCCCGCCGGTGGTGCTTTCATCGAGACTGAAAAATGCCTTGATCCGGGCCGCCTGGCGCAGGGTGTCGCCGTGGCCGAGGTCGATCAGCCGGCCGATGAACCCCGGCTCGAACAACAGGTAGCTGGCGGCGCTGGTGCCGCCGCCCCGGGCAGTGGCGCCGGTGAAGCGGAGGAAGGCGCGCACGCTGCGGGGCAGCTCGTGGAGGTACTCCTCGGCCAGGCTGTTGATGCCCTCCGAGGGAGTGATGCAGAGAAAATCCACGGGCTTGAGGTCATCGATGCCGAGGGCCTCCCGCTGGGCGGGGCTGAGCCCTGTGGTGGTGCGGTTGATGGCCCTCAGGGTCTCCAGATCACTTTCGATGCTGTCGATGAAGGCGCTGTTGAGCATGTGGCCGATCATCTGGGCGAGGGTAGGGGCGTGGAACACCTTTTCGTCGAAGGTGGAGCGGGCCGGGTTGTCGCTGACACCCACCACGAACAGCCGGGACGCCCCCAGGTGCAGCGCCGAGCTCAGGGGTTTGAGCTGGCGCAGGGCGCCGTCGCCGTAGTAGTGGTCGCCGATCCGCACCGGGGGGAAGATGGTGGGGATGGCGGAGGAGGCCATCAGGTGGTCGAGGCCGAGCCCGGTGCGCAAGCCCATGCGCCGCGCCCGCTTCCAGTTCTCGTGTTCCCCCTGGAAGAAGGTGATGGACTGCCCGGTGCTGTAGGACATGGCCGTCACCGCCACCGCCTTCAGGCGCCGGCTGGCGATGGCCTCGTCGATCTCCCGGAAGCGGATGTAGTCCGCCAGCAGCGCCCGCAGCGGGCTGTTGTCGAGCAGGGCCACCGGGGGCCGCCCCTTGCCGGGATCGCCCACCAGCGTGGCCAGCAGCCTGAGGCTGTTGCGCATCACCCCCCAGGTGTCGGTGCGGTAGATGCGCTCCGCCCGCAGGGAGCGCCAGATGGCCTCGAGCTGGGACGCCTGGCTGGCGAAATCCCCGGCGCGACCGGCGAGGGCGAGGGTGTTGATGGCCCCCGCCGAGGTGCCGCAGATGATGGGGAAGGGGGTGTGGATCCGGGCTGGCAGCAGTTCCCGCAACGCCTTGAGCACGCCCACCTGGTAGGCCGCCCGGGCGCCGCCGCCGGACAGGATCAATGCATTGGTCATCGGGCTCTGGCAGTCCTTCGTCTGGTACGGGCGCGAGGCCAAAGCCTATACTCTGGGCCCCGCTTCGACAAGGACGTCGGCCATGACCCCCTTTGCCTGGTGCTATCCCGCCGGTATCTTCGCCGTTGCCTTCCTCCCCCGCCTGCCGCCCTTCGCGGCCATCGCCCTCATCGCCGCCGCGGCCCTGCTGCTGGCCTGGCGCTCGCCCCGCTGGCGGTGGCTGGCCTGGGGGCTGCTAGGGGTTTGCCACGGCGCCCTCTGGGGCCACGCCCAACTCGCCCACAACCTGCCCCTGGCCCTCGACAGGACCGACTACCGGGTGGTGGGGGTGGTCAGCTCCCTGCCCCGGGTGGACAGCGCCAAGGCCCGCTTCGTCCTGCGGGTGGAGGGGATCGAGGGGGCGGCGTCCCCGCCGGTCGAAACCCTGTTGCTCAGCTGGTACGGACGGGGCCAATCCCCCCAGGCCCTGCCCCGCCTCGGGGAGCGCTGGCGCCTGGATGTGCGCCTGCGAACGCCCCGGGGCTTTGCCAACCCCGGCGGCTTCGATTACCGCGCCTGGCTGCTGGGGGAGGGGATCTCCGCCACCGGCCATGTGCGCGCCGGGCCCGCCAACCAGCGCCTCGATGACAACGCCGGCGGGCCTGTGGCCCGCTTGCGTCGGGACCTGGCGACCCAGCTCGCGGCCCGGGGCGACAGCGCCGTCACCGCCGGCTACATGGCGGCCCTGGTACTCGGGGATGGCAGCCGCATTCCCGCCCGCCAGTGGGATTACCTGGTGGCCACCGGCACCGTGCACCTGATGGTGGTGTCGGGGCTGCACGTGGCCATGGTGGCGGGGGGCTGTCTCATTCTCGGCCTGGGGCTCGGCCGCGTCGCCTCGGCCCTCGGAATGCATCTGCCGGCCCCCCAGCTGGGGGGCGTGCTGGCCCTCGCCGGGGCCTGCGGATACGGCCTGCTCGCCGGTGGCGGGTTGCCCCTCCAGCGGGCGGTGTTGATGACGGCGGTGGCGACCCTGGCTCTTGTCGCCCGACGGCGCACCGGCACCTGGCGGGCCTTTGCCCTGGCCCTGCTGGGGGTTGCCGTGATCGATCCCCTGGCGGTGCTGCGCCCGGGGTTCTGGCTGTCCTTTGGCGCGGTGGC
>JAYELS010000049.1:0-1868 GCA_034717695.1 Pseudomonadota bacterium
CGGCTGCCCGTTTTTCCTCCACCACAATGCGGCCGGCAACGGCGTTGCCTTCCTTGTCTTCGCCGAAGGTGATGGCCCGTTGGGGGAAGGGAATCTCGATGCCCAGTTCGTCGAAGCGGTTCTTCAGGCGGCGGTTAAATTCCCGCTTCATGCCCCACTGTGTTCCGGCCCTGACCCTGATGCGGGCGCGGATGACCACGGCGGAATCGTCCAGGCTTTGCAGGCCCTGCACTTCCAACGGCGTGATGATGTCGGGGGCCAGGGTTTGGTCCTCGGCCATTTCCCGGCCCAGGTCCTCGATCACCTTCATCACCTCATCCACGTTTTCCCGGTAGGCGATGCCGATGTTCAACACCACGTTGGAAAAATCCTTGGTGTAGTTAAGCACCGTGCCGACATCGCTGAAGGGCACTGTGTGCACGCTGCCGGCCGGGTCGCGCAGGCGGATGGTGCGGATGGAAAGGATTTCCACCGTGCCTTCGTGGCCGCCCACGTCCACGTAATCGCCGACGGCGATGGTGTCCTCGACGAGGATGAACAGGCCGGTGATCACGTCCTTGACCAGGGTCTGGGCACCGAAGCCCACGGCCAGGCCCACCACCCCGGCGCCGGCCAGCAGCGGGCCGATGTTGATGCCCAGTTCGGAAAGCACGATCAGCGACACCATCACCGCCAGCACGGTGAACACCACCTTGCGAAACAGCGGCAGCAGGGTGCGGATGCGGGCGCTACGCTCGACCACATTGCCTTGCGTGTCGGTCTGGGTCAGATAGCGTTCGACGCCGGCGTTGACCACTTCCCAGAAGATCAGCGCCAGAACCACCACGGCGATGATGCTGAAGGCGCTTTCCGCCAACTGCTTGCCCAGGGGCGTGTCCAGCCAGCCCAGCGCGTCCACTCCCCAGGTTTCCAGCAGGGCCAGGGCGGCGATCAGGCCCACCGCCCAGCGCAACAGCCGGCGCATGGCGGGGAGGTAACGGTTGGCCCTTTCTTCCAGGGTGGGGAAGCGATCGCGAACTTCCTGGCGGATGGCGAAGCCCCGTTCCACCAGCCGGTCCAGTCCGGTCATGATCAGCAGGGCGGCGACCAGGATCACGGCGGTAACCGCCGTCGCCCGGGCCAGGTACTGGAAGCCGCCTTCTATGCCCAGCACCCAAACGCCGAACATGGCGGCCACATAAATGACCGCCAGAACATGCCAGATGTCGGCGAACCGGTCGCGCAGGCGCCCGGCCCGCTTAGCCTTTCCTTCGCCCCGGATCCAGGCCGCCACCGGCGCCCGGTTCTGCAGGAAGAAAACCACCGTCAGGCTGGCGATTACCAGCCCCAGCAGTCCCACCAGGCCGGTATATCCGCCCTCCGGCAGTCCCAGCAGCAGCGCCGCTTCGGCGAAAAAGAAGCCGAAAACGGAAAAGCCCACCAGCCGCCGGATCCAGATGAACAGGTAATTGGCGGTCACGTCCGTCAGCGGCAGGATGCGAAGGGTTCCCACCGCCGGCGTCACCAGCATGCGGGCCACGGCCAGGATGCCGCGGACGATCAGGTAGGCGTTGATGAGGGTCAGCGCCACGACATGAACCTGGGGCGTGGGCCGCACCACCGGCGCCACGGCGTAGGCGGCGGCGGCGAAGGCGGCGATGGGCACCAAGTCCAGCACCGTGCGTCCGGCCAGCAGGGGCAGGCGCACCCAGAGGGTGTCGGCGTCCCGTTCCTCCAGGGCCCGCCGAGGCCGCCTGAGCAGAAGGCGCACCAGCCGTTCGGCAACCCAACCGGCAAACAGAATCAACGCCACCTTGATAACCAGATCGAACCACTGCTGCCGGGTTTTCGGATTTGCCGCCTGATCCCGGACCCAGGCGAAAATTGCC
>JAYELS010000050.1:0-23783 GCA_034717695.1 Pseudomonadota bacterium
CCCGTTTTATCCTGTATGGTTGGGCTTCCTGCGTCAGCCCAACCTACCGGCCGGCGCGACAATCACACACAGCGAGGCAGTGAAATGGACGTTCAGACAAACCCCGTCGAAGCCCGGGTGGCGGTGCTGGTGGACTGCGACAATACCACCCCGGAAATTCTCGAATTCGCCCTGCGGGTGGTGGCCCAGTTCGGCCGCGTGGTGCTGCGCCGGGGCTACGGCAACCACAGCACCCTCGCCAACAAATGGCAGGAGGCCCTGGTGCGCCTCGCCTTCACGCCCCACCTGCAATACCAGTACGCCTCCGGCAAGAACACCGCCGATATCGCCCTGGCCCTCGACGCCCTTGAGGCCATGTTCGACGGCCGCGCCGACCACTTCTGCCTGGTCACCAGCGACTCCGACTTTGCCTACCTGTGCCGCAAACTGCGGGAGCGCGGCGCCACCGTATCCATCGTCGGCGAAGAAAAAACCCCCGAGGCCCTGCGCAACGCCAGCGATCAGTTTTTTGTGTGGCAACCAAAAGTCACTAATAAAGTCACTATTAAAGATTCGGTAGAAGACGTCGTATCCAAGTCAGCACCTGAAAACAGCGAGAAAGTTCAACCGCCACCAAAGCCAATTGTCAAAAAACGGCCAAAATTCGTAATTGACGCGGTGTCCCTGTTGTCCAGTGATACCTCGGAGGGGAAAATTTCACTGGGGATGTTGGGGCAGTACCTGAAACGAACTGACCCCGGATTCTCTCCAAAATCCTACGGGCATTCAGGACTGTTGGACATGATAAAAACCTATGATGCCTTGACCCTCTATAAAGAAAATGGTGGACACTACAACGTGGGGCTGAAGAGCAAATCTGGTGCGGGCCAGACCTGACGACGCCATCGATCGAGCGAATGCAGGTCAGGTGCTCGAGGGGTTAATAACCCCCTGAATTGGCCGGACGCACCACCAGTGCGACATTGTTCCTATCGACCGCCATGACCACTGTCCCCGGGGAGAGTGCATGGGGCGCCTCGCTACGGTCAAAATGCTTGGGAATGTCGTTCTCTCCCGTCATCGCCATAATCCGGGTCTCATCCACAAGGGTGAGCGTAACGGGCTCGCCATTCCTGTTTTGAATAACCACTTCGTCGGCAGTGATCGCCAGCAGTGGTCCGGTGATGGGCCGGGGGCTGCCATGCATGTACAGGCGAATGTCCAGGGACAGCCGGAAGTGATCTGCGGAATGGTTTCGCATCCCGGAATGCAGCATCGACGAGGTAAACATCAGGACATCCCCATATCGATAATCCGCCCGGGCCCAGCCATCGTCGGGCGCCATGTCGGGGCTGTGCCAGCGTTCCATCGCCACGCCATGGGTGTGGGAGCCGGGCACAATGGCGATACCGCCAACATCGGCATCGACATCGGCGAGCGGGATCCAGCAGGTCACAAAGTCGAGCCCCGGCAGGCCCTGCCCGTCCTGGTGACGCAGCGCGAACGGGTCCTCACCGCGATCCTGCCCGGGGGGGACGATGCGATAGTAGTCCGAGGCGGTCAGCCACTCCGGCCTTTCACCGGCCAGGCCCGCGAAAAACGCCTCGATTTTCGGCTGCTTGACAAAGTTCTCCCAAACGCGACCTTCACGCAGGCGGGGAAAGCGTGAGCTGGTCACGCCGTCGTCAATCTCAAGTGGGGTGGTTCGGTTCCACACCGGCTCGTTGACCGCGGGGTCGACGAGATTGCGGTCATGGAGCTCCGCCATGTAGCGATCGCGCACCGCCCCAAGCGCCTCGCGGTCGAGCACATCGCGGAACAGCCAATAGCCCTGATCGCGCATCATCCCAAGCAGGGCCTCGCGATCACCAAGTGCGTGGTTGGTGTCTTGTAGCTGCTTCACTGGTTATTCCTATTTAAGGTGACAAACGGGGCTATTGTGACACTTTGAAGGGGGGGTGTTAAGGGCGAGACTTGCTTTGTGGTCGGCGTAGGCTGTGGCTCACAGCCGGCCAAACAACATGCCCCGTGCGGCTAGGATTCCTTTCGCTCTAACTGTGCAGACAGCCTTGCCTTCGAGTTTTTGTTCTGACCCCGAATGCACCCCGTCTGTGCGCAATACGCGAACATTGACGCAACACAATAAGCGAACAATAATACAGCTCAATACGCGAACATTGATACGCAATAAACCCGTCTCGGGAGGTAATCCATTGGCGACAGCCACAGACAAACTGGCGGAATCCCTCCAGGCCCTCAAGGCGCTACAGGACCGGGATATCGTTGCGATTCGCTCCGCGGACCTCAGCCGCACCCACCGCGAGCGCTTGGTTCGGCAGGGATTCCTCCAGGAAGTGATGAAAGGCTGGTACATACCCACCAGCCCGGACAATCTGCCAGGGGACAGTACCCCGTGGTACACCTCGTTCTGGAAGTTCATCGCCACCTACCTGGACGCCCGAGTCGATGGGCGCTGGTGCCTGTCGCCAGAACTGTCCCTGTCGATCCACGCCGGAAACTGGACGGTCCCCAAACAACTCCTGGTACGGGCGGAGAAGGCCCGCAACAATGTAACGTCCCTGCCCCACAATACCTCGCTGCTGGATATTCGCGCGGAACTTCCCGCTGACAGAAATACCGTGGTTATTGATGGCGTACGGCTTTTCTCCGTTCCTTCAGCCTTGATTGCCTGCGGCCCGTCCGCATTCAGACAAAATCCGACAGACCTGCGCGCGGCCCTGGCTGGCATCGCCGATGCGTCCGAGTTACTGGTGCAATTGCTGGAAGGCGGACACAGCACCATCGCGGGGAGACTCGCGGGCGCCATGCGCAATATCGGCCGTGACCAGGTCGCCGACGATATCATCCAGACCATGAAAGCCGCTGGCTACGACGTTCGCGAGACCGACCCCTTTGATTTCGCCAGCCCTCTGGTCTTCACCAAACGCGAGAAATCCCCACACGTCAGTCGCCTCCAGCTGCTGTGGCAAAGTATGCGGGATGTGGTGCTGGAAGATTTTCCGCCCCCGCCTGGGCCGCCTCCAGATATTGCGGTGTACCTCAAACACATTGAAGACAACTACGTATCTGACGCCTACCACTCTTTGTCGATCGAGGGGTATCGGGTCAGCCCAGAGCTGATCGAGCGAGTCCAACGCGGTCGCTGGAATCCCGACCGGGACGACGGCGACCGAGCCCACCGAAATGCCCTCGCGGCCCGGGGCTATTGGCAAGCCTTCCAGGCCGTCGGGAGGAGCATCGAAAAAGTCCTCAAAGGCCATAACGCCGGTGCCGTGGCCAGAAAGGACCATGGCGCCTGGTACCGGGAACTCTTTGCCCCCAGCATCGCCACCGGACTTCTCAGCCCCGGCGACCTGGCGGGTTATCGCAATGCCCCAGTCTATATTCGCAGCTCCAAGCACGTGCCCCCCAGAGCCGATGCCGTGCGGGACCTGATGCCCGCCTTTTTTGACCTGGTTGAAGCAGAGACGGAAACACAGGTTAAGGTTGTCCTGGGCCATTTTGTCTTTGTGACTATCCACCCCTACATGGACGGCAATGGGCGTATGGGACGGTTTCTGATGAACGCCATGATGGCGTCCGGGGGATATCCATGGACCATCATCCCGGTGGAAAGACGGAGCGAGTATATGAATTCACTGGAAGCGGCCAGTGTTGAGCAAAACATCCAGCCTTTCACCCGCTTCCTCGCTTCACTACTGTAGATGCGAGATTGATTCTGATTCTCTACTGTTACTGCATTTAAGAAGTATTAAGTAACAAACGTGGTTGACGTAGGCTTGGCTCACAAACTGGTAACTCTAAATCTTCAAAAAATCAGCCACACAGCCAAGAGTCGGCGAGGCTACCCTCCAATCCTCCCCATCACCAACCCCGTATCCAGCATCCGATTTGAAAACCCCCATTCGTTGTCATACCAGGCCAGCACCTTCACGGTGTTGCCCATCACCCGGGTCTGGCCGCTGTCGAAGATGCAGGAGGCGGGGTGGTGGTTGAAGTCCACGGAGACGAGGGGCAGGGCATTGATGGCGAGGATGTCCTTGAGTTCGCCCTGGGCGGCGTTTGCCATGGCGGTGTTGATGGCCTTCGCGGTGACGGGGCGCTCTGTTGTGAAGGTGAAGTCCACCAGGGAGACGTTGATCACCGGCACCCGCACGGCGAGGCCGTCGAGTTTGCCCTTGAGGTCGGGGATCACCTCGCCGATGGTGCTGGCGGCGCCGGTTTTGGTGGGGATCATGGATTGGGTGGCGGCGCGGGCGCGGTGCAGGTCGCTGTGGTAGTCGTCGATCAGTACCTGGTCATTGGTGAAGGCGTGGATGGTGTTGAGCAGGCCCGACTGGATGCCGCACAGGCGGTTGAGCACCAGGGCGAGGGGCGCGAGGCAGTTGGTGGTGCAGGAGGCGTTGGAGACGATGCGGTGTTCGGGGCGGAGGATCTGGTGGTTGACGCCGTATACCACGGTGGCGTCGGGGTGCTTGCCGGGGGCGGAGATCAGCACCCGCCTGGCGCCGGCGTGGAGGTGTTTTTCGGCGCCGGCGCGGTCGGTGAAGGCGCCGGTGCATTCCATCACGAGGTCGATGCCAAGTTCACCCCAGGGGAGTTTTGCCGGGTCCGATTCGGCGAATACCCGGATGCGGTCGCCGTTGACGGTGATGGCGTCGCTCTCAACTGTTACTGTTGCGTGAAAAGGCCCGTGGACGCTGTCATGGCTGAGGAGGTGAGCGTTGATGGCGGGGGTGCCCAGGTCGTTGATGGCGACGATCCGGAGGGCTTCGCTGTAGCCGTTCTCGTGGCAGGCGCGGAGGATATTGCGGCCGACCCGGCCAAATCCGTTGAGGGCGACTCTGAGCATGCGGGTCCGTCCTGACAGGGGCTGTGGTGCCCTTGATTATCGGCGCGGCTCCCCTAGCCCGCAAGGGCGAGAATGGCCTCCCACTCCCGTTGGCTGACCGGCTGTACCGAAAGTCGCCCCTGGCGGAACAGCACCATGTCGGCGAGTTCCGCCATGGCTTTCAAGCGGCCCGCGGGGATGACGTCGGCGAAGGTTTGCCGGTGGCGGATATCGACGCAGAACCAGCGGGGGTCGTCCGCCGGGCTTTTGGGGTCGAAGTAGGGGCTTTCCGGGTCGAACTGGGCGGGGTCGGGGTAGGGAGCGCTCACCACCTCGGCGGTGCCGGCAACGCCCGGCACCTTGCAGCTGGAGTGGTAGATCAGCACACCGTCGCCGGGGGCGACGCCGTCCCGCAGGTGGTTGCGGGCCTGGTAGTTGCGGATGCCGTCCCAGCGGGCGGTGCCACCGGGTGCCCCGGCCAGGTCAGCGATACCGAATTCGGCGGGTTCGGATTTGAACAGCCAGTAGTGTCGCTGCCGGGCCATGGGGCGGGGATCAGTGGTGGTGGCCGCCGGCGCCGTGGGCGTGGCCGTGGGCGATTTCTTCATCGCTGGCGTCGCGGATGCTGTCGATGGTGACATCGAAGCTGAGGGACTTGCCCGCCAGGGGATGGTTGCCGTCGACGGTGACCAGGTCGCCGCTGATGTCGGTGATCACCACGGAGATGGGGCCCTGCTCGGTCTGGGCTTCGAAGCGCATGCCCACTTCCAGGGGCTGGCCGCCGAAGGCGTCCATGGGCACGGATTCCACCAGGTGGTCGAGGTGCTCGCCGTAGGCTTCCTCGGGGACGATGCTCACCTGCAGGCTGTCGCCCACCTGCTTGCCCTCGAGGGCGGATTCGAGGCCGGGGATGATGTTGTGGGCGCCGTGGAGGTAGGTCAACGGATCGCCGCCCGCGGAGGTGTCGAGCTGAACGCCGTCCTCGTCGCGGACCGTGTAGTGAATGGAGACGACGGCGTTGTGTTTGACAGTCATGTCGGGGTCCTGGGGTCAGTATGGCCGGCCATTATGGGGGATCGGGGAGGGTGGCTCAAGGTTGGGGTCCGCCGCGCCGAAGGCCCTGTGCCCGGCATCGCACCCACGAAACTAGCGAATGATCTTGATCCACTCGCCGTTTTGCGGCTCCCCCCGGGGGTAGTAGCCGTTGATCAGGCGCAGCTCCTGCTCGCCGTGGGGGCCAAGTTTCAGGTACGCCGCGAGCTGGGCGAAGGTGGCGTTGTTGGCGGCCTTCACGTATTTGATGCGCTGGGGTTCCATGCCGGCAAAGCGCGCTTCGGGCAGGGGGGCGAAGCTGCGGATGATGGCGAAGAGTTCGTCGTTGCGGCGGGCGTTGTCGCCGCCCGCTGCGATATTGCCCCGAAAGACGAAGGCGGCGCGGCCGTAGTAAATCACCGCGATGCGCTGGTCGGGGCCGCCGTTCCCCGCCACCATGCCGGTGTGGGCGGGCAGGCCCGCCTGGACGAAGGCCTGGGATTTCTTGATGAAGCCGATGCCGAGGTTGTTCTTGATGTAGTGCTCCGGGGGCTTCACCGTGCGGGGCAGTATTTCGAGGGTGAAGCCGTCGCCGGTCCCGGGCGCGGTGGCGGTGAGGCCGCTGGCGGTGCGGCTCAGGGTCCAGCCCGGCGGGTGGTCGATGCGGAAGGCGCGGTCGCGGTCGATGTAGCGGTTTTCCCGCTCCGGCGTGGATTGGGTATTCCTGCCCCACACCAGGCCATCGGTGGCGATGCGGAAGGGGATCTCGCCCCGTTCGCCGCCGCTCTGGGTGGCGCCACTGGCGACGATTTCCGCCAGGCGCCGGTCGTTGCGGGGGTGGGTGGCGAAGAGGCCATGGTAGGTCTGGGGTTCGCGGCCCGCTTCCCGGGCGCGCTGTTTCTCGAAGCGCTCGTGGTCCTTGAGCATCCCCAGCACCTCGATGATGGCGTTGCGGTCGTAGCCGGCCCGGGCCATGGTCTGGGCGCCCAAGCCGTCGGCCTCCAGCTCCATCTCGCGGCCGTAGCCCCGCACCGTGGCGGCGCCCCAGAGGGCGGTGGCCTCGCCCACCTCGCCGCTGCGGCTGAGGATGGCCAGCAGGCCCGCGGCCACGTTGGAGCCCGTCTGCGCCCGCTGCTGGCGGGCGGAGTGGCGGGCGGTGACGTGGGCGATCTCGTGGGCCAGCACCGCCGCCAGCTGCGCCTCGGAGCGCAGGTAGGCGAGCAGCCCCCGGTGGATGTAGATGTAGCCCCCGGGGGTGGCGAAAGCGTTGATGTCGCCGTTGTCGATCACCGTGAAGGTGAACTTGCCCTCCGGCTTGTCGGAGTGGGCCACCAGCTTCTGGCCCAGGGTGTTGACGTAATCCGTGACCTTTTGGTCGGGGTAGATGGGCATCTCGGCGGTGATCTGGTCGTACAGGGTCTTGCCGATTTCCTGCTCCTTGGCCTCGGACATCATCAACAGGGCATTCGCTGCCCCGGCCCACAGCAGGGCCAGCAGGATCAGGGCGTGGCGGAGGGTGCGGACGGGGGCGGTCATGGCGTGGGTGCCTGGGCGGCGCCGTCGGGGGTGAAGAGGTGCGCAGCTGGTTGCCGATGCCCTCGCAGGCTTCCCCCTGCACCCGGGCGATAAAGGGGATGGGGGCGCCGATGGCGAGCAGGTAGGAGGAGCCCTCGGCGTCCACCCGCACCCGGCCCTTGTCGCTGAAGTCGTCCACGTCCCAGATCACCGCTTCGTAATTCGAGACCTTGTCCCAGGTGGCGAAGCCGAAGCAGCCGCCGGCACCGGGGGCGACGGCGCAGCTGACGCTGCCGGAGGACTCGGTGGTCTCGGTGTTGCCGTCCACCCAGATCATGTAGCGCACGCCCAGTTGCTGGATGCGGCTGGCGAGCAGGGGCTCCCGCAGCAGGTATTCGAGGCGGGCGAGCTTGAGGGGTGCGGTGCGGGGTTCGAACCAGGGGTAGACGCTGTCGATAAAGGCCTTTTCGTCGAGCACCTCGACGTTGGGCACGCCGTTCAGCTTGTCGCCGATGCAGCGGATGAAGTCCGGCTCCGTCTCGTAGTGCCCGGCGTGGCGGCGGCCGAGAACGACGATTTTTTCCGCGCTGCCGAGCTTGAGGTTGGTCGCCACCTCGCGGTGCTCGTTGACGGTGGTGGTGGTGCAGGCGGCGAGCAGCAGGGCGAGGGCCGCGGCGATCAGGGCGTGCTTCATGGGGCGGCTCCCACTGTTCGGCTCGCCTGCAGCCAGGCCTGTACCTCGGGCACCCGGGGGAATTCGAGCAGCAGCCTTGCCCCGGCATCCCGCAGGGCGACGACGGCGGCCTGGTTGAGGGCCTCCTCGTCGGAGGACAGGAAACGGCTCGGGGTCTTGCCGTAGGCGGTCATGATCCAGTCGGCCACCGGTTCGCCCTTGCCGTCGTACACGGCGATGTTGTACTTGAGCCACACCTCGAACACCTTGAGCTGGGTCTCGAAGGGCATCGCCACCTGGATCTCCTCCACCGAGGGCACCAGGATCAGGTCCTGGCCGCTGGCCTTGTCGAGGCTGCCGAGTTCGCTGGTGCGGGTGAACAGGCCGCCGCCGAGGCTGCGCAGCATGGCGGTCTGGGCCGCGCCGATGGCGAAGGTGAGCTTGCGGTTCTGCTCGTCCTGGTAGACGTGGCTTTGGAATTTGTCGTCGAGCACCAGGCCGCCGTGGAGGGGCAGGGGGCGGCTCAGGGGCGGGGGAAAGTCCCCCTTCACGGTGACGTTGGTGGCGCAGCCGGCGGCCAGCATCAGGGCCAGGGTGGCGAATGTTCTCAGACGTTTGATCACTGCTTGCCTCGTCATTTCAGGGCGATTCGTCCGTTTGATTATGGTTGCACCGGCGCCGGTGTACAGGCGCTTGTTGGGCTTTGTAAAGGCCCCGCAGGGCCGAAGACCGAAGCGTCATCGGCCGCCTGGCCTCGGGGCTCGGCTTTCGGCGGATGACGGCTGCGCCTTTTCCGCCCTACGGCCCTGTAGGGCCGAAGAGCGGAGCGTCATCGGCGGCCCGGCCTCGGGGCTCGGCTTTCGGCGGATGACGGCTGCGCCTTTTCCGTCCTACCGCCCTGTAGGGTCGAAGAGCGGAGCGTCATCGGCCGCATGGCCTCGGGGCTCGGCTCTCGGCGGATGACGGCTGCGCCTTTTCCGCCCTACAGGCCCCGTAGGGCCGAAGAGCGGAGCGTCATCGGCCGCCACCGCGGTCAGGCTAGCGCAGGCTGTTGAGGCCGACGAAGGTCCCTCCGTTACGGTAGCTCAATTCCCGCATCAGTGCAGCAAAACGGGTGGCGGTCTGGATGTTGCCGCCCGGGGCGAGAAAGTGCACGGGAAAGCCGATGGTGTGGATGCGCACCAGGCGCTCGCCGCTGCGCCGTTCGCGGTTGAGGCGGTCCACCGTCTGGGTCACCTCGCGGATGGAGCGGCCGGTGAAGTCGTCGCCGAACACGTACAGGCTGATCTTTTTTTGCGGGTCGTAGAAATTGCGGATCGCCGCCTGGATGCCCTCCACGGGGCTGGAGTTGCTGAACGGGGTCCAGGTGTTGAGGCGCTGGAGGATTACCTTGCGCCGCCCCGGGGTGTCGGGGATCCACTTGCCCCGGTAGTTGGAGAACATGTAGTCCCCCATGTCGTTCATGATCTGGATGCCCTTCACCTGGGGGTAGATGTCGAGGATGTTGATCATCTCCTGGCGCACCTTGGGCCAGGCGTAGTTCACCATGCTGCCGGAGGTGTCGATGATGAAGACGATGTACTCGCTGTCCACCGGGATGCCCCCCACCAGGTCGGTGCTGGCGCGGAAGTTCTGGCCGAGCAGGCGTTGCATCTCCTCGGTGAGCACCTGGAGGGCGAGGGTGAGTTCATCCCGCTCGGTGGTGTCCACCTGGGCCACCGCGTCCCGTTGGCGGTCGAGGCTCGCCAGCTGGGCCTGGAGGCGGGCGATGCGCGCCCGGTGCTCGGAGAGCTGTTCCTCCTTGCTGACCAGCTCGCGGTTGAGCACCGTCGCCTCGCCGCGAATCTCGAAAAGCTGTTCCTGCAGGTCCTTGAGGGTGCCGCCGAGGTCCTCCGCCGCTTCGAAGGCGCCCGGCACCGTGGTCTTGGCGATCAGCATCAGCAGCACGATGGCGCCAAAGCCGCAGCTGATGACGTCGAGAAAGGAGAGGCTCACTTCCGGCAGGGCGCGCTGGCGTCGTCTCATGGGATTGCCTCAGGGCCAGTCGATGGAGGGGCTGAGGAATGACCCGCCGGAGGCGAGCCCCAGCTGCCAGAAGAGGGCGGCCGCCGCCGGGTCCCCTTCCATGGGGAAGAGGATCACATTGACCGGCGCCCGGGGCAGGGTGCGCACCGCCTCGTTGAACAGGTCGTTGCGTTCCCGCGCGGTTACCGTGTTCTTGCGGGGGGCGGTGCGTCCCTGGGTTGGCAGGCCGTCGGTGATCAGAAAGATATTGTCTGGCTTCTCCGCAAAGCCGTTGATGGCGGCAAAGGCGTTGATCAGGCTGGTGCCGCCCGCCGGCACCGCCGCCTTGAGGCCGGCGATGGCCTCGTTCAGGGGGGTGCCGTCGCCGGTGTCCTGCCACTTGCCGTCGCTGCCGGCGATGGCGGCACGGGCCTCGGTGTTGAATACCAGCAACTGGAACTGACTCTGGGGAGGGATTTGCGCCAGCAGCCACTCCGCGGTGCGGATCGCCCGCTGCCACTTGGGGGAGCGGCGCTTGGCGGCGTCGTCCATGTTGCGGCGGCGGATGACGTTGACAATATCCTCGGCGAGCATGCTGGCGGAGGCGTCCACCAGAATGAGAATGCGCCGCCCGCCGAGCTTCAGACCCGTCAGGTACTGGCGGTCGCCGTCTCCGGCGAACTGGCGCAGGTCCTTGTCGCGGCCCTGGTCGCGGAGTTCCGCGGTCTCCCGCTCCAGTTCTTCCACCTGGCGGCGCAGCAGGGCGATTTCGTCCTCCGGGTCGGCCTGGATGCTGCGCTCCTCGCGTTTTTCCTCGATCTGCTTGAGCACCCGGTCCGACAGGCCCCGGGCCTCGACGATCTGCTGGTCGAGGCGCTTGAGGCTATTGAGCAGTTCGGCCTTGTTGGCCTCGCCGTCGCGGATTTCCTCTTCGAGCAGGGTGACCTCGGCGCGCAGTTCGGGGTCAGCGCTGGGGTCCGGGTCGTGCTTGAGAATCAAAAACAGCAGGGTCACGGCGCCGAAGCCGCAGGCCATGATGTCGAGGAACGACAGGTTGAAGGGCGTGGCGCCCCGCTTGCGTCTGGCCATTTCAGCTGTCTGGGGCGACCTCGATCAGGCGCAGTTCGTGGCCGGCGACGCGGATCAGGTCGCCGGGGCGGAGGTTGTCCCGGTTGCCCTCCACGATGATGTCGTAGCCCTGGTTCACCAGCCGCGCGGTGGCGCCGTCGGAGGCGATGCGCAGGGGGGCGTCGGGGTCGCGGCCAAGGCGCGGCCCGCCGGCGTCGATCTCGATGCCAAGCCCGCTGCCGATGGGCCAGGCGCGATGCTGGTGGAGGACGTGGGTGGGCGGCCTCGGGCGGGGCTTGCCCTCCGCGGCGGCGGCCGGCCCCGGGCTCGCCATCCTCGGCAGGTGGGTGATGAAGTCGACGCTCTCGGTGCCGGCCACCAGGCCCTCCGCCAGCGCCCGGCAGGCGCCGATCACCTGGCCTTCCGGCAACACCCGGGCGTTCAGGTGGCCGGCCACCCCCGGCAGTTTGCCGAGTCGGTAGCTGGCCAGCAGCGGCCCGTCGCTGCCCTGGCGCAGCAGCAGGTCGCGCAGCCGGCTGATGCGGGGCAGGCTGCTCTCCACCAGGCCGCTGCGCTGCAGGCTGAGGCGGAAGGCGCCCCGGGGGGTGTCCAGTTCGACGGTGGTCTCGGGGCGGCTGGCGAGCTGGTCGAGCCAGCCGGGGAGCTTGGTGAAGAGTTGCTGCTCCCCCTCGGCGGTGTGCAGGGGGTCGTAGCGGTATTCGCGGATGAACAGGTTGGCGATGTACTGGGCCCAGCCGCCGTGGAAATGCTTGAGGCCGGCGTCGGCGAGGATTTCGACGGATTCGCGGCTGATGGTGTCCCCGGCCCGGAGGCGGGTGATCACCGCCTGGTGGAGCTGGATGTCCAGGTGCAGCAGTTCGCCCCGGTAGTCGCCGATGCCGCTGGCGGCGGCCACGGCGGCGTCCACCAGCCCCAGGGTTTTCACCGGCAGGGCGTTGGCGAGGCCGAGGAGGATCGCCAGCTGGTCGCGGCTGAAACTGCCGGGAATGGCGAACAGCACTTCCCCCGGGGCGCCGAGGGCGCGGTGCAGGTGGTGGAGCTGGGCGTAGGCCAGGTCGGCGAAATGGCGGGCGTACTGGTTGCCGGCGGGCAGGGGGGCCAGGTTCAGCTGGTGCCAGAACTGGTTGTAGCTGCGCTGGGGGAACAGCCAGGCCTGGCGAAAGGCGTCGTCGCCGGTGGCGATGCCCTTGCTTTCGAGGAGGGCGAAGCCCGGGGCGCGCAGCAACTCACCGCTGGCGCCGCGGGCGAGGATTTCGCTGTCCACCAGTTCGATGATGGCGGGGGGCGGGGCGGGTTCGGTCACGGGGAATCCTCGCTGGTCTTGAGGTGGCGCAGCAGGTTGCGGTCGCAGTAGCGGTGGGTGTCGAGCACCAGCCGTTCCTGGGTGAGTTGCAGCTGGTGGAGCAGGAACATCAGCACGATGCTGATCACCAGGGCGATGAAGGTGGAGTTGAAGGCGACCCCGAGGCTTTCGGTGACCCCGGCGATGTCCCCCTGCACCGCGCGGTGGGCCTGGCTCAGGGCGTCGCCGATGCCCCGCACCGTGCCGATGAAGCCGATGGAGGGCACCGCCCAGGTGATGTAGCGCACCATGGACAGCTCCGAGTCGAGGCGGTCGTTCTCGGTCTCGCACACCTCGCCCACCGCCGCCGACACATCCTGGATGCTGCGGGTGGCGCTGAAGCGGTGGAGGGCGGCGAGGAGGGCGCGGGGCAGGAGGAATTCCTGCTGCTCGGCGGGCAGAGCCTGGATCGGGCGGGTGAGCTGGCGGGCGTCCTCGGGGAGGATGCGGGTGCCATCCGCCACCTGCAGCAGGGGCGACTGCAGCAGGCGCCGTTCCGCCAGGGTGCGGCGCGCCTTGTAGGCCATGATGGCGGAGGCCCACAGCATGAGGATGAAGCAGGCCTCCTGCTCGTAGTCCTTGAGGAGGATGTACAGGGAGCGCTGGGGCACGTAGGCCTCGCCGGAGGCCTGGCGGGCCAGCTCCGCCTCCAGCTGGGCGCTGGCGTTGGGGCGGATCAGGGTGACGTAGATGCCGTGCACCAGGATCACCGAGAGCAGCAGGGCGAACAGCTGGAAGAGGAATTCGTGGTGTTGCTTGGCGCGCATGGTCAGATATCCACGGGAAAGGGGACGGACAGATCCTCGGAAATCTCCTCGGATGGCTTGAACACTTCGCTGGGCCGGGAGGCCTTGGCCGCGGGTTTGTCGCTATCGGGCGCCTCCGCACCGGCATCCCGCGCTCGGGGCTCTTCACGGGCGCTGGGATCAACCGGCTGGGGTTCCTGGCCCAGGGCGGCGTTGGCCAGGAGCAGTGCGGCGAGCAGCAGTGAGGCGAGCCGGCGCGGCATCGGCCGGGGGCTGCGTCGCGGTGGGGTGGGCTCGGGTGTCATGGCGGTGGTTGCCTCGCTATTCATTGGGCGTAGCGGGCGATGCGAAAGCCCAGATCGTCGCGGCCGTCGCTGCCGTAATCGCGGAACGACAGGCGCAGCTCGGTGATCGAGCCGTGGCGCCAGCTGGCTCCGCGGATCACCCGAAACTCTCCCTTGGCGGGGCCCTGGGGGTCCACCAGGGGCTGGGTGCCCAGGGTCGGTTCAATGCCGTAGTAATCATGGACCCATTCCGCCACATTGTGGCCGAGGCCGTAAAGCCCCCGGGGGTTGGGTGGGAACTGGCGCACCGGGGCGGAGACCACTTGCCCGTCCCGGTAGCCCGCCAGCACCCGGCCGAGGACATTGGCGGCGCTCTGGTCGGCGTAGTTGCCGGCGTTGGCGGGGGGCGGGAAGGCATCCCCCCAGGGGAAGCGCTTCATGGTGCCGCCGTCGTGGCGGGCCGCCCATTCCCATTCCGCCTCGGTGGGCAGGCGATAGCCGCTGGCATCGGCGTTGACGCCGACGATCCTGCCGCCCTTGTCGCTGTAGAAGGGCGCAAGTCCATCTCGCTCGCTCAGCCAGTTGCAGTAGCGCGCCGCGTCCTGCCAGCTGACCCGCACCACCGGCTGGTCGGGCAGGTCCAGGGTGTTGCGGTTGAAATGGCTGGAGGAGTGGGTCACCTGGAATTTCTTGTACTCGGCGTTGGTGACCGGGGTCTCCGCCAGGTAGAAGGGCTTGGTGAGGCTGACGAGGCGCTGGACCTCGTTGGCCCGGCGGCCCTGCTCGCGCCGCGACGAGCCGAGGGTGAAGGTGGCCTCGGGGCGGAACAGCCTGAGCCGCTGGCCGGCGCCGCTGGTGATCTGGGCCGCGGGCCCGGGGGGCTCCCTGGCGGCCTCGGGGCGCAGGTCGAAGTGGACCTTCTGCTCGGCGCCCGGCTTGGGGGTGAGGGTGCGGCTCTCGCTGACGTGGCCGGCGAGGCGCGCCTCGATACGGTGGGGGCGGGCGGGCAGGGTGAGGGGCCCCGCCTCCCGGGGCTGGCCGTCCACGAAGATGCGGGCGCCGGCGGGGCTGGCGCTCAGGGTGATCACCCCGCTGTTGGCCCGCATGGCCACCGCCAGTTGCTGTTCCTCCCCGGAGGCCAGGGTCAGGCTGCGCTCCTCGGTGTGGTAGCCGTCGAGGAACAGGGCGATGCGCTGGGCCTTGCCGGGGGGTAGTTCCAGTTCGAGGGGGGTGCGGCCCCGGTAGTCGCCATTGACGGTGACGGTGGCCCCCGCCGGGGTGCTGGTGACGGTGGCGAGGCCGTCGGCGGGGGCGAGGACGATGGGCTCGTGGGTGAGGGTCTCCCCCACCTTGCCCCGCAGTACCCGCTCCCAGCGCTTGTGGCCGGCGAGCTTCACCGCCACCGGCTCACCGCTCTCCAGCACCTGGACGGTGACCGGGGTGGTACCCACCGGGTTGCCGCCGACGCTGACCTCGGCGCCGGCAGGGACCGAGGTCAGCGCCACCAGCCCCCAGGCCGGTTGCAGCGCGATGGCGAGCTGGTCGGTAATGGCCATGCCCTGGATTTCCACCTCCCCCTGCCAGGGCTTGGCCCGGGGGTGGGTGAGGCGCAGGGGGTAGCGGCCGGCGGGCAGCTCGGCGAGGGTGAGGGGGGTGGTACCCCGGTCCTGGTTGGCGAGCACCACCCGGGCGCCGGGCGGGTCGGTGGTGATGGCCAGCTGGCCGGGCTGCCTGTCGAGGGCGATGTCGAGGCGCAGGTCGTCGGCGATGTCGATGGTCTGCTGGTGATCCACATGGCCGGGGGCGCTGACCCGCAGCCGGTACTGCCCGGGGCGCAGCAGGTAGTGGTCCGCGAGGGCAATGGCGAGGCCGCCCTCCAGTTCGACCCGGGCCTCCGCCGGAGTGACGTTAACCGCCAGGGAGCGGGCGCCGAGCACGAACCAGAGGCCCGCCAGGCACAGGATCAGCACCGCCCCGATGGCGATGGCCGCCACCGGCAGGGCGCGGCGGGGGTGGCGCCGGCTCTCCCCCACGGGCTTGAAGGCGATGGGGGTGATGGCGCCGTCGGCGGGGGTGGATGGGCTTGGGGATCGCCTGTCGGACATCACACCGGGTCCTTGCACTGGATGTTGATGGCGGTGGGGGAGCCGTCCCCCACCCGGAACTCCACCCGCACGTCCCGGTAGCCTTCGCGGCTGCCGATGGCCACGTAGCTGCCGGGTTTGAGGTCGATCTCCTTGCGGGTGAAAGTGCCGAGTTCCGCCACCCGCAGCAGGGTCACCCGGGTGGCGTTGTCGGACTGCAGGCGCACGGTGACCGGCACCTGGGAGGCGTCGAGGGCCCGGGCCAGGGCCTCGACCTGGCCCCGCAGGCGGGGGCCGGGCTCGGCAATGGCCCGGGCGTCCGCCAGCAGCTGCTGGCCCTGGCGGAACACGGCGGGGGACGACAGCCGCAGCGGGTCGGCGAGGATGGCGGCGATGCCCCTGTCCAGCTCGGCCCGGGCGCGGCTGCGCAGTTCCCCCACCCGGGCGGCCACCAGGCTGTCGTCCCTGGCCCGCACCGCGCCGTAGAGCTCCGCCGCCCCCTGCCATGACTCCTCCGCCTCCAGGCGGGCGGCGTCCGCCAGCTGGGCGGCGAGGCGGTTGGCCTCGCCCTGGCGGCGGGCCCGGTCGCGGCCGGCGAGGGCGTCGGGGTGGCCGGGTTTGGCGGCGAGGGCGCCCTCGAAGGCCCTGGCGGCGCCGTCGAGGTCACCGGCCTGGAAGGCGGCGAGACCCTCGCTCATGGCGGCGGTAAAGCGCTGGTCGGCCTGGCGGGCGCGGACGGTGGCGAGGGCGTCCCGGGCTTCCCGGTGGCCCGGGTCGAGGGCGATGATCTGGTCGAGGAGGGCGGCGGCGCCGGCCAGGTCCTCCGCCGCCAGGGCGTCCAGGGCCTTTGCCATCAGGGGGCGGGTCTTTGGCAGCAGGCGTGCCCGGGCGATGCCGCTGTCCGCCTCGCCATTGCCGGGGTCGATGGCCTTGACCCGCTCGAAGGCCGCCAGCGCCCGCTGCTCATCCCCGTCGCCGAGGGCCTGGGTGCCCTCGGCGATGAGGGTGGCGATCACCCCCGGCAGCTCGGCGTCGAGGGCCTCAAGGGCATCGAGGGCCTGTTGGTAGCGGGCGAGGGCGGGAGGGAACTCCCGCTGGCGGTAGAGCTGATCCCCCTCCTCGGCGAGGGCGAGGGCGGCGGCGAAGGCCTCGGCCCCCCACAGGGATACCTGGCGATCCTCCAGGGCCTTGCGGGCGGGGAGGAGCCTGGCGAGGATGTCCTGGGCCGCCCGGCGGGCCTCCGCCAGCTCCGCCTCGCTGTAGGGCGCCGGGGCGGGCTGGCCGGCGGCGGGCGGTGGTGGGGCGGCGGCTGTTGCCGGCCGCTCCGGCACGATCAGCTCCGGGGCGAGGAACAGCACGCCGAGGGCCAGGGCCACGGCGAGGCCCGCCACCGGCAGCCACCATCGCCCCGGGGCTCTGGCGACGGGCGCGGCGGGGCGGGGCTCGATTCCCGGGGGTCGGGTGAGGTCGATGGTGGCGGGCTGGATCTTGTCGCGGGGTTCAACCATGGACTCGGCTCGGTACGTCGCTGCAATGCTCGGCCCGCGCCGTCGTTGTCGCCGGCGCTGGGCGCTCCATAGGCTACTGGATTCCGCGCTCGGCGGCGTAGATCTGCTTGAGAATTTCCCGCCACTGGGCGTACTGGGCCTGGGCGTTGCCGGTGAGGGTGATGGTGCGGTCCTCCAGTTCGATCACCTGGGGCTCGATGGCCACTTCCAGGGATTCCCCCAGCTCCGCCAGGGCCTCGACGTGCATCTGGGCTTCCTGGCGCTTCTCCAGGGCGCTCTTGATCAGCATGCCCCCGGCCCCCGCCGCCATCAGGCCTCCCACCTGGGCGGAGCCGTCCCCGGACCCGGCGGCAAGGATGCCCCCGGCCACGGCGGCGATGCCCCCCACCATGCGGGCGGTGGACTGGCGCTTGAGCTTGCGGGCGGCGATCACCTCCTGGTAGCTCTCCGAGCGCCAGTTCTGGTAGGGCTCGTCCATGCGCCGCTGGAAGCTGTCGTAGTGCTCCTGGAGGGTGTCGACGAACAGGTAGTCCCGCTCGCGGATGCGCTGGACGCGGGCCATGATGGGGTCGTTTTCGGCGGGCAGGCGGATGATCTCCAGCTCCCCCTTGCGGTTCTCGCGGATGTGCTCGGCGTAGGCGTCGGGGGCAAAATCCCGGGCAAAGCGCAGTTCGGAGAGGGTGCGAAGTTCCTCGGCGCGGCCCGCCGGCAGGCCGTTGCGGGCCTGGAGGAGGTCGTTCGCAATGCGGTTGAAGAGGCCCTGGAACGGGTCCCGGGCCTGGCTGCGGCGCGGGTCGTAGGCGTAGACGCTGGCCACTTCCTCGTAGGTCTTGTCGAGCCATTGCCGGCCGCTGCTGTCCCGGGCGCGGATCGCCAGCTCAAGGCGCTCCCCGTCGGAGTGGAGGATGGTGCCCTCCACGTAGAGGTCCACCACCGTGGCCGCCTCGGGGATGACCCGCACCGGGCCCCAGGCGCCGCTGTTGGCGAGGGTCGCCACCAGCTGGCTGGCGAGGTAGCGGGATTCGGCGTTGCGCACCTCGGGGCGCACCATCTCGTCGTCGCCGGCCTCGTCGATACCCGGGTCGAAGGGGATGACCCCGACGTCGAGGAGCTGGCTCTCGGGGATCGCCGCCGTTTCCTGCGCCAGGGGCGTGAAGGTGGTGGATTTGACCTCGGTGGTGCCGCAGCCGGCGAGGGCGGCGAGCATGAGCAGGATCAGGAGCGGGGGGAGTCTGGCGAGCACTGCATTGGCCATGGAGGTCAGCTGCCTTTCTTGTATTTGCGGTATTCGTCCCAGAGTTTTTCCCTGAGGGCGGGGTCCTTCTCGGCCATGGCGGCCTCGCGGATCTGGCGGGCGACGATGTCGTCGTCGCTGCCGTCCACCAGGTCGGGGGGCACGGTGCCGTCCCCCTTGCCGCGGCCGGGCAGGCCCGAGTTGCCGCTCGGCATGGCGGCCACGGTGTCCTGCTGTTCGCCGCTGCCGTCGTCGCCTTCGCCGGTTTCATCGCCCGAGCCACCGAGGCCGCCAAGGGCCCCGGCTTCGGTGAGGTCGCCTTCCTCGAACAAGGGGCCACCGGCGCCGCCCGCGCCGTCGCCGTTACCTTCGCTGTCGCCTTCGGCGCCGTTGGGGTCGGTGCCGCCGCTCCCCGCCATGGCGCCGGGGTCGCGGTCGGCCATGGCGGCGGCTGCCGCCCGCTCGCCGAGGATCATGCCGTCGAACACGGCGAGGGAGGCGTCGAGTTGGCCGTCGAGGGCGTCGATGCGCTCGCCGTCGGTCATGGCGCCGCCCTGGCCGGTGGTTTCGTGGTGGGTTCCGGCCGATGACGCCTGCGGCTCTTCGGCCCTACGGGGGCCGTCACTGGCTTCGCCGGGTTGGCCGGGTTCGGGGGAGGTTGCGGCGGATGACGCCTGGGGTTCTTCGGCCCCCCCGGGGGCGGTGCTGGCGGCGGTATCGCTGTCACTGCCTTCGCCGGGTTGGCCGGGTTCGGGGGAGGTTGCGGCGGATGATGCCTGGGGCTCTTCGGCCCCGCCGGGGGCAGTGCTCGCGGGACGGCTTTCGTTACCCTGGGTTGCGCTCGGGCTGGAACTGGCGCTGCTGTCGGCGGAGGATTGCTGGCTCGACGGGCTGCTGGCGGACTGGCTGCTGGACTGGGATTGAGATTGCGACTGCTGGGAGGACTGCTGCTGTGTCTGGCAGGCGGCCAGGGCCAGCAGGGCGGCCAGGAGAGGGGCCAGGGAGCGGAGGTTCATGGCGTCGGGCTCGGTTCGGGGAGCTGTCCCGGCATGGACAGGGCGAAGGGGACATCCTCGCTGGCGGCCATTGTGCCGTCGACGATGCGGGGACGGAAGCGCAGTTGTTTCAACTCGCGGTTCGCCCGTTGTGCAAGCTCCGGGTGGTGCTCGGGATCGAGGTCGACAAACGCGGCCTGCTTCACCTCGCCCCGGCTGTTGATGCGGAGTGTTACCCGTAGGGGCGTTGCATCGCCGGGGGCGGACGGGCCGTCGCGGACGACGGTGGCGGGCCTGAGTGAGATCAGGCGCGGGGTGCCGAACAAGCTGTCGAGGCGGGGCTGGGTGTCGGGGCTTCCCTGGGCGATGCGCCAGGCTTCCCGGTAGGCGCCCTGGGCGGAGGCGGTGCGACCGAACAGCAGGTACCAGTCGCCCAGTTCCGCCATGGCCTGGCTCTTGTCCAGGGTGCTGGCGTCGGGGTTGTTCATCAGGGTGTTGATGATGCTTTCGTGGGCGCGGCGACCGTTGTGGTAGCTGTTGAGCACCAGGATCTCATCCTGACTCAGGGGTTCGGCCAGGGCGCCGCTGTTGGCCCGGAAGGAGAAACCCTCCTCGGTGCCCACCGGGTAGCGGCGCTGGTGGTCCGCCAGGTAGAAATTGGTGACGACGAGGTTGCGCAGCAGGGGCAGCACGGTGAGGGTGCCGCCGCCGAACTGGTGGCTCACCAGCTCAATGGCACTCGCCACCAGCTTGTGGGAGCGCACCAGGTGGTACAGACCCTTGCGGCTCGGGTTCTGGTTGTAGGCGTTGAGATGCCAGTTGCTGATCTCCGCCACCAGGGGCAGCAGGCGCGGGTCCTTGTCGCCGTAGGTTTTCAGGTACAGCCAGTGGAGCTGTTCATAGTGGCGCGAGGCGTTGTCGATGTCGGCGCGGGCCTGGTAGGCGCTGATCATGCCCCGCAACATGGGTTCCTGGCTGAGGCTGTAGATGCCGTTGTTGACCCGCTGGATGTGCATCGCCTGCTGGTAGGCGGCAAGGGCATTGTCGTGGTCGCCGTTGGCCTCGAGCAGGCGGGCCATGCCGGCGAGGGATTCGCTGACGCCGCTGTCGTAGTTGCCGTTCAGGGTCTGCTGGGCGTCGATTTGCTGGAGGTAGGCGGCGAGCAGGTCCTCGGCGGAGGTGCCGAGATCGACGCTGTCGTCGGCGGAGGGGCCGCCGTCCTCGACGATCTCGTCCACCACCTCGAGCCCGCCGGCCCGCACTGATTCGTCCGCCGCTCCGGTGGAGGTATCGACCTCCGGGGGCCCGGGGGGCGCTGTCGCGGCGGCGGGTTCGGCTCTGTCGGAACCAGCTCCGTCGGGACCGGGATTCGCGGCGGGCTCGGCGAGAACGCCGCCGCTGGCGAGCAGCAGGCCGAGGCACAGGGCGCACAACACCCGCCTCGGGGGCGAGCTGCTATGATGGGCGCAAATTGCTGACGGTTCTTTCATCGCCATTGCGGGTGTCGTTATTGTCGGTGGGAGCCACCGCTGTTGGATCGGCTCGACGGGTGAATGTTCCTCTCCCCCGCGTGTTTTGTAAACCGCTCGACGCGGGGAATCCGCTGCCGCCGGGAAGGTGGCGGCCCTAATATTATCGTCCAGGATGTCCATGTTTGCCGTGCTGTTCAACGTTATCGCCCCTGTGCTGATCTGCATCGCCATCGGCTACGGCTGGGGCAAGAGCCCCGCGGCCTACGCCACCGACTTCGTCACCCGTCTGATCACCACCCTCGGGGCGCCGTGCCTGATCGTCGCCACCATCAACAGCAGTTCGATGGGCTTTGCCGAGTTCACCATGATGGCCAAGTACACGGTGCTGGTGCTGGCGGGAACCCTGGTGCTGGCCCTCGCCCTGCTGCGGCTGTTGAGGATGGATCCGCTGCTGGCGCTGCCGGTGGTGATGCCCAACGTGGGCAACATGGGGTTGTCCTTGAGCCTTTTTGCCTTTGGCGAGCCGGGACTCGCCCTCGCCCTGGTGATCTTCGTGGTGACGTCCCTGATCCAGTTCACCAGCGGCGATCTGGTGTTGAGCCGGGAGGGCAGCATCCCCCGGCGCCTCGCCATGCTGACCCGCCAGCCCCTGGTGTATGGCACCCTGGCGGCGGTGGTGATGGTCGCCACCGGCTGGAAGTTGCCGCCGGCCCTGGCCAGTACCGTGACGCTGCTGGCGGGCATCACCATTCCCCTCATGCTGATCACCCTCGGGGTGTCCCTCGCCCGTCTCTCAGCGGGCAACTGGCGGGCGGGATTGGTGATCGCCCTGGCGCGCTCGGGCCTTGGCCTTGTGGTCAGCATCGGCCTGGTGGCGGCCCTCGGCATCGGCGGGCTTGCCGCCAAGATCCTCATCCTCCAGTCGGCGATGCCCTCGGCGGTGTTCAACTATCTGTTTGCCCTCAAGCACGACCGGGATCCCGGCGCGGTGGCCAGCGGTGTGGTGATCTCCACTTTTCTGTCGCTGTTGCTGATTCCGGTGATCCTGTGGTTCCTGTTGTGATCGGGATGCGCCGCGGCCCTGTATTGTGGAGTCCGCCATGGGCTTTGTGATGACCCTGCTGCTGACCTTCGCGGTGATCCTGGTGGCACTCTGGGTATTCATTCGCCTCGGGCCGCCGGTGTATCGCCTGGAACGGCGCAACCTCATCGCCCTTTTGGAACTGGTGATCGCGGGCCGCGCCTCGGAGGCGGACTGGGATGTGTTCACCGGCTTCCCCATTCACCACGACCCGGCGCTGGCGGAGGTGCAGCGCCGCTGCATCGCCATCGCCGAGCGGGAGTACCGGGGCGGCGCGGCGTTGTTCACCCGGGAAGGGCTGCGGGAGCTGGCGGAGATTCTGGCGGAGTTGAAAGCGCTGGAGGAGGGCGGGGAGGATTGACCCCGCCGGCCTGGGCCGACGGGGCGTCGCGGCGGCTCAGCCGGCGAGCTTGAAGGTGATCGGTACCACGATCTCCAACTGCGGCTCGCGGATCGACCCGGGCAGCGGGTTGAAGGGCGCGGCGGCCTCGATGGCGCGCACAGCCTCCTTGTTGAGGGCGCTGTACTTGGATTCATCCAGCATGCGGATGGCGGCGATGGTGCCGTTGCGGGCCACCATCAGGCTCACCCGCACGCTCCCTTCCTGGCCGCGCTTGACGGAGATGGCGGGATACTGGACGTTGCCGTAAACCTTGCGGATCAGGCTCGTCGCATACTCCTGCTGGGCGAGGATCCCCTCCACCGACAGGTCGACCTCGTCCTCGTTGTCGTCGGCGGCCAGTTCCGGCGCTGGCGCGGCCGCCGGCTCGGGAGCTGGGGCCGGAGCGGGTTCTGGTTCGGGCTCGGGTGCCGGTGTCTCGGCCACCGCCGGGGGGGCGGCGGGGGGCGCCACGGCGGGCTCCGGCTTCTCGGGCTTGGGCGGCTCGGGGATTGCCTCGGTGGCCACCTCGGGTGCCGGCGTTTCCTCCACCGCTTCCTCCTCGACCACTTCCTCCTCCGCGGCCCAGGCCTTGACGGCGGCGATGCGGGCGGCGGACGGGGCCAGGGTGCTGAAGCGGCCCTGGTCGGCGTTGGAATTGGCGGTGCCGAGCAGCGCGTTCTTGAAGTGGCTGGAGGGTGGCACCGCGCCGATCCAGGAGGACAGGAAGAGGTTGAAGATCTGCGCCGACTTGCCGCTGGCGAGGGTGGTGCCGTTGATGCGGATGGCGGTGCCATCCCCCGGGACGAAGTGGATCTCGACGCTGTCGCCGGGGGCGAGGTTGTCGGCAAAGGCGGAGAGGATCTCGGAGAGCTCCTCCGCGGAGCCCACCAGGCTGTCGCGGTTGTTGTTGATGGCGATGCTCTGCATCCAGTTGGTCACCCAGCGGCGCTTGGACATGGGGGCGGAAAACCGCACCTCCATCTTGCGCTCGCGGTTGTCGGCGAACAGCGCGTTTTCGTCGCTGGTTCTCGCATCCAGGTGAAGGGCGGCGAGGTAGATTTCGCCGCCCAGTTCGCTGAACGGCGCCACCCCGTTGATTTCCAGCGCCCGGGCGGGCAGGGCGGCGAGCAGGCAGAGCGAGGCAAAAAGCGGAACGAGCAAGCGACGGACTTTCCGGTATACGTCCATGACGTTGAATCCCCTAGATGATCTAGGGCATCTCTGATTTATTCACGATCTCGGCGATAATACGGTATCACGTTGACCACAGCGAAGTTTTCCAAACATGAAGCAGCAATCCCTGACCGATGGCTTTGAGAAATTCCGAAAGAAGACCCGCAAGGAGCAGTTTCTGGAGGACATGGAGACCATCATTCCCTGGAAAGAGCTCACCGAAGCGATCGAGCCTTTCTATCCGAACCCGCAGGGTGCTGGCCGCCGACCGGTAGGGATTGAGCGAATGCTGCGTATCTATTTTCTCCAGCACTGGTTCAACCTCTCCGACCCCGCCG
>JAYELS010000051.1:0-1809 GCA_034717695.1 Pseudomonadota bacterium
GCCATGAAGGTGGTTTACTTGGCAATCCAGTCGGCAGCGAAGAAATGGACCATGCCGATCCGCAACTGGAAGCCCGCCCTGAATCGCTTTATGATCGACTTCGGTGATCGCTTGGCCGATTACCAGTAAGCAACCGGCACGAGCAGTTACACGGAATTATTTACAGGGTCAGAGGCCACCATGACCAGCTACCTGCAGGCTTGGCACGCCGGTGCGGATGGCACCCTCGACATCTTCATCGGTACCTACCACGATGAATTGCGTCATGCCCCTGGCCTCGGCTGGCGGATTCACCGGATGCGCCTGGTGCGCACCTCCGGGGAAGTGCGGCCCCTCTCTGGCGGGCCACTCGCGTCATTTCTCGCCGACTGAGTCCGGCGGGGACGGGACAGCACAGGCCTCACCTGGCACAGGTTTGCAACGACACCCCCCTGGACTAGAATCCGGGCTGATGCCGTAGCCGACGACCATAATCATGACAAAGAGCATGCCATCACCGGGAACCCGCACCGCACTGTCCGGCTATGTGCTTGCCATGGCACACGCCATGGCGGAGTCCGGCGTCGATTACCGCTCCCTGATGGAGGGGATCGGCATGGACTACAGGCACCTGGAGGACTTCGGCTACCGCTTCTGCCAGGAACAGGTCACCCGGCTGTGGAAGGCGGCGGTAGAGGCCACCGGAGACCAGAACTTTGGCCTGAAGGTGGCAAAGCACATTCGCCCGTCCAGCTACCATGTGGTGGGCCATGCCATGCTGTGCAGCGACTCCCTGCGCTCCGCCACCCGCCGCTTTGCCCGCTTCGCCAAGCTGGTGTCGGATTCAGCGGTGGTGAGGTTTGTCGAAAAGGACGATCACTGTCGGCTCGAGATCGAGCTGGAGACCGGCGGCGAGCTGCCTCGATACCAGGCGTTCGATACGGTGCTGGCGGGATTCCTCGAATACTGCCGCTGGATAGTCCACGATCCCCTCGATCCCGTCGAAGTCCTTTTTACCCACTCCGCGCCGGCCGCCCCGGAGGAATACCAGGCGCTGTTCCGCTGCCCGATCCACTACGAGCGGGAAGTCAACGCCCTGGTGTTTCTGCCCTCGGAGATGGACCGCCCCATCCCCGGCGCCAACGAGGAGCTGGGTGCCCTTCTCGATGAGCTCGCGTCCCGTTACCTCGCTGACCGGGTGCAGGGGCGTTTCTCCCGCCGGGTGCGGGATATTCTCCTCATGAAGCTCTCCGGCGGTGAGCCATCCCGGGCGGAAACCGCCCAGAGCATGCACATGACCGAGCGCACCCTGGCGCGGCGCCTTACCGAGGAGAACACCACGTTCTACGAGATTCTCAAGCAGGTGCGGGAGGAGCAGGCCTATACCCATCTCAAGCACACCGAGATGAATATCGAGGACATCGCCGCCCTGCTGGGGTTTTCGGATCGCGGCACCTTCTCCCGGGCCTTCAAGAGCTGGACCGGCAAAAGGCCCACCGAATGGCGGGCCGAGCATGCCCATCTGGTGGACAACCCGAACGGCGAGCCATCGGGCTAGCCCCGCGGGTGTCGCCCTCCGGGTGAATTTGTCACGTAAGGCCTAGCCGGGTCGTTGTCAGCCATTCTGTCCCCCGGGCCTGTCCCCTATGGTTGCACCAGGATTGATAACACTGTTTCTGGAGTCGTGGATGCAACTGAGGCAAGTCACCCTCGAAGACAAATACACCGCCACGGGATCCGACGTGCTGATGTCGGGTACCCAGGCGATGGTGCGGGTTGCGCTGTTGCAGCATGCCCTGGACAAGGCGGCGGGGCTCAACACGGCGGGTT
>JAYELS010000052.1:0-1737 GCA_034717695.1 Pseudomonadota bacterium
AGTTTTTCGGAACGTATTCGTTGAGGCGGGTCAACGGCTGCCAAAACGGGGGCGGTTCCCAGGCCGGTCTCGGCCGACGTTTTCGGGTTGCCGGGCCTGACGGTTCATTACGGTTCCTTACGGTTAAGGAGGTGGCGACAGGGATGTCTCCCTTTAGCGACACTGGTGTCTCCCTTTTACGACACTGGTGTCTCCCTTTATTCTGGGGAAGGGAGACACTGGCGTCTCCCTTTTCGACGTGAATGAGGTACTCGTCCCGCCGGCCCCGGCCCCGCCGAGTGTCGGAAATTAAAGTGATGAACCCCCAGCCAATTAGCTGCTTGAGGTGCCGCTGGACGGTGCGGACGTCCCGGCCAACCTCCGCGGCCAGCAGGGCCTTGCCGGGCCAGCAGCGCGTGCCGTCATCGCCGGCGTGGGAGGCCAGCGCGACGAGGGTTAGCTTCTGGGGCCCCGGCAGCGACGCCGCCAGGGCCTTAGACACGAGGGGGCCACTCACTCCCCGTTGCCCTCACCGTGGAGGTCGTCGCCCCACGACGGGATGGACATCAGGGACCTGTACCAGCCCTCGGCGACGTCATGCCAGTTCTGGCTATCAACGTCGGAGGTGTAGGACATCTCGGCCGCGACCAGCCTGCCCGCGACCTCCAGCACCCGCGCCCGGATTTTGTTGGCGGCCTGGCCCTCAATGGAGGCCCGCTTGGCGGGGTGATCGTCCCGGCTGGTTATCTCACCGGACGGCGCCGGGCTGGGCTGGGGGGCGGGCATCGGGGCCGGGGCCGGGCGGGGCGCCGCCGAGCCGTCTATGGTTGACGGCTCTCCGACCCAGGCGTCCTCGGGGGTCTCGGGAGTCTCGGCGTCAAACGAGGCCAGCCGCCAGCGCCAGTTGTAGTCGATGGAGGCGTCCCGGTCGGGGCTGATGAGGCGGAGCCGCCGAAACTCGCAGCGCGGGTAGAGCCCGGGCTGGATGGGGTCGGGGTAGTCCGCCTGTTCGAGGTAGATTTTGAGGGGATACTTGGAGAAGTCCACGTCCACCTCGATTAGCCACTGCGGGCCGTTGCGGCCGTCCACGGCGGCGCAGGACTTGACGACGGCCGGGATGTATAGCACGGGGGGGAGTTGTTGCTGGGTCATATGTTTCCTTCCTTGCGGGCCGCCTCCCAGGCCGCCCGCGCCGCGATTTCGTTCACGGCGTGATTATGGTTGTTGTACTTGCTGCCGCAGTCGCATGTGAGGCAGAGTTTTTCAAAGTTGGGGCACCACGGTGCGTCACAAAACGCCCCCGGGTGGTTCTTCCGCCCGCACCCGCCCCGTTTCTTGGGGCAGGTGCGGAGCCTTGGGGGCTTAGTCGTCATCACTCGGGCCCCCCTCGGCGGCAATGAAGGCCGCCAGGGCGCGGCGGTGGGCCGCCATCTGCTCCTGTATCTGCCTGATGGCCGCCAGCTCGGAGTCGATCCCCTTCGCGGCGGCAATCACGCCGTCGTACTCGGCGGCTATGTTGAGCGCGACGTCCCGCTGGGCGCTCATCTCCGAGATAAGCGCGGCCATGGGGGTCGGGGCGCCAATGACCTCGTCTACCAGTTTCTGGGGGGGCGCCGTGGTCTCGGCCTCAGGGGGCTCAGTTTCTGCGGGCGCAATCACGGGCGCCTTGGCGTCTGATCGCTTTTTCCGCGTGTAGCCGGGATCAATCACCCGCCGGCAACTCTTGCACGATGACTGGTGCATTTTAAGCATGCTTTC
>JAYELS010000053.1:0-125801 GCA_034717695.1 Pseudomonadota bacterium
TGGACCATGCCGATCCGCAACTGGAAGCCCGCCCTGAATCGCTTTATGATCGACTTCGGTGATCGCTTGGCCGATTACCAGTGAGCAACCGGCATGAGCAGTTACACAGAATTATTTACAGGGTCATTTTGTTAGCGACCCTAGCGATGCCTATATCATAGGTGCGGATGTCTTCGATGGAGCCTATTCAATTGAGAGCGTGATTTTTTTTGCTACCGTGGCGAATCTAGTCACAAGCAAAGGCTTTAAATGCAAATTTGTCTCCGTTTCTTCTCGAGACAATGTAGATAAGTCAGTCATAGACGTATGGAATCAAATACCAAAGGAATGCCAGATCGCCGCCCGGGACCCTTATTCGTTTTTACGCCTACGCGCATTCCTTCCTGACCATAACATAATATTTTCCACCGACACGGTATTTTCCCTTAAAGATCCAGACCACTTTAAAGAACTACCATCTGTCAAGGGAATTCAAAAAATTTCAAATGATGGCTATAAGATATATTTTCTCAATGCCAATTATCACCACAAATCGTCGAGTGATTTCATACGAAACTTATCAAAGAAAATCCTTGATGACGAAAACAATTTCGTCTACTTCGTCGCTCATGACTTACGTGATGTAGCGGGAGATTTACAAGCTGCGCGCGATCTACAAGCTACGTTTTACGCGACTAATAGAGCCGAATGTCTAATCCCTAGTAGTTATTTTGAAATCAGAGCGGCTTGTCGACATGCGGATCATCTCATTTCAGCAAGGATGCACTTAGTAATTGCATTTCTATGTGCAGCAAAGGTCCCTTACTTCCTTGAGTACAACAAAAAGGGGAGAGGTTTATACGAACTCTTCAACGCTACCAGCCACTGCCTCGACATTGACGAAGATCCTGTCAATTATCAGTCAATTTTATCCATTCAAAATCAAGACATATCAAGAGAGTTAAAGCGGGCCAGGCACCTTAGCAAACGCTCTTTTGAACACCTGCACTGCCAAAATACCGAGACAGAATTATTTAAGGGATGGTCAGCCTGTCTTTACCAAAAAATGTCGCCTAACGAGCAGTATTCTTATTTGCCTGAGAAAAATTTCAAGGCCCTCGTTAGAATGGATGTTCATAGAGTTGAGAAGGCTTTAAGCTTGAAAGCGACAAAATCAGATTTTGGAATTAGCTCACAACTTAAAAGCCGGCTAATTATTCAACAGTCTTTTGCTGATGAGCAAAGCACAAAGAAAGAAATTTCAGGCGCAATTTCCGCAATGGATTGCTTTAACAAGCTCGGCGAAAAAATATTGAAAAATAACGTAGGAGTCACTGCACAGAATAGAAGCTTCAAACTGTCCGAGCCATTGATTAACACTTTGATATCCGAGAGAAGGTCCGTCAGGAACTTTACAAGTCACGTAGTAGATGACGGATTGCTTGGCAATTACGCAAAACAGGCAATATCTCTAGCGCCATCAGTTTGTAATCGTCAACCAAATCGTATCCATTTTTTTAAAGGAAGCCTTATAGATCGCGCATTGATTTCACAAAACGGCTCTCGCGGTTGGCGAAATCAAATACCTAACCTCGCTCTGATAACAACAGACTTGAGGTGTTTTGAGAATTATTCAGAGCGCAAACAAGTTTTTATATCCGGCGGACTAACCGCTCAGTCCTTTATCACTGTGCTGCACTTACATGGCTACGACAGCTGCGCACTGAACCTTGATATCGATGACAAGGAACTTCTCAACATCCGGACTTGCACAGGGATACCCTCTTACGAGCAACCCATCATGTTCATCGCCTTTGGCCAGAGAGCCAATGGATGCTATGTCGCCTCTTCTGCACGCAACGAGGAGGACTGCTTTACAATCCACGTATAAAATTTTCAGATAAATGCATCTGTTTTTCTTGCGATAACTGACATTTTTTCGTAAAGCACTAGCGCTTCAGTATTGGAAAACATGGTAATTACAGTATCGTCTAATTGCTTCGCATAATTTATGGCAATATCTTTCAGATCGGCTCTATTGAGTACACTAGCGTCAGCAAACCTGATCAATTTCTCTAAATATTCGTCATCACGCAATTGCTCTAGGTCGACCAGCAATACTCTTCCAGGCCTAATACTCTGCAACTCTAAATAAGTAGTTGCGACACGAACGTACTCGTCGACAAATAGATCAATATTTCTAAGACTAAGGTCATTCTTAAAACGAGCTTCTGAAATCAGTGACAACCATTGCCTTGCAGGATGGATGAAGAGGATTATGACGTGACTGCCCGGAAAATGGGACGTTAGAAAATATACAGTATGAGATTCGTTTAATTTTGAGTTCAGAGCCACAAAACGCAAATCGCGAATTTCGTCTAAATACAGTGAATCCAATCCTTTTGCAACATGGTCATATGCAACATTGATCGATCGTTGAAAATCTACCGATCCAATCAAACACTGATCTGAGTTTGCGGAAGAGTTGATAAGAGGATAAATACGTTCATCTCTGCCCCTAGCAAATATCGATATGGCTTCTGAGAGAGACTCCAAATTTTGCCGTTTTACAAATTTATTGTCAGAAAGTAGGTTGAACATTTTTAACAAGTGAGGAATTTCACCCACAGAAAACAAAAAAATGTGATTTCGATACTTCGCCTTTCTGTTTCCGTTTTTACGGCCATTATCCAATGCTAAATTTATTGCGACTTCACACTGGTTATCGACACTTAATACATCTTGGTATTTAAAGATGGCCAATTCTATCTTCTGGTAAATGCCAAACCAAAACTCCTCATCTAGGATCAGTTTCTCACAATACTTAGCAATATCTCCACTGTTGTTTGAAGCAAGGACAACTTCCGCTAGTACATTCTCCAGGCCATCCTTACACCTTGCCGTACCAACCACCGGTGTTTTTGAGGACAGAGAATCTAAAACCTTTGTTTTGACACCTGTACCAGAGACCGTGGTTGCAAGTTGCACTCTGTATCGAGAAACATAATCCAGCAAGTCGTCAACTTCGCCGATGAACTTGACTCTTGACGCAGCCGGGATACTTAGTCTGTCAAAATTCAAAAGGTTGGTATTTTTGCCAATGATGTGTAGCTCACTATCAGGAATTTTCTCTGCGATTAACGGCCAAACATTATTGAGCGCATACCTAAAGGACGCAATGTTGTGCGGATGCGTAGATCCGGACATACAAATATGCGGGAGTCTTTCAGAAAATGATCTTGCTATGTTCCTAACACTTGATTTGAAAGGCACGCTGATCACGGTCATCTTTTCCCGATCAAGCCCATAATAGACCCGCGCCTTCTCAACTTCCTCTACAGAGACATAGACAACACAATCCGCCATGCGAACCAAGATTGATTCAAGATAAGCTGTTATCTCTCGTTCTTTGGACGACAAGTGTGCATTGTTAACCAACATCATGTCGCACAAATCCACGACTACGCTTATTTTCGGATTTAGTCTTTTTACCTGATCGAGAATTCTCAAGGCTCCAATCAGAGTGTGATTCAACCAGAAATGGGAAAGCCAAATAACATCTGCGCTAAAGACTGACTGCCAATTGACTCGCCCCCAGCTAAATTCGCTATTTTTCGATTTTATTTCATCAAGAAAATCGGTATCGGGCTTTTCAATAAAATAGCCATGGGAGACTTTATGCCCAAGTGTCATCAAGGATTCGATAATGTGTTTCGCCCTTACCATGCTACCGGAGAATTTTTCAATCCGCTCGGAAGTGACAAAATATATGTTCTTAGCCATTGAAAATACTCGGTAAGATTAAACACCAAGTGCGATATGTAGTTTGAGAGAGGTATGTTCAAAACCGTCAATTTCGTGAGGCAAGCAAAATATCGAGATGACTATTTTCATTTATTCTCTCAACACTCGACGGACAAGGACGGGAGGTGGCTATCATCGACGGTCACAGCAACTGACCCTCCCTGAGCGCCACCTCATGTATGGGAAGACGCCTGAGATTGGGGGCGCTTATCAGCACATCCACGTTACGGCCGTGAAACAGGCGGGAGACTTTTGCCGACAGTTGGGCAGCAAGCAAGGCGGGGTTATCAACGGCGTCAGGGCATTCCACCATCAGGTCGAGATCCCCGCCCCGGGCTGCGTCATCAAGCCTTGAGCCAAAGACTCGCACACGGCAATCGCCCCCCATCACCTGATGTGCCAGGCGAACGATATCTTTTTTGTGCTCCTCGTCGATGCGCATCGTCGGTTTACGGCCTCAGGGAAGCGCTTGCATCGCTGGAGTCTAGCACACCGCATTGCATTCCCTTGGCGCCTCCGACCCGTTCAATCCTCGCCATCAAAACAAATCCTCAATAGACAAATACCGCTCCCCCGTGTCGTAGCTGAATACCAGCACCCTGCTACCGGCGGGCATCTCGTCCAGTTTGCGATCGACGGCGGCGAGGCTGGCGCCGGAGGAGATGCCGACGAAGATGCCCTCCTCCCGGGCGCAGCGGCGGGTCATGGTGAAGCTGTCTTCCTCGCTCACCTTTATGGCGCCGTCGAGGATGGCGGTATTGAGCACCTCGGGGATAAAGCCGGCGCCGATGCCCTGGAGGCGGTGCAGTCCCTTTTCCCCGCCGCTGATGACCGGGGATTTTTCCGGCTCGACGGCGTATACCTTAAGGCCCGGGAACTGGGCCTTGAGCACTTCGGCACAGCCGGTGATGTGGCCACCGGTACCCACGCCGGTAATCAGGTAGTCGAGGCCGTCGGGGAAGTCGGCGAGAATCTCGGCGGCGGTGGTGTCGCGGTGAACCTGGACGTTGGCGGCGTTGCTGAATTGCATGGGCATCCAGCTGTTGGGGTTCTCGGCGATCAGGGCGCGGGCCTTTTCGATGCAGCCCCCCATGCCGAGTTCCCTGGGGGTGAGCACCAGTTCGGCGCCCAGGGCCGCCATGTATTTGCGCCGCTCGATGGACATGGATTCGGGCATGGTGAGGATCAGACGGTAGCCCTTCACCGCGCACACCATGGCGAGGGCGATGCCGGTGTTGCCGGAGGTGGGTTCGATGATCACCGTGTCCCTGTCGATCAGGCCCCGGCGCTCGGCGTCCTCGATCATGGACAGGCCAATCCGGTCCTTGATGCTGGCGCCGGGGTTGAAGCGCTCGGCCTTCATCCACACCTCGATATTGGCGGGGAACAGCCGATTGATGCGGATGCAGGGGGTATTGCCGATGGTGTCGAGAATGCTGTGGTATTTCATGGCGCCTCTTTCCTGTTGGCGGATCTCTGGGCGGGCGCGGCGGCCCCTGTCAGCGCTTGGGGTAGAGCCTGGGCTGGCCCTCGGGGCGCTGCTTGAAGCGTTTATATTCCCACTGGTATTGCTCCGGCGCAATCAGCACGCTGCGTTCCACCAGGCGATTGAGCGCAGCGACGGCCACTTGAGGGTCGGGGTCGTAGAGGGCCGCGTCCGGCTCGAGGATATCGAGGTCAAAGCCTTGGGCCGTGCGTCTTGCGAAGGCGAGCAGCACTCCGGCGCCGGAGCGCTGCACGAGGTTGTGCACCAGGGTCATGGTGAGGGCGGGCACGCCAAAAAAGGGCGCGAAGATGCCGCCGCTCGGGTCCGGTTCCATGTCGGGGAGGATGCCGGTGATCTCGCGGTTCTTGAGGGCCTTGATCAGGGCGGATACACCCCGCAGGTTGGTGGGCACCAGGGTGGCGCCGGCCTTGGCGCGACCGGCGCGGATGATATCCTCGACGCCGGGCTGGCGCGGTGGCTGATAGAGGATGGTGGTGGGGCCAAGGCTTGACGCCCAGAGGCCCGCCAGCTCCCAGTTGCCAATATGGGGGCTGATCATGATGGTTCCCCGCTGCGTCGCCAGCTGTCGGGTAACGGCGTCTTCGCCATGGATAGCCCCGATCAGCTCCAGGGCCCGGGACCCCAGGCGCCAGATGATCGGCACCTCGAACACCGTCATTCCCCAGTTTTGCAGGCTGCGGCGGGCGAGGCGCAGGCGCTCGTCCTCGCCCATGGCGGGAAAGCACAGGGCCAGATTGATGCGGGTGGTGACAGCTTCACGGCTATCGAGGCGCCAGGCGATTTCCCCCACCAGCCAACCGAGCCGGCGGGCGAGGCCGAGGGGCAGGCGGGATGCCAAGGCGATGAAGAGTCGCAGCAGGAATGTGGTCATGGGTCTCCCTTCCGGTCGCCCTAGGATACCCCAAAGGCCCGCCGCTGTTGGCCATCAGGCGCCGGTGGCGGCCATGACTTCAAGTGCCTATCCCCCTATAATTGCCGCCTTTGCATTCAACAGGTGACAACCGTGGCCGATCAAACACCGGACGTGTCGACGTTTCAGGGGCTGATTCTCGCCCTTCAGCAGTTCTGGGCACAGCAGGGCTGCGTGATTCTGCAACCCCTGGATATGGAAGTGGGCGCCGGCACCTTTCACCCGGGTACCTTTCTGCGCGCCGTGGGGCCCGAGAACTGGAACAGCGCCTACGTTCAGCCCTGTCGCCGCCCCAAGGATGGCCGCTACGGCGAGAATCCCAACCGCCTGCAGCATTACTACCAGTTCCAGGTGGTGTTGAAGCCCTCCCCCGACAATATTCAGGATCTGTACCTGGAATCCCTGCGGCTGCTCGGCATCGATACGTCGATCCACGATATCCGCTTTGTGGAGGACAACTGGGAGTCCCCCACCCTCGGGGCCTGGGGGCTTGGTTGGGAGGTGTGGTTGAACGGCATGGAGGTGACACAGTTCACCTATTTCCAGCAGGTGGGTGGCATCGAATGCTTCCCCGTCACCGGCGAGATCACCTACGGCCTCGAGCGCATCGCCATGTACCTCCAGGGGGTCGACAGCATCTACGATCTCACCTGGACCCTGGACCCGGCGGGCAACAAGGTCACCTACGGGGATGTCTTCCACCAGAACGAGGTGGAGATGTCGCGCTTCAACTTCGAGGAGGCACCCGTCGATTTTCTGTTCCAGAGCTTCGAGGTGTACGAGCAGGAGAGCCAGCGCCTGATCGCCCGGGGCCTGCCCCTGCCCGCCTACGAAATGGTGATGAAGGCCTCCCACGCCTTCAACCTGCTCGACGCCCGCCACGCCATTTCGGTGACCGAGCGCCAGCGCTTCATTCTCCGGGTGCGGACCCTGGCCCGGGCGGTAGCCCAGGCCTATTTTGATTCCCGACTGGCGCTGGGCTTTCCCCTCGCCGATCCGGCCATTGCCGCCGATGTCATCGCCAAGCACCAGGAGGCTGCCCAATGAGCGCGGATTTTCTCGTCGAGATCGGCACCGAGGAGCTGCCACCCAAGGCGCTCTTGAACCTGTCGGAAGTGTTCCGGGAGGAAATCCTCACAGGCTTGCGGAGCGCCGGCCTCGGGCACGGTGACACCACCCTCTATGCCGCCCCGCGCCGGCTTGCCCTGCTGGTGACAAATCTGGATGAACAGACCCCCAGCAAGGAGATCATCAACTGGGGCCCCCCCGCCAAGGTGGCGTTCGACGGCGACGGCAACCCCACCCGGGCGGCCCTCGCCTTTGCCGAGAAGAACGGCATCGCCGTGGAGACCCTCAAGGAGCACGTCGCCAATGACGGCAGCCAGGACAAGCTCTGCTACCGGGCGGTCAGCGACGGGGTTGCCGCCCACGGGCTGCTGGCCGGCATCGTCAACGGGGCCCTCGCGGCGCTGCCCATCCCCAAGCGGATGCGCTGGGGCGCCAAGCGGGACGAGTTCGTGCGCCCGGTGCACTGGGTGGTGCTGATGCTCGGCAATACGGTGATCGTCGATCCGGTGCTGTCCATCGTCCCCGGCCAGGTCAGCCGCGGCCACCGCTTCCACAGCAGCGGCCCGGTGCGGATCCAGTCCCCCGCCAGCTACGCCGACGACCTGCGCGGCGCCCATGTGATCGCGAGCTTTGCCGAGCGCCGCGAGCTGATCCGCCAGGGTGTGGCGGAGGCCGCGAACAAGGCCGGGGGCAACGCGGTGATCGGCGACAGCCTGCTGGACGAAGTGACCGCACTCAACGAATGGCCGGTGCCCCTGGTGGGCAGCTTCGAGGCCCGCTTCCTCGAAGTGCCGCCGGAGGCGCTGATCTCCTCCATGCGGGAGCACCAGAAGTATTTCCACGTGGTGGACGACGCCGGCAAGCTGCTGCCCCTGTTCGTCACCGTGGCCAATATCGACAGCCGCGACCCGGCCCGGGTGATCGCCGGCAACGAGAAGGTGATTCGCCCGCGCCTGACGGACGCCGCGTTCTTCTACGCCACCGACCGCAAGCACAGCCTGGCGGAGCGCCGCGAGCAGCTGCGCACCATCGTCTTCCAGGAAAAGCTCGGCTCGATCTTCGACAAGACGGAACGCATCGCCGCCCTTGCCACCCACCTGGCCCCGGCCCTCGGCGCCAACCCGCAATGGGTGAAGCGGGCGGGCGAACTGTGCAAGTCGGACCTGGTGAGCGAGATGGTCATGGAGTTCGACGACCTGCAGGGCATCATGGGCCGCTACTACGCCCGCCACGACGGCGAGGCGGACGAGGTGGCGGAGGCCATGCTGGAGCAGTACTACCCGGCCTTCGCCGGCGACCGCCTGCCCGCCACCGCCACCGGCACCGCCATCGCCCTGGCGGATCGCATCGATACCCTGGTGGGCATCTTCGGCATCGGCCAGCCGCCCTCCGGCTCCCGGGACCCCTTCGCCCTGCGCCGCGCCAGCCTCGGGGTGCTGCGCATCCTGGTGGACAAGGGCATCGACCTCAACCTGCTTGAGACCCTCAGGTTTGCCGCCGATCTCCACCCCGGCCTCAGCGCCCGGGATGGGCTGGAGCAACAGGTGCTCGGCTATCTGCTGGAGCGCTTCCGCGCCTGGTTCGAGGAAGAGGACATCGCCACCGAGGTGTTCATGGCGGTAAGTGCCAAGAGCCTGGACAACCCCCGGGAATTCCACCTGCGGGCCCTCGCTGTCCACGGCTTCCAGCAACTGCCGGAGGCGGCGGCCCTGGCGGCGGCCAACAAGCGGGTCTCCAATATCCTCGCCAAGGCGACGGATGCGCTGCCCCCCAGCGTCGACCCGGCGCTGTTCGAGAGCGCCCAGGAGCAGGCGCTGCTGGACACGTTGCGCACGGTCTCCACCCGCGTCGAACCGTTGCTTGCCGAGCGCGACTACCACGGCGCCATGCAGGCCATGGCCCAGCTCAAGGGGCCGGTGGACGCGTTCTTCGACGGCGTGATGGTGATGGCGGAGGACCCCCGGGTGCGGGGCAACCGCCTGCGCCTGCTGGGCGAACTGCGGGCGCTGTTCCTCGACATCGCCGACATCTCCCTGCTGGCGCCGGCGCGCTAGGGTTTTGCCATGGCACTGGTGATTCTCGACCGGGACGGGGTGATCAACGAGGATTCCGACGCCTTCATCAAGAGCCTGGACGAGTGGATTCCCCTGCCCGGCAGCATCGACGCCATTGCGCGCTTGAGTCGCGGCGGCTACACCGTGGCGGTGGCCACCAACCAGTCCGGCCTCGGCCGGGGCCTGTTTGGCATGGCGGAGCTTGAGGCGATGCACCGCCGCCTGCTGCAGCTGGTGATAGCAGCGGGGGGGATGATCGATGGCATCTATTACTGTCCCCACCGGCCGGATGAAGGCTGCACCTGCCGCAAGCCGCTGCCCGGCATGCTCGACGCCATCGCCCGGGACCTGGGCCAGCCCCTGGCCGGTGCCGCCGTGGTGGGGGACAGCCTGCGGGATCTCGAAGCAGGGCTCGCCCGGGGTTGTACCCCCTACCTGGTGCGCACCGGCAAGGGCGCAGCCACCGAGGCGAAGCTCCGGGCATCGGCCAGCCCCCTGCTGGCCGGGCTGCGGATCTTCGATTCCCTCGCGGAGTGCGCCGACCACCTGCTGCAACACCAAGGCACCCAACCATGAAGAACGCCATCCTCGCCCTGCGCGCCTTGCTGTTCTACCTGGGCTATGGGTTGTTCGTCTCGGTGTTCAGCCTGCTGAGCTGTACCCTGGGCATGTTGCTCCCCCTGCCCGCGCGCCAGACCCTCGCCACCACCGGCAACTGGCTGATCCTCCACTGGCTGAACCTCAGTTGCGGTATCCGGGTAACGGTGATCGGCCGCGCCAACCTGCCGCCGGCGCCCTTCGTGGTGCTCAGCAATCACCAGTCCCCCTGGGAGACCTTCTATCTGCAACGCCACCTGCGCCCGGTGGCCACCATCCTCAAAAGGGAATTACTGAAGATCCCGGTGTTCGGCTGGGGGCTGGCGTCGGTAAGGCCCATCGCCATCGATCGCGGCAACCCCCGCCAGGCCATCAAGGACGTGATGGAACAGGGCAAGGACCGGCTCGCCGACGGCAATAATGTGGTGGTCTACCCCGAGGGTACCCGCATGAATCACGGGGAGTACGGCCAGTACGCCCGCAGTGGCGCCGCCCTGGCGGTGGCGGCGGGTGTACCCATCGTACCGGTGGCCCACAACGGCGGGCGATGCTGGCCGGCGCGGCGCTTCCTCAAGTACCCGGGTACCATCACCCTGGTGTTCGGCGAGCCACTGGACACGGCGGGGGGAGACAGCAAGACGTTGACCCAAAAGGCCCAGGCCTGGATTACCGCCCGGCAGCGGGAAATCGGTTAGGTCCTTCGCCTCTTTGAACAAAAAATGCCCCCGATCGGGGGCATTTTTGCAGGGGTTGGTTGGATCCAGGCGCCCCGGTCAGACGTCCAGATTGGCAACCGACAGGGCGTTGGTCTCGATAAAGGCGCGGCGCGGTTCAACCTGATCCCCCATCAGGGTGTTGAACATCTGGTCGGCGCCGATGGCATCCTCGACGGTGACCCGGAGCATGCGCCGGGTTTCCGGGTTCATGGTGGTGTCCCACAGTTGCTCCGGGTTCATCTCCCCCAGGCCCTTGTAGCGCTGAATCGAGTAGCCCTTGCGGGATTCGTTCATCAGCCACTCCAACGCACCCTTGAACCCATTGATTTCAAAGGTTTTTTCCCCTCTTCTCACATACGCGCCAGGCTCGATCAGGTCCTTGATCTGGGCCCCCAGCTGGACAATGGCGCGGTACTCGCCGGAGGCGAAGAAATCCCGGGAGAAGGTGTAGCTGTTGGTCATGCCATGGGCGATCACCTCCAGGGTCGGGAGGTGGATATGGCGCTCGCGGTCCTCCACCGCCACCACCTGATAGCGGTGGCTGCCGGAACGGGTGTCGCCACCCAGGGATTCCTCCAACTTGCCACACCAATCCACTACCCGGGTCTTGTCCGCCAGTTCCTCGATGGCGAGGGTCGGCATGAACACCATGTTCTCCAGGGCGAAGGCGGGATAGACCCGGGACATGCGCTCGATCATCGCCATCACCCGGCGGTAGTTCTGCACCAAGGCTTCGAGGGCGTTGCCACTGATGCCCGGAGCCTCCGGGTTGACGTGGAGGCTGGCGCCATCGAGGGCCGTCTGGGTGAGAAACTCCGTAAGCGCCGCGTCGTCCTTGAGGTATTGCTCCTGCTTGCCCTTGCTGATCTTGTAGAGGGGCGGCTGGGCGATATAGATGTAGCCGCGCTCGATCAGCTCCCGCATCTGGCGGAAGAAAAAGGTGAGCAGCAGGGTGCGGATATGAGAGCCGTCCACGTCGGCGTCAGTCATGATGACGATGGTGTGGTAGCGGAGCTTGCCGGGATTGAACTCCTCGGTGCCGATGCCGCAGCCGAGGGCGGTTATCAGGGTACCCACCTCGGCGCTGGACAGCATCTTGTCGAAGCGCGCCTTCTCGACGTTGAGGATCTTGCCCTTGAGGGGGAGTATCGCCTGGGTCTTGCGGTCCCGGCCCTGCTTGGCGGAGCCGCCGGCGGAGTCGCCCTCCACCAGGTACAGTTCCGACAGGGCAGGGTCCTTCTCCTGGCAATCCGCCAACTTGCCGGGCAGGCCGGCGATATCGAGGGCGCCCTTGCGGCGGGTCATCTCCCGGGCCTTGCGGGCCGCTTCCCGGGCGCGGGCCGCCTCGATCATCTTCATGACCATGTTGCGGGCGTCCTGGGGGTTCTCCAGCAGGTAGTCCCCAAACTTGTCACCCATCTCCTGCTCCACGGCGGTTTTCACCTCGGAGCTCACCAGCTTGTCCTTGGTCTGGGAGGAGAATTTCGGGTCCGGCACCTTCACCGAGATGATCGCGGTCAATCCTTCCCGGGCGTCATCCCCGGTGGTGCTGACCTTCTCCTTCTTGGCGAGGCCTTCCTTCTCGATATAGTTGTTGAGGGTGCGGGTGAGGGCCGCGCGGAAACCCGCCAGGTGGGTGCCCCCATCCCGCTGGGGAATGTTGTTGGTGTAGCAGAAGATGTTTTCCTGGAAGCCATCGTTCCATTGCAACGCCACCTCCACGCCGATGCCATCCTCCCGCTGGTTGGAGAAGTGCATCACCTTGTTGATGGTGTTCTTGTTGTTGTTGAGATACTCCACAAAGGCGCGGAGGCCACCTTCGTATTGGTACAGCTCCTCCTTGCCGCTGCGTTCGTCCTTGAGGTGAATGCGCACCCCGGAATTGAGGAACGACAGCTCCCGCAGGCGCTTGGCGAGGATGTCAAAGTGAAAATTGATATTGGTGAAGGTCTCGGTGGAGGGAATGAAGTGCACCGCGGTGCCGGTTTCCGTGGTGTCCCCCACCACCGCCAGGGGCGCCTGGGGCACGCCGTGGCGGTAGATCTGCTCATAGACCTTGCCATCCCGGCGAATGGTGAGGCGCAGCTGCTCGGACAGGGCGTTCACCACGGACACCCCCACCCCGTGGAGTCCACCGGACACCTTGTAGGTGTTGTCGTCGAACTTGCCCCCCGCATGGAGCACCGTCATGATCACCTCGGCGGCGGACACCCCCTCCTCATGCATGTCCACGGGGATGCCGCGACCGTTGTCCGCCACGGATACGGATTCATCAGGATGGATGACCACCCGGATTTCCGAGCAATGGCCCGCGAGGGCCTCGTCGATGGAGTTGTCCACCAGCTCGAAGACCATGTGGTGGAGGCCGGTGCCGTCATCCGTGTCCCCGATGTACATGCCGGGGCGCTTGCGGACGGCATCCAGGCCTTTCAACACCTTGATGCTGGATGAGTCATATTCGTGGCTGTTTTCGGAGCTCATAGCTATTCCTGATTGATACTGCCTGTGTCTTGAACCCTGCCCTGTTCCACGTGGAACATTGCGAGGGTCTGATCCCCCTTCCCTGTGCCTGGCCAACTGGCAAGCAAGTCCCCGGGGTCGACCCCGGTAACGAGCACCTGCACACCCATCTCCCGCAGCAAAACGCCGACATTGGCGCGATGCCGGGCATCCAGCTCCGCCGGTAAATCGTCGAGGAGGTAGATGCACTGCCTGCCGGAACGCTGGCGAAGCAGATAACCCTGGGCCACCTTCAGCGCCGTTACCAGGATCTTGCCCTGTCCACGGGAGAGGACTTCCACCGCCGCCTTGCCATCCACCTGGATCCTGAGGTCCGCCCGGTGGGGCCCAAGCTGGGTATGCCCGGCCTTCCTGTCCCGCTCCAGGCCATCCCGCAGCAATTCCCCAAGGTCCTGGGAGCGATCCCATCCCGCTTGGGGCAGAAGTCTGATGCCGGGAACAACGCCGAGCCGCGCACCAATCTCACCAAAAACCGGCTGGAACGCCTCGGCGTAGAGGCCGCGAAGATCCGCTATCCTGTTGGAAATCTGGACAAATTCCCTGTCCCAGACCGCCATTTGCAAGGGGTCGATTCTACCATGCCGGAGCAGGGAATTGCGGTGCTTCAGGCAGCGCTGAAACCGACCCCAGAGGTGACGGAACTCCTGTTCCACGTGGAACACACCCCAATCCAGAAAGGCCCGGCGGTAACTGGGGGCTCCCTCCAGCAGCTGGAAGCTGTCGCTGTTGAGGAGCTGGACCGGTAGGGTCTCACTGAGCCGCGAGGCACTGCGCACCACCTCCCCTCCCACCTTGAAGAGAAACTCGCCATTCGCGGCCCGATTGACGCCGATGGCGCTGGTGCGCCCCTGCTCATCCACCAGGGAGCCAAAGCAGGTGCAATCCTGGCGCTGATGATTGATCACGGAGCGTAAATTGCGGGTGCGAAACGAGCGCCCCCGGGACAACAGGTAAACCGCTTCGAGCAGACTGGTCTTGCCGCTGCCATTGATGCCGTGCAACAGATTGGCCCCCGGGACGAGGGCGATATCAACAGCATCCAGGTTACGCAGGCCGGTCACGGCCAGTCGCTGGAGATACATTGCAGGGGGAAACGGGAAGGAAGGTTGGCAAGACCTGTGGAACACCCGCCTGACCGGCCGGTCTTCCACAGGTCTCGAATGACGTCAGAGGCGCATCGGCATGACGACATAAAGGGCGCCGGAAGACTCTGGAGATTCCAGCAGGGCGCTGCTGTTGGCATCGGTGAGCACCATGCGGATATTGTCGCCCTTGAGAGCATTGAGGGCATCGAGCAGGTAATTGACGTTGAAGCCGATCTCCAGCTCGCCGTCCCCCTGGTAGTCGACGCCGACTTCCTCTTCCGCCTCCTCCTGTTCCGGGTTATTGGCGGTGATCTTGAGCTGGTCGCGACCGAGCTGCAGTCTCACGCCCCGGTACTTTTCGTTGGAGAGAATGGCCGCCCGGGCAAAGGCGTGGCGCAACAGTTCCCGATCCCCCACCACAAACTTGGAACCCCCCTTGGGCAACACCCGCTCGTAGTCGGGGTAGGCGCCGTCGATCAGCTTCGAGGTGAAGCGGAAGTCGCTGCCCTGGATAAGCACATGGTTGCTGCCCAGGGTCACGGTGATGCTGTCCTCGTCGGACAGGATGCGGGACAGTTCCACCACCCCCTTGCGGGGCACGATGGCCTGGATCTTCTCGGGGATGCTGAAGGGCATCTCGCTGTAGGACATGGCGAGCCGATGCCCGTCGGTGGCCACCGCCCGCAGCAGGCCACTCGAGGCCTCCCACAACATGCCATTGAGGTAATAGCGCACATCCTGCTGGGCCATGGCAAAGGCGGTGTCGTCGATCAACTTCTTGAGGGTAGCACCGGGAATGGTGAACTCCGCCTGACCGGGGCCTTCCTCCACGCAGGGAAACTCGCTGGCGGGGAGTGTGGAGAGGGTGAAACGGCTGCGGCCACTGGTGATCAGGATACGTCCGCCATCCTCACTGAAGTGAATATCGGCGCGGTCCGGCAGGGATTTGCAGATATCCACCAGCTTGCGGGCAGGGACGGTGATCTCGCCGGGCTCCCCGGGCTGCTCGAGATCGGTGCGGCCGACGATTTCCACTTCCAGGTCCGTCCCGGTAAGGGACAGCCGATTTCCCTCCAGACTGATCAGCACATTGGACAGCACCGGCAGGGTCTGACGGCGCTCCACCACGCTGACCACCAGTTGAAGGGGTTTTAGGAAGGCTTCCCGAGAAATGCTGAATTTCATAGCTCTGCGTCGTCCGGCTTGTGAAGTGAATGGATTGTCTATCGGGGGAGGGGCAACGCCGAAGGCCATCTGACGCCTTTATTCCGCGATAAATCCTTAAAAATCAACAAACTATAAATCAGGTCGTCAACAGCCTCAGGAGATTCTTCATATCCTCCCGGATGTCGCTGTCGGTCTCGTCCAACTCCTTGACCTTGCGGCAGGCGTGCAACACCGTGGTGTGGTCCTTGCCGCCAAAGGCCTCGCCGATCTCCGGCAGGCTGTGGTTGGTCAGCTCCTTTGCCAGGGCCATGGCCACCTGGCGGGGCCGGGCAATGGACCGGCTGCGGCGGCGCGACAACAGGTCCGACAGCTTGATCTTGTAATACTCGGCCACGGTGCGCTGGATGTTGTCTATGGTAACCAGCTTGTCCTGGAGCGCCAACAGGTCTTTGAGGGACTCCCGGATGAGGTCGATGTCGATGGCGCGGCCGGTGAAGTGGGCGTTGGCAATCACCCGCTTCAAGGCGCCTTCCAGCTCCCGCACGTTGGAGCGAATGCGCTGGGCGATGAAAAAGGCGGCGTCGTGGGGCAGCTGGGTATTGGCCTGGCGGGCCTTCTTCATCAGGATGGCCACCCGGGTTTCCAGATCCGGGGGCTCCACCGCCACGGTGAGGCCCCAGCCGAAGCGGGACTTGAGCCGCTCCTCCAGGCCGTTGAGCTCCTTGGGGTAGCGGTCGCAGGTGAGGATCATCTGCTGGCCGCCCTCCAGCAGGGCGTTGAAGGTGTGGAAAAACTCCTCCTGGGAGCGGTCCTTGCCCGCGAAAAACTGGATATCGTCGATCAGCAGGGCATCCACCGAACGGTAATAGCGCTTGAAGTCGTTGATGGCGGACAGCTGGAGCGCCTTGACCATGTCCGCCACGAAGCGCTCGGAGTGCAGGTAGAGGATCTTGGCGTTGGGATTGGACTGCTTGAGGGCATTGCCCACCGCGTGCATCAGGTGGGTCTTGCCGAGCCCCACGCCCCCGTAGATGAACAGGGGATTGTAGGAGCCGCCAGGATTCTCGGCCACCTGCCTGGCCGCCGCGTGGGCCAGCTGGTTGGACTTGCCCTCGACGAAGGAATCAAAGGTAAAGGTCCCGTTGAGATTGCTCTCGTGGCGCAATCCACCCTCGATGGCGGATGCTGCCTTGGCGGCGGAGCCGTTGATCCGGGCGCCCCGCCGGGGCGCGACAAGCTCGTCCATCGGGGCATCCGGCTCGGTCTGGTGATCGATGGTTGGGGGCGGCGCTGCCCGACCCCTCGCCGCGGCACGGGGTGCCGGCGCGGCGGCCATCTGCCCATTGCCGGATTCCACCACTACCTGGCACTGGCGACCGGCTATTTCGGTGTAGAGTTCGCGGATGCGATGGAGAAATTTTTGCGCGACCCAGTCCTGAACAAAGCGGTTTGGCGCGACCAGACGCAAGGTCTGGGGGTTGTCGTCATCGAGTTGGTGAGGCTCGGCCTTCAGCGGGCGAATCCAGGTGTTGAACTGTTGTGTGGGTAGTTCGTCCTGCAAATGGCCGAGACATTGTTCCCAATATGCTTGCGCCAAGACGCTGCTCCGTTCCACGGTTGTTGTAGTTGAATTACGGTGAAGAGCGACGCAGTCTACCCCGAAAATTTCGACTTATCCACACCTCGGCGGGCTTTTTTTGTTCCGGGGAAATACCAAAAAAATATATAAAAATCAACATATTGAAAAATACCCGGAAAGAAAATAGCGGGCATCTTGACAAGCTTGAAGCGATCAAAAAACAACCACAAAACTGTGGATAACCTGTGTTGTTTCTGTGCGTTTACGGTGGACGGCGGGTGGCTTTGTCCGACTTCATCAAACGGGGAGGCTGCGTTGCGCCGGCGATGGCGCCGTTATTTTCCGATGCAGAAACTCGAAAAAATCTTTCCCAGCAGATCGTCCGAGGTGAATTCCCCGGTGATTTCGCCAAGGCTGTCCTGGGCGCCACGCAGATCCTCCGCCAGCAGCTCGCCGGCACTGGATGCCAGCAATTGGCCCCGCCCCTGGACGATGGCGGCCCGCGCCCGGTGAAGGGCGTCGAGATGCCGGCGGCGGGCCACGAATATCCCCTCCCGGGCGCCCTCGAACCCCATGCACGCCTTGAGGTGCTGACGCAACTGCAGGACACCCTCCCCGGTCCGGGCCGAGAGGGGAACCACCGCCACCCCTGGATACTCGAGCCCCGCCACCCAGGCTTCCAGGGCAACTGGCGCCAAGTCCACCTTGTTCAACACCACCGTGATGTTGGAGGCGCCGGGGCAACGCTCGAACAACGCCGGCCACAGCTGGTCCAGCCGGGTCGGTCCGTCGCGGGCCACATCCACCACGAACAGGATGCGATCCGCCTGCTCGATTTCGATCCAGGCGCGGCGAATGCCTTCCCGCTCTACGGGATCATCGCTATCCCGAAGGCCCGCGGTATCGACGATATGCAGTGGCATGCCGTCGATATGAATGCTTTCCCGCAGGACATCCCGGGTGGTGCCGGCAATGTCGGTGACGATGGCGCTGTCGCGCCCCGACAGGGCGTTGAGCAAGCTGGATTTACCGGCGTTGGGTTTGCCGGCGATGACCACGGTCATTCCCTCGCGAATCAGCGCGCCCTGGGCGGCATCACCGATGATGCCGTCGAGATCGGCGAGGAGTCCGTCGAGCCCGGCGAGCACCCGACCGTCCCCCAGGAAGTCGATTTCTTCCTCGGGAAAGTCGATGGCGGCCTCGATGAAGATGCGCAGGTTTACCAGGGTATCCACCAGGGCGTGAATGCGGCGGGAAAAATCCCCCTGGAGGGAGCGCACCGCGCAGCGCGCCGCTTCCCGGGAACTGGCGTCGATCAGGTCAGCGATTGCCTCGGCCTGGGCCAGATCGATCTTGTCGTTGAGGAAGGCCCGCTGGGTGAACTCCCCAGGCTGGGCGAGGCGAGCCCCAAGCTCCACCACCCGGGCCAGCAGTGCGTCCATCACCACCGGGCCACCGTGGCCGTGCAGCTCGATGACATCCTCGCCGGTGAAGGAGTGGGGGGCGGGAAAGAACAACAAAAGCCCCCGGTCGATAACGCTGCCCTCGCCATCGTGAAAATCACAGAGCAGGGCCGAGCGGGGGATCACCTCACCGGGATGGAGGGCCCGGAGAAAACCGCCGAGCCCCCGACCCGACACCCGCACGATGCCCACCCCGCCCCGGCCGGGGGGCGTGGCCACCGCGGCGATGACATCCCAGTCCGGGTTGGTGAGGCTGGTGGTCACGGGACGGGAGTCCTCAGCCCTTGCCGGCCTCGATGCGGCGGGTGATCACCCACTGCTGCAGGATCGACAGCACCGAGTTGACCGTCCAGTAGAGCACCAGTCCCGCCGGGAAGAAGGCGAACAGGAAGGAGAACGCCACCGGCATGATCTTCATGACCTTGGCCTGGGTGGGGTCCGGCGGCTCTGGCTGCAACAGGGTGGTGACGTACATGCTGATGCCGTTCAGCACCGGCAGCACGAAATAGGGATCCTTGATGGACAGATCCTGGATCCACAGTATCCAGGGCGCGTGGCGCAGCTCGACACTCTCGAACAGTACCCAGTAGAGGGCGATGAACACCGGCATCTGGATGAGGATGGGCAGGCAGCCCCCCATGGGGTTGACCTTTTCCTTCTTGTAGAAGTTCATCATCTCCTGGGAGAGCTTCTGGCGATCGTCGCCATAGAGCTCCCGCAGCCGGGTCATCTCCGGCTGCAGCTTGCGCATCTTCGCCATGGAGCGGTAGCTGGTGGCGGACAACTTGAAGAACAGGGCCTTGATCAGCACCGTCAGCAGGATGATGGTCCAGCCCCAGTTCCCCACCAGGTCGTGAATCAGGGTCATCAGGGCGAAAATCGGTTTGGCGATCCACCACAACCAGCCGTAGTCCACGGTCAGATCGAGATAAGGGGAAATCTTCTCCAGCCGGTGCTGGTCCTTCGGCCCCACATAGAAGCCCGCCTTGATTTCCCCCTGCTGCCCCGCCGGAATGTTCAGCGCTGGGGAGGTAAAACCAAAGGTGTAGAGATCCTTGCCACCGAGCTTGCGCAGACTGAAACTGTTGCGCTGTCCCTGATCCGGCACCCAGGCACTGATGAAGTAATGCTGGACCATGGATACCCAGCCGCCCAGCTTTTCAGTGGTGAAAGGCGCCTCCGCCAGGTCGGCGAACGGCACCTTCTTGTAGTTCTCCTCCGGCGTGGTAATCGCCGCCCCCAGGTAGGGCTGCATGCCGAAGCCATCCCCCGCCGGGGGCTGCCAGGTATCCCGCTGGATCTGGCCGAACAGGTGGCCGCGCCATTCCTTGCCGGTCTGGTTGTCGATGCTGTAGGCCACATCCAGCAGGTAGTCACCGCGCCGCAGAATAAACTGTTTGGTGATGGTGACATCGCCCTGCCGGTACACCAGGGGTACCACCACGGTGTCCTCGCCCGGTTTGAGTGCAAAGTCGTCACCCGAAACCTGAAACCTCGGGCGGGTACTGTTCTGGTCGGTGCCATCGGGGCCTATGAGACCGCTCTGAGCAATATAGGTGTGGTTGGCGGAGCGATTGAGAATCACAAAGGGATCCGACCGAGGGTCCAGGGATTCCCGATGGGCCAGCAGCGCGGTGCGGACGATATCGCCGCCATAGGTATCGATGGTCACTTCCAACACATCGGAGCGGACGGTGACCAACCGCCCGCTGGCGGGACTCTCGGTGGCCACGGCATCGCCCTTCTCTCCATCCCCGACAAGGGGAATGGCGCCATCCGCGTTGGACGCCTGGCCGCCGGGATTGTCGATCTCGGGCACCACCACCGCCTCCTTGACGAAACTCTGGGGCGGCGGCGCCCGCTCCGCCTCGAACTCGTTCCAGCGTATATAAAGAAGCGCGAGCACCAGGACGATGGCGCTAATCAACAGGTTGCGTTGCCAATCCATAATCAGTTCGTCTCGAATTCCGTGGGTGGCTTGGGGGGCACAGGGTCAACCCCACCGGGATGGAAAGGGTGGCAGCGGGACAACCGCCTGACCGTCAGCCAGGACCCGCGCAGGGTCCCGTGGACATCGATGGCCTCGCAGGCATAGGCCGAGCAGGAAGGGTAAAAACGGCAGTTCTGCCCAAGCAGCGGGCTCAAGGCGACCTGGTAACCGCGGATCACGGCTTTCAGTATCTGTTTCATGCCTTGTCCACCTTGCGCGCCAGGCGCTCCCAAGTGTCCCGCATGATACTGGTTTGCTCGCCGGGCAACAGGGTATCGAAGCCCTTTCTGGCGAGAAAAATGATGTCGAGGGAGTCCAACCGGTCGGCGCGGTGGCGAAAGGTGTCCCGCACTACCCGCTTGACGCGGTTGCGGGCCACCGCCCGGCGAATGTTCTTTTTGCCAATGACGAGGCCCAGGCGCGCATGGCCCAGGGTGCTGCGCCGGGCCAGTACCAGGAACTGCGGGTGACCGACCTTGAAATCCGCCCTGTCGAAGACCGCCTGGAACTGGGCGGCATTGAGCAGCCTTCGGGTCTTGTCAAAGCGGGCCGCCACTGATGAGGCTCATGCCCCGGGTGACGGGGCAACGTCGCCGGCCTGTCAGGCGATCAGGCGATGACGGCCCTTGGCACGACGACGCTTGAGGACGAGCCGGCCCTTGGCGGTGGCCATCCGGGCGCGAAAACCGTGGGTACGCTTGCGCTTGAGGACGCTGGGTTGGAAGGTTCTTTTCATGTCTGAATCCTGTTGGACGGCAAGTTGGGACTAGCGGATAAAGGGCGGCGATTCTAATAAAAAAAGGACCTGCTGGCAAACAAAGACTATTCACACCTTATAAACAGAAGCCCACAGGAAAAACACAACAAAATCAACAAACACCACCCCGGGTGGACAACCCTATGCAAAACAGCCCGGAAACACCCGGGTAACCTGTGGGCAATTCAGCCGGCAAAACCTGTGGATAACCGACCCTGTGCAAAAGGGCCGTTTCATCCACAGCTGAAACGCCCCCTCTCAAGGGCTTTCCCCAAGGCAAACGCCAGAGTTGCAGGATAAAAAAACATCTTTTATTCAGAAGGTTAAGGCTGTTATCCACCGAAGAGGGCTCGCCCAATAACAGCTTCAAACATAAAAACCCTATTAACCAAGAACATAAAAGAGAGTTAATAAAGGAAAAGAGGACAACGAAAATCACTGGTCAAAAAATCGGCATGTTCACGTATAATGCCCGCCCCCTTGGAGGTTGAGAGCCATGTTGCATCCGGATCAGTTCGACGTCATCGTCATCGGCGGCGGCCACGCTGGCACCGAGGCCTGCCTTGCGGCTGCCCGGATGGGATGCCGCACCCTGCTCCTGACCCACAACGTGGAAACCCTCGGACAGATGTCCTGCAACCCCGCCATCGGTGGTATCGGCAAGAGCCACCTGGTGAAGGAAATCGATGCCCTGGGCGGCGCCATGGCCCGCGCCACCGACCGCGGCGGCATCCAGTTTCGCGTCCTCAACGCCCGCAAGGGCCCTGCGGTGCGGGCGACCCGCGCCCAGGCCGACCGGGTTCTGTACAAGGCAGCGATCCGCGCCATCCTCGAGAACCAGCCCAACCTGTGGATTTTCCAGCAGGCGGTGGATGATCTTCTGGTGGAGGGGGACAGAGTTACCGGCGTGGTCACCCAGATGGGATTGCGCTTTCGCGCCCCGAGCGTGGTCCTTACCGCCGGCACCTTCCTCGGTGGCTTGATCCATATCGGCCTCGAGAATCACGCCGGCGGCCGCGCCGGTGATCCCCCCAGCATCGCCCTCGCCCGGCGCCTGCGGGAATTGCCCTTCCGGGTCGGTCGCCTGAAGACCGGCACGCCGCCCCGCATCGATGCCAAGACCGTCGATTTCACCGGCCTTCAGGAGCAGTGGGGCGACGACCCCGTGCCGGTGATGTCCTTTCTTGGTACCGCCGCCGAGCATCCCCGCCAGGTGTGTTGCTGGGTCACCCACACCAGCGAGCGCACCCACGAGATCATCCGCGGCGGCATGGATCGCTCCCCGATGTTCACCGGGGTCATCGAAGGTGTGGGCCCGCGCTATTGCCCGTCCATCGAGGACAAGGTGGTGCGCTTCGCCGACAAGGATAGCCACCAGATCTTCATCGAGCCCGAAGGGCTCGACACCCATGAGCTCTACCCCAACGGCATATCCACCAGCCTGCCCTTCGACGTGCAGCTGGCCATGGTGCGGTCCATCAAGGGCTTCGAGAACGCCCACATCACCCGCCCCGGCTATGCCATCGAGTACGATTACTTCAATCCCCAGGATCTGCGCTATTCCCTTGAAACCAAGTTCATCGAGGGTCTGTTCTTCGCCGGGCAGATCAATGGCACCACCGGTTACGAGGAGGCCGCGGCCCAGGGCCTGCTCGCCGGCATCAACGCCGGTCTCAAGGCCCTTGGGCGGGACCCCTGGTGCCCGCGGCGGGATGAGGCCTACCTCGGTGTGCTGGTGGATGACCTGATCACTATGGGTACCCGCGAGCCCTACCGGATGTTCACCAGTCGCGCCGAGTACCGGCTGGTGTTGCGGGAGGACAACGCGGACCTGCGCCTCACCGAACAGGGTCGCGGGCTCGGGGTCGTCGATGACGAGCGCTGGGCCCGTTTCAGTGTCAAGCGGGACGCCATCGAGCAGGAGCGCCAACGCCTGCGGAGCAGCTGGGTACAGCCCGGCACCACCGCCGCGGAACGGGTTGGCGCCATCAGCGCCAATCCCCTCACCCGGGAATACAATCTGTTCGAACTGCTTAAGCGGCCAGAGCTGGATTACAGCCTGGTGGGCGGTCTCTTGGGGGAGCCGGTAGCTGATCCCCAGGTGGCGGAGCAGGTGGAGATCGACGCCAAGTACGCCGGCTACATCGACCGCCAGCGGGAGGATATCGAGCGGCTGCGGCGCGGCGAGAATACGCCGATACCCACCGATTTCGACTATGGCCAGGTCAAGGGGTTGTCCAACGAAGTGCGCCAGAAGCTTGCCGAGGCGCGCCCCGAGACCCTCGCCCGGGCCGCGCGGATTCCCGGGGTGACCCCTGCGGCGATTTCCCTGCTGTTGATTTTCCTCAAGAAAAAATCCGTGGCCAGCGGCGCCGCCGAACGCTTCGCCTGACCGTGGTGGACTTGACCAAACCCCGCGACCTGCTGCGCCAGGGCGTTGCCGCGCTGCATCTCGACCTCGACGAAGGCCAGATTGAGCTGCTGATCCGTTACCTGGAGCTGCTCGCCAAGTGGAACCGGGCCTACAACCTCACGGCGGTGGAAGATCCCCTGGCGATGGTGAGCCTGCATCTCCTGGACAGCCTGGCGATTGCTCCCTATCTCGATGGGGAGCGGTTTATCGATGTCGGCACCGGACCGGGCCTGCCCGGCATTCCCCTCGCCATCGCCCTGCCCGGCCGGCACTTCACCCTGCTCGACAGCAATGGCAAGCGTGTGCGATTCCTGTTTCAGGTGCGCACTGCCCTGGGCCTTGGCAATGTCCGCGAGGTGCAGTCCCGGGCCGAGACCTGGCGCGACGGGCCAGGCTACGACGGCATCATCAGCCGCGCCTACAGCGCCATCGACACCATGCTCGCCAGCACGGCCCACCTGCTTGCCCCCGGCGGACACTTTTACGCCATGAAGGGACGCTTTCCCGAAGAAGAGTTGAGCGCCCTGGCAAAACCCTTTAATGTCACGGCCACGCGCCGTTTGCAGGTGCCGGGCATCGACGGGGAGCGTCACTTGATCGAGATCGGGGTAACACCTTGACCCATATCTACACAGTCGCCAACCAGAAGGGCGGGGTCGGCAAGACCACCACCAGCGTCAACCTGGCGGCGTCCCTGGCCAATTACGGCAAGCGGGTGTTGCTGGTGGATATGGACCCCCAGGGCAATGCCACCATGGGGGTGGGTATCGACAAGAACCACCTCGGGCAGTCCGTGTACGACGTGATCACCGGCCAGGTGGAGGTGGAGCGGGCGATCCAGCGCAATGAAGCCGGGGGCTTCGACGTGCTGCCCGCCAACCGGAATCTCACCGCCGCCGAAGTGGAATTGCTCAACCTCTCCCACAAGGAGAGCCGGCTGCGCCACGCCCTCGCCCGGGTGGCTCCCGGCTACGACTACATCCTCATCGACTGCCCGCCGTCCCTCAGCATGCTCACCGTCAACGCCCTGGTGGCCTGCCAGGGGGTGATCATTCCCATGCAGTGCGAGTACTACGCCCTTGAGGGTTTGAGTGATCTGGTGGCCACCATCCAGCGCATTGGCAAGGCCCTCAACCCAGGCCTGCGCATCGAGGGAATTCTGCGCACCATGTTCGATCCCCGCAACTCCCTCACCAACGAAGTCACCGCGCAACTCCACCGCTACTTCGGTGAAAGGGTCTACCGCACCACCATCCCCCGCAACATACGCCTGGCGGAGGCACCGAGCTTCGGCATGCCCGCCCTCCAGCACGATCGCCACGCCAAGGGTGCGATCGCCTATCTCGGGCTCGCCGGCGAGATCATCCGCCGCGGCAAACAGCCTGAAGACAGCGCCGCCGCGGCCACAGGACACTAACCCATGTCAGCAAAACGCAAAGGATTAGGCCGCGGCCTTGACGCCCTGTTGGGGATTTCCGCCGCGGAGCACGAGCATCAGGACAGTTCCGCCGCTGCGGGGCCAGTGAGCGAGGACGGCACCCTCAAGCACCTGCCCATTGAATTCCTGCAGCGCGGCAAGTACCAGCCGCGCCGCGACATGCACCCCGAGGCGCTCCAGGAACTGGCGGAGTCGATCCGCAGCCAGGGCATCATGCAACCCATCGTGGTGCGTCCCCTCGGGCCCGACAGCTACGAGATCATCGCCGGCGAACGGCGCTGGCGCGCGGCCCAGATGGCGGGGCTCGACAAGGTGCCCACCCTCGTTCGCGACGTGCCGGACCAGGCCGCCATCGCCATGGCCCTGATCGAGAACATTCAGCGGGAGGACCTGAACCCCATCGAAGAGGCTCACGCCCTCACCCGTCTCCAGCAGGAATTCCACCTCACCCAGCAGCAGGTAGCCGAGGCGGTGGGCAAATCCCGGGCGGCGGTGGCCAATCTGATGCGCCTGCTGGCCCTCGAGAACGAGGTGCGCATCATGCTGGAACGGGGCGATATCGAGATGGGTCACGCCCGTGCGCTGCTTGGCCTGTCCGGCGATGAACAAACCAATGCCGCCCGCACCGTGGCGGGGAAGGGCCTCACTGTGCGTCAAACCGAGGAGCTGGTGCGCCGCCTGATCAAGGCGAAGGATGAACAACCCAGGGCGCCAATCCACGCCGACCCGGATATTCGCCGCCTCGAGCAGCGGGTGGCGGAGCATGTGGGATTGCCCGTGGCCATCCAGCACGGTGCTGGCGGCAAGGGCAAGGTGGTGTTCAGCTACAGCCGGCTCGACGAACTGGACGGGCTCCTGGAGCGCCTCAAGGTGGGGGAGTAGGTCGCGGGTTCTGTGCTCCGTGGCGGATCTGCCCACATCCCCGTGGATAGCCCCGAATCGGCGCCGACTTTTCTTGAATAACCCCACCCGACTCCCTATAATTGCGCCCCGCTCATGGGTACCCGGTTTTCCATGGGCAAGGGTGTGACCTGAAGGCGGCGGCTGTCATGGGTACCATAGCAAAGCCCCCGTTGTGGCGGATCAGCGGGCTCCAGCTTCTGGCGCTGTCGGTGCTTTCCGCGGGTCTGTTGCCCCTTGGTCCGGTGCAGTCATACTCGCTGCTGGCGGGGGGGCTGATCCACATCGCGGGCACCGCCTATTTTGCCAGTCTGGCCTTTCGCCATCAGGGTGCGAGGCAGCTGGGCCGGACGGTACGGAGCATGTACCGGGGAGAAACCGGCAAGATAATGCTCTCCGCGCTTTTTTTCATCGCGGTGTTTTTATTTGTCAAACCGCTCGGGGTATTCGCGTTCTTTTGTGGTTATGGCGCCATGGTCGTGGTTCACGCCTGGATCGCCGCAAGACTGCTGCAACGACGACCCCAGGGCGGCTAAACCAACAGGCCTTCAAGAGAGACCCGTAGCAATGGCAGGAACCCAGACCACCACAGCCTACATCCAGCATCACCTGCAGAATCTGGTATACGGCAAACATCCCGATGGTACCTGGGGCTTCGCCCACTCCCCGCAGGAAGCAGCGGACATGGGCTTCTGGGCCTTCCACGTCGACTCCCTCGGCTGGTCCATCGGCCTTGGCATCCTCTTCTGCTGGCTGTTTCGTTCCGCGGCCAAGAAGGCCACCACCGGTGTCCCCGGCGGATTCCAGAATTTCATCGAGTACATCGTCGAGTTCGTCAGCGGCACCGTAAAGGACAGTTTCCACGGCCACAGCAAGCTGATCGGCCCCCTCGCCCTCACCGTGTTCGTCTGGGTATTCCTGATGAACCTGATGGATCTGATCCCCGTCGACCTGATTCCCTACGCCGCCCAGCTGTTTGGCCAGCATGTACTCGGCATGGATCCCCACCATGTCTACTTCAAGATCGTGCCCTCCACCGACGTCAACGTCACCGCCGGCATGGCCCTTGGGGTGTTCGCGCTGATGATCTTCTACGGCTTCAAGATCAAGGGCCCCGGCTACATCAAGGATTTCACCCTGCACCCCTTCAACCACTGGGCATTCATTCCCGTGAACCTGTTCATGGAAGTGGTGGGCATGCTGGCCAAGCCGTTCTCCCTGGCCCTGCGACTGTTCGGCAACATGTTTGCCGGGGAGATGATCTTCATCCTGATCGCCACCATGTACAGTGCCGGCCTGATTCTCGGCATCTTCGGTGGCTTCCTCCAGCTCGGCTGGGCCATCTTCCATATTCTGGTCATCACCCTGCAAGCCTTCATCTTTATGGTGCTCACGGTGGTGTACCTGAGTATGTCCCACGAAGACCATTGATTTACCGACTTTTCACTTACCAACCTTAAAACGCTAGGAGATACACATGGAACTCGTCATTATCGCTGCCGCCATCATGCTGAGCTCAGCCGCCATCGGTGCCGCCCTGGGTATGGGCCTTCTCGGTGGCAAACTGATCGAAGGCACCGCCCGTCAGCCCGAGCTCGGCCCCATGCTGCAGGGCAAGATGTTCCTGCTCGCCGGTCTGATCGACGCCATCCCCATCATCGCCGTCGGTATCTCCATGTACCTGATCTTCGTTGTTGCCCCCGGCGTTGGTGCCTGAACCCTGGCCGTCACAAGATAGCTGATCAACCGAAACTGAAATTGTGAGGTTAAAGGCGTGAATATCAACATGACGCTGTTCGGCCAGATGGCGAGCTTCGCCGTCTTCGTGTGGTTCTGCATGAAGTTCGTCTGGCCCGCGCTGACCCATGCCCTGGAGGAGCGCAAGAACAAGATCGCCGACGGCCTCGACGCCGCCGACCGCGCCATGCGGGATCTTGAGCTGGCCCAGGGCAAGGCCACAGAGCAACTCAAGGAAGCCAAGCAGGAGGCGGCCGCGCTCATCGAGCAGGCCAACAAGCGCGCCAACCAGATCGTCGAGGAAGCCAAGGACAAGGCCCGTGCCGAGGGCGAACGCCTGAAGGCCACCGCCCAGGCGGAGATCGAGCAGGAAGCCAACCGCGTCCGCGAGGAACTTCGCGCCAAGGTGGCGGCCCTCGCCCTCGCCGGAGCCGAGAAGATCCTGGAAGCGTCCATCGACGAAAACGCTAATCGTGAGCTGGTCGACAAACTGGCGGCACAGCTTTAACGAGGTTTGATATGGCGGAATTGAGTACTCTGGCCCGACCCTACGCCAAGGCAGCCTATGAATTCGCTGCCGCGGCGGACACCCTCGGGACCTGGTCGGCGATGCTGAAGACCCTGTCGGCCGTGGTCAAGGATGCCGTGGTGAAGTCCCTGCTGGAAGCCCCCGGACGCAGTGCCCAGGAGCAGTCCGACACCCTGGTGGAACTCTGCGGCGACGCGCTCGACGACAAGGGTGTCAACCTGGTGCGGCTGCTGGCCCAGAACCGCCGGTTGCCGTTGATCCCCTTCATCAGTGAGCAGTTCGAAGCCCTGAAGGCCCAGCGCGAGCAGACCGTGGAGGTGGAACTGATTTCCGCCAAGGCCCTCGGCGACGACCAAAGCGCCCGTCTGGCCCAGGCGCTCGGCAAGAAGCTGGACCGCCAGGTCAATGTGCGGCACAGCATCGACCCATCCCTGATTGGCGGAGTTCTGATCCGCGCCGGCGATACCGTGATTGATGGCAGTATCCGGGGTCGCCTGAACAAACTCGCTGAAGCACTAAATTCCTAGTATTTGAACATACGGGATCGAGGAATCGACCATGCAGCAACTGAATCCATCTGAAATTAGCGACATCATCAAGCAGCGCATCGAGCGCCTTGATGTCACCACCGAAATCAAGAACGAGGGCACCATCGTCTCCGTATCCGACGGTATCGTGCGCATCCACGGTCTTGGCAATGTGATGTACGGCGAAATGATCGAGTTCGACGGTGGCCTGTACGGTCTCGCCCTCAACCTCGAGCAGGACTCCGTGGGCGCCGTGGTACTGGGTGACTACCAGGGCCTGGTCGAAGGCAAGAAGGCCCGTTGCACCGGCCGCATCCTCGAAGTGCCCATCGGCCCCGAGCTGGAAGGCCGCGTGGTGGATGCCCTCGGCAACCCCATCGACGGCAAGGGCCCGATCAACGCCAAGCTGACCGATGCGATCGAAAAGGTCGCCCCCGGCGTGATCGAGCGCCAGGGTGTCGACCAGCCGGTGCAGACCGGTCTCAAGGCCATCGACGCCATGGTGCCCATCGGCCGCGGCCAGCGGGAGCTGATCATCGGAGACCGCCAGATCGGCAAGACCGCCATCGCCATCGACACCATCATCAACCAGAAGAATACCGGCATCAAGTGTGTCTACGTGGCTATCGGCCAGAAGAACTCCACCGTTGCCAACATTGTGCGCAAGCTCGAGGAACACGGGGCCCTGGCCCACACCGTGGTCGTCGCCGCCACCGCCGCCGACCCGGCCTCCATGCAGTACCTGGCCGCCTACACCGGCTGCACCATCGGCGAGTACTACCGCGACCGCGGCCAGGATGCGCTGATCATCTATGACGATCTCACCAAGCAGGCCTGGGCCTACCGCCAGATCTCCCTGCTGCTGAAGCGCCCCCCGGGCCGCGAAGCCTACCCCGGCGACGTGTTCTACCTGCACTCCCGTCTGCTGGAGCGGGCCGCCCGCGTCAACGCCGACTACGTCGAGAAGTTCACCAACGGCGAAGTCAAGGGCAAGACCGGCTCCCTCACCGCCCTGCCCATCATCGAGACCCAGGCCGGCGACGTGTCCGCGTTCGTACCCACCAACGTGATCTCCATCACCGATGGCCAGATCTTCGTCGAGTCCAACCTCTTCAACGCCGGTGTGCGTCCGGCGATGAACGCCGGCCTGTCCGTATCCCGGGTAGGTGGCGCGGCCCAGACCAAGATCATCAAGAAGCTCGGCGGCGGTATCCGTCTCGCCCTCGCCCAGTACCGGGAACTGGCGGCGTTCTCCCAGTTCGCCTCCGACCTGGACGAAGCCACCCGCGCCCAGCTGGAGCACGGCCAGCGGGTCACCGAGCTGATGAAGCAGGCCCAGTACTCCCCCTTGAGCGTGGCCGAGATGGGCGTGGTCCTCTACGCCGCCAACGAGGGCTACCTGAAGCCCGTCGAGGTGAGCAAGGTGGGTGATTTCGAGAAGGCCCTGCTGGCGTACATGCACGCCGAACACGGCGACCTGATGAAGCAGGTGAACGAGAAGGGCGACTGGAACGGCGACATCGAAGCCAGCTTCAAGGCTGCCCTCGACAAGTTCGTTGCCACCCAGAGCTGGTAAACCCCCGGCTCTCGACTCACAGCAACGCACAGCAGGACAGGCAGACAGCTTATGGCAGTCGGAAAAGAGATCAAAACCAAGATCAGCAGCGTCAAGAGCACGCAGAAGATCACCAGCGCCATGGAACTGGTCGCGGCGAGCAAGATGCGCCGCGCCCAGGATCGCATGTCCCTGGGCAAACCCTACGCGCAGCGCATGCGGGCGGTGATTGGTCATATCGCCAACGCCCAGTCGGAGTACCGCCACCAGTACCTGGAGCAGCGCGCCGTCAAGCGCGTGGCCTACATCGTGGTATCCACCGACCGGGGCCTGTGCGGCGGCCTGAACATCAACCTGTTCAAGGCCACCGTCAAGGCGATGAAGGAGTGGCACGACCAGGGCGTCGGCGTCGACATCTGCGCGATCGGCGCCAAGGCCAGCAGCTTCTTTGGCGGCCTCGGTGCCACTATTGTCGCCTCGGTGCGCGGGCTCGGTGACGAGCCCGCCGCCGCCGACCTGATCGGCAGCGTCAAGGTGATGCTCGACGCCTACGATGAGGGCAAGATCGATCGCCTGTTCGTGGTGAGCAACGACTTCATCAACACCATGACCCAGAAGCCGGAGGTCCTCCAGCTGCTGCCCCTGCTGCCCGAGCAGGATGAAAAGCTCGGTCACCACTGGGACTACATCTACGAGCCCGATGCCCAGGCGCTGCTCGACGGCCTCCTGACCCGCTACATCGAGTCCCAGGTCTACCAGGCGGTGGTGGAGAACAATGCCTGTGAGCAGGCGGCGCGGATGCTGGCGATGAAGAACGCTACCGACAATGCCGGTCAGTTGATCGATGAATTGCAACTGATCTACAACAAGGCCCGTCAGGCGGCCATTACCCAGGAACTGTCGGAAATTGTTGGCGGAGCGGCCGCTGTCTAAGCGGGCCCGCCGTTGAAAGATCAAAGCAGATTTTAAGAGGAACCGGAAATGAGTAGCGGACGTATTGTTCAAATCATCGGCGCCGTGATCGACGTGGAGTTTCCCCGTGATCAGGTGCCGAATGTCTATGATGCACTGACCGTGGCCGACAAGGGCCTCACCCTCGAAGTCCAGCAGCAGCTGGGTGACGGCGTGGTGCGCAGCATCGCCATGGGTTCCTCCGAGGGCCTGTCCCGGGGTCTCGCGGTGGCCAACACCGGCGCCCCCATCGCCGTGCCTGTCGGCAAGGGCACCCTGGGCCGCATCATGGACGTGCTCGGCAATCCCGTGGATGAAGCGGGCCCCATCGAGCACGAGACTCGCATGCCCATTCACCGCAAGGCGCCCGCCTACGCGGATCAGTCCTCCACCGTCGACATCCTCGAAACCGGCATCAAGGTCATCGACCTGATCATGCCGATTTCCAAGGGCGGCAAGGTCGGCCTCTTCGGCGGCGCCGGCGTGGGCAAGACCGTGACCCTGATGGAGCTGATCAACAACATCGCCAAGGCCCACTCCGGTCTGTCGGTGTTCGCCGGTGTCGGTGAGCGGACCCGGGAAGGTAACGACTTCTACCACGAAATGAAGGACTCCGGTGTTCTCGACAAAGTGGCCATGCTCTACGGCCAGATGAACGAGCCCCCCGGTAACCGTCTGCGGGTTGCCCTCTCCGGTCTGACCATGGCGGAATACTTCCGCGACGAAGGCCGCGACGTCCTGATGTTCATCGACAACATCTACCGCTACACCCTGGCCGGCACCGAAGTATCGGCACTGCTCGGCCGCATGCCCTCCGCGGTGGGTTACCAGCCGACCCTGGCGGAGGAGATGGGCGTGCTCCAGGAGCGCATCACCTCCACCAAGACCGGCTCCATCACCTCCTTCCAGGCGGTGTACGTACCGGCGGATGACCTGACCGACCCGTCCCCGGCGACCACCTTCGCCCACCTGGACGCCACCTTGGTACTGTCCCGCCAGATCGCCGAGCTGGGTATCTACCCCGCCGTGGATCCCCTGGACTCCACCTCCCGTCTCCTCGACCCGCTGGTGATCGGTGCCGAGCACTACGACACCGCCCGCGGCGTGCAGTCGGTGCTGCAGCGCTACAAGGAACTGAAGGACATCATCGCCATCCTCGGCATGGACGAACTGTCCGAGGAAGACAAGTTGGTGGTGGCCCGCGCCCGTAAGATCCAGCGCTTCCTGTCCCAGCCGTTCTTCGTGGCGGAAGTGTTCACCGGCAGCCCCGGCAAGTACGTTCCCCTCAAGGACACCATTGCCGGCTTCCAGGGCATCCTCAAGGGCGATTACGACCACCTGCCCGAGCAGGCGTTCTACATGGTCGGCTCCATTGAAGAGGCCGTGGAAAAAGCGGGCAAGAAATAACCGTCCCGCCGAAACGAGGCTAGAGTTATGGGTATGACCTTTCACTGCAACATCGTAAGCACCGAGGAATCCCTGTTCTCGGGCCTGGTGGAGCTGCTGGTTGCCACCGGCTCCCTCGGGGAGCTGGGCATCAACCACGGCCACGCCCCGCTGCTCACCGACCTGAAGCCGGGCCCGGTGCGCATCGTCAAGCAGAACGGCGACGAGGAGCTGTACTACCTCTCCGGCGGCTATCTCGAAGTGCAGCCCCATGTGACCACCATCCTGGCGGACACCGCGCTGCGCGCCGACGATATCGACGAAGCGGCGGCCCTCGAAGCCAAGAAGGCGGCGGAACAGGTGATGTTCAACCAGAGCGGGGAATTCGATTACTCCCGCGCTGCGTCGCAACTGGCGGAAGCCGCAGCCCAGCTGCGCACCATCGAGGAGTTACGCCGCAAGGCCCGGTCCGTCAAGTAAGGCGCCCGTGGCAAATCCTCAAGGGCAGCTTCGGCTGCCCTTTTTCATGCGCCGAGCCCGGTCGTGGCGAGGCGGAAAGCCACCGGGTTAGAATGTCCCCCTGACTGGAGAGATCGACAATGGCGGTGGATATCGTAATTCTCGCGGCCGGCAAGGGCACCCGGATGAAGTCCGCCCTGCCCAAGGTGCTCCATCCCCTCGCCGGCCGACCGCTGTTGCGCCATGTGGTCGACACCGCACGGGCCATTTCCGACGGTGCCATCACCCTGGTGGTGGGACACGGCGCCGAGGCGATCCGCGAACAATTTCCCGACCCCGATCTGCACTGGGTGGAGCAGCGCGAACAGCTGGGTACCGGCCACGCGGTGATGCAGGCCCTGCCCCGCCTGCGCCCTGGCGCCACCACCCTGGTGCTCTACGGGGATGTGCCGCTGATCAGCCCGGCGACCCTGCAGGCGCTGCTCTCCCAGGTCCATCCCGGCACCCTGGCACTGCTCACCGTCGAACTTCCCGACCCCACCGGCTACGGCCGCATTGTGCGGGACGAAGCGGGCAACGTCGCCGGCATCGTCGAGGAGAAGGACGCCAGCGCCCTGCAAAAGCTCATCACCGAGGTCAACACCGGGGTGATGGCGGTGCCCCCCGGGCGCATGGCCGCCTGGCTGCCCGCCATCGGCAACCGCAACGCCCAGGGTGAGTATTACCTCACCGATCTGATCGCCATCGCCCATGAACAGGGGCTGCTGATCCACACCCACCAGCCGCAGTCCCGGGAAGAGACCGAGGGGGTCAATAGCCGCCAGCAACTGGAGCGCCTCGAGCGTTACTACCAGCGCCGTCAGGCCGAGACCTTGATGGCCGAGGGGGTTGGCCTCGCCGACGCCGGACGCTTCGATTGCCGGGGGGAGCTGACGGCGGGGGAGGACTGCTTTATCGACGTCAACTGCGTCTTTGAAGGCCGCGTCAGCCTCGGCCGGGGCGTCGCCATCGGGCCCAACTGCCTGATCCGCGACGCGGTGATCGGTGACGGCGCGGTGATCAAGGCCAACACGGTGATCGAGGGGCCGGTGACCCTTGCCCCGGGGGCCGAGGTGGGGCCCTTCGCCCGGCTGCGGCCCGGCACGGTACTCGGCGAGGGGGCGCGGATCGGCAATTTCGTCGAGACCAAGAAGGCGGTGATCGGCCCCGGCAGCAAGGTCAACCACCTCAGCTACATCGGCGACGCCACCCTCGGCCGGGGGGTCAATGTCGGCGCCGGCACCATCACCTGCAACTACGATGGGGTCAACAAATTCGCCACCACCATTGGCGACGGCGCCTTCATCGGCTCCAACAGTTCCCTGGTGGCGCCGGTCACCGTGGGCGCTGGCGCGACGGTGGGTGCCGGTTCCACCATCACCCGGAATGTGGCAGCGGATGAACTCGCCGTGGCCCGGGGCAAGCAACGCAACATCGCCGGCTGGCAGCGGCCCCGGAAACCCGAATAGGAAGGATCTATGTGTGGCATCGTCGGGGCCATTGCCCAGCGCAACGTCATTGAAATTCTCGTGGAGGGCCTGCGCCGCCTCGAGTACCGGGGCTACGACTCCGCCGGTGTGGCGGTGGTGGACGACGCCGGCGAGCTGCGGGTCCACAAGACCGCTGGCAAGGTGGCGGCCCTGGAGGCCCAACTCGCCGCCGACCCGGCCCATGGCCGGCGCGGCATCGCCCACACCCGCTGGGCCACCCACGGCGTGCCCAATGGCGTGAATGCCCATCCCCACACTTCAGGGGATATTGCCGTTGTGCATAACGGCATCATCGAGAATCACACCCAGCTGCGCGCCGAATTGCAGGCGGCGGGCTACGTTTTCAGCTCGGACACCGACACCGAGGTGATTGCCCATTTGATTCACCATATTCGCGCTACCGAAGGCGGTTCCCTGGTGACGGCGGTGGCCCGTGCGGTCAGCCGTTTCGACGGCGCCTACGCCCTGGCGGTGATCAGCAGCAAGGAACCGGAGGTACTGGTTGGGGTGCGCCACGGCAGCCCCCTGGTGCTCGGGGTCGGCATCGAGGAGAACTTCCTCGCCTCCGACCAGATGGCCCTGCGCCAGGTCACCGACCGCTTTGTGTTTCTGGAGGAGGACGATCTGGTGGAGATCCGCCGCGACGGCTTCACCCTCCGGGACGGTGGCGGCGAGATCGTCGAGCGGCCCATTGCCCGCCTCGAGGGCAACACCGGCGTGGCGGATCGGGGGGCCTTTCGCCACTACATGCTCAAGGAAATCTACGAGCAGCCCGCCGCACTGGAGGCCACCTATCAGGGCCGCATCAGCGATCGCCACGTGCTGCCCGAGTGCCTCGGCCAGGGCGCCGCGGAGCTGCTCGCGCGGATCGCCAATGTCCATATCGTCGCCTGCGGCACCAGCTACCACGCCGGCCTCGTGGCCCGCTACTGGATCGAGGCCTGGGCCGGCATCCCCTGCCAGGTGGAGGTGGCCAGCGAATACCGCTACCGCAAGGTGGTGGTGCCGCCGGACACCCTGTTCCTGTCCATCTCCCAGTCCGGGGAGACCGCCGACACCCTCGCCGCCCTGCGGGCCGGCCGCGACGCCGGCTACCTGGGCAGCCTCGCCATCTGCAACGTGCCCAACAGCTCCCTGGTGCGGGAATCCGACCTCGCCCTGATGACCCAGGCGGGCCCTGAGATCGGGGTTGCCTCCACCAAGGCCTTCACCACCCAGCTGGTGGCGCTGCAGATTTTTGCCATCGCCCTCGCCCGATTCCGCGGCCTGGCCGAAGCGGAGGAACAAGCCCTGGTGGCGGCGCTGCACCGTCTTCCCGCCCTCGTCCGCGAGGTGTTGGCCCTGGACGGGGAAATCGAGAAGACCTTCGAACCCTTCGTCGACAAACACCACGCCCTGTTCCTCGGCCGCGGCGAGCAATACCCCATTGCCCTCGAAGGTGCGCTCAAGCTCAAGGAGATCTCCTACATCCACGCCGAGGCCTACCCTTCCGGGGAGCTCAAGCATGGCCCCCTCGCCCTGGTGGACGACCAGATGCCGGTGGTGGCGGTCGCCCCCAACAACGAGCTGCTGGAAAAGCTGAAATCCAACCTCCACGAAGTCCAGGCCCGGGGTGGCAAGCTCTATGTATTCGCCGACGGCGCCGCGGGCTTTCACCGCGAGAAGGGCGTGACCCTGATCAGCCTCCCCCATGTGCCGCCGAGCCTTGAACCCATCATCTACACCATTCCCCTGCAATTGCTCGCCTACCATGTGGCGGTGCAGAAGGGCACCGACGTGGACCAGCCCCGCAACCTGGCCAAGTCGGTGACGGTGGAGTAGCGCCCTACTCCATCCCCAGACGCTTCAATAGCCGCGAGAAGTTCCCCCGGTCCACCCCGAGGGACTGGGCGGCGGCGGCCTTGCTGCCGCCGTGGGCCACCAGGCGCTGCTCGATCAGGCCGCGCTGGAATTCGTCCACCGCCTCCCGCAACGGCAACTGGCTGGCCTTGGCCCGGGCATCCGGGCGGATGCCCCGCTCGCCGGAGGGCAGGGCATCGCTGCCCAGGTGGCGGCTGTCCAGTTCGATGATGCGGTCCCGGGGCTGGCCTTCGCTCAGGGCGCGGATGATGCCCCGGGACAGGGCGTGTTCCAGCTCCCGCACGTTGCCCGGCCAGTCGAACGCCGTCAGCCAGCTCCGCGCCCTGCGGTTGAGGCGCACTCCCCGCAGTCCCAGGCGGCGCTGGTCCCGCTCCAGGAAGAATCCCGCCAGCAGGTCGATGTCATCGCCCCGCTCTCGGAGGGGGGGCACCACCAGCGGGTAGACGCTCAGACGGTGGTAGAGGTCGGGGCGGAAGCGGCCCTCCGCCACTTCCTTCTTGAGATCGCGGTTGGTGGCGGCGATCAGGCGCACGTCGACGCGGTGGTGCTGGTCGCTGCCGATGCGCTGGATCTCGCCATCCTGGAGCGCGCGCAGCAGCTTGGCCTGGATGGCGAGGGGCAGTTCCCCCACTTCGTCGAGGAAGAGGGTGCCCTCGTGGGCCAGTTCGAACTTGCCGGCGCGGTTGTCGGTGGCGCCGGAAAAGGCACCCTTCACATGGCCGAACAGCTCGCTCTCGGCGATGGCCTCCGGCAGGGCCGCGCAGTTGACGTGCACCATGGGCTCGCTGGCCCGGGCGGAATGGCGGTGGATATGGCGCGCCACCAGTTCCTTGCCCACACCGGTCTCGCCGAGGATCAGCACCGTCAATTCCGAGGCGGCGACGGTTTCCGCCTCGCGGCGCAGTTGCACCATGGGGCTGCTGGCGCCCACCAGTTCGTCCACCAAGCCGTGGGGCTGCTGGCTCAGCTCGATCTTCTGGCGCCGCTCCAGCTGCTCCTCCAGATGGTGGATCCAGTCCGCCGCCCGCACCGTGGCCGCCGCCACCGCCACGAAGGCCTCGAAGGTGTCCAGGTCGAAGCTGTCGAAGGCGTGGGCACTCATGGCGTCGAGGGTGATGGCGCCCCAGGGCTGGTCCCCCACGTAGAGCGGCGCACCCATGCAGTCGTGGACATAAAGATGATCATCACCGCTCTCCACCAGTCCGTCGTAGGGGTCCGGCAGGGCAGAATCGGCGGCAAAGCGCACCGGCCCATGGCTGTCGAGGATCTGGGCGAGGCGCGGATGGTCGCGGATCACGAAGCGCCGCCCCAGGGTATCCGGCGACAACCCCTGTACCGCACGGGGGATCAACTGACCGCCATCCCGCTCCAGCAGGGCGATGGCGTCACAGGGGAAATTGCGGCGAAACAGGTCGAGGAGCCGCTCGAAACGCTGCTGGCGGGGCATGGTGCGGGACAGATCCGCCACCAGGGTGGCGAGGTTGGCAAAGGCACTGGAAGTTGTCATTTATACAACCCATTGTCATTTGTGTGATTATTGATGCTGTTTCGTTAACAGCATAGGCAATCAACCCACTGAATGACAAGATAATATTCTTCGGCATGATTCTGGCCTATGCTGATGGAAGAACCAAGCTGGGATAAGGCCCGGATAGCGTGTCAACACGACAGGGGATACCGATGAAAATAGACATTGTCGCCATTGCCCGGCCATGCTATCTGCTGGTGGCGGTTGGCGCCCTGGTGGCCGGCGTTGCCGGCCTGGTACTGCCGCTGCTGCCCACCACCCCGTTCCTCCTGGTGGCGGCCTGGGCGGGAGGGCGCGGTTCGCCGGCCTTCCATCACTGGCTGTGCCACCATCCCCGCCTGGGGCCACCCATCAGCGCCTGGCGCCAGGAGCGGGCAGTGCCCCGTGGGGCGAAGCAGGGGGCGACGGCACTGCTGGCCCTCAGCTGGTGCGGCCTGGCGGGGCTGGGCGTCGCGCCGCTGGCTCTGGGGTGTACGGCACTTGGCTTCACCGCCATCGCCCTGCTGCTGTGGCGCCGGCCCTGCCCGTCCGGGGAGGCCGCAATCCTCCACGGGGGAGGTGCGCCGGAGTGACCACACCGACACTGTTGGCGAGCCCCTTCCGCCTGTTCTTTTTACTGGCGGGCCTTTACGGCGCGATCCTGGTGCCCTTGTGGCTTGGCATCCTGCTGGGCGGATGGCCGGCCCCGGCGCTGGACCCGTTGCGCTGGCATGTCCACGAAATGCTGTTTGGCCTCGTCGGTGCGGCGATCGCCGGCTTCCTGCTGACCGCGATGGCCAACTGGACGGGTACCCGGGCGCTCGATGGATGGGGATTGCTCGTCCTGGCCTTGGCTTGGCTGCTGGGCCGCCTGGGGCCCTGGTTGCCGGGTGGCCATCCTCTGCAGGTGGCGTTCCTCGATCTGCTTTTCTGGTTGGGGCTGGCTCTCTACGTGGCGCGGGTGATCATTGCCAGTGGCAACCGACGCAACGGGGTGATGGTGGGGGTGATGGCTCTGCTGTTTGGCGTCAACCTGCTGATTCAGCTCGATTTCATTGGCATCTTGCCCGGGGTTGCCCGGCTCGGTGAAGCCCTCGCCATCGACCTTGTGGTACTACTGATGGTGGTGGTGGCCGGACGCATCACCCCGGCCTTTACCGCCAACTGGCTGGAGCGCCAGGGTGGCCAGCGGGCCTGGGTGCGCCAGAGCCCCCGGCTCGACGGACTCGCCATCGTCGCCACGGCGTTGATGATTCCGGTGGATGCCTGGGGTGGAGACCCCCGTATCGCTGCCTTGGTGGCGTTGCTGGCAGCGGTGCTGAATACCCTGCGCCTCACCCGCTGGGCCGGGTGGCGCTGCCTCGGCGAACCCCTGCTGTGGATCCTGCACCTCGGCTATGGCTGGATCGTCGCCGCCCTCGTCCTGAAGGGGCTGGCGCCCTGGCTGCCCGGGGTATCGCCCTTGCTATGGCTCCATGCCGCCGGTGTTGGGGCCATGGGTACCTTGATCCTCGGCGTCATGACCCGCGTCGCCCTAGGCCATACGGGTCGCCCCCTGGTACTGCCCCGGGGCGCGGTGCTCATCTACGGTCTCATCAGTCTCGCCGCCCTGGCCCGGTTGCTGGCGGCCCTCGGCTGGGCGGGATACCGGGGGCCGCTGGTACTCTCCGGGCTGGCGTTCAGCGCCGCCTTTGCCCTGTTCCTGGTGCTTTACTGGCGGATACTGGCAAGCCCCAGGGTGGATGGTCGCCCGGGATAGGGGGAGGGATGTCGGGGCGGGATCAGTGGGCGCCGTCCGCCAGGGCCGCGGCGATGGCGCGGCACAGGCTCACCGCCACGTAGGCCTCGAAGTCGTCGGCGGGGTCGAAGTGGCGGTCGTAGGGCTCCACCACCGCCAGTAACTGGGCCATCAGGGCCTCCCGGGTCTCGCTGTCCCCCGGGGGTAGAGCGGCGATGGTGTCGCGGCGGGCGAGCAGCTGGTTCCAGAACAGCGGGTCCCTCATGGCTCCGCCACCTCCTTCTCCGCCGGCTGGACGGCGATCACTTCGAGGCGCCGCTGGCGACCGCCGGGCAGGGGCCAGTCGATGGCGCCGCCGATACCGAGGCCGATAAGGGCGCTGCCCACCGGTGACAGGACGGAAATCCGCATCCGGTCCACGTCCGCCTCCCGGGGGTATACGAGGGTGACGGTGGTCTGTTCGCCGCTGTCCCGGTCGCGGAAGGTCACCGTGGACCCCATGGCCACGGTATCGGGGGGCAGCAGGGGGTCGGCGACGATCTCGGCCCGGGACAATTCGGCATCGAGGGCCTCGGCGGCGGCGGACTGGGCGCTGTCGATCAGCGAAGACAGGCGCTGGTAGTCGCTCTCGGCGACAATGATGGTGGTGCTGGACATGGTGACTCCTGGAAAAACCAATAGTGGGCGCGGGTGGCCCGGTGATGAACGAATGAAAGGGGTCTGCCGGGGTGACGGGGGCGATTAAGGCCGGCAGGTGCGCTTAATCGCCGGCCACGGGCAAGGCGCGGGCCGGTTTGGCAGGAAGCGAGGGGGATTGGTGTGTGGCGCGGATCTTGACCATGGGTCCACCATAGCACCCCGGTGAATTTCCCCGCAAGCCCGGCGGATCTGGCTACCCTCAGTCCGGGTCCGTGGCAACCAGCGGCAGGTCGATACGCACCGCCAGGCCGCCAAGGGTGGAAGTCTCCAGGGCCAGGCTGCCCCGATGGGCGGCGATGATGTCGGCGGCGATGGCGAGACCGAGCCCCTGCCCCGCCACCGACTCATCGAGACGCTCGCCGCGCCCCAGGGCCCGCTGCCGTGCCGCCGGGTCGGCAATGCCGGGGCCGTCGTCCTCTATCCTGATATGCCAGTGGCCGCCCTCGCCATCGATGGCGACATCGATACGGCTCCGCGCCCACTTCCAGGCGTTGTCGAGCACATTGCCGAGCACTTCAAGCAGCTCCGCCCGTTCCACCCGCAAGCTCAGCTCTGGGGTGTGGCGCAGGTTCACCGTCAGGGAGCGGCGGTGGGCCCGCTCCAGGGCCTTGAGCAGGGGAGGCAGATCCCGTGCCGGCACGAAGGGTTCCAGGGTGCCGCCGGCGCGAGTGCCCTGGGATTGGCTCAGCTCCCGGTTGATGCGGCCCCCCAGCTGGTCCAGTTGTGCCCTGAGGGCCTGGTGCAGCTCCCCGTTGCGGCGGATGTCGTCCCGCTCGATCAGGTTGGACAGCACCGCCAGGGGCGTCTTCAAGGCGTGGCCGAGGTTGCCGAGGGCGTTGCGGGAGCGGATCAGGGCCGCCCGGGTCTCCCCCAGCAGGGTATTGATCTGCTCGATCAGGGGCGCCAGCTCCCGGGGGAATTCCCCCGCCAGGGATTCCCGCTCCCCGGCCCGCACCTCCGCCACCTGGCGGCGGGCCAGGGCCACCGGCGCCAGGGCGCGGTTGAGCCACAGGTTCAACGCCAGCAGCGACGCCGCCAGGGCCAGCCCCCAGAGGCCGATGAACAGGTACAGCCCGCGGCGGAATTCCGCCACCAGGGGGCCGTAGTCGCTCGCCACGGTGATGGTGAAGTCCTGGCCGAAGCGCTCGAACACCCGGGTCAGCAACAGCAGCTGCTGGGCGCCGGGGCCCGGGGCGCGGACGAATGCCCCGGGGCGCCCCTCGCTCCCCGCCGGCAACTCGCTGTCCCACAGGGAGCGGGAGCGCCAGCGCTGTTCGCCCACCGTTACCACGAAATATTGCCCCGACAAGGGACGGTTGAACTCGGGGTCAAGCCGCGACGGGTCGAGGTAGGGTCCGCTCTGTCCTTGGCGGATCGCCCCCAGCAAGCGCTCGCTGGCGGAGGACACCCGGGCTTCGCTGACCCGCGCCTCCAGCCGGTCGAACAGCAGATTGGCGCCACTGGCGATGGCGATGCCCAGCAGGGTCAGTACCACCAGGATGGCGAGGGACAGGTGGCGCTTGAGGGAAGGCCCCGGAATCAAGGCCCGCGCCCGCGAAACACATAGCCCTGGCCGCGCCGGGTCTCGATGATGCCCCGCCCCAGTTTGTCCCGCAGATGGCTGATATGCACCTCGATGACGTTGCTGTTGCGCTCCGCGTCGAGGCTGTAGAGGTGTTCGGCGAGCTGCCATTTCGATAGCACCCGCCCGGGATTGAGCATGAAATAGCGCAGCAGGGCGAACTCGCCGCCGGTGAGCGCCACGGCCCCGGCGGATTCCGCCACGCACTGGCGCGCCTCGTCGAGCACCAGGCCGTTGACCCGCAGCTCGGGCGCCACGTCGGCGCCGTGGCTGCGGCGGATCAGGGCTCTCAGGCGCAATATCAGTTCGTCCGGGTGGAAAGGTTTGCCCAGGTAGTCGTCGGCCCCGGCTTCGAGGCCGGCGATGCGGTCGCTCCAGCTGTCCCGGGCGGTGAGGATCAGCACCGGCAGCCCGAGTCCCGCGGCGCGCCAGTCCCGAAGGATGTCGAGACCGTTCCGGCCCGGCAGGCCGAGGTCGAGAATGGCGGCGTCGTAGTGCTCATCCGAAGGGGCGCGGGCGGCGTCCCGGCCGTCCACCAGCCAGTCGCAGGCATAGCCTTCGGCCTTGAGGCGCGGCAGCAGTTCGTCCACCAGGGGAATATGGTCCTCCACCAGCAGCAGGCGCATCAGTCCTCGAGCTCATCGTCGAGGATGCGCCCGTCGCGGGCATCGAGCTCCAGCTCCCGCACCCGGTTGTCCCGGGTGAGGATTTCCAGCTCGTAGAGATAGCGGCCGTCGTCCTCCTCCAGTTCGACCTCGAGGATCTGGGCGCCGGGATGGCGCGTCTCCACCAGGGCGATCACCTGTTCGAAGGGCAGCAGTTCGCCCCGGCGACGCAGCTCCAGGACTTCGTTCTGGCTGATATCCCTGGCGCTGGCGCCACTGCTCAACAGCAGCGCCAAGGCCAGGGTGGCGAGGGGGCGCCGGTCAGTCATCGTTGTCCTGGCGGTTTTTCAGCACCGCCCCGCTCTGGGCGTCGATGGCGACTTCCCACTCGGTATTGGCGCTGTCCCGCAGTTCGAGCTTGTAGACGAACTTGCCGTACTCATCCTCCAGCTCGGTGTCGACGATGGTGGCGCCCGGGTGCAGGTCGGAGGCGATCTTGTTGAGGTCGCGGAAGTGTTTGATGGTGCCCTGCTCCACCAGCTCGATGGCCTTATCGGGGCCGAGGTCGTCGGCGAAGACAGAGAACGCAGCAGCGGTGGTGAAGGTGGCGGCGAGCAGCAGGGAAGTAATCGGTTTCATGGCAATATCCTCGTGTGTGTGTTGGAACCGGATTGCAGATTAACCGTTGTCACTTAAACCAAACTTAATGACCGCGATCCGGTCGAGTTGTCGCTGGCGCCGGCAAGCTGCTAAGGTGGGCTTCACAGACAAAAACATAACCTTCAGGAGCATAGCAAATGGATTTCAGCCTGGGCAGAACCCTGTCATTGCTGGTGGCCACGGCGCCTTTCATCGCCCTGCGGCTGGCGATCTTCTTCGCCATTACCCTCGCCTATGTGATTGGCACCGGTGGCGGTGCGGGGGTCGGCTACCTGGTTGGCAAGGTGGGCGACGATCCCGCCGGGGTGGCCTTCTGGGGCGCCTTCGCCGGTTTCGGGTTGGTGTCCGGGGTGCTGTACTTTCTGCGGGAATATCTGCTCTACCTGGTGAAGGCGGGGCACATCGCGGTGCTGGTCAAACTACTGGACAACGCCCCCATCCCCGATGGGCGCGGCCAGCTCGATTTCGCCGCCGCGGAGGTGAAATCCCGCTTCGCCGCGGCATCCACCCTGTTCGCCCTCGACCAGCTGATCAAGGGGGTGCTGAAGGCGGTGAACGGCCTGTTGCTCAGCCTCGGCCGGCTGGTGCCGATCCCGGGGCTGGAGCCGCTGCTGCGGTTCGTCAATCAGGTGGTCAATCTGTCCCTTGCCTACGTGGACGAAGTGATCCTCGCCCACCATATCCGCGCCGGCGCCGACAATCCCTGGGCCTCCAGTCGCGACGCCCTGGTGCTGTACGCGCAAAACTACGGGCGGATGGTCAAGAACGCCCTTTTCCTGGCGTTGATCGTCTGGTTCGCCACCTTCCTGATCTTCCTCGTGGTGCTCGCCCCGGTGGCGGCACTGGTGGCGCTTTTCCCCGGTATTGCCGGATTCTGGACGGTGGTGATCTCCCTGGTGGCGGCGGTTTCCCTGAAGGCCGCCATCGTCGACCCACTGGCCATGGCGGCGCTGCTGCAGGCGTATTTCAGGGTTACCGAGGGCCAGCATCCGAACCCGGAGTGGGTCGAGAAGCTGGAGGGGATCAGCGACAAATTCCGCGAGCTGGGGGACAGGGCCCGGGGGTTCGTGCCCGCCCGTTCGCCGGGGGCGGAGGACAAGCCGTCCGGCTGATGGGCGGGAACTTAAGCAACACTTAAGCATGGCTCGCTAGGCTGGAGGCCTACCCGTTTCAGGAAGGTGGCCAGCCGTGCGCAACCCGATAATGACAGGGGCCATGCCATGACCCGCTCGACCTCGCCGGCGCTGCCCTGGCTGCCCGCCTTTGCCCTGCTGTCCTGGGCCCACATGCTGGTGCTGACCCGGGGCCTCGCCCAACCGGCCATCGCCGCTCCGGCCCTCGACTGGCCCACGGTTTTCCACCTTTGCGCCTGGCTGGTGTACAGCCTTCTCTACCTCGCCCCGGCCCTGTTGGCCACCGGGCTGGTGGCGCGGTTCCTGCCCGTCGCGCCCCGGTTCGTCGCCCTGCTGGCCCTCGCCACCAGCCTGGTGTGCCTGTTGTTCATCCACGCCGACGGGATGATCCACCAGCTCTACAACTTCCATATCAACGGCTTCGTGCTCAACCTGCTGGTGACGCCGGGGGGTATCGAATCCCTGGGCACCGGATCGGAGACGTACCTGTCCATCGCGCTCATGGTGGGTCGAATCCTGGTGATACAGACACTGGTGCTGGCCCTCAGCCGGGCGCTGGCCAAGCGCCAGGCCTTGCCGCGCGGCGCCCTGGCGGCCTTTGCCGGGGTGTGGCTGGGGTGCCTGGCGCTCCAGGGCTTTGCCTACGGGCTCGCCGATCTGCATCGCGATGGGGACATCATGGACAGTGCCAGGGCCTACCCCTTCTTCCAGCGGGTGCGCTTTCGCACCCTGGCGGCGCGCTTCGGCGTCGAGGCGGCGCCGCGCCCGGCCCTGCGGGTGGCGGCGGACACCGCGCGGCTCGCCTACCCCCGCCGCCCGGTGACTTTCGAGGCGGTGGCCAAGCCCCCGAATATCGTCTGGCTGGTGGCGGAATCCCTGCGCTGGGATCAGCTCGATCCCCGGGTGATGCCGAACACCTGGGCCTTCGCCCGCCGCGCCCAGCATTTCACCCGCCACTACTCCACAGGCAACGGCACCCGGGAGAGTCTGTTTGGCATGTTCTACGGGCTCTACGGCTCCTACTGGGAAAGCTTTCTCACCGCCCGGCGCAGCCCCCTGTTGATGGATCGCATCACCGCCCTCGGCTACCAGCTCGATCTGCGCACCAGCGCGGCGTTCACCTATCCGGAATTCGACAAGACCCTGTTCGCCGGCGTGGCGGCCGCTGACCTGGTGGAGGCGGATGGCAGACTGTCCCCCTGGCGGCGGGATGAGGAGAACACCGCCGGGCTGATCGACTTCCTTCGCAGGCGCGATAACCAACGGCCCTTCATGGGGTTTTATTTCCTCGAATCCACCCACGCCCGCTATTCGTTCCCCGAGGACCGGGCGCTGATCCGCCCCTACGCGGAGGATGTGAATTACGCCCGCATGGACAAGGACTATCTGCGCCCCCGCATCGACCTGATCAAGCACCGCTATGCCAACGCCGCCCACTGGGTCGACGTTCAGGTGGGGCGAGTCGTCGCCGAACTGGAGCGGCAGGATCTGCTCGACAACACCATCGTGATCATCACCGGCGATCACGGCGAGGAGTTTCTGGAAAAGGGCTCCTGGGGCCACAACTCCCACTTCGTCGACGAGCAGACCCGGGTGCCCCTGGTGGTGTGGATGCCGGGGCGCCCGGCCGCTGCCATCGACCGGCTCACCAGCCACAAGGATATCGCCACCACGCTGCTGCAAACCCTGGGAGCCTCTGGGCCGGTGGAAAACTACAGCCTCGGCCAGAACCTGTTCGACGCCAGTCCGCGCCCGTTCATCGTAGTGAGCGACTGGCACAGCATCGGGGTCATCACCCCCGATCTGAAATTCCGCATCCCCTACCTCAACCGCGGCGATGCCGGCTGGGACCCCACCGGGCCCGGCGACGAAGCCCTCGGGGAGGCCGAGGGAGAACGACGCCTCAGCGCCAACCAGCGGCTTATTCTCTCCGCCATCAGCAACAGTTCGCGCTTTCTTAAAACCGCCCGACCTGCGGTTGAAAAGGCGGGGGCTCTGGCGCTCTGAGGGTTTGGGCGGGGCTTTTGCTGGCCAAATTCCCCCGGATTCCTTAAGGTTGAGGCTTCATTTTCCTACCCCTCGCCCCATGCCAGCCTTGCGACTCGATACAAGAAAACGTTTCGTGGTGATCCTCGCGACGCTCCTGGCGGCGGGGTTTCTCGCCACTACCCTGATCAGCTATTACGTGGCGCGGGATTCACTGGAGAAGCACATCGCCGATGAGATGCTGCCCTTGACCAGCGACAACATCTACTCGGAAATCCAGCGGGATCTGCTGCGCCCCATCCTGATCTCGTCGCTGATGGCCCACGACACCTTCGTGCGGGACTGGGCGTTGGCGGGGGAGCGGGACAGCGCCCGGATCAGCAATTACCTGGGGGAAATCCAGAAGAAATACGGCGCAATCACGGCCTTTTTCATTGCCGACAGCACCCTCAACTACTACCACCCGGACGGCATCATCAAGCAGCTCGACAGCGACGACCCTGAGGACGGCTGGTATTTCCGCCTGCGGGATCACCCCGGGGAATATGAGATCAATGTCGACAACGACACCGCGGACCGCTCGCGGCTGAGCATCTTCATCAATTACCGGGTGCTGGATTACCAGGGCCGCTTCATCGGCGTGACCGGGGTGGGGCTGTCGGTGGATTCGGTGATCCGCCTGATCGACGCCTACCAGCGGCGCTACGGGCGCGCGATATACTTCGTCGATCGCGAGGGCGACATCACCCTCCACGGCCAGGGCTTTGCCCTGGCGGATCGTCTGCGGGATCGCCCGGGACTCAGGCCCCATGTCACCCAGATCCTCACCACCCCGAGCAGCAGCCTCACCTTCGAGAATGCCGAAGGGGAATCGATCTATCTCAACAGCCGCCTGGTGCCGGAGTTCGGCTGGTACCTGATGGTTGAGCAGCGCAGCGACAGCGGCAAGGAGCGCATCGACAACACCCTGATGATCAACATCCTGGTGTCACTGGCCATCACCCTTGCCGTACTGCTGGTGGCCCATTTCACCCTGCGGGGCTACCAGCGGCGGCTGATCGAGATGGCCACCACCGACAAACTCACCGGGGCCCTCAACCGCCAGGCGTTCGAGAACCTGTTCGAACACGCCGAAAAGCTGGCGCGGCGCCGTCACCAGCCCCTGGCCCTGATGGCCATCGATCTGGATTACTTCAAGTCGGTCAACGACAGCTTTGGCCACCAGGGGGGCGACACGGTGATCGCGGGGGTGTCGGCGCTGATCCGCGAGCAGATCCGCGAGAGCGACAGCCTGTGCCGCTGGGGCGGCGAGGAATTCATGGTATTGCTGGAAAATTGCACCCTGGCGGATGCCAGTCAGCGGGCCGAGGCGTTGCGCGCCCTTATCAAGGAGAACCGGGTGCGCTTCGGTCGCGACGACATCGGGGTGACCATCAGTATCGGTGTGGCGGAGTACCGTCCGGGTGAAACCCTCGAAGCTCTGGTCAGCCGCGCCGACGGGGCACTCTACAGTGCCAAGCGGGAGGGCCGGGACCGCGTCAAGTCGGCCTGATGACCTGACCCCGACCCCGGTGCCTTGCGCAGGCCTTTGGGGGGTGAAAGGGTGGAAAGGGAAGGACGCGGCGCCCCCGGGAGGGCGGCGCCGCGAAACGACTCAGCGGGTGCCGCCCACCACCAGCTCGCCGTCCACCAGTGGGATGCGATCGCCGGGGTCGTGGTCCATGAATACCGTGCCTTCTTCGTCACCGATGCGGTACACCACGTCGTAGCCCTTGGTGACCTCCTGGGTGTCGGTGATGGTCTGGCAGCGGGTTTCAGTGGCCTGATAGGTGCTGTTGGCCTGGATGCGCTCCTGGGTCTTGTTGCCGGCGTAGCCGCCCGCTGCCGCACCGGCCACGGTGGCCACCTTCTTGCCGGTGCCGCCGCCGATCTGGTTGCCGAGGGCGCCGCCGATCACCGCCCCGGCAACGGTGCCGAGGATCTGGTGCTCATCCTGCACCGGCTTCTGGCGGGTGACCTGCACCTGCTCGCACACCTCCCGGGGGGTGCTGATGGTTTCGGTGACTTCGCGGACATCGAGCACATCCGCATGGGTGGGCGCCCTGTCCCCCAGCAGGTTGTAGCCGGCGATCACACCGCCCGCCGTTGCGATCACGGCGCCGACGACGACGCCAGCAAACATGGATTTGTTCATGGTGATTCTCCGTATAGTAGTGAGCAGCACCCGCGTTGGCCGCGGATGCAGCCCTTCGATGCGGCTGGCGAGGGTAAAGTTCCCGGCTCAGCTGGGGAGCTTGTCGCGGAACATGAAGTACACCGCGCCGAGCATGCACAGGGCTGCCCACAGGTAGTCCAGCTTGAGGGGCTCCCTCAGGTAGAACACCGCGAAGGGCACGAACACCGACAGGGTGATCACCTCCTGGAGAATCTTCAGCTCCCCGACGCTCATCACCCTGTGGCCGATGCGGTTGGCGGGCACCTGCAACAGGTACTCGAAAAAGGCAATGCCCCAGCTGATCAGCGCCGCCACCAGCCAGGGACTGGCGGCGAGGTTCTTGAGGTGGGCGTACCAGGCGAAGGTCATGAAGACATTGCTGCACAACAGCAGCAGGATGCTGACGATGAACGGATTCATGGGGCAGGCCAGGGAGGGCGACGGGCAGATCCTAACCGGCGGGGGGAGCGCTGGAAAGCGTCCTCAGCGCCCGGGGTTTCCCGCCTCCGCGGCTTCCAGGGTCGCCCGATAGGCATCCACATGGGCGCCCCCCAACTCCACGGCGCGGCGCGCCGCCCCGGCCGCCGCGTCGAATCGCCCCTGGGCCAGGAGTGCCTGGGCGAGGTTGTTGTGGGCGGGGGCGTAGCTGGGATCCTGTTCGGTGGCGGCGCGAAAGCGCGCCTCCGCCCCGCTGTAATCCCCCTGCCCGTAGCGGAAGTTGCCGTCCCCCATCAGCAGCGGGACATTCCGGGGCCAGCGCGCCACCCCGGCCCGCCAGGCCTTGCCGGCCTGGTCCGGCGACGCGCTCCTTTCGAATGCCGCGGCGCTCAGGAAGTAGCCCTTGCCGTCATCGTCGACGGGCAGTTCCCCCGGGGCCAGGGCCACCATCCCCCAGAGCTCCCCCCGTCGCCAGGTGCGCTCGAACAGCTTTAGGGGCATGTGGTAGCGCTCCGTGACCCCCGAGCGCAACACCACCTGGCGCTTCGCCAGGTCGTAGCCGACCACCACCGCGTAGTGCCACTGGGGATACCAGTCGAGGCCGAGATTCTGCAACACCAGCACCGGCTGGCCAGCGGCGACGGCGCGCAGCAGTGCCTCCAGATCCGGCGCGATCAGATGGGCGAGGCGCCCGGCCCGGCGGGTGGCGGCGAGGATCTCCACCTGGAACGAACCCTGGCGCCCGGGCACGTAGATTCGCGGCTCCAGCGCCTCGGGACTGGTGTCCACGCCGCTGTGTTGCAGCACCGTGGCGAGGGCGGCGGGGCCGCACTGGTAGGCCTCCTGGGGGTGGAACGGCACCTCGGTCAGTTCGTGGCGGGGCGGCAGGTCGGCGCTGGGGCCGGCAAGCAGGCGATCGCTGTGGGGTGTGGCACCGCAGCCGGCGAGGATCGACAGCATCAGCAGCAGGGCGGCGAGGGCCAGCCCGCGGGGACGGAATGGACGCATCGATGGGGCGGGGAAAAGTCCCCCGGGCCGGGCGCCCGGGGGGAACTGGCTTACAGTTTGGGGAAGATGTCGATCACGCCGGCGACTTCGAGGAGAATCAGGATCAGCAGCACCACCGCCACGGTGCCGAGGCCGCTGCCGGCGGGGAGGCTGTCGAGCTGGCCCTGGACCTGCTGGATTTCGCTCTGGGTCATGCCGTTGACCCGCTCGGTGACATCCGCCGGGTCGACCCCGAGGGTCAGCAGTTCCTTCTTCACGTCATCCCGGAGCAGCTGTTCCGCGAGGGCGTCCCGCTGCTGTTGCAGCTCCGCCTGGGAAACCAGGGAATCGGTGCCGATCAGGGCCGCGTGGGCGGGCACCTGGACTGCGGCGAGGGAAAAGAACAATACGACAAAGTAGACGATGGAGCGGAGGTTGAGGGTGTGAGTGGTCATGGGTCTCTCCTTGGGTTTTGCTTTTGTTCGACGGTTTTTGAGTGCGCGATGTCGCTAAGGTTCACTGGGGCGGTGGCGCGCGAAGGGAAAGCAATCTTATATAACCAATTGATCTAACCTTATTCCAAAAAATTATGTTAGTTTTTCCCCGACTTCGGAGCCGGGTCAAGCCGCTGGCCAAGCCGCCCGGCGACAGTGCCCGAAAGAGCCATTCCACCACCAGGGAGCCACGCCATGAAACCCCTCGTCGCAGCCTTTTTCGATCCGGCCACCTATACCTACAGCTATGTGGTCAGCGACCCCGAAACCCGCCAGTGCGCGCTGGTGGATTCGGTGCTGGACTACGATCCCGCCTCGGGGCGTACCTCCCACGGCGCGGCGGACAAACTGATAGACCATGTGCGCGCCCAAGGGCTCGCGGTGCAGTGGATTCTCGAAACCCACGTCCACGCCGACCACCTGAGCGCTGCGCCCTACCTGAAGGACAAGCTCGGTGGCACCCTGGCCATCGGCGACCGCATCACCCGGGTGCAGGACACCTTCGGCAAGCTGTTCAACGCCGGCGCCGACTTCGTCCATGACGGCAGCCAGTTCGACAAGCTTCTGGCGGATGGCGAGACCTTCCAGGTGGGCAACATTCCGGCCCGTGCCATCCACACCCCGGGCCACACCCCGGCGTGCATGACCTATGTGATCGGCGACGCCGCCTTCGTCGGCGACACCCTGTTCATGCCCGACTACGGCACCGCCCGCTGCGACTTCCCCGGCGGCGATGCCCATACCCTGTACCGCTCCGTGCAAAGGCTGTTCGCCCTGCCGGACGACACCCGGATGTTCATGTGCCACGACTACGGCACCCCGGCGCGGGACGACTTTCTGTACGAAACCACGGTGGGGGAGCAGCGCCGCGCCAATATCCATATCCACGAGGGCATCGACGAGGCGGCCTTCGTGGCGATGCGCAATGCCCGGGATGCCACCCTGGGGATGCCGACCCTGATCCTGCCGTCGGTGCAGGTCAACATGCGCGCCGGCCACCTGCCTCCGGCGGAGGACAACGGCACCCGCTACCTGAAAATTCCCCTCAACGTGCTCTGAGTCGCCGAGGTAAGCGCCATGGAACCCATCAAGCAACTGACCCCCGCCCTCTCGGTATCCGGCCAGCTGATGCCGGAGGACATGGGCGCCCTGGCGGCCCAGGGTTTTCAAGCGGTGATCAACAACCGCCCGGACCGGGAGGGCGATGGCCAGCCGGACAGCGCCGCCATGGAAGCGGCGGCCCGGGCCGTGGGACTCGACTACCACTACCTGCCGGTGATCTCCGGCCAGATCAGCGATGGGGACGTCGAGGCCTTCCGCGCCCTGCTGGACCAGGTCGAGGGCCCGGTGCTGGCCTTTTGCCGCACCGGCACCCGCTGTACCAACCTGTGGGCCATGGCCGAGGCCCATCAGCTCGACCCCGATTCGGTGATGGCCACCGCCCGCCGGGCGGGCTATGACCTCTCCACCCTGCGCCCGAGGCTTGAGGAGCGCTGGCTGCGGGGTGCCGGTGCCGCGACCGGGGTTGGCCCCCTGGGGGCTGCCCATGTGCAACGGGTCGACGTGCTCATCGTCGGCGGCGGCGCCGCCGGCTGCGCCGTGGCGGCGAGCCTCGGCAAGCGCCGCAAGGATCTGCGCATCGCCATCGTCGAGCCCAGCGAGGAGCACTACTACCAACCGGGCTGGACCCTGGTGGGCGCCGGGGTGTTCACCCCGGGCCGCACCCACCGCGCCATGGCCCGTTGCATTCCCCGGGGAATTCAGTGGATCCGCGCCGCGGCGGCGGGCTTCGAGCCGGAGCGCCAGCAGGTGGTGCTGGAGGACGGCAGCCGCCTCGGCTACCGGGTGCTGGTGGTGTGCCCCGGCCTCAGCCTCCACTGGGACGCCATCGAAGGGCTGCGCGATACCCTCGGCAAGAACGGCGTGACCTCGAACTACCGCTACGACCTCGCCCCCTACACCTGGCAGCTGGTGCGCCAGCTCAAGGGCGGCCGCGCCCTCTTCACCCAGCCGCCCATGCCCATCAAGTGCGCGGGGGCGCCCCAGAAGGCCATGTACCTCTCCTGCGACCACTGGCGCCGCACCGGGGTGCTCGACAACATCCAGGTGGATTTCTGCTCCGCCGGCGCGGTGCTGTTCGGCGTCGCCGACTTCGTGCCGCCGCTGATGAAGTACGTGGAGCGCTACGGCGCCCACCTGAATTTCAACAACACCCTCGTTGCCGTGGACGGCCCCGCCCACAAGGCCTGGTTCAGGGAGCTGGATGGCGACGGCAACAGCCGCACCGTCGAGCGCGAGTTCGACATGCTCCACGCCGTGCCGCCCCAGCGGGCACCGGATTTCGTGCGCCAAAGCCCCCTCGCCAACGCCGAGGGCTGGGTGGATGTCAGCCCCGAGACCCTGCGCCACAATACCTACGGCAATATCTTCAGCCTGGGGGACGTGTGCTCGGCCCCCAATGCCAAGACCGCCGCCGCGGTGCGCAAGCAGGCCCCCATCGTCGCCGAGAATATCGTCAGCGTCCTCGACGGCCACCAGCCCCGGGCGGTCTACGACGGCTACGGCTCCTGCCCCCTCACCGTGGAACGGGGCAAGGTGGTGCTGGCGGAATTCGGCTACGGCGGCAAACTGCTGCCCACCTTCCCCCTCGACCCGACGGTGCCCCGCTGGCTGGCCTGGAGCCTCAAGGCCCACTGGATGCCCAGCATCTACTTCGACCTGATGCTGAAGGGTCATGAGCTGCTGGTGAAACCCCGCCACCTCGATGTCGCCCCCAATACCCCGGATCCGCGGCCCGCCTGTGACTACGACGGTGTGGACAAAAAATGAAGGGCGGGCTCGCGGGATTGCTGCCCTGCCTCCACTGGCTCAGGACCTACAACAGGGCGATCGCCGCCCAGGACGGACTGGCGGCGGCGATCGTCACCCTGATGCTGATTCCCCAGAGCCTCGCCTACGCCATGCTCGCCGGCCTGCCGCCGATCACCGGGCTTTACGCCAGCATCCTGCCCCTGGTGGCCTATGCCCTGTTCGGCACCAGCAACGCCCTGGCGGTGGGGCCGGTGGCGGTGGTGTCGTTGATGACTGCCGCCGCCCTCGGCGGGATTTTCCCCGCCGGCAGCGCGGAGTACGTCGCCGGAGCCCTGCTGCTCGCCCTGCTGTCGGGGCTGGTGCTGGTGTTGATGGCGGTGCTGCGCCTCGGCTTCATCGCCAATTTTCTCAGCCACCCGGTGATCTCCGGGTTCATCAGCGCCTCCGGGATCCTCATCGCCATCGGCCAGTTGCGCCATATCCTCGGGATCAAGGCCGCCGGCCATAACGCCGTCGATACCCTCGGCGCCCTCTGGCGCGGGCTGCCCGCTACTCATCTTCCCACCCTCGCCATCGGTATCGCCGCCCTGGCGTTGCTGTATCTGGCCCGCGCTCACCTGCGGGGCTGGCTGTGCCGGTTCGGGGTCGCTGCCGGTCTCGCCGGCAATCTCGCCAGAACCGGCCCCGTGGTCGTCCTCCTGCTCGCGGTGGTGGTGGTGAGCCTTCTCGATCTCGCCGCCGCCGGCGTGGCGGTGGTGGGCGCGGTGCCCGGCGGCCTGCCGCCCCTCGCCCTGCCGCCCTTGGATGCCGGCCGCGCCCTGCAACTGCTGCCGGCGGCGGTGCTGATCAGCCTGGTGGGGTTCGTGGAGTCGGTGTCCGTGGGCCAGACCCTCGCCGCCAAGCGCCGCGAGCGCATCGAGCCCAACCGGGAGCTGGTGGGCCTCGGCGCCGCCAATCTCGCCGCGGCGGTGGGCGGGGGCTTCCCCGTCACCGGGGGCTTTGCCCGCTCGGTGGTCAATTACGATGCCGGCGCCCGCACTCCCATGGCGGGGGCCCTCACCGCCCTCGGGCTCGCCCTGACCGTCGTGCTGTTCACCCCGCTGTTTCGCAACCTGCCCCAGGCGGTGCTGGCGGCCACCATCATCGTGGCGGTGCTGAGCCTGGTGGATCTCGGCGCCCTGGCCCGCACCTGGCGCTACTCCCGGCCCGACGCCCTGGCCATGGCGGCCACCATGCTGGGGGTGCTGCTGGTGGGGGTGGAAACGGGAATCCTGATGGGGGTCGGGCTCTCCCTGTTCCTGTTTTTGAAGCGCACCAGCGAGCCCCATATCGCCGTGGTGGGCCAGCTCCCCGGCAGCCAGCATTTTCGCAATGTCTCCCGGTTTCAGGTGGTGGAAAGCCCCACGGTGTTGTCGATGCGGGTGGACGAGAGCCTGTACTTTCCCAACGCCCGCTACCTGGAGGACAGGGTCGCCGAGCAGGTGAGCCGCCACCCGGGGATTCGCCACCTGGTGCTGATGTGTCCCGCCGTCAACCTCATCGATGCCAGCGCCCTGGAAAGCCTGGAAGCCATCGCCGAGCGCCTGCGCGCCGCCGGCATCCAGCTGCACCTGTCGGAGGTGAAGGGCCCGGTGATGGACCAGCTGCGCCAGTCGGATTTTCTCGACCATTTCGGCGGCCGGGTATTCGTCAGCCACTACGAAGCCCTGCTCGCCCTCGACCCGGAGACCACCCAGAGGGCGCTCGAGGCGGGCGGCTAGGGGCGGATTTGTCGCCGAGAAAGATTCATTTCACCGCCCAAACCCGCTACCCTCAACCGGGTAACGTTGCCGGACGGAATCATGAAAAACACCCTGGCCCACGGCCTGTTGTGGCTGCTGGGATTGCTCCCCACCCTCGCAGCCTGGATCGCCCTGCCCGCCGGCAGCTTTGACGGCCCCCCGGCAATCTTCAACAGCCTCGGACGCCTCGCCGGTATCGCCGGCCTCGGGCTCTTTCTCGTCGCCGCCATTGTCAGCTTCCGCATCCCCGGCTTTGACCGCCTGTTCGGCGGCCTCACCACCCTGTGGCGCACCCACCACCTGCTCGGTGGCGTGAGCTTCCTGCTGCTGCTGTCCCACCCGCTGCTGCTGTCCCTGGCATCGGTGGCGGTGTCGCCGGCGGCCGCCGCGGGGGTACTGTTCCCCCCGGAGGGCGGCGCCAGCATCTGGCTCGGCTGGGGGGCGCTGGTGCTGATGATGGTGTTTCTCGCCCCGAGCTTTGCCTTTTTCGGCCCGCCCCGCTACCAGCGCTGGAAGCAGGTGCACAAGCTGGCCGGGGTGGCGGCGGTGCTTGCCCTGGCCCATACATTCATCCTCGAGCGGACAATACCCGAGCCCTGGAGCGCGCTGATCTGGGCGGCCCTCGCCCTTGCCGCCCTCGCCTCCCTGGCCTACAGCCTGCTGTTTGCCCGCCGCGCCAGCCAGTACCGCTATACCGTGAGCGCCGTGGAGCGCCCCGCCAACAACGTGGTGGAAATTTCCCTGACGCCCCAGGGCAAGCCACTTCGCCACCTCCCCGGGCAATTCATCTACCTGACCCATTACGACCGCAAACTGGCGGCGGGCTGTGGCGAGGAGCACCCCTACACCCTGTCGTCGGCCCCCGGCGAGGGCGACCTGCGGGTGGCCATCAAGGATCTGGGGGACGCCAGCCGCGCCATCCAGGGCATCCACCCGGGGGCCGAAGTGCGGGTCACCGGGCCCTACGGGGCGTTCTTTCCGGCGCGGACAAGAGGCCCCGAACTGTGGGTGGCCGGCGGCATCGGCATCACCCCCTTTCTCGGCCGCGCCCGCCACCTGGCGATGCTGGGGCAGGCGGTGGACATCCATATGATCTACTGCGTGCAGGACGAGGCGCGGGCGCTTTTCGTCGCCGAGTTGCGCCAGCTCATGGCCCGTATCCCGGGCTTTTGCTTGACTGTCCACTACTTTTACAAGGACGGGCCCCTGGCCGCGGATTTCGTCCGCTACCACTGCCCGGACTGCGGCACCCGGGACATGTACGTGTGTGGCCCCGGCCCGCTGACGGACCTGGCCCGGGGGGTGATGATCGCCAACGGCCTCCCGCGCCACCGCATTCACAGTGAGGAGTTCAACCTGTTATGAAAAAGCTCTGCTACTCGGCCTTTATCGCCTTCTGGTCCAGCATCGCCACTCTGCTGGCGGTCAATGTCCTGGCCACCGACGGTGCCGCCAGCGCGCCGCCCAGGGAGCAGGGGGCCACCTACAGCCTCGACCAGGTGGCGGGCCACGCCGCCGAGGACGACTGCTGGTTTGTCATCGAGGGTGTGGTGTACGACGTCAGCGCCTACATCCCCAACCACCCCACCCCGCCGAGCGTGCTGCTGCCCTGGTGCGGCAAGGACGCCACCGAGGGCATGCGCACCAAGGGCTACGGCCGCGACCACAGCCCCATGGCCTGGGGCCTCTTGGAGCAGTACAAGATCGGCACCCTGGCGGAGTGATGGCGGGGTGACGATGATCCGCCGGCTGCCCGCCCTCGCTCTGCTCTGGCTCGCCCTGGGGGCGATGGCTGCCCTCGCCGAGCCCGGCGCCGATGCCGCCTGCCTGATGTGTCACAAGGGGGTGGCGGAGGGCGGCATCAGTCACAGCGCCCACGGCCTCGGCGCCGATCCCGCGGGCATGTCCCCGGCGGTGACCTGCACGGCCTGCCACGGCCCGAGCCCCGCCCACGTCGCCAGCCCCCGCACTCCCCCGGATTTCACCTTCGCCAGGGCCGAGGGCAATGGCGGCGACGGCACCTGCCTCGCCTGTCACCAGCAGGGCGCCATGGCCCACTGGGCCTTTGGCGAGCACGCCGCCGCCGGGGTGAGCTGCGCCAGCTGCCACGCCATCCACACCGCCACCGATCCGGTGCGGGAGCGGGGCGGCCAGTTCGGGGTGTGCACCGACTGCCACCAGCGGGAAAAGGCCGACCAGCTGAAATTCTCCCGCCACCCCATGGCGGAGGGCCATGTGCAGTGCAGCGACTGCCACGCCCCCCACGGCGGCAGCGCCCTGAACGGCCTGACCCAGCCCACGGTCAACGACACCTGCTACCAGTGCCACGCCGAAAAGCGCGGCCCCTTCCTGTTCGAGCACGAGCCGGTGCAGGACGACTGCACCCATTGCCACCTGCCCCACGCCTCGGTCAACGATCAGCTGCTCAAGGCCCGGGAGCCGTTCCTCTGCCAGCAGTGCCATATAGCCGCCCGCCATCCCGGGACCCTGTACGATTCGGCGCGGCAGGTGCAGCGGGATATCAATATCGTCGGGCAGTCGTGCAGCAACTGCCACAGCCAGGTGCACGGCGGCAATCACCCCGCCAGCAGCACCTTCCGCCGCTGAGGTGACGCCGTGAAGCCACTCGCTCCCCATCTGATCGCCCTGACCCTGGCGGCCCCCGCCTGGGGTGCCAGCGACCGCCTCGACGGCTGGGTGGAGCTGGGGGCCGGCGTCACCGACAACGGCAACGGCCGTTTCGGCGAGTACCGCCAGCCGCTGCAGACCAGCGGTCTTTTTGGCCTCGGCGGCCTCGGCCTCACCTGGCGGGACGGCGACGACCCCTACCGCCACGGCTATCTGGCGGCGGTGGCCAGCCTCGACCAGCTGGCCTTCGAGGCCCTCCACGCCCGCCAGGGCAGCTACCGTATCGGCTTTGATATCCGCCAGTTCGAGGCCCTGTCCCGGGGCCCGGTGAGCACGGTGTTCGCCGACCGCGACGGCGTCCAGACCCTGCCCCCGGGTTACGGGGGCCTCGCCGGGGCGGAGCGCTTCGACGCCCACCTCGGGGTCAGGCGCGAGCGGGCGGGGCTCGACCTGATGCGCCAGCTGGGCCCCTGGCGGCTGGCGGCGCGGCTTTCCTCGGAGAACAAGGAGGGCGGCCGCGCCGTCGGCGCCAGCGAGCGCTTTGGCGATGCGGCGCTGCTCCTCGCCCCCGTGGACCAGCGCCACGACAGCGTCGATCTGGACGCCGCCTACCTGGACGGCCCCTGGAGCCTCAACCTGCGGGGCTACCATTCCCGCTTCGGCAACGACAGCCGCGCCCTCGGCTACGCCAACCCGGTCAACCTGGCGGCGCCGCCCCGCACCCTCGACCTCGGGCCGGACAACGGCTTCACCCGGGTGGGATTCGACGGCGCCTACCGCTTCGCCCCGACCCGCCAGGTCTCCTGGTTCCTGTCCCGGGCGGACGCCCGCCAGGACGACGACTTCCTCCAGCCCCTGCTGGTGGCGGGCCAGCCCCTGCTCGACAGCCTCGACGCCCAGCGGGTGGACACCGACCTGCGCCTCGCCTTCCACGATCGCCCCGGGGCGCGGTTTGGCTACCGCCTGCGCTGGGACTACCGGGAGCGGGACAACCGCACCGACCGGGTACAGCTCTCCCCCAGCGGCTACGCCCACCTCTACGACAGCACCCGCGAGCGCCTCGCCCTGGATGCCGACTACCGCCTTGGGGGTGGCTGGCGCTGGAAGGGGGGCGCGGAACTGCGCCGGGTCGAGCGCGCCACCCGGGCCCTCGAATCCTTCCGGGACGACGCCGACGACCGACACCTGTGGAGTGAGCTGCGCCTGCCCGCCCTGGGGCCCCTCGACTGGTCCCTGGCGGTGGAAACCACCGAGCGGGACAGCGACCTGTCCACCGCGCGGCGCGCCGAGCTGAACCCGGCAGCCCCCGTCCTCGCCACCCCCGACTACCTGCTGGCGGGGCGCAACTGGCAGTACCGCCTGACCGCCGACCTGACCCTCGCCGAGGGGCTGCTGCTTGCGGCCCACTATCGCCATACCCGGGACGATTTTCGCAACGACTACCTGGGCCTGCACGGCCGCGACAGCGACGAGGTGTCCCTCACGCTGGCCTGGCAGGCGCGGCGGGATCTGTCCGTCAATGCCTGGGTCCAGCACCAGGACTTCCACCTGAGCCAGAACGGTTTCGAATTCCACCCCACCGGCGCCCGCTCCCAGGCCAATGCCCGCTGGCGTCAGTTCAGCGACGACCAGAGCCGCGCCCTCGGGGTCAACCTCCGCTGGCAGGCGCGCCCGGGGCTTGTCGCCAGCCTCGACCTCAGCCACGGCGAGAACGACAGCAGCTACCGCAGCCGCTGGCTTGAGGCCGCCGATACCGGCGAGGCCGGGGGCACCAGCGACAGCCTGCCGGGGGTGGGGGTGGACGTGACGCGCCTCGACGCCAGCCTCGCCTGGGACTACAGCGCCCGCACCCGCCTCCAGCTGCGCTACCTCCACGAGCGCTTGCGCGCCGACGACTGGGCCTGGGGCGACGATCTGTTCAATGTCCTCGCCTTTGGCTGGACCTCCCCCCGCCACGATGGCCACGCCCTGCTGTTCACCCTGCGCCACCAGTTCGCCCCCGCTCCCTGACCGGACGATAATTTTCCATCGCCATCCGCCGCCCTCGACTACAGTCATTCCAGGGCGTTCGGCGGGTGCTGGCGCCCCAATTCCGGGGGATTCCCCCGCAATCATCCGAGGACAAGGCGATGAAGAAATATCTGGCGGAACTGGTGGGCACCTTTTGGCTGGTGCTGGGGGGCTGTGGCAGCGCGGTGCTGGCGGCGGGGTATCCCGAGGTGGGGATTGGCCTTTTGGGGGTGTCCCTGGCCTTTGGTCTCACGGTAGTGACCATGGCCTATGCCATCGGCCATATCTCCGGCTGCCATCTGAATCCGGCGGTGTCGGTGGGGCTTTGGGCCGGCGGTCGCTTCCCCGCCAGTGAATTGCTGCCCTACATCGTCGCCCAGGTGATCGGCGGCGTGGTGGCGGGCGGCGTGCTGTACGTCATCGCCAGCGGCGCACCCGGCTTCGAGCTGAGCGGGGGCTTTGCCTCCAACGGCTTTGGCGAGCACTCCCCGGGGGGTTATTCCCTCACCGCCGCCCTGGTGGCCGAGGTGGTGATGACAATGCTGTTCCTGGTGGTCATTCTCGGCGCCACCGACCGCCGCGCGCCCCCCGGCATGGCGCCCCTCGCCATCGGCCTGTGCCTGACCCTCATCCACCTGATCACCATCCCGGTCACCAACACCTCCGTCAATCCCGCCCGCAGCACTGGGGTGGCGGTGTTCGTGGGCGACTGGGCGGTGGCGCAGCTGTGGCTGTTCTGGGTGGCGCCCCTGGTGGGTGGCGCCCTGGGTGCTCTGGTGTACCGGGTGATCGGCGGCGAGGATCGCTGACGGCGGACGGCATCTGCCATCCATCGGGGCGCCGCTGGCCGTATACTGCCAGCCATGGACCGATTCAGTTTCAATGCCCTCGCCAATGTCATCGACCTGCTGGTGGACGCCATCTGCGTGGTCGATGCCGAGGGCCGCTTCCTCTACGTCAGCGGTGCCGGGGAGCGCATCTTCGGCTACCGCCCGGAGGAGATGCTGGGCCGGCGGATGATCGAGCTGGTCCATCCGGACGACCGCGACCTCACCCTCGGGGTGGTCACGGAGATCATGGCGGGCGAGCTCCAACCCCACTTCGAGAACCGCTACATCCGCAAGGATGGCGAGGTGGTCCATATCATGTGGTCGGCGCGCTGGTCGGAGGCGGACCAGGTGCGCATCGCCGTGGCCCGGGACATCACCCAGCGCAAGCGCGCCGAGGCGATGCAGGCGGCCCTCTATGCCATCTCCGAGGCGGCCCACAGCGCCGGTGGCCTGCCGGAACTGTTCGCCCGCATCCACGGCATCGTCGGCGACCTGATGCCCGCCCCCAACTTTTGCATCGCCCTCTACGACGCCGACACCGACCTGCTGACCTTTCCCTACTATGTGGACGAGCGCCGCCCGCTGCCACAGCCCCGGGAGCTGGCGGCCTTCCCCGGCTGCGAGGCGGTGATTCGCGGTGGCCATACCCTGTTCGTGACCCCCGAGAATCCCGGCATCGTGATGGCGAGTGGCAACGGCGAGCGGGGCGACCCGCCCCTGTACTGGCTCGGCGTGCCCCTCAAGACCGCCAACGGCATCCTCGGCGCCCTGGTGCTGCGCAGTTACGCCGAGACCACCCGCTACAGCGAGCGGGACACCGAGCTGCTGCAGTTCGTCTCGGCCCAGATCGCCGCCGCCACCGAGCGCCGCCAGCTGTTCAGCCGCCTCCAGTTCAACGCCCTCTACGACCCCTTGACCCGCCTGCCCAACCGCGCCCTGTTCCACGACCGCCTGCAATCCGCCCTCGCCCGGGCGCGCCGGGAGGGGCAGACCCTGGCGCTGCTGTTCATCGACCTCGACAACTTCAAGACCGTCAACGACAACCTCGGCCACGCCGCCGGCGACCAGCTGCTGCAGCAGGCGGCCCGCCGCCTGGAGCAGTGCGTGCGGGCGTCCGACACGGTGGCGCGCTTTGGCGGGGATGAATTCGTGGTGCTGCTGGACAGGGCCCGGGCCCAGGACGGCGCGGCCCTGGCGGCGAAGATTCACGGCGCCCTGGTGCGGCCCTTCGAGCTTGCCGGGGAGGTGGCCCAGGTTACCCCCAGCATCGGCATCGCTGTCTTCCCGGACCACGGCGAGGACGAGAGCGCCCTGCTCGACCACGCCGACAGCGCCATGTACCGGGCCAAGCGCGGGGTGGCTGGCGGTCGCTGAGGTTGCGGGGCGGTGCCCGGCGGTCAGCCGAGGCGCAGTTCGAAGCGGGTTTCCCGGGTGGTGCCGTCGTGGTGGGTGACGATCAGGCGGATGGTCCACAGCGGCGATCCCCGGAACTGGCTGGCGTCGATGCTGGCCAGCACCCCCGCCATCACCGCTTCCGTCAGCTCGCCCGCCGCCGTCCAGGTGGCGGGGTTGGCGCCGGCCCCCAGTTCGATGCGGGCGGAGGCGAAGCGGTTGGCGGTGGCGGTGCCGCTGACTCGCACCCGCTGGCCGCCGCCCTCCGCCACCACCGCCACCCCGGTGATCTCCGCCTGGATGTCGAAGTCCCGGTCCGCGGCCAGGGCCGCCCGGGCGTCCAGGAGGCCATGGCCGCTGTACTGGTCGATACCGGGAATATCCACATCCCGGGCCGAGTTCACCAGGATGCGCTTGACCTCCTCATGGGTCAGCGACGGATCGTTGGCGATCAGCAGGGAAGCCACTGCCGCCACCATGGGCGCCGAGAACGAGGTGCCGCTGGCCCGGTAGTAGCGCTTGTCCGCCCCCACGTAGGCAGCCCCCGGCTGGTAGTCCACGCCGCTGATGTCCCGCATGGTGTCGGTGCGCCGCGCCCGCAGGGACAGCACGTCGAGGCCCGGGGCGGCGATGTCGATGGCCCTGCCCCAGTTGGAGAAGGCCTGGCGCTCGTCCTTGAAACCGGTGGAGGCCACGGTGATCACCTTGTCCGACGCGGCCATGCCGTAATTGCCTACGTCCACCCCCTCGTTGCCGGCGGCCACCACCACCACGGCGTTGTTGCGGTGGGCGTAGTCGAGGGCGTCCTGCTCGATGGCGGAGATCTCCTTGCCCCCGACGCTCAGGTTGATGACCCGGGCGCCGTTGTCCACCGCGTAGACGATGGCCCGGGCCAGGTAGGAGGCGCGGCTGTGGCCGAAGTTGTTGATGGCCTTCAGCACCATCACCCGGGCATCGGGGTTGATGCCGGCGATGCCGGTGTCGTTCCAGGCGCCTGCGATGATGCCGGTGACGAAGGTGCCGTGGCCGTCGTGGTCCCAGGGCTTGTTGCTGTCGGCGAAGAAATCCCAGCCGATGATGTCGTCCACGTAGCCGTTGTTGTCGTCGTCGATGCCGTTGTCGGGGATCTCCCCGGGGTTTTGCCAGATGTTTTTCCAGTCGATGTCCCGGTGGTTCCAGTCGAGGCCGGTGTCGATCACCGCGACGATCACCGGCTGCGCCGAGGGTTTCACCCGGCGCCAGGCGGAGTCGGGGCCGCCGTCGAAGCCCAGCCGCTTGATGGCCCACTGGTCGTCGTAGTCCTGGCCCCAGCTGCCCTTGGCGCTGAAATGGGGGTCCTTCGGGCTGTCGTAGGCGGGGGTGGCGATGGGCAGCAGGGCGGCGATCGCGGCCGCCAGCAAGGGGCGCCGGGCGCGGTGGAGGGGCGCGGTCACCATGGGGCGGCTCCCGTTTCCAGGTTCGATGTTTCCAGGGTCAGGGTGGCGGACGGCAATGGGGCGGCGGGCCGGTAGTCGGCGGGTGTCCAGCCGAGGGGCGGCCCCGGTTGCTTGTCGCGGCAGTAGTCCACCTGCTCGCTCCAGTCGCCGTCGAGGCCGAGCTTGCCCTTCCAGCTGTCGTAGCCGAGGCCGGCACCGCTGAGGATCAGGTAGTCGTTGCCGTTCACCGAGGCGCTGTCGGCGCTGACGCCATTGTCGCCCCCCGCCACCCCGGCGTCGCCCTCGCCCTCGCCGGCTTCCCGTCTGAGCACGGCGCCACTGGTGGGGCCGACGAACACCTCCACCTGGTAGCCCGCCGGCGCGAGTCCCCCGGCGCCGGGTTTCAGGGGGCAGCGGCTCGGGTCCGTCTCCCCGCAGGGGGGCACCTCGATCTTGCAGTCGCCGTTGCCATCGGTGCGGCATTGCAGGGGATCGCCGTCGTAGCCCACATCGGGCCGCTCCGGGGACTGGCCGGGCAGGGCGACGTCGGTGGCGCCGGTGTCGAGCAGCTTGATGGTCTGGCCCGCCACGGCGTTGCCGGCGGGGGCGGAGCCGTCGATCACCGCCGCCTTGGCCTTGACGAAAATGGGGGTGGGCACATCCCGGGGGTCGTCGTCATCGGGGGTCGGGGTGTCCCGGGGGTCGTCGTCATCCCCGCCGTCGGGAACGGGCACCCCCACCGGCGTGGGGGTATCCCGGGGGTCGCCGCCGCCGGGGGTGGGGCTGTCCTTGGGATCGTCCCCGCCGCCGGCGGTGGGGGGCGGCCCGTCCCGGGGGTCATCCCCCTCGGGCGGTGTGCCGGGGCCATCCCGGGGGTCATCGCCGCCGGGCACCGGTGCGTCGCGGGGGTCGTCCCCCAGGGGGATCGGGGTGATGAAGGTGCCGTCGCCGCCGCCGTAGGTGCACCATTCGTTGCTGTCGGTGGCGATATTGAGATCCCCCAGGTCGCCCCCGGGGATCACTCCGATGGTCTTGTCCTCCTCCGGGCAGTCCCTCAGGGCCTTCTCCAGCTCGGCGATCTGGCGGTCGAGCTGGGCGGCGGCGGTGACCTTGTCCTGCATCGACATGCCCGCCACCAGCCCTACCTCCCGGCGCTTGTTCTTCAACTGGTCGAGGGCCGCCTGCAACAGCTCCCGGTTGCAGGCATTGGCGGCGTCCCGGGCGGCCACCACCAGCAGGTTGAGGTCCTGCATGAAGGCGTCGGTCAGCTCCGGGTCGGGGCAGCAATCGCACTTGAAGCCGCCGATCTTGAGGATCTCCTCGATGCCGCTCTCGAAGGGAAAGCCGTCGTTGGTGTTCATCACATCGTGGGCGTGGCCGTGGACGTGGCCGCCGGTCTCGATGTACTTGTCGCCGAGGCCCATCAGGTGGCCGATCTCGTGGCTCTCGGCGGGGTTCTCGGTGCCCTCCCGCCACTCTCCGGTGGTGGACGCCTTCTGGCCGTTGAGCACCCATTTGTCGGGGCCGCTGCCGGCGGCGATGGCGGGATCGGGATTGGCGGTCTTGAGGATGAAGGAGCGGTTGCGGACTTTCACCTCCACCCCGTCCTTCATCTCGGTGCGGTAGTCCGGCATGATCTCGATCTGGTGGAAGCCCTCGCTGGCGGGGTCGGTGGCCTTGCGCACCTTGATCTCCATGCGGAACTGGATGGTGCAGCAGGGCATGTAGCAGGTGTTGCCGTCGGCCCCGAGGCTGCTCCTCAGGTCGTCGTAGGCCTTGTCGATCTTGTCCCGCTGCCACTTGAGGGACTCGGTGCCCTCCGCGCCCTCGAACTTGGCGGGCTCGATGTCCAGGTTGGCGCCGAGTTGCTCGGCCATCTTGTCGGTGGGGCCGTTCCACTGCTTCTCGAAGCGCTCCTTCATTTTCTTGGCGTGGTCTTCCGTGGCGAGATCGCCGTGGATCTCGATCTTGACGGTCATCAGGAAGTTGCACTCGTCGATGCGGGTGAGCACCGACTGGGCGTGGCCCGGCAGGGCCTGGGCGAGGATGAACAGCAGGCATCCGGCGAGGACGGGGCGAAGGCCGCGCCGGAGGCCGTTCACCGGTCGGCCTGCTGGAACTGGTCGTCGAACATGGCCCGGTGCAGCAGCCAGCGCTCGGTGGGCAGGTATTTGTTGACGGCGTCGAGGATGGCGTCGAAATCCCGCACCCGCATGTTTTCCACCCGCACCGACTTGCTGCGCCCGCCGGCCACCGCGGAAATGGTGGAGGCGTCGCCGCCGGCGATGCGGGGGTCGCTGTAGTCGTCCTTCAGTTCCCAGAAGCGGGCTTTGTCCAGCGCGGACAGGATGGCGCCCACCTCCCCTGGCCCCAGGGTGAGATGATCCGCCGGCAACTTGCCGTAGGGGCTGTCCCAGGCGCCCATGGTCACCTTGCCGCTGGCGTCGACGGTGATGCGGTTGGTCTCGTCGGCGAGAAACCCGTGGACCGAGCCGGTGGTCAGCTCGATGCGGAAATCCCCGGGCACGGTGGTGGGCTGCTCGGCGCTTGCCACGGTGAACAATCCCAGGCAAAAGAAGAGAAGGGCGATGGCCGTGGCCAGCATATTGGGCATGGGTGGCTCCTTGAGCCCCGGGCAACCCGTCCGACCGACGGGTGGGAACAGCGTGAAAAAAAGCTTAGGTGAGCCCCCGGGCTTTGGCAAACCGGCCGGGGACGGCGGGGCTGGGGGGAATGGATCGATTCGTTCTATACCCGCCACCCATATAACTTTTGTACATGACCCTCGCCCCTGGCGCGGGGCTGGCTGAACTATACTCAGCCTCGTATCCCGCTGCATTCCCCTCCCATTGGCCTCGACCTGTACCAGGAGCGTGCCATGAACGGTTTCCCCTTCCGCAAGGCTGTCGCCCGTCTCACCGTCTTTGCCCTGCTGTCCAGCGGCGGACCCGCCTGGGCGGTGCTCACCTCGGTGCCCCTCACCGCCAGCGGCCAGCCCCTGGCCAACCAGACGGTCACCATCACCTTCCCCGATGGCACCACCCAGGAGGAGGAGACCGACGACAAGGGCATCCTCCTGTTCGACTTTCCCGGGGACGGCAAGTACCGGATCAGCCACAACGGGGTGCTGATCAAGACCCTGGATATCGGCACCGGCGGTGGCTGGTCCACCGGCCAGATGGTGGCCGGCGGTCTGGTGCTGATCGGCGGCGGCATCGCCCTCGGCAACAGCGGCGGTGGCGGTGGCTCCTCGTCGACGCCGGACCCGGACCCGGGTACCGATCCCGGCACTGATCCCGGCACGGACCCGGGTACCGATCCTGGGACAGACCCCGGTACGGATCCCGGCACTGACCCCGGCACCGATCCCGGTACGGATCCTGGCACCGACCCGGGTACCGATCCTGGGACAGACCCGGGCACAGATCCTGGAACGGATCCCGGCACCGACCCGGGAACCGACCCCGGCACCGATCCCCCCGGCCCCGCCGTGCTCAGCGTCCCCAACACCGAGTTCGCCCTGGTGCACCAGCAGGGGGAGGACAGCTGCCCGCAGCCCTTCCCCGGGGAATTGCAGATCGCCAACACCGGTGAGAGCGACCTGGCCTACGACCTCGCCGATCCCGGCCCCCTGGTGATCCTCACCGGCGCCACCAGCGGCACCCTGGCCCCTGGGGCCTCGGTGAACCTCACCAGCGCCTTCAGCTGTGAGGGTTTCACCGTCGGCAACAACGCCGCCGGCGCGGCGGTGGAGGGCGAGGATGTGCCCACCAGCACCAGTGTCGGCTCGGTGGCGGTGAGCTGGGATGTCGAGGTGCTCGCCCCCGTGCCCGAGCCCGGGGAATTCGCCTTCAGCCCGGCGGGCAGCCCCAACCTGCAGAAAACCCATATCGTCGGCGGCAGCCCCTGCCCGGACCCCTTCCCGGCCTTTGCCATCACCAATGTGGGGGGCAGCCCCATCGAATTCATGGTCACCGCCGCCCCCTCGTTCCTCAACACCCCGAACCCCTCCAGCGGCACCCTGGCCCCCGGGGAGGTGCGCTCCATCAACACCGCGTTCCGCTGTGATGGCTTCAACATGGGGCTCAATACCGGCCAGCTGGTGATCGAAACGGAGGACCCGGACAGCTCCGCATCCACCGGGGGCGGCCAGGTGAACTACCAGCTTACCGTCAGCAACTGACCGGAGCCGGCACACCACAGGGGAACGATGGGCGGTGAGAGTGCGGTGCAGGGCGAGTGGTGGCGATGGGCGGCGCCGGCTGCTGGCGCTGTGGCTGTTGCTCGGCGTCGCGGCGCTGCGGGGGGAGGAGCTCGCCACCCTGTCCCTGCCGGAGGCCATCGAACTCGCCCTGGTCAACAACCCGGAGTTTCTCAACAGCCTCGATTATGCCGAGATGGCGGACATCGACTACGAAAACGCCCGCGCCATCTACCGCACCAAGTTCCAGTCCAGCACCGCCAGTGATGCCCGCTCCGGTGCCGACGTGGGCAGCACCTACAGCCTCGCTGCCAGCAAGCGCTACCCCTCCGGTTCGGGTGTGTCGGCGGGGCTTTACAACTACAACTTCGCCGACCGCAACCTGTCGGAATTTCGCCTCAGCTACACCCTGCCCATCTTCCGCGATCCCCTCAAGGACGGCCGCTTCGACGTGGACCAGAAGCGCATGACCCGGGACCGCCAGCAACTGCTCGCCGCCATCGGCCAGCAGGAACTGATCAACCGGGTGGTGGCCGCCTACTACCAGCTGGCCCTGGCCAACGAGGGCCAGCGCCTCGCCGGGCTGCAGGAGGACATCGCCCGGCGCATCCACCAGGCGGCGGTCATCCGCCACGGCGCCGACAGCCTCAGCGCCCTGGATCTCGCCGGCTACGAGCTGCGCCTCGCCCGCGCCCGCCACGGCCGCGACCAGGCGCTGTTCAACCGCGCCCGCGCCGAGCAGCAGCTGAAGATCCTCACCGGCCTCGACCTCGCCGCGCCCCTGGCCATCGGCCCGGCGTCCCTCTCCACCATCGACATGAAGCTGCTCGCCCTGCCGGTGGCGGACCTGGAAACCCTCGCCCTCGACAGGCGCGCCGAGGCGGTGGGCGCCCGGGATGAATTGCGCCTCGCCCGGGAGCGGGTGGTGGCCGCCGGCGGCCAGGGTCTCACCGGCATCGACATCAGCCTGCAGTACGCCTGGGTGCGGGAGAGCGACAGCTTCTCCGACAGTCTCGAGCTCGATGACCACCGCTTTGGTGTCGGCTTCAACATGGACACCGATTTCGGTTTCGGCGACCAGCAGCGCCGCAAGCGCCTGCTGGTGTTGCAGTACCAGACCAAAAAGCGCGACCACGAGCGCCTCGTCGGCGACATCCGCCTGCAGGTGCGCCAGGCCTATTTCGACGTCCAGCGCCTGCAGGGCCAGATGGACATCGCCGCCCGCGCCCTCGCCATCGCCGAGCAGGAATTCAGCCGCGCCCGCATCCGCCACGACAACGGCCTGGTGGACCCCATCGCCCTGCTGGAGGCCGAGTACCAGCTGGAGGACGCCCGCTATCAGGCCTACAGCGCCCGGGTCGGCTACCTCATGGCGGGGCAGGGGCTGGTGATGGCGAGCGGCTACTTTGACATCCACTGAGGACTCCATGGGCATCTCCGAATCACCGCCGCGCCAGCGAACAATCCTCCCCGCCAGGGTCGGCGCCCTGCCGGGCCTCGCCTTGGCGGCCTTGGCCATCGCCCTCGCCGCCAGCTGGTTCGCCGGGGGCGAGGGCGCGGTCGAAGCCCCCGGCGGGGACTACGTGCCCCTTGCCCGGGTGGAGTCCGGCCCCTTCGCCATCCACCTCGGCGAGGCGGTGGTGCTCGATGCCGCCCGCTCGGTGACCATCGCCTCCGACCTGCCCAGCAACCGCGCCAAGCTCCTTTACCTCGCCACCGAGGGCGCCCTGCTCGACCAGGGCGAGGTGATCGCCCGCATCGACCCGGCCCCCTTCGCGGAGGACATCGCCAAGCTGGAGAGCGACATCCAGGAGGCGGAGGCGGTGCTGATGCAGGCGCGGGCCGAGCTGGAACTGCTGCGGGTCGAGAACGAGGACAAGCTCAACAAGCTCAGCCAGCAGGTGGCCGCCGCGCGGCTCAAGGTGGGCAACCTGGAGGGCGCCGACCTCGCCGCCCGGGAGGCCCTGGCGGACAAGGCCCTGCGGGATGCCCGTGCCGCCGACAAGGCGGCGCGCCAGCGCCTCGCCGCGGAGATGGAGCTCCACGCCCGGGGACTCACCACCCGGGGCGAGCTGGACCGGGCCCGGGACAACGCCGAGCAGCGGCGCCTCGAACTCGGTGTCGCCGAGCGCAACCTCGATACCCTGCGGGACACCGCCCTGCCGGCGGAACTGGCCCAGGCGCGGATGGGCCTCGAACACAGCACCCGGGAGTACGACAACCACCGGGACGTGGTGCTGACCCAGAAGCTCGCCAAGCAACGGGCCGAGGTGCTGCGCCACGAGAGCAAGCTGGCCACCCTGCGCCAGGGGCTGGAACGGGCAAGGGGCTACCTGGCGGGGACCACCCTGCTGGCGCCGGTGTCCGGCCAGCTGCTGTACCTCGACATTCCCGTCGGCAACGAAAAGCGCAAGGTGCAGGTGGGGGACTCCCTGTGGCAGCGCCAGGGCTTCGCGGTGATTCCCGATCTCTCCACCCTGGTGGCCCTGGGGACGATCCGCTAGCGGGACATCGGCAAGGTGCGCCCCGGCCAGGCGGTGACCCTCCACCCCGAAGCCTACCCGGCGCTGACGCTGCGCGGCCGGGTCGAGTCCATTGGCACCCTGGCTCGCGCCGTCGGCGGCGAGGGGGACAACCGCTTCGCGGTGCGCATTGCCGTCGCCGACAGCCACCCCGACCTGCGCCCCGGCATGTCCGCCCGGGCCAGCATCCTGGTGCGCCGCTACGACCGGGTGGCGAGGGTGCCGGTGGAGGCGCTCTTTACCGAGGGGGGCGAGACCCTCTGCTACCTCTGGGACGGCGGTGCGCCCCGGGCCGTGGCGGTCAGGGCCGGCGGCGGCGACGGGGAATTCGTCGCCATCGAGGCGGGGCTCGAGGCCGGTCAGCAGGTGCTGCTGGTCCACCCCGACAGCCTCCGCCACTGAGGGGCGGGGATGATCCGCGCCCTGGGCCTGACCCGCATCCACCGCCATGGGGGGGCCACCGTCACCGCCCTTGACGGGCTCGACCTGACGGTGGCACGGGGGGAATTCGTCGCCCTGATGGGGCCCTCCGGGTCCGGCAAATCCACCCTGCTCCAGCTGCTCGGCTGCCTCGACACCCCCAGCGCCGGGGGTTACTGGCTGGACGGCACGGCCGTTGCCGGTCTCGATGAGCCGGCGCTGGCCCGGGTGCGCAATCGGCGCATCGGCTTCGTGTTCCAGGCCAGCCACTTCGTCGACTACCTGGACCTCGCCGACAACGTGGCCCTCCCCGGCCTCTACGGCCCGGGTCCGGGACCCGGTCGCCGGCGCGCCCTGGCACTGCTCGACGCCGTGGGGCTCGGCGAGCGTTGCGACCACCTGCCAGCGGCCCTGTCCGGGGGCGAGCGCCAGCGGGCCGCCATCGCCCGGGCGCTGTTCAACGGGCCCGACCTGATCCTCGCCGACGAGCCCACCGGCAACCTCGATGCCGCCAACGCCGCCCAGGTGCTCGACCTGCTGGCCTCACTCAATGCCCGGGGCCTCACCCTGGTGATGGTCACCCACGATCCAGGGGTTGCCCGCCGCGCGGGGCGGGTGCTCCATCTCGCCGCCGGCCGGCTGGCGCCGGCACCTGGGGCGGCGCGGTGAACCTCCGCCCGCCGGCGCTGCTGGTGGCCGCCCTGCAACTGTGGCGCAAGCGCCGCCTGCAGGCGCTGCTCAGCACCCTCGGCATCGCCGCCGGGGTGGCGGGGCTGGTGCTGGCGGCGGCCCTCGGGGAGGGCGCCCGGCGGGAGATGGAAGCCGCCCTCGGTGGCCTCGGGGCCGGCACCCTGGTGGTGCGCCACCGGTCCGACGCCGGCGGCGAGCCCCTGACGACGGTGCACCAACGGCGCATCGTCCGCCTGCTGGGGCGCGAGCTGGAGGGACTTGCGCCCCTCACCGCCAGCACCCTGCCGGTGCGGGGGGCGGACGCCCGCCTCGACGCCGTGCGGGTGCTGGCCACCGACCGCCACTACGCCGCGCTGGTGCCCCTGCCCCTGCGGGCCGGGCGCTTTCTGGCCGACCGGGATGTCGCCGCGGGGGAGCGGGTGTGCGTGCTGGGCTGGGAGCTGGGGCGACGGCTGTTCCCCCGGGGCCAGGTGGTGGGGGAGCCCCTCAGCATCGCCGGGGAGTGGTTCCGGGTAGTGGGCTGGCTGCAACCGGGGACCCAGCGCCTGCCGGGCCTCGGCACCCTGGGCCTTGGGGGTGCCGACCAGAGCCTCTACGTGCCCCTCGGGGCCCTCGGCTATCCCGGGGACGGCGAGCTCGATGAACTGCTGGTCCGCCTCCACCTGGGGGAGGCCCTGCAGCCCGCCATGGCGGCGGTCCGCCGGGTGCTGGCGGCGGGACCCGGTGGCAAGGGCGTGGCGGCGGAACTGATCGTGCCGGTGGAGGTGCTGCGCCAGAAGCACCGGCTCCAGCGGCTGTTCCGGTCGGCGCTGCTCGGGGTCGCCGGGTTGATGCTGGCGGTGGGGGGCATCGGCATCATGAACGTGATGATGGTGAGCGTCAGCGCCCGCCGCGCCGAGATCGGCCTGCGCCGGGCGGTGGGCGCCACCCGGCGCCATATCCTCGTCCAGTTCCTCACCGAGTCCCTGGTGATCGCCGTGGCGGGCGGCCTCGCCGGCATCGCCCTGGGCGGGGGCCTGGCTCTGGCGGTGGACCTGGCGAGCCCCTGGACCTTGGCGTTCAGCCCCGGGGCTGCGCTCCTCGGCTTTGCCGTGTCGGCCCTGGCGGGGGTGCTGTTTGGCACCTACCCGGCGCTGCGGGCGGCGGCCCTCTCCCCCGTCGCCGCCCTCAACGATCCCTGAGGGCGCGAGTTCCGGGGCCGGCGTGAACAGACCGGCGGCCTGCTGGTAAGATCGCGGGCCACCCCCCCGACATCGAAACCATGACCCTGACCACCCTGATCATCGTCGTCACCGCCCTTGTGTCCCTAGCCGCCTGGCAGCGCCCGGCGCTGCTCGACGCCCTGATCTACCACGGCCCGTCCGTGTCCCGGGGGCAGTGGTGGCGGCTGGTCACCCACGGCTTCATCCATGGCGACGGCGCCCACCTGCTGTTCAACATGATCACCCTGTACTTCTTCGGGCGGTTGATCGAGGGCGCGCTGGTACCCCGCATCGGCATCGCCGGCTTCGTGCTGTTCTACCTGGCGGGCATCGTGTTGGCCATCCTGCCGAGCCACCTGCGCCACGGCCGCGATCCCCGCTACCGCAGCCTCGGGGCCTCCGGGGCGGTGTCGGCGGTGCTGTTCGCCTTTATCCTGTTGAAGCCCTGGGCCATGTTGTTCGTGATGTTCGTGCCACTGCCGGCCATCGTCTTCGCGGTGCTCTACGTGGGCTATTCGATCTGGGCCGACCGGCGGGGGCGGGACAACGTCAACCACAGCGCCCACCTGTGGGGCGCCGCCTGGGGGGTGGGATTCCTGTTGGCGCTGGAGCCGCGCCTGTTGCCGCGCTTCGTCGCCCAGCTGGCCCAGGGGATGGGGGGCTGACGCCAGCCGGCGCCGACGGGCGCCCTGAGCAGGCCCCCGTCAGGGACAGGCGGCCATCACCTCCCGGGCGACGGCGATGGCCAGGGCGCGGTTCTGCGCCGGGTCGGCGCTGATGTCCACCTCGATGCCGAACTCGGTGTCCCGGTCCAGTACCTTGAGGCTGTTGACCAGGGCGCCGCCGTCCCACACCGCGGCGCTGCCGACGCCCTCCACCGGCTCGAAGTGGCTGGCCTCGATCAGGCTCTTGCCGAGGCCGCTGGCGAGGGCCCGCTGGTCCTCCGGCAGGTCCTCGGCCCGCTTGGCCAGCTGGGCCTCCACCGCGGCGACGGCCTCGACCTTCTCCTCGTCGCTGAGGTTGCGGTAGGTGAGCTGGAACTGCTCCAGGGCCCGGTCGGCGTCCTTTTTGCGAATCCAGTTGATGGCGACCCGGTTGGGGATGGGGGTCTCCACCTCGAAGGTGGACACCTTCACCAGCCGGGTGCGATCGCCGGGCCAGCTGTATTCACAGCTGTTGAGGCCCGGGTTTTCGGCGGTCTCGACGCCCTCCGGCAGGTCCGGGTAGGCGGCCTTCACCCGCGCGGCGGTGAGCAGTTCGCAGGGCTTGTCGGCAAAGTCGGCGAGGCACGAGGGCCCGCTGGCGAGGCGCTGCCCGGCGGGGCTGTCCGGCGCCGGGGCCTGGGTGGTGTCCTGGCCGTCGCCACAGGCTGTGAGCAGCGCGGCGAGGGATATCCAAAGGGCGGCTTTTGTCAGTTGCATTCCCTGTCTCCGGTGGCGGGATGAGTGGCCAAAAGTGTATCAGACCAACGGGCAAAAGCCGGCGTCTCCGTTCCCGCGGGGCCTTTGCGGCGGGGCTTGGCACCGGGGCCGCTCGCGGCTATGGTTTGCCAGGGCCCGCCAGGCGTAAACAGGTACAATGTCACGGATGACACGCGACCCCCTCCACATACTCCAGTCCGTCTTCGGCTACCCCGCCTTCCGCCCGCCCCAGGACCGGGTGATCGACACCCTGCTGGCCGGCGGCGACGCCCTGGTGCTGATGCCCACCGGCGGCGGCAAATCCCTGTGCTACCAGATTCCCGCCATTGCCCTGCCCGGCACCGGCATCGTGGTGTCCCCCCTGATCGCCCTGATGCAGGATCAGGTGGCGGCCCTGCGCCAGGCCGGAGTGGCCGCCGCCTTTCTCAATTCCAGCCTCTCGGCGGAGGAGGCCCGGGAGGTCAGCCGGCAGCTGCTGGCGGGGGCGCTGGACCTGCTCTACGTGGCCCCGGAGCGGCTGGTGCAGGAGGCCACCCTCGACATGCTGGCGCGGGTGAGGGTCAACCTGTTCGCCATCGACGAGGCCCACTGCGTGTCCCAGTGGGGCCACGACTTCCGCCCCGAGTACATTCGCCTCGAGGTGCTGCACCAGCGCTTTCCCCGGGTGCCCCGCATCGCCCTCACCGCCACCGCCGACGAGGCCACCCGGCGGGAGATCCGCCAGCGCCTCGACCTCGACGACGCCAGCGCCTTCATCAGCGGTTTCGATCGCCCCAACATCCGCTACCGCATCGACCAGGGTGGCACCGGCAGCCGCGAGCGCCTGCTGCGCTTCATCCGCGACCAGCACCCGGGGGAGGCCGGCATCGTCTACTGCCTGTCCCGCAAACGGGTGGACGAGGTGGCCGCCTGGCTCGCCGCCAAGGGCCTCGATGCCCTGCCCTACCACGCCGGCCTGCCCGCCGAAACCCGGGAGGCCAACCAGCGCCGCTTCCTCAACGAGGAGGGGGTGATCATCGTCGCCACCATCGCCTTCGGCATGGGCATCGACAAGCCCAACGTGCGCTTCGTCGCCCACCTCAACCTGCCGAAAAGCATCGAGGCCTACTACCAGGAGACGGGCCGCGCCGGCCGCGATGGCCTGCCCGCCGACGCCTGGATGCTCTACGGCCTGCAGGATGTCCTCACCCTGCGGCAGATGATGGAGGGCTCCGAGGCCAACGAGCAGTTCAAGCGCGTCGAGCGCCACAAGCTCGACGCCATGCTCGGCCTGTGCGAAATGACCGGCTGCCGCCGCCAGGCGCTGCTCACCTACTTCGGCGATCCGGAACCGGACCCCTGCGGCAACTGCGACAACTGCCTGTCGCCCCCCGAGACCTGGGACGCCACCGTCCCCGCCCAGAAGGCCCTGTCCTGCGTGCACCGCACCGGCCAGCGCTTCGGCGTCAACTACCTCATCGACGTGCTCACCGGCAAGGACGACGAGCGCATCCAGCGCTTCGGCCACCACCAGCTCAGTACCTTCGGCATCGGCAAGGATATAACCGCCGCCGCCTGGCGGGGCATCTTCCGCCAGCTGATCGCCCGGGGCCTGTTGTCCGTCGACACCGAGGGCCACGGCGGCCTGCACCTGGCGGAGCGCGCCCGCCCGGTGCTCCGGGGCGAGGAAAAGCTCTGGCTGCGCAAGGAGCAGCCCGCCGAGCGCCCCGGCAAAAAGCCCCGCGCCGCCGGTGGCTTTGCCAGCGCCGCGGACAGCGACCTCTGGGAAGCCCTGCGCCGCAAGCGCAAGGAACTGGCGGAGGAACAGGGCGTGCCCCCCTACGCCGTTTTCCACGACGCCACCCTGATGGAACTGATGGCCAAGAGGCCCACCAGTTTGTGGCAGATGGCCAGCATCTCCGGCATCGGCGCCCGCAAGCTGGAAGCCTACGGCGAGACCTTTCTCGACCTGCTCGCCGCCCACGCTGACGATGGCGACAAGCCCGACAACAGCCGCACCGGGGCGGAAACCCTGGCCCTCTTCAAGGGCGGCATGACGGTGGCCCAGATCGCCCGCCACCGCAATCTTCGGGAGAGCACCGTCTACGGCCACCTGGCCGACGCCGTGGCCCGGGGCGATGCGGACCTGGCGGAGGTGGTGGAGCTGGAGGCGGCGGACATCGCCCGCATCGTCGAGGTGATGGAATGGCACCCGGGGCCGGGCCTGAAGCCCGTCTTCGAAGCCCTGGAGGGCCGTTACGACTACGGCGTGCTGCGCTGCATAAGGGCGGGGCGACTTGCTGATACAAGCCAGTGAAGGCTGAGTGCGCGCCCGGCATCAGGGGCTATGACGATGGGACTGGTCAAGTGAACGAAACAGCAAAGCCGGCGCCGCGCTGGGGTGGGCACACCGCGCCTTTCCATCCCGCGGTCGTTTACCTGACACCCGATATCCCCTGTTACTTTGACCGCCACGTGCCTATCGCCAATGATCAGGCCAACGGCACTGGCGCCACAAAACCTTTCCACCTCGTTCGGCGCTGCCTTCCTCCACAAGCCTATCCAGTTGCCGCCTGTAGCTTGCGGAATGGGCCGGAAAACTGATCTTGCCGCTGGCATTGACCACGCGAAACCAGGGCAGGCCCGTGTCGTCCGGCAACCGGCTCAGCAACATGCCCACCCAGCGGGCGCGGCCCGGCAGCCCGGCCATGGCTGCCACTCTGCCGTAGCTGCACAGGCGCCCGGCGGGGATCTGCCTGATGACCTGATAGACCTGCTGCTGTTCAGTCATGGATTAGGGCCGTAGGGGTTTGCAATCAACGGTGCTGGTCAGCTACCCGGCGGATTTGATCACCGGCTGGAACAGGCGCCGGTACTCACTGGGGCGAAGGCCGGTGAGGCGCTTGAACAGGCGGCGAAAAAAGGCGTGATCTTCGTAGCCCACGTCGACACTGATGTCCTCGGCGTTACGGGTGGTGGTTTCAAGCAAATGCTTTGCTTCCTCGATGCGCAGGTTCTGCACATGCTCGATAAAGGTCAATCCGGTGGCAGCTTTGAACCGCCGCTTCAGGGTGCGCTCGGGAATGGTCGACTGATCGATAACCCGCTGGATCGCGTTCGCCTCGCGAAAATACTCCTTGAGCAACTGCTGACACTCACGCACCTTGGCGTCGGCGTGCGGGGCAGCGCGCACCAAGGGTTTGTAGGGGAGTTGCCCTTCATCATGCCACTTCAGTAAATAGACCTTGGCAATCCGCAGCGCTTCCGCCGGACTGCTGTAGCGGGCAATGATATGCAGCGCCAGATCATGCCAGGAGGTCGTCCCCCCCGCCGTGACAATCCTGCCGTCGCGATCGGCCACCACCAGATTGGGCTGCGGCTGAAAGCGCACATTGGGATAGCGCCTGTTAAACAGCTCCTGGTAGGCCCAGTGGGACGTGGCCCCACAGCCGTCCAGCAGCCCGGTTTCCGCCAGCATCACGGCGCCGGAACAGGCGGAGTAGAGGGAGCTTCCCCGTTGATAGGCCGCGCGCAGCCAATCCATCAACGCCGGGTAATGCCCCTGGATATCCTCATCCGGGCCCAGCCACAGCTCCGGCAGGATTATCACCTGGGCACCGGGGGTATCGTTGATCGCGCAGTCGGGCTGGACAGGAATCCCATGGCCGCACCGGAAGGGTCGATCGCCGACAGAGACGATCCGGACATCAAACAATGGCTGGCCCTCACCCTGCCCCGTAAGCGTTTCCCAGATATTCCCCGCCGCCTTCAAAACATCAACCATGCCGTAAAGGGCTGACCCGGCCGTTTCCGGGACCGCCACAATCAGCACATTGACCGGTGCGCTAAGGATCTGCATGGCCGCGATGGATCACTTTTCCTGATCAGAAAAATGTGGCACGAATGCCACGGGTTTTTGAAAAAATACATCTGAGCCTCCGGGCTGTAAAGCGCTAGTCTGCAGGCAAGTCGGCGCAAGCCTGGGTGTATTGGCCTGCCGCTGACTGAACAGACAGATGGATTGATCGAGGAGGTATTCATGAACACTCAAACAGCGATTCTCAACGGCTTGAATCTCCAACAAATGGGCCAGACCGTCACCGCGATCAGAGATGATCCAGCCCTCGCGCAATTTCAGTTCCGCGCCCGCAACCAGTGGATCAGCGGCGGTGAGAACCGCTCCACGATCAAGGACTTCCACGGAGCGGGGGTTGAGGACAGTTCCCGCACGCAGCCATTCGAATTTACCAATGGCGAGCCGCCGGTACTGCTCGGCGACAACGAGGGCGCCAATCCCGTGGAGTTCTTGCTGCACGCCCTGGCTGGCTGCGTTACCACTACGACCGTGCTGCACGCCGCCGCTCGGGGTATCAAGCTCAACAGGCTGTCAACCTATCTGGTGGGCGACATTGATCTGCAGGGGCTGCTTGGGCTGGATGATGCGATCCCACCGGGCTACCGGTCCATTCGCATTGAAATGGATATCGCCGCGGACTGCAGTGAGCAGGAACTGGCTGAGTTGATAGCCTTTGCCCAGGACCACTCGCCGGTGTGCAATACGGTGTGCCGTCCGGTGCCTGTATCCATCGAGCGGGTGAGCGCCAGTAAACAGGATCCGGTGTTACTTCAGGCCGAGGCAGGGTAGTGGTACGCCGCTTGTCCCGGCACTCACGCGTAGTGCTCGGTCCGCCGCTAACCGCTGGACGGGAGGGTGACCACCGGCCAGACAGGTCCCATCCGCGCCCGCAACCCCGGGATCACCCCGGCCCGGGGTTGCGGGCGCCACGGGTCACAGTGCCCCGCCCTCCAGCGACTACCCTGACCCAGACCCCCACTCCGGTGGGCAGCTCTGCCATCAGGTCACAGATATCGTGTCCAAAGCACGGAGAGTGATGCCGGGTCCGAGCCGTTTCCACCTGGCGACAGGGAAATGCTGCCCCGGGGGACATAGGTTGGCGGCAGTACGTCCACGATGATACGGGTGCTTCCACCCATTTGATGGTGGGACGTGGTCGCTTGGCCTTGGGCAGAGACATAGCCAAAGATGGTGGTACTACCGCCGCTGTTGAAGGTATCCCCCGCCAGGACGCTGCCGAAGGCCACCGTGCTGGCGCCAAGCGTAATATCGCCACCCTGGTAGGTGTCACCCACCAGACTGCCCGCCATGTAGGCGAAGTCGGTAAGCCCTCCCGAGCCGTCGGGGTCGTAGTTGCCGTTGTCGCCACACAGTTGGGTGGGGTAGTGGGGATAGGTCGCGTTGGTACAAATACCGGAGAAATTCATGTTGACGCCGGCGTGGTTGTAATTGCCGCCGCCGTAGCCAGCAAAATTGGGTGCAACGGTTTTATGGCTGCCGGAGGTGGTGATATTTCCAGTGCTGATAAAAGTGTTGTAGTAAGTGCCGTTGCCGGCGGCCAGATTGCCCTCAACCCAGACAAGCCCCGGCGATAGGCTCGTGCCGTTGAGACTCCAGGTCTTTGTGCCGGAATTGTATTGAAAGCAGCTATTGTAGTCGGAATAGCCCTTGCAAAATGGGTAGGAAGTGCCGTTACAGTCGGTGGTGCTGCAAATGCGGTCGTACTTTGGACCGCTGGCGGACGTATTGGACGACAAGTAATAATCGCCGTCGGGAATACCGGAAACATTGCGTACGGTAATGCGCTTTTCACCGCTTTCCATGTAAAGGGCGTAGTTGGCGCTGGCGCGGTAGAGGTAGGCGTCAAAGTTTCCCGTGGGAATCTCCACCTCGGGCACGGGCTGGATCTCGACGGTAATGCCTTGATTGACGCTGATATTGACGTCGCCCTGTTTCCATGTGGGCACGGTGGGGCAGGTGTTGGTTGAGTTGTAGCAGGCGGCCCCGGTGATCGAGCCCGCACTCACGTTGCCGTAGCCGATGTGAAAATCCCCCTCCACCAATAGATTGGGCAGTGATCCCCCAACTTTTCGCACACTGGCCTTCGCCTTGATGGAGTCTGCATTGTTGTTGCCGGCCATATTGACCGCGAAGAGGTTGCCGTGGCTGTCATTCAGTGAATAGCTATCGCACTTGGCATGGCTGCCTTGGTAACTACTGCTGCCTATCGCCTCCACATCGCCAAAGGAGGCGCTCCCTGAACCATAAACAAAGCCGTTGGCACGCACGGCACCCACCCCCGTGCCGCCTGTCAGGCAGACATTGCCCCTTGCATTGAGCTCCTCATCACCGGTAACGCTGCCGGTCAGGCGGATATCGCCGTTGGAGTTCAACCGCTTGAACGTCGAACCGCTGCCGATGGCGATGGAATCGGTGGCGTTGATGATATCCACGCCCCGTATGCTGTTACCATAGGTTGCGTCAAGTTCACCCCGCACATTGATCTCGTATTCGTAGCCTTCCTCGGTGGTGATTTCGATATTGCCGCCGAGGCGAAGATCGTGATTGAAGGTCATCACCGGATCGTTGCTGCCGCTGTTACCACCGCCACCACCGGGCTGATACTGATAGACCGCCCTGATCCAGGAATTGGCCTCGGCCCGTGTGCCGTCGTCGGTCGTTGCCGAGATATCCACCGTCACCCGGTCGTTGCCGCTGCCATTGACATCTTCCTGAAAATCGACAATTTCAGCGGCCAGTCCGGCTATGCCCATGTTTATCGCTGTTCCCACTGCCAGGCTGCCGGCATCCTTGAGTGCTTGCCATTGGTTGGATTCCACCTTGGCGCGAAAATACTGGGCAACGATTTCAACACCGGCCCAGTTTTTGGCTTGGGCTTGAGTTTGGGTATGGAGTGCCAGACTCTGTTCCTGAGCGCCACGCAATTGATTGACGACACTGAAAACGGCAACCGACACCGCCAGCCCAACAAAAACCAATGCCAGAATCGTCGCGACACCCCGTTGGCGACACGGCAAATCAATCCGGGATCTGGACATCACCAGCCCTCCTCATCAAGCCGCGGGAAAGACAAAATTGGCAAGGCAGGTGGTACTCGAAACCACCGAATCCTGGGTGCTCACCTGGGTCGAAAGGGTCACCACAAGACCACCGGATGCGGAGTTCTCAGGTGCCGCTGCATCGCCTATACCAAAAGGCCGACAGGACTCCGTCGAATCCTCGGCTTCCGTCACCTGGAAAACCATTGCGGGATGTGCCGACATGGGCGGGGCGCTTACCAACACAGTGGCTGTCCAGTCGATGGTGCCCCAGGTATCGGCACCCGTGCAGTTATCCTCGGGAAGCAGCCTCAACAGCCCGGCAAACTCATTGCCACTGACCCGTGCCAGCAGCCCCTCGCAGATTTTCTCCGAGTTCTCGATAACCCCATTGAGATTGGCGTCATCTTCCCGGTACCACACGATGGCGTTGCCCGATGCTTGCCGTGGTGAGCCCGACGGTGTCTCGGCCGTTCCGCTCAAGGTGCCACTGACGCCCCCGGAAAGGGACCCGTTGGCGATGAGATGAATATTGGTGCCGCCGTATTCCGGTTCCGCCAAGCCAAACCCGGCTGACTGCAGATGCTTATCGGCCCGTAAAAGACCGGATATCTTTTGGTTACTCTGGGAGGCGTCTTCCGTGGCTCGCACCGAGACCTGTACGCTGGTCCGGTAGATCGCCAGCATCCCCAGTATCACAATCATTGATATCAGCAGGCCAATCAGGGTACTGATAAGTGAAAATCCCTGTTGCTGTTTCATGCCGGTAACGCTAGTAGTCAACAATCATGACACCATCCTGACCGAGCCGGGTCTGGGAGGCGCTTGTGGAGGTCGTCGACAGGCTGAAGTTACTGCCCACAAAGTTCGAGAGGGTCACCTGCTGGCCAGCAATGCCTACATTGGCGATGTCGACCGTGGTGCACTGGGCGCTGAGTGAGAGATTTCCCCGCAACGCGGCCGGGCTCTCCCCGCCGCAAAGGGCATCGATGCCCGTCGACTGAAGTGCATCGTTGCGCAGATCGAGCAGGGCGATGGCTTGAGCGTTGGCATATCCCTGTGAAACCAGGGTTCGCGACAGCGCATAGGACAGCGCCGCGAACATGACACTGACCAGCAGCGCCCCGACCATCGCTTCGATCAGAATTTCTCCTCGCTGCATGGCCGGATTCCTAGTAAAGATGGGCGTCATAGCTCACGTCTCCTTTGCTGACACTCAGGTCGAGGATCGCCAGCGGGTTGCCATTGCCATCAACGGCTTGCCCTGAGTTGTCGAACAGAACGGACGACAGCCCGGCGCCTCCCCACTGGATGGCGACACCGTCTGTCACGTTCCCCAGCCACACCATGTTGCCTCCGGCCACGGCGCACCCCGCATCCCCGGGGGCGCCGGAGCAAACGATCAGATTGTTGCCGACAAGTTTCACAGAGGCCGCGGGGGTACCCACGCTGACCCCGGCCGGATTGCGAAGGGCCAATGCCTTGGCCTTTGCAAAGGCCTGCTCGAGACTTGCGGCGCTTGTCTGGACGTTGGCGGTGTTGATCCAGGCGGTGGTATAGGGCACCGCCGCCAGCGCGACAATGGCGATCAACGCCAAGGTGATCAGCAGCTCGACAAGCGTGAATCCCCTGTGCGCGTTTACCATGAGGATGAAATTCCGCAGGCGTCGGACGCGGACCTGGCGTTTTCCTCATCAAGGGTTATGGTGCAGCCGCTCATATCGCCACTGCCGGAGGCTGAGAGGTCGTAGGTGCTCGCTGTCACATTGGCTGTATAGGTGAAGAAGTCTCCGGCGGAAGGTTGCCATCCCACCACCAGATTTGCCGTGGCGGCGGTGCTCGCCGTGGTGGTACCGCCAGCGGCATAGCTCAGCTGCCTTTGAAACCGGTTTTCGAACGCCGTGGCCAGGGCCATCAGGTCGGCGGCCGCCGTGCGGGCCCGGCTGCTGACAATATATTGCTGGTAGGATGGCAGAGCTATGCTGGCGATTAGCGCCACAATGACCACGGTGATCATCACCTCGATCAATGTGAGGCCGCGACATCGCGAAGGGCCTGTCTTCGCTCCTTGCCAATATCGCTTAACTCCCGGGGCGTTCACGACAGATCACTCAATGGCCTGTTCGCCGGCGAAATGCCCGAACGCAATACCCATGTTGCTCTGATCCCTTATGGGAATATCGGGGAAGTAATCAACGGTGCCGTCTTCAAGCAACACGCCGTATCGCTCTTTGGCATGCAGAAGTTTGACGATCAAAACCGACTTTTGAAAAAGCGGGCGTCGGACGGCGTAGAGCACAACACCTTTTTTCTCCAGTTCCGGCAATGCCTTTGCCTGGGCGGCATTCAGAAACGGAGACAGGTCGTCGGGCACTGGCTTGTCGCCCCTGCGTCTCTCGGGCATGCGCCGCATCACCGCGCGCTCCCGTGATCGAAAAGGCCATTGACCGTTTCGCACAGTGGAGTCAATCCTATCCTTGCACGCTCTATGAAAGTCAAAGCCATTGCCAACGAGCTCCAATACCTTGCCATAACCAGTGCATGGTAGCGTTGCGTCGCTTTTAACTCTCGATGATTTATGTATGAAAATGTATGACAAATGTAATGGGAGAAAAGTTACGGAATGCCATGAATGCAGCTATTCCCAGTCCGCCAGGGGAAATCTGACCGTCGTGGCAAGACCGTGAGGAAGGCGATTTTTGAGGTCCATGGTCCCGCCATAGGAGTTGAGAATATCGAGGCAGAGCGCCAGGCCAAGCCCGGAGCCTTCGTGTCGGGTTGTAAAAAATGGCTCGGTCGCCTTCACCAGATCAGCTTCCGGTATACCGGGGCCAGTGTCTTCGATACGGATGGCAATCCATTGGTCCTCGGTCGACGCTGACAGGGTGATTCTCCGTGCGTGGCCCGGATCGGTCTCCTTCAGTATCTGAATGGAGTTTTTGAGGATGTTGACCAGCACCTGGGTAAACAGGGTCCTGTTCCCGTTGAGCAGGACCTGGCTATCCAGGGTAGTGCCGGCGTCCAGATCGATGCCGTTGCTCCGCAGCTCCAATACAAACATCGACAGCGCCTCGCCAACAAGCTCACCCAGCGGAATGGTTTCAAAAGTCAGCTTTCTTCTGTCACCGGAGTGGAAAAGCCGTAGGTTGCTGATGATCTCGTTTGCCCGGCTTATCTGGCCTTCAAGGATGTTGGCATTGTGGAGAAGCTCTGCCCTCGCGTCCGGTGACAGGTGGCTGTCCATGCTCTCGAGATCACTTTTGATCATGAACGACGAAAGCTGCATTATGGACAGCGGCTGGTTTATCTCATGGAATATGGTCGACGCGGCCCGTCCCACCGTGGCAATTCTCTGTAGACGTTCGTTGTTCCGACGGATTTCCATTTCATCGGTTTCGTCGCGGCCCACAAACAGGATTCTGGCTGGGGCCACCTCCGTAACGGCGTTCACTGTCCAGGTAATGTACCGGGATTTTCCGCTGATATCTATTATCGAGTTGAGGTGGGTTTGTTTGGCAACTATCTGCCCGTCGGCAAAAAGAGGCCGAACCTGCTGCATCAAAAACGACAGATTCTCGGAGAATATCGAGCTCTCATCATCAAAATCCAGGGAAGGCGCCCCGAACATCTCGTCAAAGGCCCGATTTCGGTAGGAGATATACCCGTCCTTGTCGATAATAAAGATCAGCTCCTCCTGGGTGTTCAAAATGGAATTGTAGATTGCCTCCCGTTCCTGAATTTCTGAAAACAGCTGTTCATTTTCGAGCATGAGTTGCTCGAAGTGAAATTGGAGCGCCGACGCAATTTCAGCGCGGGCGCTGGGCAGAAAGAGGTGGCGCTTTCGTTTACCGGAGGTGGCCGCGAGGGATTGACCCAGGGCCTTGAGCCGGTGGTGGGCGAGATGGTGGAGCAGATAGGCGTTCCCGCCAGCCAGTGCGGCCAGGGCTGCGGCTGCTATCAGCCAGTTCCCGTGCAACTGTTGCGTTGATTCCGGTGAATACCCGAGCCAGCAGATTGCAAGGCCAAACAGTATTGATCCATTGAGGAGGCCAAGCACCAGCATGGGGTTTTTGAGGAGCAGGCCCGCGTCGGCGAGCCGGCCCCGGAATGGACGCCTCAGCGGGGTAAACCATCTGCCCAATCTGCCCATGTCAAGCCGCTGTTCTGGTCGTATGAGCCTGCTTGCCGGCTCCATCGGGCAGGAAAAGCCACGTCCGTCCGTTCATGTCTTGCTTGGCCATCGTGGCTGGGGGATCTCCATGATTCATGGTGTTCTATTACCTGGTGGTGGGCTGGTGGCGGTGGACGACAATAACGACATGGCCGTTACAATGTAACAATTGATCGCGATTTGTGCGGTATATAGAATGCCATCTACCTCTTGCGCGCCATACAGATGGAATCGGTATTGCCCTGGCAGCCTGCTGGGGCAATAAAGGTTCACGTCATCCAGCCGCGATACGTCTCCGCCACTCCAACAAGTCAAGCACTATCCTATGCTCAAGTTTTTCAGGCGTAAACCGTGGCGTCGCAAGTCTTCTCGAGACGATATTCCGAGCAGGACGTATCGCCATGCCAGCCTGGAGCGCAAGCACAAGAAAATTCATACCCATGATCTCAAGGTCGGGATGTTTGTGGCGGAAATGGACAGACCCTGGCTTGAAACCCCCTTTGCGATCCAGGGCTTTTACATTTACAGCGAGGAGGATATCGACGAGGTTCGCAAGTACAGCGAGTATGTTTACATCGATGTCTTCGAATCCATTTCCAGGGGCGCCCTCGGCGACAAGGACTATGGCACCCTGAAGACCCAGGAGATTCATAAGTTCCCGGACAGCGCGAGCTGGGATCAGGAGCAGAAAACCTATGAGCGGGTGACCAGGCTGACCTTCGGGCTCCTCGACAAGATTGCGATGGATTCGGGGGAGTCATCCAAAACGGTCAGATCGATTGTCGACTCCTGTGTCGAGAGTGTCATATCAAATCCCTACACCTTGACACTCATTGCCCAGATGGAGCGCGCCAGTATCAACCTGGAGAGTCACGCAATCTCCTGCTGCGCCCTCGCCACCTCCTTCGGCAGGTTTCTCAATCTTGACAGTCGCGCGCTGGAGGACCTCGCCCTCGGTGCGCTGCTGCACGACGTCGGCATGTTGAAGCTGCCCTCCGAGCTCGTCAGCAGTACCGGCCGTTTCACCCCGGAACAGTCCGGCAGGGTGAAGTCCCACGCCAGTTTGGGTAGTGGAATCCTGACATCCAACGAGTACTACTGGCCGGCAGTTGATGTCGCCTACTCCCATCATGAGCATGTTGATGGTGGCGGCTATCCGCGGCAGTTGAAGGGGTCGGCCATTCCCTTCAACGCCCGGATCGTCGCCATCGTCGATGTCTACGACCGGCTCACCTCCTCCGACAGTTATCGCCAGCCGGTGCTCTCGCCCACCAGCGCCATGGGTGAGATCTACGCGAAGAAGGGCAAGCAGTTCGACGCTCAGCTCGTCGAAAAATTTATCCGTTTCATGGGAGTCTATCCCCTGGGGACCGTGGTTGTACTCAATACCGGTGAAACCGCGATTGTCGTGGAGAAGAATCCCTTCTACATGATTCTTCCCCGGGTTCTGGTGGTGCTGTCTCGGGAGGGGCATAAAATCGAGCCAAAGCTTGTCGATCTGTTCGAGGAGCGGGACAGGGCGGAGGAGTCCAAGATCAAGATCGTCAAAACACTGCCCATGAATGCCCAGAACGCCAAGTTGTTGAAGGAGGCTACGGCATACCGCAAACCGCTTCAGAGCGCATCCGCAAGCGATGGATCGGGTTGATGCGACAGGGTGCCCCGGGAACCATGAACGCAAGAAAAATCCTGATAGTGGATGATGAACCGCTGATGCGGGAGCAGTTGGGTGCCCTGTTCGAGAAGTACGGCTTTGTCTGCCACCTCGCCGCGAACGCACGGGAGGCCAGGGCGTTGCTGCAGCAGGAAGCGTTTGATCTCGCCACCATCGACGTAATCATGCCCGGCGAGAGCGGCATAGAGCTCACCAAGTGGATCAAGGGGACAAGCAATACCGCTGTTATCATGTTGACCTCCCTGGACGACAGTATCGATGCCGTCATCGGTCTGGAGATTGGTGCCGACGACTATGTGGCCAAGCCGTTCGACCCCAGGCTCCTCCTCGCCAGGGTGAATGCCGTGTTGAGGCGCTGCGGCGATCGGCTTGCGGCTAATGCCCCGCCAGGGCTGCTGCTTCTCAGCACCCGGGAGCGATGCCTGAAGAGCGGCAGGGATAGAATTTTTCTCAGTGCGCGGGAATACGCTTTCCTCAAGCTGCTTGTCGATGCCGGAAACAGTTCTGTGTCCCGGGAAATCCTCTCCCTGCAGGTATTCGATAAGGAGTGGAACCCCGTGGACCGCGCCATCGACAATTTTGTTGCCCGACTTCGGCAGAAGGTCGAGGATCAACCCAGCAATCCGAAATACATCGTCACCGTGCGTCATATTGGCTACATGATCCCCGAGGGAATGATTCAGCTGGAACCTTGACCCTGCGAGGCTGGCAAACGCCTCAAGTGCCGCCGGCGGGCCGGTCCTGGCCTTTTTGAGAGCCGAACCAGGGTATGTTGATGGCCATGACCTGGGTTAAGGCCAGGCTTCACCCCCCCTCTGTGACATATTCCCGCAACCCGGCGGTGCCAAGCTCAGGGTCCGCCCAGTGCCGAGATGCCGCCATGCCCTCACGTATCCCCTCCCTCCGCCCCCGCCTGCTGCTCCTTGCCCTGCTGCCGGCCCTCGCCGCTCAGGGCCACGATGATCTTCCGCAAACGGAGCGCTGGCTGGCGGGGGATCACCATGTCCATAGCCGCTTCAGCGTCGGCTGGGACAGGGGCATGGAACCGCCCGCCCCGGTGATGGGGGGCGATGCCACCTATCCCATCCCCATGAACGCGGTGATGGGCCGCCGCCACGGCCTCGACTGGATGGTGACCACCGACCACGGTGGCCCCAACCACGCCCGCATCCACCGCGACCACGCCTACCCGGAGTTGCAGGAATCCCGCCGCGCGGTGCCCGAGGTGATCCAGTTCTACGGCATGGAGTTCAATACCCCGGGGGCGGATCACTCCAGCATCATCCTCCCCCACAGTCACGACGAGGCGGATCACCTGCACAGCATCGAAAGCCGCTTCGACAGCCTCGAGGCCTGGCCGGAGGATCCGGCCCGCAACAGCGAGGCGCGGATGATCGAGGCCCTGCGGGCGCTGGACGAGCTGCCCAAGGCGCCGGTACTGATCGCCCATCACCCGTCCCGCTCGGCCACCGGCCTTGGGGAGTACGGCATGACCGAACCGAAGGAGCTGCGGGCCTGGAACGACGCCGCGCCCCATATCGCGGTGGGGATGGAAGGCGCGCCGGGGCACCAGGCCATCGCCCAGGTGGCGGAGGGCCTTGGCCCTTCCAACCACGCCCAGTATTTTGGCGACGCCCGGCCCCGGGGCTTTTACCGCGGCTACCCCACCCTCGGCGGCTACGATCAGATGACCGCCCGCCTCGGCGGCTTCTGGGACGCCATGCTCGGTGAGGGCCGCCGCTGGTGGATCACCGCCACCTCCGACAGCCATATCCACTGGCGGGATGGCGGCGGGGATTTCTGGCCCGGGGAGTACTCGAAAACCTACATCCTCGCCGCCAAGGATCATGACGCCATTCTCGAATCCCTGCGGGCGGGCCGGGTGTTCGTCACCACCGGCGACCTGATCTCGGAGCTCTGGGTGAGCGCCAGGGGCGGCGAGGCGGAAGCGGGGATCGGCGGCACCCTGAGGGTCCCCTCCGGGGAGGCGGTGACCGTCACCATCAAATTCCTCGATCCGGATGGCACCAACCACAACGGCGATAACCCGGTGGTGGAGCGGGTCGACCTGATCGTCGGGGAGGTGCGGGGCAAGGTGGCGGACGCCAGTACCGATAGTAACCCCAGCACCCGGGTGGTGGCGCGCTTCACCGACAGGGACTGGCGCCGGGACGGCGACCACCGGGTCATCACCCACACCCTCGAGGCGGTGGACAAGCCCCTGTATTTGCGGGTGCGTGGCACCAATACCGACGAGCTGGAACCGCAACCGGATCCCGATGGGGAGAACCCCTGGGGGGATCTGTGGTTTTATTCCAATCCAATCTTTGTGGAGTCGCGGTGATGGGCGGCGGGGATTGTCCCGTGACTTGTGTCTTTGCCCGCCGCGGCCCTGTTGCCACGCCCCGGCAACGGATGTCCTATACCCGGACTTTTTTCATCAGCGGTTCGAAGCGGTAGATGGCGGGGCGTCGCCCGGATGCCTCTCGCACCGTTTCCAGTAGCCCCTCTTTCAGCAACAGGCGGGTGAACCGGCTGGCGGTAGCGACAGGAATGCCCGCGCTGCTGGTAAACCGGCTATTGTTGAATACCGGATTGGCGAAGAGATAATCCAGGGTTGCCAAGGCGTATTTGGACGCCAGCAGGTCGGAGAAACGCTGCTTCATGTCTTCGTAGCAGTCGCGGATGTCTCGCGCCACGTTGAGATTCTGGACGGCCTGCTCCTTGACAGCAGCCAGGAAGAAGGCGCACCAGCCTTCCCAGTCGCCCTGGGCCGAAACATCCCGGAGGCGGTTGATGTATTCGTCCTTGTGATCCTCGAAATAGCGGCTGATATAGAAGTGGGGCGCGGCGATGGCGCCCCCACGCCAGAGCATCAGGGTGATCAGCATGCGCCCCACTCGGCCGTTGCCATCCTCGAAGGGATGCAGGGCCTCGAATTCGGCATGGGCGACGGCAGTGCGCAGGAGGATCGGCAGGTGTTCGTCGTGAATCAACCGGATCAGGGCTGCCATCCCGCTGGCAAGCTGTTCCGGTGCGATGGGCACAAAGCTGATGACCTGGCTACCCCGCTCGCCGACATAGTTCTGCGCCCGCTTGTAGCTGCCCGGCGATCTGTGGACGCCGCGACCGAAGGACAGCAATTGCTGGTGGATGCTTCTGATCAGCGACTCCGACAGGGGGTGGCCTGCCTCCAGTTGGCGCTGTGCCGTATTCAACGCCCGTCGGTAGAGCAGGGTTTCGAGAACTTCGGATCGAAAATCCCCGGCGTCGTTATCGTCGCTGTACTCAGCTTGCAGCTGGAGGATCTCGTCGAGGGTGCTGATGGTTCCCTCCATCCGCGAGGAGACCACCGCCTCCTGACTCCGTAGCGGCGCCAGGAAAATCTCGCTGTTGTGCATGCCCTGCAGCATCTGATCGTAGCGCGCCAGGGCATCGGTGGCCCCCAGCAGGCCAGGCACCAAACGGCCCTGATTCAGCTCCGGCGGGAACTTGCCCAGGTGGTAGTGGATGGCGCGACTGGCGTCGATTGGCATGGCGACAATTCAATAGAGGGTAATTTGTTGCTCATAATAGAAGAATTTTAAGCAACAATACAAACTGAGGTGCATGGGTGAGTGACAAGGGAGTTTGTCGATCACTACCCCTTGTGTGCTGAGTGACAAGATGGGTTGTTGCCCCTGCGTTCATGGAAAGGGATTTTGTTGTTCACAAATTCCTATATACGAGCAGCAAATGCCGTCATCACCACCGCAGCAAGTTGGCCGATGGTGAAATGGCGCAGCACACTAGCCTCTGTGCCCGCGTTTCCAGGGGCTGGGCCCCGCCGGGTCGCCCTCGGGGTGGAAAGTCCGCAGGTACAGGGCCTCCACCTTGGCCCGCGCCCAGGGGGTGCGGCGCAGGAATTTCAGGCTGGAGGGGATGCTCGGGTTGGCGGTGAAGCAGTTGATGGGGATACGGCGGCCGAGCTCGTCCCAGCCGTGGTGTTCCACCAGGCGGGTGACCATCATCGCCAGGGTCACCCCGTGGAGGGGGGCGTTGGACCCCGGCGGTTTGCCTCCCGGCGCGGCCATGGCTGTCCTCAGCCCGCCTGGGCCAGCTGCTGGCTGGCCAGGTATTCCTCGTAGGTGCCCTGGAAGTCCACCAGCCTGCGGCCCTTGATCTCGATCACCCGGGTGGCCAGGGAGGAGACGAACTCCCGGTCGTGGCTGACGAAGATGAGGGTGCCCTCGTAGTGCTCCAGGGCCAGGTTGAGGGCCTCGATGGCCTCCATGTCCAGGTGGTTGGTGGGCTCGTCGAGGATCATCACGTTGGCGTCGGTCATCATCAGCTTGCCGAACAGCAGGCGGTTCTTCTCGCCCCCCGAACACACCCGCACGGGCTTTTTGAAATCATCGGACGAGAACAGCAGCCGCCCCAGGGTGGCCCGCACGATCTGGTCGTCGTGGCGGGGTTTGCGCCACTGGCCGAGCCAGTCGAAGAGGTTGAGGTCGCAGTCGAAATCCGCCGTACTGTCCTGGGGGCAGTAGCCGAGGGTGGCGTTCTCCGCCCACTTGATGACACCGCCGCTGGGGGCCAGTTCGTTCATCAGGCAGCGCAGGAAGGTGGTCTTGCCGGCGCCGTTCTCGCCGATCACCGCGAGGCGTGTACCGGCCTCGAGGATCAGGTTGCCCTTGCTGAACAGCAGTTCGCCGTCAAAACCGTGGCTCAGGTTTTCCAGGGTCAGGGCCTGACGGTGGAGTTTTTTCTCTTGCTTGAAGCGGATGTAGGGGCTCACCCGGCTCGATGCCTTGACCTCCTCCAGCTTGATCTTCTCGATCTGCTTGGCCCGGGAGGTGGCCTGGCGGGCCTTGGAGGCGTTGGCGGAGAAGCGGCTGACGAACTGCTGCAGGTCGGCGATCTGCGCCGACTTCTTGGCATTTTCCGACTGCAGGCGCTCCCGGGCCATGGTGCTCGCGGTCATGAAGTCGTCGTAGTTGCCGGGGTAAACCCGCAGCTCGCCGTAGTCGATATCAGCCATGTGGGTGCAGATGGCGTTGAGGAAGTGGCGGTCGTGGGAGATGATCACCATGGTGCTCTTGCGCTCGTTGAGCACGCCCTCGAGCCAGCGGATGGTATTGATGTCGAGGTTGTTGGTGGGCTCGTCCAGGAGCAGGATGTCCGGGTCGGAGAACAGTGCCTGGGCCAGCAGCACCCGCAGCTTCCAGCCGGGCGCCACCTCGCTCATGGGGCCGAAGTGCAGCTCGGTGCCAATGCCGGCCCCCAGCAGGATCTCCCCGGCGCGGCTCTCGGCGCTGTAGCCGTCCATCTCGGCGAACAGGGTTTCGAGCTCCGCCACCTTCATGCCGTCCTCTTCCGTCATCTCGGCCAGCCCGTAGATGCGCTCCCGCTCCTGCTTCACCGCCCACAGGTCGGCGTGGCCCATGATCACCGTGTCGATCACGCTGTACTGCTCGAAGGCGAACTGGTCCTGGTGCAACTTGCCGATGCGCATGTTGGGCATCACCGACACGTTGCCGGCGCTGGGGGCCAGGCTGCCGTCGAGGATTTTCATGAATGTCGACTTGCCGCAACCGTTGGCGCCGATAAGGCCATAGCGATTGCCGTCGCCGAACTTGACGGAGATATTTTCAAACAGGGGTTTGGCACCAAATTGCATGGTGACATTGGCGGCAGAGATCAAGGGGACGTCCTGGGGCTAACCGGTGGTGTGCGGGGGGCGGAAGGGGCGGCACTATACAGGTCGCCGCCCCCGGCGTCGAGGGATCGGGCCAAATAGTCAGTCAAAACAACGGGCTGAAAAAACCTCAGCCCTCCTCCGCCTCACGCCGCCCCTGCTGGCGGATCTGCTCCTCCTCGAAGGCGGCCTTGATGGCGGCCATCACCGCGTCCACGTCGGCGTCCTCGGCGTCGTCCTCGAATTCGCCGGTCAGGGCGGTGTCGGGGGTGAGGTCGCCACTTTCATACAGCGCCCAGATCTCCCGGGCGTAGCGGGTGCCCAGCAGGTCCGGGGCGTACTGGCCGTAGTACTGGGTCATGTTGTTCACATCCCGCTCCAGCATGGCCCGGGCGTGGGGGTTGGCGGCGGCGTCCACCGCCTGGGGAAGATCGATGATCACCGGGCCGTCGTCGTCCACCAGCACGTTGAACTCCGACAGGTCGCCGTGGACGAGGCCCCCGCACAGCATCCGCACCACGTATTGCATCATGGTGGCGTGGTCCTCCCGGGCCTGCTCGGCGGACATGGCCACCTCACCTAGGCGCGGGGCCACGTCGCCGTCGCCGTCAGTGATCAGCTCCATCAGCAGCACGCCGTCGACGCAGCAGTAGGGCTCCGGCACCCGCACACCGGCGGCGGAGAGGCGGTAGAGGGCCGCCACCTCGGCGTTGTGCCAGGCGTCCTCCTGCTGCTTGCGACCGAAGCGGGTGCCTTTCTCCATGGCCCGGGCGCGGCGGCTGTTGCGCACCTTGCGGCCCTCCTGGTATTGCACCGCCTGGCGGAAGCTGCGCTTGTCCGCCTCCTTGTAGACTTTGGCGCAGCGCAGCTCATCGCCGCAGCGCACGATGTAGACGTCCGCCTCCTTGCCGCTCAACAGGGAGCGCACCACCTCGTCCACCAGGCCGTCGTCCACCAGGGGTTGTATGCGTTTGGGGGTTTTCACGCGGGCTGGGTACTCCGTGCTGCCTTGTCCATGTAATTCCTGGCGGCGGCCATCACCGCCGCGCCGGTGGCGGTGAGATCGCCGTGGCGTTCCACCACCCCGTAGCCGGCCTCGAAGTTCTTCATATCCGCGGCGCGGGCCTGTTCCGCATGGTGGCGGGCGGCGTCGTCCAGCGTGCCGCCGGCGATCAGCCGGGACATGGCCCAGTGCATCCGCGCCGATACATAGGTGGCGTGGTAGATGCCGTCCATGGGGCGTGGGTCCACCCGCAGGGGCGAGGGGTAGAGGGCATCGTCGTCGTTGTTGACCATGGCTTCGTCGCAGGCGTAGCCAAACAGCAGGATATGGGCGCTCTCGTGGGCCATCACCTCGATCAGCGCCACGTCGGTCTCGTGGGATTCGGCGTTGAGAAAAAGCCCACCCCACAGCATGTAGGACGATCCGCCGTCGAACTGATACTTGGCCTTGGGATCGCCGGTCACCAGGATCACCTGGCTCACCAGGGCGTCGAACTCCGCCGCCAGCTCCGGAATGGCGACACCGAGGAGGCGGTGGGCGCGGCGCAAGCGGGCTGCGAAGGCCTCGGCACTGGCCGGGGGTGGCGGCAGCATGGCGAAGCGGTTGTCGGGGTCGGAATCCATCAGCCGCAGGTAGCGGGGCGCGGTGGCGGCGATGGCGTCGTCGTCGAGGGCGTGGAGCCGCCAGGGCTCGACCTGGGGCCGCTCCCGTGCCAGCAGCGCCAGCAGCTCGGCGGCCTCGTCGTTCTCGCCCCCGTCCAGGCTCAGCACCAGTTCGGTGTAGAGGGCAAAGGTGGAGGGTGGATAGCGGTCGCCGCGCCGCAGCGCCGCCACCAGTTGACCCAGGGCGGCGGCATCGTGGTCGATCAGGCCGCGGATCTCGTCGCCGATATAGGCGAGGCTGTCGGCGAGGCTTGCCCGCATACGCCGGTCGATGGCCGCGGCGCGGGCGCCGTCGGGGGGGAGGCTGAAGTCAATCATGGGGTCGTTGATGTGGCTCTGGCGCGGGATGGGGAATGGGGGGCTGACATAACGCAACAGCCCCGGGTAAACGGCGTTTGCCCGGGGCTGAGCGCGGTGGATTTTTGCCGGTGGTCAGTTCTTGACGCCGACTTTTCCGCCGATCTTGGCGCCCAGCAGGGTGGACAGGGAGGGGGCTACCTTGAAGCCGCCCTTCTGGCCGATCTTGGCGCCGAGGGCCACCGACTGCTGGGACTGGCCGACGATCTTGAAGCCGTACAGGCGGGACGCGTCGAGACGGAGGGTTTTGACTTGGCTCATGGATTGTTCTCCTGGCGATTCTTCGGGGTTTGGGGCGTGAAATTCCTTGACAGCACCTCAGGAACCACTGGCTTGCAGCCTATACCCTCGCAGCAGGCGGCGCAAGCCGGCGCGGCCCTGGGCCGACAGCGGGGCGCCCTCCCCCTGCCAGGCCACCAGTTGCTCGTCCACCAGGGTCAGCGCCGCGATCCGGTCCACGGGCAGGCCGCTGTGCAGCAACTCGTCGGTGTGCACCACCAGAATCAGGTGTTCCACGGCCCGGTCCATCAACAGCGCCGTACTCCGCGCCATCAGTCCATCGCCGGCGAGGGCCAGCTCTTCACCCGTGGGCGAGAGGGTGCGCAGATGGCTGGTCAGGTGGCACGCCACCCCTTCGGCGGCGAGGGATTGCTGGCGCGCCCGGGCCCGGTCGAACGCCACCGGACCGCCGACGAACAGTTCCACCGGGATGCGCCCGTCGCCCTTCACCAGGGCGGCGATGAAGGTGGACAGGTGGGCGCCGGCCACCGCCTCGTCGGTGAGCAGTGGGGAAAAATTCACCTCGTTGACGATGGCGCCGTTGCCGTGCCAGGGCTCGCGGATATCCGCGCTGATGCAGTCGATGCCCGCCGACGACAGGCCGAACAGGGCCGCCGCGCGCACCGCGAGGGCGACGTTGTCGGGGTGGATGATGGCGGTGACATCCTCCACCACCCCGCCCCAGGCGGTGGACTGGATCTTGCGCAACGGCGCGTACTGGCCGGGAGCTGGCACGCTGTCGAGGGTGAGCCCGGCGGCGGCCAGGTTCTCCACCGCCATGGGGTCGCTGGGGAAGGGTTTCAGCCGGTGCCAGGGCGGCTTGGCCTGTTCCACCCCATTGGCCTTTTCGATCAGCCGGGCGACGCTGTGAATCCCGTCCCCGACCACCGCCTTGGGCTGGCGCTTGACCGCGAACAGCAGCCTGCCGTGGGAGACGTACAGGCGGTGGCACACCCCCGCCACCTGGCGCTCCACCAGGATCGCCCGGGACAGGCCGGCGGCCTGGGTGTAGGCGCTGGCGAGGGCGGCCTCGTCGCGGATATCGACGGTCACGCCCTCGCCCCTGTCCCGGTCGGCGGGTTTCACCACCACCGGCCAGCCCAGCTGGCGGGCCGCATCGCTGGCCTCGGCGACGCTCGCCACCATGCGGTGCTCCGGCGCCGGCAGGCCGGCGGCCCGCACCACCGCCGCGGCCAGGTACTTGTGGTTGCTCATCTTCGAGCCGATGGCGGAGTCCGCCTGGATCGACGAGCGATCCATCAGGGTGGCGTGGCGGCCCCAGCCCAGTTGATAAATACCACCCCCCAGGTGGCGAAAGGGTATCCCGGCGCGGTGGGCGGCGGTCAGCAACGGGATCGTCGAGCGCCCGCCGGGAATCTGCTCTTCGAGGGGGGTGACGAATTCCCGCGCGACGCGCTCCTGCAGCGCCGCATCCCCTGCCCCGCTTCCCCGGGCGGCGAGGGTGAGCAGGACGCGGGTGGCCTGCTCATAGGCCTGGCGCAGGAAGCGCCCGGGCAGTTGCTCCACCACGGGAACCGCCACCGCCACGGTGTAAGCGCGCCCGTTGTTGCCCGCCGGGCGCACGCTCACCACCGCGCCGGGGTCGAGGACGGGCACTTTCACCGCCCGCAGCAGGCTGCCCCCGAGCAGCAGGATGCGCCACGCCAGCTGTGCCACCTTTTTCTCGGCAATGCCCCCCTTGAAACCGTCCACCGTCACCAGGGGTTGGGTGGCCACGGCGAACAGGGCGGCGAGGCGCTGGTCGATGCGGGTGAGGTCCAGGGGCTCCGGCAGGGGCAGCGTCAGGCTCAGTTCCGCCGACGGCTGGGTGAGGCCGCGATAGCCGAACAGGCTCGCCCGGGGTGGGGTCGCCATCACCAGATCCTGATGCGCTGGTCTTGGGGTTTGTAGAGCCCGTCCCCGGGCTGGGTGGCGAAGGCGTCGTGGAAGCCGTCGATGTTCACCACCACGCCGTTGACGCGGAATTCCGGCTGGGAGTGGGGGCCGGTCTTGAGCAGCTGGCTCACCAGCTCGTCGCGGCGTTTCACCCGCCAGGCCTGGGCCCAGCCCATGAACACCCGCTGGTGGCCGCTGTAGCCGTCGATCTCCGGGGGTTCCTCGCCCGCGAGGGACAGCTCATAGGCCCGGAGGGCCATGCTCAGGCCGCCGAGGTCGCCGATGTTCTCGCCAAGGGTCAGTTCGCCGTTGATGAACTCACCGGGCAGGGGTTCGTAGCGGCTGTACTGCGCCGCCAGGCGTTTGCCGAGGGCCTCGAAGTGGGCGCGGTCCTCGTCGCTCCACCAGTTGTTGAGGTTGCCCTTGCCGTCGTAGCGGCTGCCCTGGTCGTCGAAGCCGTGGCCGATCTCGTGGCCGATCACCGCGCCGATGGCGCCGTAGTTCACCGCGTCGTCGGCGTCGGGGTGGAAGAACGGCGGCTGGAGGATGGCGGCGGGAAAGACGATCTCGTTCATGCTCGGGCTGTAGTAGGCGTTCACCGTCTGGGGGGGCATGAACCACTCGTCCCGGTCCACTGGCTGGCCGAGGCGCTCCACCTGGCGCTGGTGGTACCAGGCGCGGACGCGGCGGATATTGCCGATCAGGTCGTTGGCCTGCGTCTCCAGGGCGCTGTAGTCCTCCCATTTATCGGGGTAGCCGATCTTGGTGTTGAAGGCGGCGAGTTTTTCCAGGGCCCGCGCCCGGGTGGCGGGGGTCATCCACGGCAGGGTGCTGATGGAGTCGTGGAAGGCCCGCTTGAGGTTGGCCACCAGCTGCTCCATGCGCGCCTTGGCGGCGGGGGGGAAGTGCTTCTCCACATAGAGCTGGCCGAGGGCCTCCCCCACAGCGCCGTTCATGAAGCCGATGGCCCGCTGCCACTGGGGCTCCTGCTCGGGGGTGCCGTTGAGTTGCTTGCCGTAAAAGTCGAACTGGGCCCTGTCAAAGTCGCTGCCCAGGTAGGGCGCATAGGCATCGAGCAGTTGCAGCTTGAGGTAATCCTTCCATACCGCGAGGTCCGTGCCGGTCACCAGCCCGTCAAGCTCCGCCAGGTAGCTGGGCTGGCGCACCACGTAGCTGTCCCGGCCGGCGAGGTCGAGGTTGTCGAGGAAGGCCCGCCAGGGTTCGCCGAGGCCGTCGAGCAGGGCGTCGCCGGGGGTGGGGTTGTAGGTCTTCTCGGCGTCGCGGTTGGCGACGCGGGTCCAGTGGTGCTCCGCCAGGGAGGTCTCCAGGGCCAGCACGGCATTGCTCCGGGATTCGGCGTCGTCGCCGTCGTTCGCGAGGGTCAGCAGCTGTTGCAGGTAGTCCCCATAGCCCGCCCGCAGGGCTTCCCCTTTGTCGCTGGCGTCGAAGTAATAATCCCGGTCCGGCAGGCCCAGCCCGCCCTGGGAGAGGTAGACGGTGTAGACGCTGGAATCCTTGCGGTCCTGGTCGATCCAGGCGCCGAGGGGGGTGCTGGCCCCGAGCCGCGACAGGCGCGCGAACAGGGCGGGCAGCTCGTCGTGGTGGCGCAGCCCGTCGATGGCGGCGAACTCGTCGGCGAACACCGCGAGATCCCGGCGCGGCAGCTCGTTGCTGGCGAGCAAATCCCGGTAGAGGTGGCCGATCAGCCGCGCGTTGTGATCCGCCGGCTCCGGCGGGAGGGCCTCGATCAGGGCGTGGAGCTGGTCGAGGGTGCGCTCCCGCAGCAGTTCGAAGGCGCCCCAGGAGGCCTTGTCGGCGGGGATCTCGGTGGTCTTGAGCCAGGTGCCGTTGGCGTGGGCGAAGAGATCGTCCTGGGGGCGGACGCCGGTGTCGCGGCCCGCCAGTTCGAGCCCCGAGGGGAGGGGGGCGGTTTGCTCCGGGGTTGCCGGGGGGTTGCAGGCGGCGAGTGCCGCGGCCGTGGCGATAACGAGGAGGGCAGTCAGTCCACCGGGTAATCTCATCTCGGTCCCTTTTGGATTGGTCAGTTTGATCAAATTGGCATGGGGCTGCGACAGCGGCGACCCCGCACGCGGGAGTCGGCTTTGGCCGGTGAGTGTAACCCGAACCGGGCGGGTTGCGGGGCGAGGGGCCGGCGATGGTGGTGCCCAACGCCCGGGCCACACCTTGCGGCATGCCCCGTTGGGGATGATGGAGCCGGTACGGCTGCACTATACGGTGGGGCGCCCCGACGGATGCTGGCCATCATCGCGGCGACCAGGAACCGCGCCCCCAGATCCCATCGACACCGCTCACCGCAACCGTTACCACTCCAACGGCAGGCAATCCTGCTGCATCACGCCCCCCAGGTGGGTGAGGATTTTCGCCCCCGGGGCAATCCTGAACTCGGGTATGGCGGCGAGGAATTCCTCCAGGGTAATCACCAGCTCCCGCCGCGCCAGGCGCGCGCCCACGCAGCTGTGAATGCCGGTGCCAAAGCCGAGGTGCCGCTGGTGGCGGCCGAGCCGTACTTCCGTGGGGTTGTCGAAGACATTGGGGTCGTTGCTGCCAATGGAGGTGGAGACGATGACCTTCTCCCCCACCCTGATGGGAATGCCGCCCACCTCAACCGGGCTGGTGCAGGTGCGGAACATGGCCACCGTGGCATAGGCCCGGAGCATCTCCTCCACCGCCTCCGGGATCAGCGACGGGTCCGCCCGCAGGCGCCGCTGGAGGGGGAGATCATTGGCCAGGTGGCGCAGTTGCCAGCCGATATTGGTGGTGACCGTATCGAGCCCCCCGAGGTAGAGCTTGAAGCAAAGGCCAAAGGCGTCGTCATCGCTGATGGGCCGGCCGTCCACCCTGGCCTGCACGATATGGCTGATGAAGTCGTGGCCGGGGTTGCGGCGGCGGGCCTCCATCTCCGCCACCAGGCGCTCCTTCACCGCCCGCACCGCGGCCCCCATGGTGGCCATGTTGGCGTTGTGCAGCAGGTCGAATTCCCAGGCCATGAACTGGTCCACCTCGTCCATGGGCAGGCCAAACAGCTCCAGGAACACCGCGATGGGAAAGCGCGCCGCCAGATCCTGCATGATCTCCGCTTCACCCCGTTGGCTGAATTCGGCGATAAAACCCCGCACGTAGCCGCGCATCCTGGTATCGAGCTGGGCCACCCGCTGGGGGGTGAACAGGGGCGTCAGCACATTGCGAAAACCCCGGTGCGCGGGCGGGTCGGACTCCACCGGGGTCACGCCCCAGGTCTCCCCCACCAGGCTCGGGTATGGGGATATGCCCTTGCTGCTGAAGTGGTCGGTGTCCATGAACACGGCGCGGATATCCTCTTCCCGGGTAAACACCCAGGCATCGCCGGCGTCGAACCAGGCCCCGGGGCTGTAGAGCACCGTGGGCCCCCGGTGAATGGCGGGGATGATGGTCTTGAAGGGGTCATCCCAGGTGGTCTGGCCCATCTGCAGGGCGTAGGGGCGGATATTGTCCAGGGGGACGCGGCCGTCAATCAGCTCGGCCGCTTGGGTGGTGGCGTTCATGGGGCTGTACCTCGGTGTTTATGGTTATGGTGCGATGGTAGATCGGCGCGACGGTTCAAGTCGACGGCTTTGATGGCGGTGGGCCATACCCTTGCGTTGGGCGATAAACAGGCCCCGTCACACCGGCAGCGCGGTGCCATTGATGGGGGATTTCAGCACAAACGACGAATGCACACCGGACACACCCTCGATACGGGTGATCTTGTTGAGCAGAAACTGCTGGTAGGCATCCATGTCCGCCACCACCACCTTCAGCTGGTAGTCCGCCGCCTGGCCGGTGATCAGGTGGCATTCCAGCACCTCGGGGTAGTTGGCGATGGTCTCCTCGAAGCGGGCGAAGCGCTCCGGGGTGTGGCGATCCATGCTGATCTGGATAAAGGCCATCAGGTTGAGCCCAAGCTTGCGGGCATTGAGGCGGGCGCAGTAGCCCTCGATGATGCCCTCCTCCTCCAGCCGCCGCACACGCCTGAGGCAGGGTGACGGCGACAGGTTCACCGCCTCCGCCAGATCCTGGTTGGAGACGCGCCCCTCCCGTTGCAGGCGTTGCAGGATGGCGCGGTCGAAGGGGTCGATGCTCATGGCTATTGCTCATATTGAGGTATATGGGCAATTTAGTTGCGCAATAGGCCTAAATCAAGGGCGAATTGGCAACAATTTGCCGCAATGGCAGGGCTACACTGTCTCCCATCCTGAAAGCGCCCCGGCGGCCACAAGCCAGCCAGCGCCCCGCGGGCCCGGTGATCCCGGCCCGCGCCTTCAGGATTCACCCGAGCCACCCGAACGCACCCTGGAGCCACGCCATGATCGCCAACCCCGCCGCCAAGTACCGCGCCTTCGCGCCCGTCTCCCTGCCGGATCGCCAGTGGCCCAACAAGGTCATCACCCGGCCGCCCATCTGGATGAGCACCGACCTGCGGGATGGCAACCAGTCCCTCATCGACCCCATGTCGGTGGACACCAAGCTGCGCTTCTTCGAGATGCTGGTGGATATCGGCTTCAAGGAAATCGAAGTGGCCTTCCCCGCCGCCTCCGACACCGACTTCAACTTCGTGCGGCGTCTGATAGAGGAAAACCGCATCCCCGACGACGTCACCATCGAGGTGCTGACCCAGGCCCGCCAGGACCTGATCGCCCGCACCATCGATTCGCTGCGGGGCGCACGCCGGGCCATCGTCCATATGTACAACCCCACTGCCCCGGAATTCCGCCGCATCGTCTACAACACCGACCGCGCCGGCGCCCGGGCCATCGCCGAGCAGGGCACCCGCTGGGTGAAGGAACTGACCGATGCCCGGCCCGAGACGGAATGGGTGTACCAGTACTCCCCCGAGGTGTTCTCCGGCACCGAGCTGGATTTTGCCGTGGAGGTGTGCAACGCGGTGAGCGCCATCTGGGCCCCCACCCTCGAGCGCAAGATGATCTTCAACCTGCCCGCCACGGTGGAGATGTCCACCCCCAATGTCTACGCCGACCAGATCGAATGGATGCACCGCAACCTGGCCCGCCGCGACAGCATTATCCTCAGCGTGCACCCCCACAACGACCGGGGCACCGCCGTGGCCGCCGCCGAGCTGGCGGTGATGGCGGGCGCCGATCGCGTCGAGGGCTGCCTGTTCGGCAACGGCGAGCGCACCGGCAACGTGGATATCGTCACCCTGGCGTTGAACCTCTACACCCAGGGTGTGCATCCGGGCCTGGACTTCTCTCGCATCGAGGCCATCCGCCACACCGTGGAGGAATGCAACCAGCTGCCCGTGCACCCGCGCCACCCCTACGCCGGCGAGCTGGTGTTCACCGCCTTCTCCGGCTCCCACCAGGACGCCATCAAAAAAGGCTTTGCCCAGCGCCAGGAAGGCGACATCTGGGAAGTGCCCTACCTGCCCATCGACCCGGCGGACCTCAGCCGTGGCTACGAGGCGGTGGTGCGGGTCAACAGCCAGTCCGGCAAGGGCGGCGTCAGCTTTGTGCTGCAACAAAAATTCGGCCTGGAGCTGCCCCGCCGGTTGCAGATCGAGTTCAGCCGGGTTGTGAAGCAATTCACCGACGCCGAGGGCCGCGAAGCCACCAGCGCCGATATCTACGCCCTGTTCGAGCAGGAATACCTGCGCCGGGATACCCCCTTCCACCTGGTGGATGTGGAGATGGTGAGCCACGGCGGCGAGCGCGCCAGCAGCACCGAGGTGGTGATCGACTTTCGCGAGCACGGCAAGGCGCGGCGGGTGAGCGGCACCGGCAGCGGCGCCATCGAGGCGGCGGTATCCGCCATCGGCGGCAATGTGCGGGTGATCGACTACCACGAGCATGCCCTCGGCAAAGGCTCCGAAGTGGAAGCCGCCTGCTATATCGAGATGCAGATCGACGACCAGCCCGCCATCTTTGGCGTGGGGATTGACCGCAACATAGTCGGCGCGGCCATCAAGGCCCTGTTCAATGGCTTGAACCGCCATGGGCTGGCCCAGGGCGAGCCGGCCCGGGAAGCAATCGACACCGCCTGACACCGGGCAAACCCTAAAGCGGGGCTGGGACAAGCCCCTCTATACACCTATCAAGAGACGGCCATGGTGGGAGCCATTCCCCCTGGCCCGTCCGCCGACGATAAGTGAGGGAGCGGGCCTCGAACGCACCGATCAGGCCCTTCCCGAGGGCCTCTCCCTATTAACTATCAACCAATTATCAATTACTATCAGATTGATAATTGGTTGGCGGATGGTCTACTATCACTAAATTATCAATTGCTATCAAATTGATAGTTGCGGTGGTGGCCATGAAAAAACCCGACAAACCAAAGCCCCTGGGCGCACTGTTTGGCGAACTCGATAACCAGCGCCTGGTGGCCTTGTTGGCATCCGGCGGGCAGAGCCACGGCCAAAAGTACCTGCACTGGGATGAACTGAGGCGGCGACCGAGCCCAGAGGGGCTGACCCACAACGAATGGTGGCTGTTGACCAAGCTGGGCCGGCGGCAGGTACAGCGGAATATTCCCCTGAAAGACAACGAAGGACAGCCCTTCAGCTATTGCCTCACTGACACCCTGCTCGAGAAACTCCCAACCCTGGATCGCCGCGCCAGTGGATCGATTGCCGCCAATGACCAGGTTGTCAATGCCGGGCAGCGGGACCGCTACATCATCAGCTCCCTGATCGAGGAAGCCATCACATCCAGTCAGTTGGAAGGCGCCGTCACCACCCGGCGGGACGCCGTCGATATGCTCCGCTCGGGCCGACCGCCCAGGGACCGGAGCGAGCAAATGATCGTCAACAACTTCCAGGCCATGCAACAAATCATCGACTGGAAGGATGAGCCGATTACCCCGGAAAAACTGCTGCACCTACAGCGCATCGTCACCGAGCATACCCTCGACAACCCGGACGGCGCGGGCCGCCTGCAAACTCCCGCCGACAAGCGCGTGGTGGTTTGGGACGACGTGGATAGCCAGATCCTCCATACGCCCCCCCCTGCGGCTGAACTGCCAGCGCGCATCAAAGCGCTGTGTGACTTTGCCAATGAGCCGGAGGGCGAAGGGCCCTATCTGCACCCGGTGGTGAGGGCCATCATCCTCCACTTCTGGCTCGCCTACGACCATCCCTTCGAGGACGGCAATGGCCGCACGGCCCGGGCACTGTTCTACTGGGCGATGTTGAACCGGGGATATTGGCTGTTTGAATTTGTCTCCATCTCAACCCTGATAAAAAAGGCCCCGGCAGCCTACGCGAGGGCTTTTCTCTACACAGAAACGGATGAAAACGATCTCACCTATTTCATCCTTCACCAGCTGGGCATCATCCTCCGGGCCGTCGACGCCCTGGAGGCCTATATCCAGCGCAAATCGAAGGAAACAGTGCAGCTGGATCGCTACCTGCGCAACAGCGAGAAATACAACCACCGCCAAAAGGCACTGCTGGCCCATGCCCTCAAGCACCCCTCGGCGGTGTACTCCATCGAATCCCACCAGCGCTCCCACAACACCGCCTATGCCACTGCCAGAGCGGATCTGTTGAAACTGGTGAAGGCGGGGATACTGCGCCAATCAAAGGTAGGGCGGGCAATGCGATTCAGCCCGGTGGCGAATCTCGAACGTAAGCTGACCAAATAGTGAAAGCGCGAATGGGCCCATCGCTCTGATCGGGATGGTATAGCGCCCGACACAGCAACACCGCATCACAGCGATAAGCACACAATGGCGCCGCACCTCGGCCGTGCCGTAGACACAAGGCGCCTATAAATCACTCAGCGGGCTGCGCACACCCTGGGCACCCTGCTTCAAGACATGGGTGTAGATCTCGGTCGTCTTCACATCACTGTGCCCCAACTGTTGCTGCACAGTGCGAATATCGGCCCCGGACTGAAGCAGGTGAGTGGCAAAGGAATGGCGCAGTGTGTGGCACGAAACCGTCTTGCGGATACCGGCATCACGGGCCGCTTTCCTTACCAGTTTGTTCAGGTTATTCTCATCAAAGTGATGACGCCGCAAGCAACCACTTGCCGGGTCGATGCTCAACCGGGACGCAGGGAAGAGATAATGCCACCCAAGATCAAAAGGTGCGGATGGATACTTTCGGGCAAGGGCGTCCGGCAACCATACGCCAGCGTATCCCGCTACAGCCCTGTCACTCGCAAAAACAGCCTCAACCCGGCTGACGTGCTTCCGCAGCGGTGCCAACAACTCATCCGCCAGCGTCACCAGGCGATGCTTGCCCCCCTTGCCATTGATAACCCTGATTTGCCGATAGTCAAAATCGATATCCTTGACCCGCAAGCGCACCAGCTCGATACGCCGCAAGCCCGATCCATACAACAGCGCCGCCATCAGATAATGGGTTCCGGTCAATGTCGTCAAAAGTGCGCTCACCTCCGCCTGGGTCAGCACTACTGGCAATTTCCGCTGCCGCGAGGAGCGATTGAATCCGGTCAGATCGCCGACGGTTTGTGCCAATAATTTGACCTTCAAAAAGACAATGGCGTTCAAAGCCAATGCCTGGGTGCCCGCAGAGACTTGTCGCTCCGTAGCCAGATAGGTCAAAAATTGTTTGATATCTTCATCGCCCAGCCCCGAGGGGTGCTGCTTGTCGTTGAACAGAATAAAAAGTTTGATCCAGTACAAATAGGAATCGATCGTGCGCCGGCTGTAGCGCTGCGCACGCATGAAATCGTCGATGGATTGGAGAAAGGGGGATCTTGCCATGGCCAACACCTCATCCTTGAAATGCCATTGACCATTTATACCTTTTGGTGGAGTGGATGTCGAGACAGGATACCTTTTAACGAGGATAAGAATTCAGAAAGAAAATTTTATTGTATTGAAAACAACAAGATAGAGTCTTCTGAAATTTCAGGGGGGTGCTTAAAAGGTATGCTTTCTAATATTGTTAAGGAGGTAATTTTTACCTCCTTAACAGGCTGTTATGCAATCAATAAGAAGGAGCATTGATGGCAATTTTTGATCTGTTCTCCAAAAGGCAAAAAGCTTTAAGGGGGGACGTGCCGGATGTTTACACCTACGATGACTTGCCAAATGCTTTGAGGGTGCAAATCGTTCATATTTGGTCAGATGCACTAGGAAGTGATGAAAACTATTACGACCAATATGGGTGCGGTCCTAATGTCCAGTCTGCGTATAAGTTTATCGTGGATACTTTATGCAGAGAGTATGGAATGTTTCAACTCCCCACAGCTGAAAAGCACCGGGGAAGAATGTATTTAAATGAACTAGCTAATTATCTATTACAAGTTGACGATGTTGAAAGGCAGTTAGATATTGTTGAATTGAGCTTCAGGTATATCGATCGGCTCACTAGAAAATATGAATACCTGAGAAAGCAAAATGCTTCCAAATTCGTGGATGATGCTATTGAAGAGCTGAACTCCAGATTCAAAGAGCATGGAATAGGCTTTCAGTTTATCGAAGGTGAAATTGTTCGAGTGGATTCTGAGTTACTTCACGCTGAAGCAGTGAAGCCAGCTTTACGGTTGCTAAATGAGAAAAACTATCAAGGTGCCCAGCAAGAGTTTCTAAGTGCTTATGAGCATTACAGGCACGGAAAACATAAAGAAGCACTCAACGATTGCTTGAAATCGTTTGAAAGCACCATGAAAGCCATATGTGACAAAAGAAAATGGTCATACCAGCCCAACGCCACATCAAAGGCTTTGATTCAAGTGTGTTTTGATAATGAACTAGTCCCATCATTTTGGCAGCAGCAGTTAAGCTCATTGCGTAGCATGTTGGAAAGCAGTATTCCGACCGGCCGAAACAAACTAAGCGGCCACGGGCAGGGAACAAGTCCAACAACTGTGCCTGATTATCTGGTTGCATATATGTTGCATATGACGGCCTCGACATTAGTGTTCTTAACTACTGCGGAGAAAAACCTTGCATAACAAGCGGCTGCACCGGACAAATTTCCGCTGTCTGTAGTGGTCAAGTGTTTTAGGCCACCGTCTTTTGAGTTTTCCAATAGGCCTGCTCTGCCATGTTAGGCGGCAGTCCGTCGTTATGCTGATGCGGTCGCAACGCGCTGTAATAACCGATCATGTAGTCCGTGACCGACTGCTTCGCCGAGACAAAGCACGAATACCCGATTTCCGGCACCCACTCCGTTTTCAAACTCCTGAAGAAACGCTCTGTCGGCGCGTTATCCCAGCAATTACCCCGACGACTGAGACTCTGCTTCATCTGATAACTCCAGAGTAGCTGCCGGAATCCCAGGCTTGTGTACTGGCATCCCTGATCCGAGTGGAACATGACTCCCGGAGGTTCCCCACGGGATTCATAGGCGATCGTCAGGGCCTTCTTCACCAGCTCCGTATTCGGTGACAAGGACAATGCCCAGCCAACGGGCTTGCGGGAGAACAAATCGATGACCACTGCAAGATAAGCCCAGCGCACCCCTGTCCAGATATAGGTAATATCCCCAGTCCATACCTGATTAGGTTCCTTCACATCAAACTCCCGATCAAGAAGATTCGGGATGTCCAGGTGCGGTTGGTCAGCCCTTTTGTAAGCGTGACTTGGCGGCTGCGTACTCACGAGTCCCAGCTGCTTCATTCGCCTGCCAGCACGGTAGCGACTCAGTGGTGTACCTGCCAGCGTTACCATTTTGGCGACGCTGCGGGCTCCGGCAGAACCATTGCTGGCTGCATGCACCTCGACCACCTGCTCAAGCAGCTTTTGCTCAGCCTCGCAGGGCTGTCTATCCCGGTCACGCCAGGCTCGGTAGCTACTGCGATGCACCCCAAACACCTGACACAAGTGCTGCACCGCATAGCTCTCTTCAAGTCGCTCGATTATCGAGAATTGCTCAGGGAGTCCGACATCAAGAGAGCCGTAGCCTTTTTTAAGATTTCCTTCTCTTCCTCCACCCGTCGAAGCTTGCGCTTCAGTTCCTGAATCTCACGCTGTTCAGGGGTCAGCGCTTCACCTTTCAGTGGTGCCTTGCCTGATCGTTCGGCTCGAAGTCTACGCACCCAATACTCCATGGTGGACTTACCAACCCCCATGGCATCGCAGGCCGCTTTAACCGTGTAGCCGCGGTCAACCACGAGCTCGGCTGCCTCAAGACGGAAATCCGGGCTGAAATTTCTTTTCTTCGTCATCATATCCACCTGACTTGATCCGTGAGTGATCGTACACTCAAAATCAGGTGGCCAGACTCACTATGCTACTACAATGGGTCTGGAAAACGGATATCGCAAATGATGCCTGCAACACACACTCTGTCGAAACGCGATCAACGCGGCAACATTATTCGGCTCACACTGGCCCAGGCGCTGGCGGGCGCCAACGCCGTGGTGATCTATGCCACCGGAGCCATCATTGGTCATATGCTGGCCTCGAACAAGACACTCGCAACTCTGCCGATTTCCATTTTCGTAGTAGGAATGGCCGCCTGCATTCTGCCTGCCGGGGCTATCGCACGGCGTTATGGCCGAAGAGCCGCTTTCCTGGCAGGCACGGGCTGCGGTGTTCTGACCGGGTTGTTGGCCGCGATTGCGCTCATTTGGAGCTCTTTCTGGCTGTTCTGCCTGGCAACGTTTTTTGGCGGTGCCTACGCAGCGGTGGTGCTCTCGTTTCGTTTTGCGGCCACCGATGGCGTCCGCCCGCAATGGCGCGCCCCTGCCCTGTCCTTCGTCATGGGCGGTGGCGTGGTCGCAGGCATCGTTGGCCCGCAGCTGGTGACGCATACGATGCACCTCTGGCCAACGCACCTGTTCGCGGCCACTTTTATCGCCCAGGCAGTCGCAGCAGCCCTATCGGCGCTGGTATTGCTGGGCGTCCGACTGCCAGCCCCCAGTAGCGAGGAGCTTTCGGGCGGACGACCCCTGGGAATCATTGCACGCCAGCCGCTGTTCATTACGGCGGTGATCTGCGGCGCCGTGTCCTACATGGTCATGAACTTCCTGATGACAGCCGCACCGCTGGCGATGCACCTGCACGGACATTCCCAGGAGAGTTCCAACCTCGGCCTGCAATGGCATGTCATCGCCATGTACGCGCCCAGCTTCATCACCGGATGGCTGATCAATCGCTTCGGTGCGGGACGTATCGTGGCGACAGGCTTGCTGCTGTCCGCTCTGTCTGCCGCGGCCGGCTTGACCGGAGCCAGTGTCTCTCACTTCTGGCTGACATTGGTCTTGCTCGGGATTGGCTGGAACTTTGGTTTCATTGGCGCGTCCTCCTTGGTACTAGAGTGCCATCGACCCGAAGAAAAAACGCGGGCGCAGTCACTCAACGATTTCATCATCTTCGGCACCATGGCTATCGGCTCCTTTGCTTCCGGCGGCTTACTGGCCGTTTATGACTGGAGCACGGTGCTGTGGGTATCGCTGCTGCCACTCGGCGTGGCAGTGGTGGCATTGACGCTGGCCGCATCTCTGTCACCACAAGCTGCGAATGGCCCATTATGGAAGAACCGTATGCCATTACGGCTAAAAAAGAAGCTAACGCTTGCGGCGTGGAGGCGCCAGCAATTCTGACCGCCCCACGGTCACACTTGATTGCTCAGGCGGCTCTGGATCAGAAAACCCCGCAGCAGCGATGATGGCATCCAGTCTCTGAAACGACACTGTCCGTTTAGGATCATGCAATGACGACATTCCCTCGTTCCAGGCATGCGCCATCTGCTTGGCGACAGTGCGCCACTGCGGTTCGTTCTTCGCCGCTTCGATGACCTCGTCGCCAACCGCCACCGCCGATTCACACAGCGCCTCCACCATCTCGGCGTATTGTCGCGGCGTGATACCCAACCGCGTATTGAAGAATTTTTCCAGTGTTTTGCCAGCCACCCAACTTTTGCGCCCGCCAATAGCCAGTCCCGGAGGATTGCTCGCATAGCGCGGATACGCCTGCGTCGTCACGATGTCATAGACCGGCGTATAGCCCACATCGGCCAGAGAGGTATAGTACAGCGCAATATTTTTCGCATGGCAGTCTGCGTTGCGTACGACATAGTTGAGCAAAAGGTGCCAACCCAACTGCTCCAACTGCGCGCGCACCTGCGCTGTCGGCAGATAGGCACGCGTGGCGTTCAGCACCTTCTCGGTAGTGGTTGCGTACTTCTCATGCGGCGGCAAACCCAGCAAGCCACAAGCATCTTCAAGCCCGTGTGAGGGAACGCCGTGCTCATCGACGTCGAAACGCTCGACCACCAGCACGCGACCGTCATCGGACATCAGTGTCTTTGCAACAGGGACCACATCCAGCCGCGCCAGCACACGCATGCTATAGAACTCATTGAAACCAAGATAAGGAGTACTGTCATCCGACCCCTTGATGATGTGACGGCTGGTGCGCAATGTAGGCTTGCCTAACGGACCAGCCACTTCAGGCGAAGCATCCTCAGGCGCGATGAATTTGGGCACCATGCCGGAGATCGACGCGCGTGCATAGCGGCGCACCAGTGCAGCAAAATGTTCCGTGGTGTTTTCCCCTTTCAGCAGCCTCTCGATCTGCAACGGCTCCATGTCCATCCCCGGTTTGGCCCCCTGTGGCGTGACCGTGACACGGCCGATGCCCATACCGCCAACCACCGCCAACAGAGACAAGTCTGTGCCGTCAAGCAGCGGGCCGAATTCCTCACGGATGATGCCCAACAGGTAACCTTCGGGCAGGTTCTGGCGGAAGAAGGGATGAAGATCGCGGGGCCATCGCCAAGGCTCTTCCCGTACCGGCATGGCCAGGCTGACAAAATCGGCCGGACCGGCACTGGGAAGGTACTTCAAAACATACTCATCGCGCTCACGGTAAAGCTGGGCTGTCGTCTTGCCGCAAACCTGCACGTCGAGCCTCATTCGTCATCACCGCTGCGCTGTTCGGCCAGGATGTCCTCTACCGTGCGTACATGACCGGGCTTTACCAACTTCAAGTCGTAACCAGCCGCTTCGAGCAGGCGAATCAAAGCAGACACGCTCATGTCACCCTTGGCCAGAGTCTCCATCCGAGCTACCGTCGTGCGCGCGACGCCGGCCCGTTGGGCGAGTTCGGCCTGGCTTAAACCGGCTTCCCGGCGAGCACTCTTGAGCATCTCGGCAACATCGTAAAGCGTTGTCACTGTAGCCCCCAAGCATCAAAAAAGCATAAATCAAGAAAAATGTAGCCTGAAAGATACAAAAAAGCAAACAACTGCAGAGGCAAGGGCCACCAAATGCTCGTTCACCCCGCCTGCACAGACTATTGAAAACGCTTGACTGGCTGGTGGTCTACGGATGCAGCGTGCATGAGTGCCTGACACGTATCCGGCTCGATACCGCAGCGGCACCTCCCCCAAGCGCTGGGCGCAGGGGCGCAGGGGCGCTTGCCGATAGAGTGAACACACCTTTTGGGACGCTCTCTGGGCTTGCTTCGTATCTGCGCTGGCGGCCAGCAGCATTTCGATTTCCCTCACCCCTCATCAGGAGGGAATTGCTGTTCAAAGTGCTGCTCACCGGGATGATCAAGAAGATCCGCGACAAGGAAATGGAGGAGCTGTTTTCTCCCCAGTGACGGGATGTGAAGGTGCTTTTCAGGACCGATCCTCTGCGGGAATTCTCAGCTCGGCGCCCAGCCCACCCCCATCCCGAGGCAGCAACGTCAGCTCGCCAGAAAACCGCTTCGCGATGGCGCGCACAATGGAAATGCCCAGTCCCGCGCCATCCTGAGCCCGCCGCCCTTGATCTCCGCGCCAGAAACGTTTGCCAATCTGGGCAGTCTGCTCAACGCTCAGGCCGGGACCACGATCAGCGACAGTAATCAGGCAATGCGCTTCGCCGAACAAGAGGGTTACATCCACGGTCTCGTTGTCAGGCGAGTAGCGCAATGCATTGTCCACAAGATTTCGAACAGCGGTCTCCAGCATGGATTTTGGCACCGCTGTCCCAGTATCCGTTCCGTCCACCACCCATGATACGCGCTGACGAATATCACCGCTGTATGCAGCAAGCGCACTCTCCACAGCGGCGACGACGGAGTGGCAAACGTCTTCCTCGTGGACCGCTGCCTCTGTCCAGGCCAACGCCATCATTTGATCCAGCGTATGCCGCAACCGTTTGACCCCTGCTTCCGCACTGTCCAGCGAGAGTTCCGCTTCCTCACCGTCCGTCATCCTGGCCACTTGCAGGTGGGTATCAATGACGGTCAACGGGGTTCTCAGTTCATGGGCAGCAGCATCGGTAAAGGCACGCTGACTGGCCAGCGCCTGTGCCAAGCGTCCGAACAAGCCGTTCATGGCCTCGAGGACGGGACGAAGTTCTGCAGGCGCATGATCCTGCGCTATCGGTGAGGTGTCATCCGCCGTCTTCTCACGCAGCTCCCGGCGCAAGACCTTCAGCGGCGCCAGCCCCCGCCCGATGCCGACCCACAGGGCGATGAGGCTGCCCAGCACGGCGACCAGAAAGGGTACGCCTGCCGCCCGCAGCAGATCAGCGATCAGAATGTTTCGCTGATCGATGCGGTCCGCCGTGGTGATCTGGTACTCCCCGGCTTGCAACACATAGACCCGCCAGTGCCGGCCCTGCTCTTCGTACAGACTGTAGCCGGGTGGCAATGAATCAAAACCCGCCCCCGGACTGCCGGTCGTTCGAGCCAGCACCTCGCCCCGCAGAGAACGTATCTCGCAGGCAATCCCCTCTCCGCCGCGGACCTGAACGGCTTCGCTGAAGTCGGCAGGGCTCGAACGCGGCTGCAGCGATCCCCGTTCAAGCAATCCCGCAACCATGCGGGCCGACATGGCGAGTCGGCCATCGAGCGTACGATCCAGATGGGCATGGGCATCTCGCATCATCCACGCCGCAGCCATCACCCAGAGAACTATCAGGGATATGCCGGCTATCAGTACGGCTCGCAAGCGCAGACTCACGATAACGCCCACCCCAGTCGATAACCCAGCCCTCGGGCGGTCTCGATAGCGTCGGAGCCGAGCTTGCGCCGGATATTGTGGATGTGCACATTGACCGCATTGCTGCTCACCGTCTCATCCAGTCCGTAAAGGTGTTCCTTCAACTGGTCGGACGACACCCATCGACCGTTGGCGCTGGCCAGATGTGCCAACACGTCCACCTCCCGACGAGACACCGTCACAGCTGACTCGTGAAGCCAGGCCAGACCACTCTCCGGTTCCAGCCGCAAAGGTCCCGCAATCACCCACTGCGCGGCTCGTCCCTGCGTTCGTCGAACCAGCGCGTGTAACCGCGCTGCCAGCTCGCGCAGATCGAAGGGCTTGACCATGTAGTCGTCGGCGCCGGCATGAAGACCCGCGAGCCGATGCTCGACAGCATCTCGCGCCGACAGGATAAGTATCGGCAGAGATGGCTCGAACGCCCGCGCCACAGCCAGCAGTTCCAGGCCATCGCGATCGGGCAAGCCCAAGTCGAGCACCAGGGCGTGATAGGCATCCTCTTGCTGAACCGTTTCGGCCTCGGCGGCCGTACCGACGTGGCGGACGGTGATGCCATGATTGCGCAGTCCGGCAACCACCCCCTTGCCGATCAGCTCATCGTCTTCCACCAACAGCACTCGCATCGTTTGTTCATCTCTCGCGTCAAAAACAGCCATTTTAGGCTAGAGATTCATCCAATGCGAGAACGCAAGCCCGCGAAAAAGCGCTTTAGTTTCACTTAATCCAGGTCGGCTACCATCTCGAACCCGGCTCAATCCAGCCGGTTCCGAACCGGCGCAAATGCTGACGGAGCCGGGTCTTCCGTACAACAGCAAGGAAAAGACTGATAGCTATGCGAGGAGTCACCCGGACTGCAACAGCGCTGGCGGTTGTCGTTGCAGCGGCTTTTGCGTTCGCCCAGTCAATCCCCCACTGGTTTGTCCCAAAGGTTGCGGCGATACCTGAACTGGATCTCCATGACCCCGAGCTGATCGCCAGAGGCGAATACTTTGCACGGGTCGCTAATTGCGTCGCTTGTCACACCGCGCCGGATGGCGAGCCGTTTGCCGGTGGCCTGAGCATGCAGACACCGCTGGGGGCCATTTACTCCACCAACATTACGCCCGACACCGACACCGGTATTGGCAGCTACAGTTATGCGGACTTTGAGCGAGCAGTACGACGCGGTGTCCGCCCTGATAACGTGCCACTGTATCCGGCCATGCCTTTTGTCTCTTACAGGATTATCGAAGACGAAGAGATCGAAGCCATGTATGCCTATTTCATGTCTGGGGTCGAAGCGGTGGTGCAAAAGAATCCCGCACCCACCATCCCGTGGCCTGCCTCCATGCGCTGGCCACTCTTTCTCTGGCAACTACTCTTCGCTCAACCCCGTGAATTTGAACCAGCCGACCACCGTACCGAGCAGGAAAACCATGGTGCTTACTTAGTTGAAGGCCCCGCTCATTGTGGCAGCTGCCATACACCACGAGGTCTTGCCCTTCAGGAGACAGCTCTCGCTGACGATGATACCCGGCAATTTTTAGCGGGCGCAGTGCTCGAAGGCTGGTACGCGAAGAGCTTGCGTGACGAAGGCATCGGGCTGTCCACTTGGTCAAAGGAAGAAATTGTCGACTTTCTGCGTACCGGCCGCACCGATCACACTGCCGCATTCGGCACCATGACAAACGTGATAGAGCACAGCACGCAGTACCTGACGGACGACGATCTGGCCGCAATCGCCGCTTACCTGAAAACTCTGCCGTCACGACGGACTTACAACGACAGCTGGCAGCCAGCCGAGGATTTCACCACCGCCCAATTGCGCGACGGCGCCTTCAGCACCCCGGGAGCCCTCATTTACGTTCAGGAATGCGCGGCCTGTCACCGCCTCGACGGCATGGGGGCGCCGCGCGTGTTTCCCGCTCTGGCACACAACTCCATCGTCTTTGCGGACAACCCGAGCTCGCTCATTCAGGTCACTCTGGCTGGCAGCAGGATGCCCGACACCAGCCACGACGCCATGACCTTTGCCATGCCCGCTTTCTACCATCTAAGCAACCGGGATCTCGCCGACGTGCTCAATTTCATTCGCACCGGCTGGGGCAATCACGGCAGCGAAATTACCGTTCGCGATATTGCGCGAATGCGTCGTCTGGTCGACAACGCCCCCCAGGACTATGTGCCCACCGCTCAGGAGGCTGTGCATGAATAAGGCCATCGTTATGGGGGTCATGGCTGCCGTAGGAATAGTCGCTGTCGGCTGGTTCTGGCATGAAAGCCGCTTCTACGACGCCCCCACCGCCCCTGCATATACTGTTGTCAGCGAGGATGGCCGGGTGGCTGGCGAATACCGCCCACCTCAAGCGCGCGATATTCTGCAAGAAGACAATGCCGAGGACATCATTTATGGCATGCGCCTTCTTAATGAAACCTCACGCCTGTTACCGGAGAATGTTGGCAACGGCCTCAATTGCAACAGTTGTCACATGGCACAAGGCAAACGCCCGCTGGGTGCCCCTTACATCAACACCGCCGGTGATTACCCCAAATTCATGCCACGCGCTCAAGCCGTACTGGACCTAACCGAGCGTATCAACGGCTGCTTCCGTCGCTCCATGGATGGTCGCCCGTTGGCGGACGATTCAAAAGAAATGGCCGCCATGAAAGCCTACATTCAATGGCTCTCCAAAGACCTCGAGCCAGGGCAACGCGTCGAGATCGACAATATGGAATACTTTGATGTCGCCCAATACACTCCGAACTCGACCCGGGGCGAAATACTCTACGCCCAGCAATGCGCGGCCTGTCACGGCGACAATGGCGAAGGCATGAAAGACCAGTTCGGCGACTATATCTTTCCGCCCTTGTGGGGCGACGAATCCTTCAATATCGGTGCGGGCATGGCAAGACTGTCGCGCGCCGCCCCCTTCATAAAACACAACATGCCGTTAGGTGTCAGCCTGGACGCACCGCTGGGGCAGATCACGCTGAGCGAGCAGGACGCCGTGGATATCGCGGCATATTTCACCGCCAAGCCTCGACCGGACTTTGCCGACAAAATGCACGACTGGCCCGGGGTCTCCAACCCAGCGGATGCTCGTTATTAGGGGCCAGTCCAGCCATTTAGTCTCGCTTAATCGAAAGCCTTCATCATCCCTGGCTCATCGGTTTGGAGGGATTGAATGTGGTTCGATACCGACACGCACTCGTTGCGCTAATTCTGTCTTGCTGTGCGGTAGGTGCTGTCTCGGCCAAGGATGGATTGTTCTCCTGGGGTCAAGAGACCCAGTTTCTGGCGGCGGAAGACGTCTTTACACTGGAGGAGGTGCAGCGACAAGGAGAACAGTACGTACTCCAAGGGCAGGTCGCCGATGCTTATTACGTTTACCGCCACTCACTGAAACTGGTCGATGCAGAGGGCCAGCCCGTAGACCTGACTACGCCAGCGGGAACAGCCAGACACGACGAGTTCTTCGGTGACACGGAAATTTATAGGGGCGATGCCGCTCGCCTGCATTTTCCTGTGGTGGCACCGGGTCCCATGACGCTGCACTGGCAGGGATGTGCGGAAGAAGGTATCTGCTATCCACCTCAGACCCTGCAGGTGGATCTTCCAGAAGCCTCTGTCACCCTTGAAGAGACTTCTTCGATCACTGACAACCCACCCAGAGAGCTGGCACCACGATCAGCCAGCAACATGGACTTGGCCGAAGATCAGGCTGCAGCCCAACGGCTTGCCGCCCTCGGCCCCGTCGCAGGCACTTTGTTGTTCTTCGGGTTCGGCTTGCTACTCGCCTTTACGCCCTGCACTTTGCCCATGATTCCCATTGTCTCCACACTCATCGTCGGCAACCAAGCTCAACCACGAAGCGCTTTTACTCTGACGCTGTCCTATATCCTGGCGATGGCCGGCACTTACGCGGTTGTCGGAGTGGCTGCGGGCCTGGCGGGCGCCAATTTGCAAGCCGCACTGCAATCACCGTGGCTACTGAGCCTGTTCGCTACCCTGTTCCTGATCCTGGCCAGCTCATTGTTCGGCCTGTTTGAGTTACGTATGCCAGCAGCGATTATGAATCGTATCGAGTCAGCCGGACAGAAACAGGCCGGCGGCAATATTGCAGGGGCGGCAGCACTGGGTTTGGTGTCGGCACTTCTTATCGGCCCCTGCATGACCGCCCCCCTGGCCGGTGCGCTGCTGTACATTGGACAAACGGGCAGCGCACTCCAAGGTGGCCTAGCCTTGTTCGCTCTGGGGCTGGGCATGGGTTTGCCTCTGCTGGCAATTGCGGTGTTCGGTGCTCGTGTGCTCCCCAAGCCGGGGCCATGGATGGACCGGGTACGGATCGCTTTTGGTTATGTCATGGTGGGCATGGCAGTCATGATGCTGACACGCTTTCTGCCCGGCACAGCAAGCTTGGCGCTCTGGGGAGCGTGGATACTGTCGCTGGCGATCGGTTTGATTGCCTGGGCACAGGCCGTCACAAACCGGCAGCGACTGGCCTGGACGTTGCGCTCGGGCGTGGCATTCGCTGGTCTGTGGTCCACTCTGATGCTCATCGGTGCCGCCTCGGGGGGCGACTCCGCCTTACAACCCCTGGCCCATCTGCGCGGTGCACCCGCTGCGACTCCTCTTGCCGGGACCGCCGAAACTGCTTACGTGCAAGCAAAGTCAGTGGCGGACGTGAACGCACGATTGGCGGAAGCAGGTGCGCGAGGTGAATGGACCCTGATCGACTTCTACGCCGATTGGTGCATCAGCTGTCATGTCATCGAGCGCAATGTATTTGGCGACCCCTCCGTCGCGGCACGATTGGCACAGCTGCAGATCGTGCGACCGGATGTGACGCACAATGATGCTATCGACCAGGAATTGCTCAAGCATTGGGGTGTCATGGGGCCACCCACGCTCATCCTCGTAGGACCGGATGGCAAGGAGCGTCGTGATCTGCGCGTGGTGGGAGAAATCAATGTACGTGGATTTCTTGAGCGCCTGGACACGGCAGGTACACCATGATCAGCATTGGTCCTTTTCCGATTCAAACCCTGGGCGTCCTGGCAGCCATCGTGCTGGCCTGGATAACGGCCCGCGCTGTCGCTAGGCGACTGTCGGAAACCTCTCATAAGATTGCTGGCGCGGTGCTGCTCGATGCAGTGTTCTGGGGCATCATCACCGCACGCTTGGCATATGTTATCCAGTGGTGGGAGGAGTATTCGGCGGCACCGATGTCCATGCTGATCATCAGCGATGGCGGTTTTTCCTGGTGGGCTGGTGTGTTGGCAGCGGTGTTGTTCGTCTGGTGGCGGACACGCTCAACCCCGGCACTGCGCCCGCCGATCCTGGCCGGCATATTAATTGGACTGCTCGCCTGGTTCTCCGCAGGTGCAGTGGTTGGCCAGCTGCAGTCACCGCCCCTACCGAACTTGGTACTGGCAACCTTGAATGAGCAGCACGTCTCTTTGCGAGAGTACGAAGGCCGTCCCATTGTGGTCAATCTCTGGGCCACCTGGTGCCCTCCCTGCCGTCGTGAAATGCCGATATTCCAGCGAGCCCAGGCGGAATTTCCGGAGGTGGCCCTCGTGCTGGTCAACCAAGGCGAAAGTGCGCAGCACGTACAGACCTTTCTTGACAGCGAGGGCCTGTCCCTGACAGACGTCCTGCTCGATCCTTTTTCCAAGACCATGCAGGAAATGGGCGCGCATGCTTTGCCTACCACCCTGTTCTTCGATGCTAACGGACGCCTGGTGGATTCGCATCTCGGCGAAATCACCATGCCACGCCTCAAGAGCGTGATGGCACGGCATTTTTCGCATCTCACTGAGTCGACTGACACCGACGCTACCCCTATCAGCAAGGAGTAATCATGTTTTCACAACACTCGCTCAGACCCTTTCAACTGGCGATCAGTCTGCTGCTTATAGCAGGCTGCAGTCAGGCGGACGACGCAACTCGGCCAGCTACTCTTCAAGCATTGGAACAGCAGGGGTTTACGGTCATAGAAGAGTTCGATGCCGGTGAAGAGGTACGCGCCTTTGCCGGTGTTGCCGGTGACCAGCCCATGGCGGTCTACCTTCTCTCCGACGGTAACGCCATCGTCGGCACCCGCGTAAACGCCAATGGAGAAGCCATTGATGAGACAACCTTGCGAGATCGAGTCGCCAAACCTATGGGGGACCAAATGTGGGCACGTCTGGAAGCAGCGGACTGGGTCTTGGACGGCGAAGCTGATGCCCCGCGGGTCGTCTACACCTTCAGTGACCCGAACTGCCCTTACTGCAACCGTTTCTGGGAAGCGGCCCGACCGTGGGTAGATTCGGGCAAGGTACAATTGCGCCATCTGTTGGTAGGAATCATCAAGGAAGACAGTCCTACCAAAGTTGCTGCCATTCTCAACGCCGATAATCCGTCGGCGGCGTTGCTGGAAAATGAAAGGCGCTTCGCCGAAGGAGGCGTTGCTCCGGCACAAACCGTTTCCGCCGAGGTGCAGGCCGTTCTCGACGCCAATCAGATGCTGATGGTATCGCAGGGATTCCGGGGTACCCCGGGCATCATCGTGCGCGATGAGAGCGGCATGATCCAGAAGTACCACGGCATGCCGCAGCCGGACGCACTGGCCGACGTGCTGGGACCCCGCTGATGTCCAGCTGTCATCTTCAACTCGACTGACCCCGGGATAACGAATCATGTGGATTGTCGAGTACGCCCTCAGACGCCCGTACACCATTGGCACTCTGGCCATTCTTATTTCTCTGTTTGGCACCTTGGCCGTGCGCAACATGCCCACCGATATCCTGCCGGAAGTCGGCATTCCGTCGGTCAACCTCATCTGGACCTACGGTGGCCTGCCCGCGGCGGAAATGGCTGCCAAGATCACCTCGGCTTCGGAAATATCCATCCTCAACAACGTCGACGATCTCAGCCAGGTGCGCTCGGAAACCCTCAATGGTGTCGGCATCATACGCGTCGATTTTCAACCCGGTGTTAACCTGGAGCGGGCGCTGTCGCAGATCACCTCGGTCTCGCAAACCATTCTGCGGCGCCTGCCGCCGGGTACCAGCCCACCCTTGATCGTGCGCAACAATGTATCGAGCACGCCGGTCCTACAGCTGGTGCTCTCTTCGGACTCGATGAGCGAGGCGCAGCTTTACGATTACGCACGGCTGCAGTTACGCTCACAAATTCAGACCATCCCAGGTATCCGAATGACGCTGCCCTATGGTGGCGCCGCCCGACAGATTATGGTCGATCTCGATCCTGATGCTCTGCAAACCCACGGCTTGACTCCGGCAGATGTTACGCAGGCACTGGAGCGTGGCAGCCCTACTCTCCCCTCCGGCATCATTCGTGAGGGTCATCGCGAATGGCAGGTCGCGCTGGAGGCAAGCCCAGTGACCGCGGTGGAGTTTCTCGATCTGCCCATCACGACCCGTGGCAGCAACGTCATCTACATCCGCGATGTCGCCTCGGTACGCGACGGGGCCGCTCTGCAGACCAACATCGCGCGCATGGACGGCGCCAGCGCGGTCTCAGTGGCGCTGATCAAGCTTGGAGGAGCGTCGGCAGTGGAGATCGTGCGCGAGGTCCGTGCACGTCTCCCCGAAATTCTCGCCTCGTCGCCCGGGGACATGCGCATTGAGCCGATCTTCGACCAGTCGGTCTTCGTCGATAACGCCATTGGCGCCATTCAGCACGAGGTCCTGTTGGTCGGCTTGCTGGTAGCACTGGTAGTGCTGCTGTTCGTCGGTTCGTGGCGCTCCAGCCTGATCGTGCTCACCACGATGCCGCTGGCGCTGCTCGCCTCGGTGACGATGCTGAACCTGCTCGGCTATACCTTCAACGTGATGACGCTCGGCGGATTGGCGCTGGCCATCGGCATCCTGGTGGACAATGCCGTGGTCGACGTCGAGAATACCAACCGCCATATCGGCCTGGGCAAGGACGTACGCTCCGCCATCCTGACCAATGCCGGCGAAGTCGTCTTTCCTCAGCTGATTTCCACCATCGCGGTCTGCATCGTGCTGACGCCGATCTTGTTGATGACGGGTCTGTCTGCATGGGTGTTCACGCCATTGGCACTGGCGGTGATCTTTGCCCTGGCCGCCTCGTTTCTGTTATCGCGCACGCTGATTCCGGTGGTCTCCCACATGCTGCTGCCCGCCGACATCCGCAGCCGCGAGAATCCACGCTGGGCCGCGGAGCGCTGGCTTCTGGCTCTGTACCACAGCGTCGAGTATCGCCTCGACCAGCTGCGCGAACGCCTTCAGCAGCTGGTCGGCCTGTTGGCTCGGCGCCTGTCCGTTTTGGGAATCGGAGTAGGGCTGGTACTCGCGATGGGGGCCATATCCGCTCTGCAGCTCGGGCGCGAGTACTTTCCACAGGTCGATGCCGGCCAGATTCGCCTGCAGGTGCGTCTGCCCAGCGGCATGCGCCTCGAGCAGACCGCCCAGCGGTTGACCGAAATACAGCGTGAAATCCGCGACATCATCCCGGCCGGCGAACTGCAAACCCTCTACGAGCAGATCGGCATTCCCACCGCGGTCAACATGGCGTGGGTCGACAGCGCCGTGGCCGGTTCGTTCGAGGCCGAGTTGATGCTGCAACTGCGCTCTCCGCACGGCCCCAGCAGCACCTATCTCAAGGCTATTCGCGAACGCATCGCCGACCGATTTCCGGATGTGGCGCTGTTCGAGCGGCCTCCCGACGCCACCAGTCGCACCTTGGCCGGCTCCGCCGTCGGCGCCTTGGAAGTCCGCTTCGATGGCCGTGACGCCAGCGGCAACCTGCAACTGGCCCGTGAGCTGGAGATGCGGCTGCAGCAGGTACCGGGTGCCGTCGATGTGATGCTGCGTCAGGTACTGGACCTGCCCGAATACCATATCGCCATCGACCGCAGCCGGGCAGCCCGGCTCGGCGTCACCGCCGAGGATGCCAGCCACGCGGCACTGACGTTACTCGGCTCGGCCGGCACTATCAATCCGGTGTTCTGGGTCGACCCGGCGTCGGCCACTTCCTATGACGTGCAGATTCAGACGCCACCCGCCCAGCTGGACAGTATCGACACGTTGCTGAATACCCCCTTACGAATCGGCCCTGATGGACGCAATGTCCTGATGCGCAATATCGCCACGGTGAATTCACGCCACGTACCCGCCAGTGTCAATCGCACCATGCTGGCACCGAGCCTCAGTGTACTGGCCAACGTTCAAGGTACCGATCTGGGCTCGGTCTACGACGCACTGAACGACATTGTCAGTGACCTGCGTACCCAGCTTACGCCGGGCAACCGCATTGAGATCATTGGCCAGGCTGGAGAGATGCAAACTGCCTACGCCGAACTCGCCACCGGGCTGCTTCTGGCAGCAGTACTGGTGTTTCTGGTACTGGTGGTGAACTTTCAGTCCTGGCTGTTTCCGCTGGTGACGGTGTCCGGCCTGCCACTGGCTATCGCCGGCGCCGCCGTCGGCTTGTTCCTGACCGGCACGCCATTGAGTGTGCCAGCGCTGATGGGCCTGATGATGGTGATCGGCGTGTCAACGGCCAACAGCGTTCTGGTCGTCAGCTTCGCACGCGACCTGATCGAGTCGGGCCGATCCATGGAACAAGCCGCCTACGAAGCCGCGGCGGTGCGCCTGCGGCCGGTTCTGATGACCGCGTGCGCCATGATCCTGGGGATCCTGCCAATGGCAGTGGGACTGGGTGAAGGCGGTGAACAAAACGCGCCCCTGGGGCGAGCGGTCATTGGCGGTCTGCTGTTCGGCACACCCGCCACTCTGGTGCTGCTACCCTCCATCCTCGCCGCACTCGGCCGTCGCCGCGACCACCGGCAGCAAACACTTTGAATCCCCGATGACCGTCTCAACGGCTGATACAGGAATGAACCCATGAGAGTGACCGTGATGAACCGACGCAAGTTCTCCCTCCTACTATTGGTCTGTGCTGCCGGCACGCTGGCAGCCTGCAGTCAAGGCAACACCAGCGATATACCTGCAACGACGACCATGGCGCCGGAAGTCAGTGTGGCGCAGGCCCGCGCCGCCGATGAGCACTATGTGCTGAACCTGCCGGCACGGGCCGTGGCCGATGAAACGGCTCATCTCCATGCGCGCGCCACGGGCTTCGTCAGCGAACGTCTGGCTGACCTGGGTGATCGCGTCAACGCCGGCCAGGTGCTGGCCCGGATCGCCACGCCGGAGGCCGACCAGGTTGTGCGTGAAGCCGAGGCTAGCCTGGAGCAGGCCCGGGCGAACCTGTTGCTGGCGCAGGCGAATTACGAGCGCGCCGCGACTCTGATCGAGTCCGATTCCATCTCGCAGGAAATGTACAATGAACGCAGCGCCACTCACCAGGCAGCGATAGCGGCTGAAGCGGCAGCGCAGGCACGCCTGGACAACGCACGGGAACGACAATCGTTCCAGACCATTCGCGCGCCCTTTGACGGCCTCGTCGCAGCACGCAACGTCGAGCGCGGCGATCGGGTCGTGGGTGACGCCGCCACCGTGACAGCGCCGCTCTTCGCCATCAATGTTCTCGACCCTCTTCGCATCCTCGTCGATGTGCCACAAAGTGCCGCACTGCAGGTCCATGCAGGCATGAAGGCGGAAGTTCGCTTCAGGGAGCGACCGGGAGAGGTCTTTCAGGCCGAAGTCATACGCTCGGCCCACGCCATTTCGGAACAGACCGGGGGCATGCGCATCGAATTGCGTTTGCCCAATCCGGGCGAGCGTCTTCCCGCCGGTATGATGGGCAGCGTGCGTCTGAACCTGGCGCGACTGCAACCGGCAGTCATGGTGCCTCTCGCCGCCATCGTCCGCCAAGGGTCGGGAGATACACTGGTTGCACGGCTCGAAGAGAGTGACAATATCCGTTACCAGCCAGTCGTCCTGGGCCGCAACCTTGGCAATGAGGTTGAGGTGCTGTCGGGTATCCATGCGGGCGATACCGTGATCCTGGCGCCCAACGCGTTGCTGGCGGATGGTGCGCCGGTTCGTTTGCGCAGTCAACAGCCCGACGCAAACTGGGCTTTGTGACACATTTGCCTGATTCAGCTTCAAGGCGGGCAGCCACCACGATGCGCCCGCCGCTCATCGGCAATCTGACCTGCGGGCTCCATCCGGACACCACGACCAAAACAGCATCAACCCGCCCTTTTCCTGCCAATGAATTGCACTACACTGGCCAAGCCCCGTGTGAAAGCTGCCTTCAATCACTTCGCGCTCCAGTTCACGGGACAGGATGATCTCTAGGTCTGAAAAGTCCTGCTCGATCTCTGTTTGAGACAGCAGCATATCGCCATCTTTTGGCCTGTCCTCCGCTGGATCTGAGCTTTGCTGTAACCCTCCAGCACCATGACGCCACCAGCTTTCAGTGCCTGAACAACCCGTTGATGCAATCGCTTGCGCATGTGGCTGGGCAAGTGCGCAAAGATTGACACCACGGCACCAAAGGTATCCGCTGGCGGCGTATAGGTGGCGAGGTCAACCACTTCTGTCTGGATCGACAGACCTCTGGAGGCGGCCAATTGGTGCGCTTTTGCCAGTCCGACAGCGGAGCTGTCAACGCCAAGCACGCGATGCCCCAGCGAGGCCATAAAAACCGCATTGCGCCCCTCGCTTTCTGCCAAACTCAAAACGGGATCAGCGAGCAGGCTGGCATGTTCTGCCAAAAAATCATTGGGCTCTGTCCCGTAGATAAACTCATCGCTGGCATAGCGCTCATCCCACATAACGTCTCCTTAACTAATCACACCGGCAAAAGCCAGGAACAATATCGATGTCCCTCTAGCTCTCGGGCGGGCAATAACAGCAACTAAACGTCAGCCACAAAGAGGCGCAAGTGCACTCTCTATCAGGCCACCTAACAGAACCATTGCTGGCTGCATGCACCTCGACCACCTGCTCAAGCAGCTTTTGCTCAGCCTCGCAGGGCTGTCTATCCCGGTCACGCCAGGCTCGGTAGCTACTGCGATGCACCCCAAACACCTGACACAAGTGCTGCACCGCATAGCTCTCTTCAAGTCGCTCGATTATCGAGAATTGCTCAGGGAGTCCGACATCAAGAGAGCCGTAGCCTTTTTTAAGATTTCCTTCTCTTCCTCCACCCGTCGAAGCTTGCGCTTCAGTTCCTGAATCTCACGCTGTTCAGGGGTCAGCGCTTCACCTTTCAGTGGTGCCTTGCCTGATCGTTCGGCTCGAAGTCTACGCACCCAATACTCCATGGTGGACTTACCAACCCCCATGGCATCGCAGGCCGCTTTAACCGTGTAGCCGCGGTCAACCACGAGCTCGGCTGCCTCAAGACGGAAATCCGGGCTGAAATTTCTTTTCTTCGTCATCATATCCACCTGACTTGATCCGTGAGTGATCGTACACTCAAAATCAGGTGGCCAGACTCACTATGCCACTACAGTCACCTTTTGTGCATGAAGTCGCACAAAAGCCGCCATCACAAATTTACCCGGTGAGCCGGGCGTTAGGCATAAGATGAATATCACACCAGAACTCATCTTCGGAATCATCGTAGCTGCGGTCTTATGTCTTTCCATTTTGGGAAGGCTGATTCCGAAACGTCAGCCGAAGGAAAAAACATTTATATGTACCCGCTGCAAAGCGGTATCGCCGCACACTCAAAGAACAATCGAAGCGTGGCGCAATAACAAGACAACATTTTTTTGCCAAGCCTGCCATACCAAGTGGCTTCAATCGCGTCCCCCACAGCAGCGCGAACGTAATTCTTATAGTGGTGGCTCGGGTTCAAGGTCTGGGTGTCTCGGGGTAATTGTTCTCTTTGCGGTTGTTCCACTTGCAGGCTATTTGTTGGTGCGTGTATATGCCTAACAAAGTGTTCAAGTTCGTTCGCTACGCTCACTGGGACTGCCAAAACGCTGCGCGTTTCGTCAGCCCCTTAACACGGCGTTGTGGGGCTCATCGGTAAAGTTCTGTCCCATTAATCAAGTCAGTGCTAAATTTAGGCGAGCAGTTTTTAACACCGCGCGAGTGCACATACCGGCAGCTTCGTTCCGGTGCTTTCGTTAAAGTAATTCGCAATCGGCAACTCGGCGTTTTTAAAGTGGTGTGCCTTCAACAAAGTAAAAGGGAGTTTGCAATTGCATCGCAATGTTCTTCGTGCCACTCAGCTAAATCGCAGCAATCAGTTTGCGCCGTGCGCCAAACCGTCGCGTCCTTCGGGTGTGGCCTTTGCTATGGCAAAGGCTACGCAGTTTCAACAAGGCAGGCGCGTCGCGCCCACAACAAAACAAAGCAGCCGACCGCTACGCGTCGGCTGTTTGCGGCGTTAAATTCTTTATGCGAAATTTCATATTTTTCATATTATTGAGAATTACATAACTATATGACATATATTCAGCCGCCACGGTATAATTGCCACATCCTTTCCACTTTGAGGATTTGGCATGGCAGCAGCGATGGACGCAGCATCAAAACGCCGAGTGCGA
>JAYELS010000054.1:0-1699 GCA_034717695.1 Pseudomonadota bacterium
AAGCCCGGAGTGTGCGAGGGGGCGACAAGTCATTTCCAGGGCACAAGGCCTTCATTCCGATGAGTCAGCCCCCTTGCTCTTTTATAACAGAGAGTCATTCTGAGCCATCCGCAGAGGCGAAGAATCTAAACTCCGGGTCTAAAGACGGGCTTCAAGAAACACCGGCCCACCCGCTCGTTCGGCTGTCGTCCTATCGCATGCAGTCCGGTCGGCAAAAGCCAGCCCCGCCCCAGATGTTTCGCCGCTGCGGCTGGCTCAACATGACAATCCGGATACGTGCGAGACTTTCGGCGGAGAACTGAGGGGCGGCTCAACAGGCTAACTTGGATATGCTCCCGGCATGAGGCTGAGCCATCCACTCTCCCCATGACGCTCCTATGTCAACATGAGGCCCATCTCTGGTTGGTTTAGCGGTTTGATACCGCGGGTCTGACAGGGAGCCGCCGTGGCCAGCGCCGGCGTGGTTTTCTGGGCGTAATGACGCCGCCACACACCCCATATTGCCCGGGCGATGAACCGCTTTAGGGCACGCACCGCTTCCAGCCAGCTCTTACCTTGTTCCATGCGGCGCTTGATATAGCTCCGGCCCGGTCCTTCGCGATTCCACTGGGTCAAGGCGATCAAGTATAAAACCCGGTTCAGCCGCCGGTTGCCGCCGCGGTTGAGGCGGTGGCGGACCCGGCCGGCGGAGGATGTCTCCAACGGACTGGCGCCTGCGTAGGTGGCGAATTGATCCTCGGCAGCGAACTGGCGGGTGCCTAGGATCCCGGCCAGGATGCCCGCGGTGAGGCGGGCAACACCTGGGATCTCGGTCAGAGCCCCATAGCGTGCCCCGCTCAGCGATTCGAACTCTCGGGTGATCTGCTGGTGCTGCTCCAGAACCAGCGCCAACAAAGCGGCCACCCGCCGGACGCAGGCCCCACGGGCCGCCGCCACGGGGGTGTCTTCCACTGGGCTGTAGTGCTCCAACCTTTGGACCGCCTCCAGCTTTGAGAGGCTGGGATGGGTCTTCTTGTACTGGGGATCGACCTTGAACAGACAGTTATGCAGCTGGTTGCGCAGCCGGTCCACCTGGGACTTGAGCCGGTCCCGCTCCCGGGTCATGACGTCCAACACCGCAGCCTCGTCCTCGGCCACTACCCTGGGCAACTGGGTGGCGTCACGGAGCACCACCCGGGCAACGGCTTGAGCATCCAGACGGTCGTTCTTGTCTTGCTTGCGGGCACGCCGCCGGCCCTGGGCAGTAAGCCTGGGGTTTACCTCGTAGACCATCTCCCCTGCCGCCACCAGGTGCTGGGCCAGACCCTGGCCGTAGTTGCCCGTCCCCTCAATCCCCCACTGGCGGGATTCCCACTGGCAAGCCCAGGCCTGCAGCTCCTGCCAAGCCTGCTCCGAGTTGGCCCCCTGCCAGCTGTCCAGGGGACGACCTTGCTCATCTACCGCCACCGCCACGTGGACCTCCTTGTGAGCGTCGACACCAAGAGTTATCATCCGCCTCCCCTCCCTGCTAGAATAAAGTGGCTCCGGGCCGACAGGACTCTCTTGAGGCGTCTGTCAGGCTCCTATTAGGTCAAGCCCGGAGTGTGCGAGGGGGCGACAAGTCATTTCCAGGGCACAAGGCCTTCATTCCGATGAGTCAGCCCCCTTGCTCTTTTATAACAGAGAGTCATTCTGAGCCATCCGCAGAGGCGAAGAATCT